>CAZZPE010000024.1:0-46564 GCA_964655855.1 uncultured Bifidobacteriaceae bacterium
GCCGCCATCATCGCGGTCGCGGCGAGCCAGCCGCCGTTGGCGGGCATATACATCGGCGTCTGCTCCGGCCGGCGGATCGTGTAGCCCGACGCCCGGAAAGGATTTGTTTCAAACGCGGGGACGAGCAGTTGAATTGCCAGTTCCGGTTCGCCCATTCGCGCCGCGCACATCGCGACCATGGCAACGCCCCAGGTGACGGTTGACTGCGTGCCGCGCGTTCGCGAGGCCGACACCGCTTCCAGCGTCTGGCGCATGGCGTCCCGATCAATGCCGGTTCCCGGCAAAACACCGCAAAGCCAGGTTGCCATGATTGCCGGCCGGTGGTCCTCGGGAAGTTCAACCGCCACATAAACGCCGTCGCGGATGGGCGGCTGCGCGAGGTCTTTCAAGACCTTGTCCCATTGCGGCTCGCGTTTCATGCCAAGCCGTTCGCGCCATGTCTGGGCGGTTTCCAGCGCCCAGCGCCAGTAGCCGAGTTCCATGCCGGGGTTGAGATTGTGGGCGTAATCGGTGTGCCCTTCATCGGCGGAGGCCACGCCCGGTCCCAGCACGAACTGTTTTCGCTCCGGGTCATAATCCACAAACGTCGCCATGTAGTCGGCGGTCTGAAAAACGATTTCCTTGTAGCGTTCGAGGGTGGCGCGATTTTTCCGGGCGCGATAGACCAGCTCGGCGAGATAAACCGGATGCGGCTGCTGCCAGACCAAAACCGGTCCCACGCCCGAAGGACTTTCAACGCCGTCCGGCCCGGTCATCTTCGACCATTTCACGCCTTTGCAATTTTCGCGCCGGGCCATCGCCTGACCGGCGGGCATGAGCTGGGTGAGGTTGCCCAAACTTTTTTCCAGCAGTTCCGGCCGGCCCCAAAGCGCCCAATGCGCCGCGTGCCACCAATACATCTCCATGTGGAATTTGCCAAACCAGGAATTGACGGCCAGCCCCGTTTCCTGCGGCGGCAGCGAACCGGCGTCATGCACTGCCATCACATACTGCGACAGCACGATGCGCCGCTCCAGTTCGGCGGCGCGCGGGTCTTCGTTGCCCGACAGGTCAATCATCCCGCCGCGGCTCCAGTAATTTTTCCAGTGATCCCGACTGGCGGTTTCAACTTCACCCCAACTGTCCGGCTCGCCTTGGATCGGTTTGGGCGAAAACCAGGCGGTCAACTCGATCAGGCCGGATGAACCGCTCAACAGATATTGATGCTTCCCGGTTTCGGTGAGCGTCACGCCGGCGGACCATTTTGCGCGCACGAAATAATGCGTTTCGTCCAGCGTCCGCGCGAAATCCGCGCCGTCATCGGTTCGCTGGGCGAGCATCGTCTGGTGCGCGTCCGGTTGGGTCCAGTCCTGGTAATCCGGCCCGAACGTTCCCAGCGCATACGGAAATGCGATGCGGACTTTCAGCCGGCCCGGCGCGATGAGCGCGGATTCAATCCGCACGCCCACTTCGTCACGTTGCGGATGAACCGCCGTTGTGATGCGCACCGGCACGCCGTCAATTTCAAACGAGCTGGTCAAAATGCCGCCCCACAAATCCAATTTCTGTTCCGGATTCTTCACGTCCTCCATGGCCGCGTTCGAGCCGTCGGCTTTGGTCAATTCCAGCCCGATCCGGCCCAGCCCGAAACGGTGCGGATTGGCGCGCAGGTAGGCTGCATCAGGAAGCGGATTGCTGGTGCTGGCAGCCGGAAAAACAAACTCCCGGTCGTGCTTCTTGATTGTCTTGAACTCGAATTTGTCCAGGCTGTATCCGTCTGGATTCGGAAAACTGTGCCAGCCCCAGTCGCTCAAAATGCCGACGGGCATCGTCTTTTCGTAATGTTCCGGAAAGCTCTGCAAGCCGGTCACATCCACATTGAACGCAAATCCGCCGTTCCCCACCGCCAGCGCGCCCATCGGATCAATCTCACGGATCACGATGTCATGCCGGCTGACCAGCGTGTGCCGGTCAATGCCGGCGGCGGTGGATGTTTGTCTCGTGTCTGAATCCGGCCCGGCGGGAGAACCCGCCTTGCAACTGCCCAGCACGGGCGCGAACCCCAGGCTTGAAGCCGCCAGCGCCGTGGCGCGAATGAATTTTCTTCGGTTCATGGACGAGTCCTGAAATGCTAGACAGGCCGGTCTCGATTGACAGGATTATTTTTTGCCAAGCATGCGTCGAAGTGAAAGACTTGTCTCCGCCGCGAAGTGAACTATCCTCTGTCGGAGTGAAAGAAAAGTGGAACAAGCTGCTGCCGGTGCTGTTCGTCGCCGTGTTCGCCGTGTCGCGGATTCCCAATCTGATGCCGGCCAATTTCAGCGTCGCCTACGCCTTCGCGTTCTGCGCCGGCGTGTATTTCCGCGGCGCAATGGCCTGGTGGCTGCCGCTCGGCACGATGCTTGCCACCGATGTGGCGCTGAATGTTTTTTATTACCACGTCGCGCCGCTTGCCTTTTACCTGCTGCTGAACTACGCGGTTTTCGCGGCGCTCATCGGCCTGGGCAAATACTTTGGCCGTCGCGCGTCGTTCTTCAAGCTGCTGCTCGGCGGCCTGCTGGGCGCGGTTATTTTTTATCTCGTCACGAACACGCTGTCGTGGCTGCAGGATCCGGCCTACGCCAAAACGGTTGCCGGCTGGATTCAGGCGCTGACCACAGGCCGGCTGGATGTGCAACCGACCACATGGGAAATGTTCCGCAACACGCTCATGAGCGGCGGGCTGTTCACCGCGCTGTTCACCGCGGCGGAGAAACTGACCGCGCCCGCCGAATCGCCCGCCGACAAGACCGCCGGCGCGCGCGAGCCTGAAAAGGAACCGGAAGACGAGGAAGCGCCGGAGCAGTCGAAGGCGTGACAACCAAAGGCTGAAGGTTAAGTTCTAAATTCGGAATTCAGCCTTCAGCTTTTAGAATTTGGCCTTTTATGAACATCGGCGTCATCTCGGACACGCACAATTATCTCGACCCGAAAATCCACGGGCTTTTCGCGGGAGTGGACCACATCCTGCACGCGGGCGATATCGGCAACTCCACCATCATTTCCGAGCTGGAGGGAATTGCGCCTGTCACCGCCGTTTGCGGCAACACCGACATGGGGCTGCCATTCAAAGAGACGGAAATCGTCGAGCTTGGCACGCGTAAATTTCTGATCCATCACATCGTCAATCCGCTCGCGCCGGACGACCGGTTGAAGGAACGCATCGCGCACGTGCAGCCGCAAGTCATCGTTTTCGGTCACACGCACCGGACGTTTTGCGAGGCCATCGGCGACGTGCTGTATTTCAATCCCGGCTCGGCGGGCAAGCCGAAGTTCGGACTGGGCCGCACCGTGGCGCTCCTGCACTGCGACGCGAAGGAAATCCGCCACGAGTTCATTCCGCTCTGATTTTCATCTGCGGATGGACACAAATGGGCGCGGATTTTTGGATGACGAAGGCGCAAAGTATTTTGTCGTGGCAATGATTTCTTGGGATCATGTCGCTGACCAACTTTGCAGGTGGCGGCAATGGTCTGAAAATGCAAGGGCTGAAAGATCGATCCGTTAAACCGGGGCGGGCCGGGTTCAGGGGGGCGTTTGCATTTTTTCCCAACGCGGTTATTGTTGCCACATTATGGAACCAACAATCGCCCAAAAATCCCCCATCGTCCAAAAAGCCGAACCCGGCACTTATTTCTGGTGTGCATGCGGTCTTTCCAAAGGCCAGCCGTTTTGCGACGGCTCGCACAAGGGCACCGGCTTCGCGCCGTTGAAAACCGAAATCAAGGAGTCCAAAACCGTAGCTTGGTGCGGCTGCAAGCACACAAAAAACGCGCCGTTCTGCGATGGCAGCCATGCGAAGCTGCCGTGATTTGTTGAACCGCCAGTCAGCCGAATTGTTGCATCGTGAACCGTTTCCGATGCAACGATTCACGAACCGACAGTCTTCCGCCGGTGCGGAATTGTCTTGAGTTTGTCCTGCGTCGGAGTTAGCGATTGTGTCAGGAATGGAAACGCGACCGAAAATTCTCGTTTTGGACGACGACAGCGACTGGCTGTCTGTTTGCAGTGATTTTCTGACGCAGCTTCCCAGCAGTCCGGACATTCAGACGGCATCGTCGGGCACGCGCGCGCTGTCGCTTCTCGATGTGCAGCCGTTCCGGGTGCTGTTGTGCGACTTGAAGATGCCGCAGATGAACGGGCTGGAGGTGTTGAGCATCGTGCGCCGGCGGTTTCCCGAATTGCGGACGGTGGCGCTGACCGGGTTTTCGGATGAGGAATTCCGCTCGCGCGCCTACGAACTGGGCGTGGACATGTTCTGGATGAAGGCCGACATGCAGCAGGACCGGCAGAAGTTTCTGGACTGCATTGAGTCGCTGCTGATCCGGAACGAGGGTGAGTTTCGCGCCGTTCAGAAAAAAAGCCTTCTGGACGTGATCCGGATGGAATCGGCATTGCACAACTCGAGCGTGTTGCGCATCACGTCCGGCTGGAAAGCGGCCCACATCTGGATCAGGAACGGGCAATTGATTGACGCCCAGGTGGAGGGCGCGGACGGCGAGGCGGCGTTCTGGCGCATTTTGAAGTGGAACACCAGCGCCTTTGAAATCCTGCCCGCCGAACCCGGCCACGTTCAGACCATCACCAAATCCTTGGAAGCGCTCCTGCTCGAATCTGCGCAGACGATGAAGAAAGCCGAACACCCGACGCCCAAGCAGGAAGAGGAGGAGACGGCATTTGTCACCCGTTTGACGGCGGTGACTTGCGAGGGCGCGGATTTCGTTGTGACTGTGCCCGACAAAAAGGGTGGCGCAGCCAGGGGATGGGGCATTCGGGATGCGGACCAACTGGCCGCATGGGCGCGGCTGGCCGGGGAAACGGCGCAGCGGCTCGGGCGAAAGCTTGGTGCCGGCCCGCTGACGCATATCGCGGGACATAATCAGGAGCGACACCTGCTGTCCCTGCCCGGAAAGGGCAGGACGTTTGTCATCGGCTGGCCACGGGAGGCAGACCCGCGCCATTTGTTCGAACAAAGCAAAAAACTGGCTGACACATGGGCATCTTGAACTGGTTTTTCAGGTCCGGACCGGACTTTCAAAAACTGTCCGCGGGCGGTTTCACCGTGGACCGCCACGGCAACGTGCTGTCGAGCACCGTCGGCCCCGCGTTTTCGCGGCGGCGGCTCCGCGACATCGGGTGTGAAGTGCTGTTGCTCTTTCGCGCGGCGCGCGCGGCGCAGATGCCGCTGACCGGGCTTGATCTGAATTTTTCCGGTCTGCACATCACGGCGCAGGAGACACACGGCGGCGCCATCATTTTCCTTTCGCCCCAAAACAGCAGGCTGGCGCCCCCATCACCGGCCGGAAAGGATCGTCCATGAGCGACAAGCGTGCCGGCCAGTTGATCGCCCGGATCGAGGTTCACATCGGGTGCTGGAAGCAGTTCAATTGTTTTGTCAACCTCGCCCGCGCCAAGAAGTTCGGGCCGGAGGACGAAGCTCATTTCCTCGAACTCAAAAAAATCATCGGGCTGGACTTGGAGAAGATTTTTGCCGAGATCGAGATTCCGTCGCCGGGCAGGGAGGAGACCGCCGCGCTTCTCGGTCGCGCGCTGTCGCTGCGCTGCCTGGGCGAAATGGGCGGAGACGACTTGTGCGGTCTCGAAAATGCCTGGCAGAAGATATACATCGGCTGGCATTCCGTTTTGGGGCGGATTGCAGTCAGCCGCCGCAACAGGCCGGGCTCCTTTTTCGGCGGTGAAAGATAATTTCGCCGCGCGGGTTCCCACGGTCCGCCATGCCCGCTTCGGGAAGGCTTGCGTCTATTTCTTTTTCTTGAAGATGCTTTCGCTGTCGGCGACGTTGAGGGCGGAAAGGTCAAGGCCGCCTTCGGGATTGCGGCCGCGTGCGAGGGCAAGCTGGTGGGCGATCCTCTTGATGGTGGCGGTGGCGTAATACTTCACAATGCCGACGCCGATGCTGGCGCTGAAGATGACGATGAGCAGGCAGTGTTCGTCCACGTTCACGACCAGCATGCTGGATTTTTCGCCCTGCTGGTAGACGCTGTTGAAATTCGGTTCGTTGACGAGGGCGGCGATGGTCTGGTTGGCCATGAACGCGCCGGAGGCCAGCGCGCCGATGGTGGTCACGTCAAATTGCGAGGAGTCGCCCTGGTGTGTGATGAGAAAGCCGCCCTTGTCAATGATCAGCGCGGCGGTGGCATCGGTCTGGCCGATGAAATCACGCAACGCGCCATCGAGCCGCTGCACATCCTTCTTGAGGAGCTGGGGCAGGTTGGCCATGTCAAGCTTGCTGGGAGGCGCCCTGGTTGATGAATTTCTGGAGCAGCATGCGCGTGATCATGTTGAGCGCTTCAAACACGCCATCGCACTTGTGTGCGGTGGCGCTGAACGACGGCACCTGCACTTCATTATTGTTCAAAAGATATTCCATATACTCGACCGGCGCGGCGTTCGGCAGATCGCGCTTGTTGTATTGCAGGATATAGGGGATGTCCGCAATGTTTAATTTCAACGAGGTCAGATTATCCACGAGATTCTGGAAGCTTTCCACGTTCTCCGGCATTTTTTCGTATTGCGAATCGGCGACGAACACGATGCCGTCCACGCCGCGCAGCACCAGCTGCCGCGTCGTGTTGTAAATCACCTGGCCGGGCACGGTGTAAAGCTGGAACTTCGTCTTGAAACCCTTGATCGTCATCGCCTCAATCGGCAGGAAGTCGAAGAACAGCGTGCGGTCGGAACTTGTCGCCAGCGAGACGAGCTTGCCCTTGTTGCCGGCCTGCGTCTGCACATGGTCGTGAACCTGCACGAGGTTGGTCGTCTTGCCGCCCATCGCGGGGCCGTAATAGACGATCTTGACCTGCAATTCCTTGGTAGCTTGATTGATGATGGCCATAAGTTTATTTGTTTTTGCGATCCAGTTGCCCGGCCAGTGCCGCCAGCGGCGCCGCTGGCAGCGCCTCGCCGGCGCGTCCGAACACGGCAAGATAAACGGCACTCACGCGGAAGATTTTCCACGACACGTTGCCGACTGTAAAACTTAAATTGTTCAATTCGCCCATGTGCAGCTCCTTCGTGCTCTGGCCCGTGCGCGCAAAAATCTGCGGCAAAAATGCCGCCAGCGTGTCGGCGTCCGAATCCGGCGGCACCTGCCCCGCAATGAGCAGACCGTCATACAAGGCAACCACGGCGCCGGCCACGCCGGGCAGCGCCATCGCGCGCGTCACGATTTCCCGCGGAGTCGCGCCGCGCGGTTTGAAATCTGCCTCGGATGATGCCTGCTGCTCGATCTCGGCGTCGCTCGGAGTCTCCGATTTCGAGAAAAAATTTGTCTCCGCCACTTCCGCGGAAATTGCTGGAGCCGAAGCTGGAGCCGAAACGGGGGCGGGAGGCCGAACCGGCGCTGGAATTGGAACCGGAGCAGGTGCCGCAACCTGTGCGGATACGGGAACCGGAACCGGAACCGGAGCGGGTGCGGGAACCGGAGCTGAAACTGGCGCTTGAACCGGAGGTCGAACTGGCGCGGGAGCGGGCGCGGGAATCGGTAACGGGGCCGGCGTTCGAACTGGCGCGGGAGGCCGGACTGGCGCGGGAGCGGGTGCCGGGGTCTGAATCGGTTTGGCGGCGGATGCCGGCACGGGTGCGGGTGAAACCGCAGCCTCCGCTTTTTTTGAACCGTGGAACAAATCGGGAATTTCCGCCGAAACGGAAACTTTCTGCTTCGCCAGACCCGCCGCCTTCTGGCTCGCGAAAAACAGCGGCGCGAGCACCTTGAGCGGCAGTTCCACATCGACGCCGTCGTGGACCGAAACCGGCGCCGGTCTGGGATGGATCATCGTGCGCAGATTTTTCCAACGCACCATCACGCGTCCGCTCTTGAGTCCGGGTTCGATAAGCGCGGTGGGCAGGACGGCCTGCGCGTTCATCAAATCCGCCTGGATCAGTTCCATCTTGATGGCCTCCGGCCATTTTTCCGCCAGCGCGGACACCGGCGCGAGAACGGAGTTTCCAACGGGAACCGATGGCGTGGCGACGGGAATTTTTGGCGCGGAATTGAATCCGCCGACGGCGACGGGTGCGGCGGGTGCGGGCGGCGGCGCTGAAAAAACAGGTTTGACTGGCGCGGGCGGAACAGGGGCGGCGGACCCGGCACGCGGGGGTGAAAATGGAATCGGCGCGGGCTTGGGCGCGGCTGTGGTAGTTTTAGGGACAACTGTTGGCGGCGGTGTAATACGGGCCGCCGGAGCCGCCGGAGCTGCGGGTGCGGTTGCCGGTGCGGGCGTCTTGGGTGGCGGTGTTGTTGGCACGGGCTTGGCCGGAGCTTGAGGCGGCGTGGCGCCGGCGTCTGGTGTGCGCATGCCGAACGGCCCGACGATGTTGTCCGCCACTTCAATCTTTTTTGTGACACGGCGCGACAGCAAGGCCGGGTTGATCTGCGAAATGATTTCGTTGAGCGGCAGGACAATTTGACGCTCGTCGTTGTCGTTGGAGTTGTCAAACAATCCGGGCAGGACGGCACGAAGCTCGCCGAAGGACATTTTGACTGAACCGTGGGCGAGCTGCGAAACGGCTTTTTCGACGGGGATGGGAACGTAAGCACCGGGCGGCGGCGTCTGGATCAGTTTTTCGCACAGATCCATCGGCAACAAAGCGATGACGGAGGACAGCGGCAATTGCAGGTCGCCCGGGCCGGCGACGGCTGCCGCACGGGCGGGTGAAAACGGAATCGGCGCGGGCGCTGGCGTGGGCGCTGCGGCTTTCCGGACAAACGTCGGCGGGAACTCATCAGTCATTCGGGCCGCCGGGGCGGGTGTCGGTTCGGGCGTTTTGGCTGACGGCATTGGCACGAGCTTGGCTGGAGGTTGTGGTGGGGTGAAAGCGATGCGGGGCGTTTGCATGCCGAACGGCCCGGAGATGCTGTCCGCCACCTCGATTTTTTTTGCGGCGCGGCGGGGCAGCAAGGCCGGGTTGATCCGCGAAATGATTTCGTTGAGCGGCAGGGCAATTTGACGCGCGTCATTTTCGTCGGAATTGTCAAACAATCCAGGCAGGGCGGCGCGCAGTTCGCCGAAGGAAGTTTTGACCGAACCGTGGGCGAGTTGCGACAGGACATCTTCCATGGGGATGGAAACGAAGGCGCCGGGCGGCGGCGTTTGGATCAACTTGGCGCGCAAGTCCATGGGCAACACGGCGATAATGGCCGACAACGGCAACAACAAATTGTTCGTGCTGGCGGCGGGCGCGGCGGGCGGCACAACGGGCGCAACGGGAGCGGCTGGGGCGGCGATTGCTGCGGGTTGCGGAATTAAGGCGGGCTGCGGTTTGGGTTGCGGTCTGAAACCCGGCTTGGGCTGCGGTCGGAATTGCGGTGCAACGGGCGGGGGTGCGGAAGCGGCCACAGGGCGGGATGGCGCGACAGTTCTTTCACCGCCGTCATCAAAGCGTCGAAGCAGACCTCGCAGCAACCCGACAAATTTTGATTTCACAATGTTTGACATGGCTGATTACGCTATACCCGTGTTGTTTGTAATAAACAAGACTACTTTTGAACTAGCAAGAATCTTGCCACTTCTGGAAAAGATGCCGGGTTTGGGCATGAAATTGTTTCCGGAAGGTGGTTTGCGGCGGATGGAATGTTCCATCATTGGACGGTGCTGTTCTGTTTTTGATAAAAGACTTCCAGCGGTTGAAAAATAAATGCTGTGAAAAATCATTGCAAATAATGTCCCCGGCGTTTTAACATCGGGCGTGGGAACACCCGTTTGGAATGGAAGTCCGGCATAAAATCTTGGTTTTGGACGACGATACGGACTGGCTCGAAATGAGCCGGGACATCCTTGCGCAGCTTCCCAGCAAGCCGGAAGTCCGCACCGCCTCGTCCGGCAAGCGCGCGCTGGCGATGCTTGACGCCGAGCCGTTCCGCCTTCTCCTTTGCGATCTCAAGATGCCGCGCATTGACGGACTGCAGGTGCTGGCCATTGTGCGCCGGCGTTTTCCCGAGCTGCGCACCGTGGTGTTGAGCGGGCTGGAGGACGAGGAGTTCCGTTCGCGCGCCTACGCGCTGGGCGTGGACATGTTCTGGCTGAAGACCGAGATGCAGGCCAATTTGCAGATGTATCTCGAATGTCTCGAATCGCTGCTGGGCCGCGAACAGGAAGGCGGCTTCCGCGGCCTCCAAAGCAAGGGTCTCATGGACATCATCCAGATGGAATGTCTCGCGCGCACTTCCACCGTGCTGCGCATCACGCGCGGCTCGCTCGTGGCCAAACTCTGGATTCAGGAAGGCGAGCTGACGGATGCCGAGGCCGAGGGGGCGCGCGGCGAGAAGGCGTTCCTAAGGATTCTCACCTGGAAGTCCGGCACGTTTGAAAACCTGCCCGCCGAGCTGAATCACGAGCGCACCATCTTCAAACCGGTCAACGCACTGCTTTTGGAATCAGCCCAGGCCATTGATGAAAACGACGGCGCCTCCGGAGATTCGGATGAGGCGGCTCAAACCCACCGCCGCACGGTCTGGAAGCTTTCGCTGCTCGCGCGCGTCGGCGCAGAATTCGTTGTCGCCGTGCCACCGGAAGGGCAGGGCGAGCATGAGGCGATGGGCACGGAGGATCAGACGGCCGGGCAATATGCCCAATGGACGCGCCGCGCCACGGAAATCATCAAGCGCATGGGCGACGCGGTGGATGGCGGACCGCTGCTGCATCTGGATGCGAGCAATGTGGAACGCCGGCTGCTTTTGGTTCCGTGGGAGAACAAAAACTTTCTTGTCGGCTGGTCGCCGGAAACCAGCGATGGCTTGTTTGAAAAAACCAAAAAACTCGTCGCGTCATGGGACTCCTGAAAAACATTTTTGGTTCGCCCACCGCCCATGCCGGGGTCACACAGCTCCCCAGCGGCAGCATCACCGTGGATCGCGCCGGCCAGATCGTCAGCTCCACCGTGTCTTCCGCATATCCGGTGGAAGTCCTGCAAGCCGTCGGCAAGGAAGTGCTGGCGCTGCTGCACGAGGCGCATGTGGCGCAGATGCCGCTGGCCGAGGTCAGCATCCATTTTGCCGTCCTGCGCATCACCGCCCGCGAGCTGCGCGGCGGCGCGATCATTTTCCTGTTCCCGCAGACGGCATTGTCACCCATTTCAAATTGACTTCATGACGCTAAAAGAAATCAACCAGCTGGTCATCCAGATCGAAACCCACATCGAATGCTGGAAGCAGTTCAACCACTTCATCAACGTCGCCCGCGGCAAAAAATTCGGGCCGGTGGATGAAAACCATTTTCTCGAGATCAAGAGCGTCATCGCCCAGGAGATCGAGCTGATTTTTGCCTCCATCGAGGCCCAGTCACCCGCCAAGGAGGAGATCATTGCGCTCATTGGCCATGCGCCGTCGCTGCGCCACCTGAGCGAAATGAGCGAGGGCGAACTGCTCGGCATCGAAAACAACTGGCACAGGATTTACATCAGCTGGCATTCCGTTTTGGGTCAGCTCAAGGTCAAGCAGCGCGGCAGCGAAACGTCCTTCTTCGGCAAAAAAAAGTGAACGGCGGCCCGACTCCTGCCGCCGGTCGCACCCGTTCGCCTTGAAATGCCATGCTTAATTATTTTCAAATCCTGATCCTTGCCCTGATTCAGGGCGCGTGTGAGCTGCTGCCGGTTTCCAGCTCCGCCCACGTCATCGCTGCCGAGAAAATCATGGGACTCGATCCATCCGCTCCCGAAATGACGATGCTGCTCGTCATGCTGCACACCGGAACGATGTTCGCCGTCATTGTCTATTTCTGGAACGGCTGGCGGCGCGACTACTTTGCCTCCAGCGGACAGCTTCAATGGTTCGCGGTTCAAATCGTCATCGCTACCCTCTGCACCGGAATCGTCTATTTGGGATTGAAAATGGTCATCGAGAAAATCTTCATGCGCGGCGCGGACCATGCTGAAATTGAAAAGCTGTTTTCCAATCTGCCCTTGATTGCCGGGGCGCTGGCGGCGGTTGGCGCGCTGATCATCTACGCCGGCTGGCGCGAGGAGAAAACGCCGCGCCATTCGGAAATCCAGCCCGCGCATTCCGTCTGGATCGGTCTCGTTCAGGGAATTTGCATTCCATTCCGCGGATTTTCGCGCTCCGGCTCGACCATTTCCACCGGCCTGCTGCTCGGCCTGCCGAAACAAAAGCTGGAGGAATTCAGCTTCGCGCTGGCCGTCGTTTTGACACCGCTCGCGATCGCGCAGGAAGCGCGCCGGCTCATCAAGGCGCACTCGTTAAGCCAGGAATCCGCGCTGCATCTTTTAACGCCCGGCCTCGTCGGCATGGTTTTCAGCTTCTTCGCCGGATGGCTCGCCTTGAAATGGCTTTCGCGCTGGCTGGAAGGCGGACGCTGGAAGTTTTTCGGCTTTTACTGCCTGATCGCGGCGGCAGGCGTCCTGGTTCTCCATTTCAAGCTGCCGCATTGATGATTATTGCGGCTTGGGAATCCAGATTTTCTGTCCGACTTTCAATTTGCCCGGATTCAAGCCCGGATTTGCCGCCAAAATCTGTTCCTTGGTCACCTTGATTCCCTTGTCCTGGTATGCCTTTGCGATGGCGGAAATCGTGTCGCCGCTGCCGACCGGCTGCCAGAAGCCGTTTTGCCTGTCGCCCGCGTTTGCGGTTGTTGAATTGTCCGTTGGAGCCGGCGCCACTGCGGGCTGCGGTTTGTGACTAACCGCTCCGCCGGCCTTGGCGAGCTTTTCAAACTCCTTCAAAACCAGGTCGTTGTCATCCTGCTGTTTCTTGGCGAGGTCCTTCACCTGCTCGGCGAGCTTCTTCAAATCATCCGAGCTGGCGCTGTTGTTGATGACGGGCTGGTTCAGCTTGTCGCCCAGATCGCCGATGCTCTTTTCCAGATCGGCGAGCTTTTTGCCCTGCGCGGCCTGCGCGTCAATCAGGTCCTGAATCCGGCCGTTGATCTGGTCAATCTGCTGCTGCGTCGCCGAGTCCTGCCCGCGCGCGATGCCGGACGTGAAGGCGGCAAAGGCGAAAATAAACAGCCAAAACGAAATCTTTTTCATCCGCCGAAAATAACCTCCTGCGCGGCTGCGTCAAGATGAAGTGCGAGCGTCGGGAGAAGTCACGCCGCAGGGGGCGTATATTTGCAGATTGCCTTCATCAAGAATAGCCGCCAGAAGAGCTCCTCTCTTTTTGCCACCGGCGAAATAACACCAACATCATCAACATCCAGAACAGAACAACAAACACTGGACGACGGAAAAAATCCCCTCCGGCCGGTTGTGGCAGGAACATATTCGCGAAAATAACCAGCGCCACAAAAAAAGTCAGAACGGCCACCATAATCCAGAAATCTCGGCGCGCCATAGAGCGAGTGATCTCGGATGGGCGCATCAGAACGAGGGACGGCAAGCAAAAGCAAATCGTGATGATGTCAATTGACACATGAGTCGCCAACGACACACATCCGATACTGACTAATAGCGCAGCGATTACAAACTGAATCACTCTGGACTTTTTCATACGCGAAAATGTCTAACGTTTAGGCAGACCATCAGTTTTGTGGCCTGTCCTGTTTCACGATTTTGACCTTGTGCCCGGCAAAATGGTTTGTCCAGCATTCTTTGCTCCAGATTTTCCCCGCAGATTTCGCGGATGCCGGAGGTTGAAATTATCTGCGAAAATCCGCGCAATCTGCGGATGTTTTTCCTCGCGTCATGCCAGCTTTCCGTATTTCCGTATTTGCGGCCAGATCCACGCCACGGCCAGCACCACCAGAATTGTCCCGATGCCGCCGGTCACGGTGGACACAATCGCGCCCGACGCCGCCGGGTTGCCCAAAAAGGTCGGCACCGTGAACATATACGCCACGATGCCCGACCGGAAGCCGCCCAGCTCGTTCGACGTGCCGATGAACAGGCTGTTGACCGCCGAGACGCGCCCGCGCTTTTCGTCCGGCGTCAGGATTTGCACCAGCGTCTGCCGCACGACGACGCTCACATTGTCCACCGCGCCCGCCAGCGCCAGCATCCCGAACGAAAACCAGAACCAAAACGCGCCCGGCAGCGCCAGCCAGCCGCCGAAGCAATTTTTGTTGGCGACGCCGAACAGGATTGTCGCCACGCCGAAAATCGCGACGGACAAAAGCATGGCGCGTCCGGCTTTTTGCAGCGGCGGACGGTGCGCGATGATGACCATGCAAACGACCGCGCCGATGGGCATGGCGTTGCGCAGCCAGCCGAATCCGCCCGCGCCGACGTGGAAAATGTTCTGCGCGTAAATCGGCAGGATCGTCACCGTGCCGCCCAGCAGCACGGCGAACAAATCCAGCGTGATGATGCCGAGGATGATTTTGTTCTGATAAACAAACCGGAAGCCCTCGACCAGATTCTTGATTGAAACCGGTTCGGCGGGTTTGGCTTTGTGGATATGCTTGATCGGCACGACGAGTGCGAAACAGGCGATCGAAGCCAGGGCGTTCAGCGCATAAACAGACCAGGCCGTCCCATGCGCCTCCGCGTTCGGCGTCATGGCGATGACCGCGCCAAACGCCGTCGGGCCGATGACGGACGAAAATTGAAACGCACCGCTGTTGAACGTGACCGCGCGCGGGAACTGCTTCAGCGGCACGAGGCCGGTCACGAACGCCGCGCTGGCCGGCCACAAAAACGTCCGGGCCGCGCCCAGGACAAACAGGCAGATGTAAATCCAGAACACCGGCGCGGCGAAATAGGAAATCAAGGTGAGGCCGCCGCTAGCCGCCGCCAGAATGAGGGTTGAGACGAGGATGATTTTTTTTCGGCTGAACGTGTCGGCGAAATGCCCGGCGGGAATCGTGCAAAGGATCATCGGAACCATCAGCGACAGTCCGACGAACGCCAGCGACAGCGCCGAGTGCGTCCGCTGGTAAAGCTCCCAGTCAATCGCCACGACGAGCATTTGCTGGCCGAGCGACGCCACGAAGCGCCCGATGAGATAGCGGGAAAAATCCGCGTTCCGCAGGACGGCATAGGCGCCATCGTCGGCGGGTTGGGCCGCCGGCTCGTCGGGCAGATTTTCTGGTGATTCCTGATCGTGCATGAAACAGCAGCGCACAATGTAGCTGAAATTTTCCGCCGGTCGAGTTTTCGATGGAGGATTCACCCCGCCCGTCGCCTCAATCAGCGGGATTCGTTTCGGGGACATTTTTTGGGCTTTGGACTTTGGATTTAGGATTTATGATCCATCCGCATGGACGATGAAAACAAGAATCCGCGCCGTTACCAATGGCCGTGGTTTGCGCTGGCGGCGGTGCTGCTCGGCATCGTGCTGGCGGTCGCGTGGGTGAGCTTCGCCGCCAAAAAGGTCGAGCGTGAGCGCAATTTCAGCACGCCGGTTTCCGCCGGGCAGAAATGATTTTGTTATTTGGTCCGCCCCAGCAGCGCGGGCACCACTGAATTGGTGCTGGCGCCTTCCGGAGGTTTCGTGAATGCGATTTGCGCCGCCGTCGGCAGAAAATCCTGCGCCGACCATTTGAAGCCGCTGACGACTCCGGCCGGAACGGCTCGTGGCCAGCGGATAATCATCGGCACGCGCGCGTCGTTGGTGGAAGTGACGCTGTGAAAGAAAACGGGGTTCACCGCGCCGGTTTTGTCCGGCACCGTCGTGCTGGTGAAGAAGATCGCCACGTTGTTGGTCATGCCGAGCTTTTGCAACTGCTCCGTCAATTGGCCGACATAGCCGTCGAGCCGCGCAATCATCGCGGCCTTGTTCCGGGCCGGCTGCGGCCACGGCTCCTCCGAAAACGGCGCGTCGGTCGGCACCAGGCTTTTGCCGTCGCCGGGGATTTTATAATTCACCAGCAGGAAAAACGGCTGGTAATGGTTGAACGGGTCGGGCTGGTTGAGCTTCACAAAATTCAACGCGGCCTTGGTGAACAGGTCGGGGATGTATTGGTTCCGGCCCCGTGTGTTCGCGTAAATCATTTCCCGGCCGCCGGTGGACGGCCCTTGCTTGGCCGGATCCCAATCAACCCATTTGCCGCTGGTTTTGTCGTAGGAAGACGCCGGCGTGCAGCGGAACATGTAGTCGGCGTAAACATTCGCCGCGTCGCTGGCGTTAAGATAGCCGGCGAATTCCTCGAAGCCTTTTTTCCACGGCGCGCCGCTGGAATTCTCATCGCCCAAGTTCCATTCGCCAATCAGGCCGGTGCGATAGCCGGACTGGCGCAGCATCTGCGCGACGGTGATTTCATCCGCCGCCAGCGGAATGTCCGCGTCCGCCCGCTGCCGCAGATGGCCGGAATCTTTTCCCAGCACCAGCGTCGCGAATGCCGGCGAATCCGCCGCGGCGCCGGCCTGATAATTCGTGAAGCGGATGCCCTCGGCGGCGAGCTTGTCAAGGTTCGGCGTCTGGAAATTGGTCTGGCCGTAGCAGCTCAAATCGCCATAGCCGAGGCCGTTGGCAACCACCAGGATGATGCTCGCGCGGCGCGGGAGGACGCGCGGCGGATTGTTGGTGAAGGCGGATTGCGCATCCGCGCCCAGTGAAACGGCCATGGTCGCCAGCGCGAGCCAGAGGCGGCACAGCCGGTTGAAACAGGTTGAATTCATTGCAAGCTTGGATTCTGGGGAATCCGGCGCGTTCAAACAAATCATTTTCCGTTGCGTTTGCCGAATTCCGCGTCCAGCGGCAGAAACAGCACGACAATGAAGCTCGGAATCGTTGCCAGAATCACCCAGACGAAAAAGTGCGGGTAGCCAAGCATTTCCTGCAACTGACCGCTCCAGCGTCCCGGCAGCATCATGCCCAGCGCCATGAAACTGGAGCAAATCGCGTAGTGCGCCGTGCGGTGTTCGCCGCGCACGATGTAGATCATGTAAAGCATGAACGCCGTGAAGCCGAACCCGTAGCCGAATTGCTCGACCGCCACGCCCGCGCCAATCGCAAACAAATTTTCCGGCTGCGTGTAAGCCAGCCAGATGAACACCGCGTCCGGCAGATGAATCGCCAGCAGCATCGGCCAGAGCCAGAACTTCAAGCCGTTTCGTGCGACGACAAAGCCGCCAAGAATTCCGCCCAGCATCAGCGCGCCGACGCCAATCGTGCCGTAAATGAGGCCCATTTGCGTGTCGTCGAGGCCAAGCCCGCCGGCGGAGCGCGAATCGAGCAGGAACGGCTGCGCCATTTTCACGAGTTGCGCCTCGCCCAGGCGGTAGAGCAGCAGAAACGCGAGCAGCGCCACAATTTTTGGCTTCCGAAAAAACCCCGCGAATGTTTCCAGAAAATTGCCGGAAAAATTTCCCGGCGAGCCGGGCCGGTCCTCTTCCGGCTTCGGCAGGGCGGCGCGATGATAGATTCCCAGCGTAAAAATGGTTCCCGCAACCAGCGCCAGCGCCGTTGACCAGGCGGTGATGAAACTGCCGGTGCGCTTCTGCAATTCGCCGGCGAATATGACCAGCGCGCCCTGCGCCAGAATCGTCGCCATGCGGTAGAACGTGCTGCGGATGCCGTTGAAGAACGACTGCTCACGTTCCGACGTTGCAAGCATGTAAAAACCGTCCGCCGCGATGTCGTGCGTCGCCGAGCTGAACGCCAGCAGCCAGAAAAATGCCAGCGTGAGCTGGAAAAAATGCGGCGCGGGAATTGCCAGCGTGACGGCGGCGAGAATGGCTCCCATGAACATCTGTGCCGCCCAAATCCACAACCGGCGCGTGCGGAGTTTTTCGACCACCGGGCTCCACAGCGATTTGATGACCCACGGCAAATACAGCCAGCTTGTGTAAATCCCGATTTCCCTGTTGCCGATGCCGAGATTTTTGTAAAGCACCACCGACACCGACATCGCCAGCGCATACGGCAATCCTTCCACCAGGTAAAGCGTCGGAATCCAAAGCCACGGGCTGCGGGAGCTGGTTTTTGTTTCGGCCATCACCCTTGAGTAACAGGCTTTGCGCGCGGGCGCAAAAAATTTCCGGCTTGGCTCTTGGGCCGGACAATGGTTGAGTCAGCGCATGACAGGCGCATTTCTCAACGCCCTCGGCATCTTGCTCGGCGGTTTGTTCGGCGTCGCGCGCCGCGCGCCGCTTACCGCCCGATCTCAAATTTTTTGCAGGAACGCCCTCGGCGTGGCCACCGTTTTCTTTGCGCTGCGCCTCGTCTGGCTGGGCGTCAACGGAACATTCCTGTCGTGCCTGAAGCAGCTTTTTCTCGCCGTGCTCGCCATCGTGCTGGGCAGCCTGCTTGGCAAGCTGCTGGGCCTGCAAAAAATGTCCAACCACCTCGGCCGTCACGCCAGCCGCCTGCTGGCGTCCGCGGAAACCGATTCGTCCCGCAAAATGGCCGACGGCTTCTGCGCCTGCACGATTTTGTTCTGGGCCGCGCCGCTCGGCGTGCTGGGCGCGGTGGCGGACGGATTGTCCGGCTATTTTTGCCTGCTCGCCGTCAAGGGCGTGATGGACGGGCTGGCGACGGCGAGCTTTGTGAAAATGTTCCGCTGGCCGGCGGCGTTGTCCGCCATCCCGGTTTTCGCGCTGCTCAATGCCATCAGTCTGGCCTGTCATCTCTACGCGCGGTCATTTTTGGAGCAACGGCATCTGGTGGATTCCGTCAACGCCACCGCCGGTCTGGTTGCCTGCGCCGTCACGCTGGTGATTTTTGAAGTGCGCCGGGTGGAGCTGGCAAACTTCCTGCCGGCGCTCGCCGTCGCGCCGCTGCTGGCGTGGCTGTTCAAATAAAACCGCTTGCCTTGTGCGGCGGTTTGCCAAATGATGCGCGACATGAGCCACAAGCCGCACCACAAACGGCATCACCGCTTCTCGGAGCGCACCCAGGTTTTTATCCTCGCCGGTTTCGGAGTGGTCATGGTTCTGGCGCTGCTGGGTCTGATCCTGTGGTGGATGAACAAGCCGTGACCGGCCCGTAAATTTTCTTCGCGTTCTTGGCGGTTTCCATCAAAAACTTTGTTCGCTTTTCCGTTTCGACGGCCATGTAATAGATGAATGCAGCCTGACGACATGACGCTGGTGCGCGAATACGCCGCCAGCCAGTCCGAGCCGGCCTTCGCCCAGCTTGTGGCGCGGCATCTGGATTTTGTCTATTCCTCCGCCGTGCGGCGCACCGGCGACGCCCAACTGGCCGGGGACGTGGCGCAGGCGGTGTTCATCATCCTCGCCCGCAAGGCTAGGACCCTCGGCGCGGGCACCGTGCTGACCGGCTGGCTCTACCGCGCCACGCAATTCGCCGCCGCCGACGCCCTGAAACAACGCCGCCGCCGGCAGCAACGCGAACAGGAGGCCTACATGCAATCCCTTTCGGACAGCGGCTGCGACGCCTCGTCGCAACAGGAAATCTGGAAACAGATTGCGCCCGTGCTGGAGGCGGCGCTGGACAAATTGAACGCGCGCGACCGCGACGCGGTGTTGCTCCGGTTTTTTGAGAACAAGACGCTGGCGGAAGTGGGGGCGGCGCTGGGCGTGAGCGAGGACGGCGCGCGGGTGCGGGTGAACCGCGCGCTGGACAAGCTGCGGAAACTGTTCACCCAACGCGGCGTGGATTCCACGGCGGACGCCATCACCGGCGCCATTTCCGTCAACTCCATTCAAATCGCGCCAACCGGATTGGCGGCGGCGGTGGCAGCGGCGAAAGGCGCGGCGGTGACGACAGCAATTACAACCCTTGTGAATGGAACTATGAAAATGATGACGTGGATGAAACTAAAATTCGTGTTTTATGTAGGTGTAACCGCATTATTGGGCGGAGCGGTGGTAACACTGGCACTTGCAAACAAATCTGCTGAAGAACAATCACCGCAACCAAATGGCAACATCCCGCCATTTATTGCCGAGGGATTGGTTTCAACCGAGGGGCATCAAAACCCCTTGGATACAAATAACGTCTTTAAGTCAGATGGCAAAGTTTTGTTTTCGTATAGCAACGGCGTATGGTGGATTCAATTCACTTACCTGCACCACACTGATCCTCCGGGATTCCCGGCTCCCAGCGGACACATGGTCACGATGATAGATGACAAGCGGATTCCAGATGGCATGAGGGAGATAATGACTTTCCAATCCATGACAAATGAGACCAAACCAAAAAATTGGAGCCCTTCGGCGTTTGTCACTTCAGACACATTTCCAAAAGAAGAACAACGGGAATTGTTTCTGCCTTGGCTGACTCTTTGTCCATCACCAGAGTTACCACTGGTTGGCTCGAATCAAATCCATTTAATCTTTGAACGTGAACTTTTCAACAATCCCAAGAATTCGGGCGGATTCAGGGCAACCTACATTGAGCCCGAACGGCAGTTTTTGTCAGAATTGATTATTACAAACAACGGAACAATATTTCTATCCGACGGCACGACCACGGAATGGCCTGAACCGTATAAAAATGGGTTTGTTGAATTTTCATACAAGGTTCTTGAAACCACAAATTGTAATGGAATCACCTTCCCGTTGACTGCCGTGCTCTATCATCTTGAGCCATTGGAGAATGGCAAATCGTCCGAAGACACATATCCGGCCGTAGTCGCCCGTTTGAGTGTGCAACAAATTGACGTCGGGGGTCGCCATTTGGCCCTCGCGCCAGTTCTAACAGGCGTGGTTGCTTTGGATAAACGACCACCGGGGCTGCCAAACGGCATGACGATGAAATATGTTGTTACCAATGATCAATATTATGCTCTGACAAACCAAAGAATGGAACAGCTTGCTCATTTTTACGAACGCCTGTCCACCAATAAATCCAAAGTGCTGCCACGGCCCCGCCAAAAATGATCGAAACGCTTGTCGTCGAAAAGATGAAATAGTTTCGCCGGCCCGGCGCACCCTATCCGTTTTCTGAAAATAGCCCACGGCTTTAGCCGTGGGTTTGCGCACGTCAAAATTCCCAAGTCCCGCCAGGGACGGCAGATTGGTTCTTTCGTCCCTGCCGGGACTTTTTATTTCACGCCTCCGCCAACCCAGCCTTGAAAGGCTGGGCTATTGTCGGCAGGGCGGGCAGTCCGCTGAGTGCTGCGGGGTAACGGGCGCAAATCAGTAAAACGACTGGTTCGTGCTGTCCTGATTGCCGGGTTTGCCGTCCGCGCGTTTCAATTCCACGGCATAGGCCTGGTTCGCGCCGCTCATGTTGGAGCGGAAGATGAGCCATTTCATGTCCGGCGAAAACATGCCGTTCGGCTCCAGCGCGTAGTCGTGTCTGCTCATGTTGACCAGTTTTTCGGAGTGGAACACGCCGGGCTTGATCAGTTTTTTGGTGTCCACCTTCCCGTCGGACTGGTCGGGCAACAGCTCCGGGTAAAACAGATACAGCCATTTGCCGTCCGGCGCATGGGCGACCATTTTGTCGTCGCCGCCGTCGCTGGAGAAGAGCGTGTTGTCGGGCGAGACGTTGAAATGCACGCCCCATTCGTTGCGCTGCAAATGATACCACGTCCGCGCGCCGTTGGTGACGCCGTAGCCCGCCACCCAGAAATCCTGGCCGCGCGGCGTCTGCAGGTCATACCAGATCGTCTTGCCGTCGGCGCTCCAGAATTCGTGGCCGGCAATCTCCATCGTCATCGTCCGCTGGTGGATCAGTTTCAAATGCGAGCCGTCGGTGTGAATCGTCCAGATGCGGTCCACCTTGTGCCAGGGTCCCTCGTGGCAGAACATCAGCAGGTTCGGATCGGTCGGCGAAAATTGGAGATGGCCGAGCCAGTCGTCGCAGCGGTTGACTTTTTTGGTCTTGCCGGTCGCAATGTTGTAGAAGAACAGCTCCATGGGATAACGTTTGGCGAGGCGCTGCTCCATCATCGTGCCTTTCTTGCCGCGCTGTTCGTCGGCGAACTGAATGTCGTTCAAACGGTTCGGGCCGCCGTCAAAAAATTCATTCGTTCCCCAGTCCGTGCGCTCGGTAAAAGTGCCGCACAGGAGCGTTTCGTTGGCGTTGACCGTGTCCACGGACTGGCCGCGCGCCAGCTTGAGAATTTCATGGGTGACCTTCGTTTTCGGGTCGGTTGCGCAGACGAAGTGGTTGGTGACGCCGTTTTCGATTCGATTCAGGACGTAATAAATCTGTCCGGTCTTGTGGCCGACCATGATGATGTGGACTCGGCCCTCGACGATTTTTTCGACCGCGTGGCTTTGCAGGTCAATCATCGAAATGCCGCTGGGCGTGGTGATGACCATTTTTTTTCCGTCGGGCGTGAACGGGTTCAAGTTGAAATACAGGCTCTCGCTGCCCGGCTCGGTCGAAAGCTGCACGACGCGGTGGCCGGTGTCGGCGTCAATCCACTCGGTCGGCGAGGAATTTGTCTTTGTGCTGCTGGAAACCGAATTTGTATCGAAATTCCATTGGTAAGAGAGCGGTGCCGTCCCGCTGTTGGTGACGGAAAATGAAACCGCAGTTGCCGCAACAGTTGTTTCCGCCGCCAGAACGCGGGGGGAAATCAGGCAGCCAGCAGCCAGCGCGATGACGGCCAGCGGTTTGAGATTCGATGTAATTTTCATAATTTTACCAGTTGTCGGTTCGGAACTGGGCGGCGGGCAGGCCGGCGGCGTTGAACAGGTTGCAGCCGTCGGGGAAATTCACCCATGCGTAGCGCACCGCGACCGGCGCGGCCACGTCGGGGCTGCTCACCACCACCGTGTCGCCGTCAATCTTCGCCACGGCAGGAACAAATTTCTTGTCCGCGCCCGCGATTTCAAACCACTTGAGCGGTTCGCCGCCCCTGGCAACAAGCCCTCCGCCGAGGTGCGAGAACTTCACGCGGATCGCGCCGCCCTCGACCTGCATGGATTCATAGGCCGGCCCGGAGAATTCCATTTTGAGGCCATAAACGTTTGCCAGCGCGATGCGCGAGAGGCGATCGCCCACGTCCTGCTTGTTTTTCGGATGGACGTTGTGCGCCTCGCCGATGTCGGTGATGACAGCCATGCCGGTGTTCGGCAGTGAGAGCACCGTGGCCTGGGCTTCGCGGACCCACGGGCTGTTGCTCGCCGCTTCCTGCCCGGGGAGTTGAACGATGTAAAACGGAAAATCACCTTCGCCCCAAAGCGCGCGCCAGTCGCGGATGAGCGCCGCCTGCACGTGCGGATAAAGCGCGATGCCGCCCTTGTTCGCGTCAATGATGGATTCGCCCTGATACCAGATGACGCCGCGAATCGCAAAAGGAATGACCGGGTGGATCATGCCGTTGAAGAGGACGGTGGCGTTGTGCTGGTCCTGCACGGGGTCGCGCGGGCCGCTGGGGCCGCGACGGCGGCTGCCACGCGCGGCCGCGTTCGTGCCGGCGGCGGGCGCATTGGTGGCGGCGACGACTTCGTTCGTGGCATTCACGTCTTCGGAACGCGGCGGGGCGACCACGGCCGGGCGGTTGGTGCGGAAGCTCTCCACCGCCGCGTCAAACCGGTCGAGCATCGGTTTCAACTGCGGATCGTTGGCCATGGTTTCGCGGTCAATCCACGACTCCGCCGTGCTCGCGCCAAATGCCTCGGCGATGATGCCGACGGGCACCTTGATTTCCCTCTGCAAATCGCGCGCGAAAAAATAGCCGACGGCGCAAAACGCCGGGGCCGTCTCCGGGGTGCAAACCTTCCATGCGCCGGTGACGCACATTTGCGGCGCGTAAGCCTTGGACGCATCGCCGATGAACATGCGGATGAGCGGATAATTCGCGGCGGCGATCTCCACATCCTCATTGGTCACGCCCGCAAAATACTTCACCTTTTTCGACATGCTGAAATCCATGTTCGACTGGCCAGACGCCAGCCACACTTCGCCGACCAGCACGTCGTCGAGCGTGATCGGTTGCGCCGTGTGCGAACCGGTGACGGTGAGCGTGCGGCTCTCCGCCGAAACTTCCAACGGCTTGAGATCCGCGCGCCAGTTGCCGTTGGCATCGGCCTGCGCGGAAATTTTCTGCCCGGCGAATTCCACGGTCACGGTTTCGCCGGCGTCCGCCGTGCCCCAGACCGGCACCTTCATGTCGCGTTGCAAAACCATGTGGCTGGTGAACGGGCTGGCGAGGCGCACCTCCGCGCGGGCGCACGGCGCGAGCGCGATGGCGCAGAGGAAAAGAACCGCACCAAAACATTTCGGAAACATAGTGTTGATCATAAATTTCAAGATTGTGGCAATGCCAGATCGTTTTGCAATGGACAATTTACAAGCCCGCGCAGGCCCTCGATGACCGAGGCGGCGTTCAGCACCGCGCCCGTCGGATTTGTGTGCGTGTTGTCGGCGGGCGTGAAGTATTTCAGCTTGATCTGCTCCGGTGTCATCCCGGCGTAACGGCCCATCACAATCCGGTTCAGGTGGATGAACGGCGCGTTCTCATTGGTGGCAACTTCGCCGGTCCAAAGGACATAATTGCTCGGCTCCACGTCGCCCGCCTTGACCGCCTGCTTCGGCACATGCGGAACCGGCGAGCAGACGATGGGCGTCATGCCTTTCGCGCGCGCGTCGGAAATGTATTTGCGCAGATACCAGCCGTAAGTGTGGACGACCTCCGGCTTGTGCATGACCGGATTGTAAATTTCCCTTGTCTCGTCGCCGATGCCGGGAATCGAACCGCGCGCGCGATTCGTGTCGTCGAGCGGTCCGCCGTCGTTGTGGCCGAGCTGGATCAAGACAAAATCGCCGGGCCGCGACGTCGCAAGAACGAGATTCCACCAGCCTTGCGTAATGAAAGTGCGGCTGCTGCGCCCGGCCAGCGCGTGGTTTTCGACACGGATTTTGTTCGTGTCGAAATATTTCCCGATGATGTCGCCCCAGCCGACCCTGCCGCCACTTGAATTGTGAACCGTCGAATCGCCGATGATGAACAGCATCGGGAGCGTGCGATGGGCGTCGGTGGAGAAATCCGATTGGTAGGCCGTGCGGTCATGTTGAACGTCAACGTTGGCAAAATCCTGGGGGAAAACGGCGTTCGTCGGGGTGGCGAAGATTGGCGCGGGTTGGGCAGGGGGCGCTGGCGCGAGGGTTGATTTGCATCCGGCGAGAAAAAGTCCGAGCAACAACGGCGCGAGCCTCGTCAGTTTGGATTGAAAAATCCAAAAAGACGACCGGGCTGAAGGGACGGTTGCCTTCATGATGTGAATGCGCGCAGTTCTGCCATTTTCATCGCTTGAAAGCAAATCAGACGGCGCAAATGTTTTTTGGTTTCAAAAAACTTCGCACCCCGGCAGCCGGAAGATGGCGGACTATTGAAACACAATGCGATACCAACGCGCGGGTCAGTAGCCGGAGAACCGCAGGCGATAGAAGGCGTTTGTGCCCGACGGTTGGATGGGCTGGTAGTATTGATCGTTGGTCGGAATGGGAATCGCGGTCACGGGCACCCAGCTTCCCGGAGACAAGTCCGGTGAGGTTTCCAAAACAAAGCCCGCCGGGTTGGTCGGCCAGAAGATGAAGAACGCGTTGCCCGAAAATGTTGTCGTCAACGGCGGCAGGCTGACCACATTGATGGCATTTGCCAGTCCGATGTGTCCCAACCCGTCAGCCGCCTGCAAGACCAGATTTGTCACCGGCTGTGCAATCACCACGGCACCCGTCCACACCCCCTGCACGAAATTGCCCGAAACCGGCGGAGTGACGGCCACCCCGTTGGTGGACCCCAACGAAACGCTGCCGTTGAAATTGGTGAACAGGCCATTGGCGGCGTCGCGTGCCTGGAGCGAAACGGCCATTGGCGCGCTGACAAATTGCGGTGACGGAATCGGATTCCAAGTCAGATGATCCATTGTTGGAACCGTCAAGATTGCATTGGAACTGACGACGGAACCGAAGTTATTGGTCACCAGCACTGCGTAATTGCCCGCTTGGCAGGATTGAACATTGGAGATGGTCAAGGTAGCATTGTTTGCCCCGGCTAGATTCGTCCCGTTGAAATTCCATTGATAACCCAACGTCGGCGCGCCGTCTGCCAGGATCGTGAACGTCGCCGTGCCACCCGCCAACACGGTCTGGTTCACCGGCTGGTTGGTGATGATGGGCGGGCCACTCAACGTTTGGACATCCCAAGTGGACCCGCCATATTGTCCACCGGCGACAAACCCCCGCGCCCGCAAGCTGGCATTCGTGGGCCAGGCCAGCCCGGTCAACTGCCAGCCGCCCGCCACGCGGGTGCCGGCTCCCAGCGCCGTCCAAATTGTGCCGTTGGTCGCGGCGTCGAAGGATGTTCCCCAGACTTCCGGACAGCTCCCACCCCGCTGCCAGTTAATGGTTGAGCCATCGAATGTCAGACTTTGCGGAGCCGGGATCGTGGGAGTCAGGCGCCCGAGATATGAACGGCTCTGACCGCCCAGCGTGGCGAAAGCGCCACCACCCAAAACCTTGCCATCCGATTGCACGGCCACCGAATACACCGTGCCGTTTGCTCCGGAATAAAAATTGCCGTCCAGTGTGCCATCGGAATTGAGTCGTCCAATATTTGTGCAGCTTTGGCCGCCCAGCGAAGTGAAAGCCCCGCCCACCAGAATCCCGCCGTCCGCCTCCAGCGCGAGCGAATACACATAACACGTCTGACCCGAACGATTAGTTGCTCCGGAATTAAAACTGACGTCCAGCGTGCCGTCGGCATTGAGCCGGCCGATGTTCGTGCAACTCGAGCCGTTCAACATGGAGAATGTGCCACCCAGCAGAATCTTTCCATCCGCCTGCACTGCCACCGAATACACCGTGTTGCTTGCTCCGGGATTGAAGCCGGTGTCCAGTGTGCCGTCGGCGTTGAGCCGGCCAATACGCACATGATTCTGGCCACCCATCCGGGTGAAAGTGCCACCCACCAAAATCTTTCCGTCGGCCTGCAATGCGAGCGAATACACCGATCCGGAGGTCACGGAATAAGAAAAGTCCAACGTGCCATCGGAATTGAGCCGGCGGATAAGCGGTGAACCACCCACCAAAATCTTTCCATCAGCCTGTAGTGCGAGCGAATAAACCGTTCCGCTTGATCCGCCAACGAAATTGGTGTCCAGCGTGCCGTCGGTGTTAAGCCGGCCGAGATACGCATGGCTCTGACCACCCAGCGTGGAGAAAACGCCACCCACAACAATCTTGCCATCTGTCTGCACCGCCAGCGAATAAACCGTTGAGCCTGCTCCGGGGTTGAAGCTGGTATCCAGCGTGCCGTCGGCGTTGAGCCGTCCGATATACGCACGGCTCTGGCCACCCAGTGTGGTAAAGCTGCCACCGACCACAATCTTTCCGTCGGTCTGCGCCGCCACGCAATAAACATTGCCATTCGCACCCGGATTGAAGGTGTCCGGCACACTCGGAATCGCCACCAGCAACATCGCATTGGAACTGATTGCCGATCCATACACATTCGTCACCGCCACCGCATAGGTGCCAGCCTGGCTTGATTGGACATTGGTCAATGTCAGCGAAACATTTGTCGCCCCGACCAGGTTCGTCCCGTTGCAACTCCACTGGTAAGTCAGCGGCAATGTTCCGCCAGCAGCCACCGCCAATTCAACGGTGCTGCCAATGGGCGCCTCCTGACTCATCGGCGACGCTGCAATGAATGCCGGAACCGTATAAACCGCCAGCAACGCGTTGGAACTGACCGCCGAACCCTGCAGATTTGTCACCACCACCGAATAATTCCCCGCCTGCGCCGGTTGAATATTATTCAGCATCAGCGACGCATTGGTGGCTCCAACCAGATTCGTGCCGTTGCAACTCCATTGAAAATAAAACGGCAGCGAACCCGCAACCTGCACGTTGAATATTGCCGTGCCACCCGTCGCCACCGCCTGGGGCGCAGGTTGAAAGGTGATTGCCGGCGACGCATCCTGAACCACCAGCACGGCATTCGAGCTGATCATCAAGCCGGCCGCGTTGGTCACCACCACCGAATAATTCCCCGCCTGTGCCGGTTGGACATTGTTCAGTATCAGGTTCGCGCTGGTTGCCCCATCCAGGTTGGTTCCGTTCAACTGCCATTGATAGCTCAACGGGAGATCGCCGCCGGCCAGCACGGTGAAGGCCGCCGTGACGCCCACAAGAATCGTTTCGTTGGTGGGTTGAAAAATGACGACGGGCGCGATTGATGAGCTGTTGGTCATCAATAAAAATATATTCCCGCCGCCAGCGCTCCCGCCGCTCGATGTCGTGCCATAGAAATTGCCATTCGCGCCCTGCACCAATTCCCCATCCGGGCTGGCGCCGTTATTGGTGCCGTTGATGCCGAACGAAAACAGGCTGGTGAACGCGCCCACCGGAGTGATTTGAAACATCGTGCCGCATCCGCCCGTGCCGCCGTATTCCGTGGTGCCATAAAAGTTTCCATCGGATCCCTGCACCAAAGCTGCCGTCGGACTGCTGCCATCCGTTCCACTGAATGTGTAAAGCGTGGACGCGGTGTTGAAGGACAAATATTGGATATCGAATATGCCTCCGGCTGATGAGGCAGACGAACCATACAACTGCAAATTCCAGCCTGACGTCAATCTCGCCACCGGATTTCCGTTCACGCTGTTTAAACCATTAACGCTTGAAACAACTCCCGCGTATGACATTTTGAATGCCGTTCCATAGGAAGACGCCCCACCACTGTAATTTACTCCATACAGATACCCGTCCCATCCAGGCGTCAACCCGTCCGGCGGATAGAAACCATTCGCATCGGAAAAATTAAATGATATCAGGGATGTGAGGACGCCATTCGTAGTCACCTGAAACACCGTGCCGCAATCGTTCGACCCGCCCCGGAATGTGGTGCCGTAAAAAAGGCCGTTCGTTCCCAAGACCAGTCCGCCCGCGGGATATGAGCCGTTTGTGCTGTTGAATGAAACCAACGTCGTCAGCGCACCACCCGGTGCCAGACTGAAAATCGTTCCAAGGTTGCCCGCGCCGCCGTCGCAGGTCATGCCATAGAAAACACCGTTGGAACCCAGCGCCAGGCCGGCCACCGGGTAGGCGCCGTTGGTGAAATTGAAGGCAGCCAGGGTATTGATCGTTCCTGCGGACGTCAATTGGAAGACCGTTCCGCAGTTGTTCGTGCCGCCATACTCTGTTGTTCCGTAATAATTTCCATCGGTTCCGAGCAGCAACCCGGCATGGGGATTGGCGCCTTCGATGCTGTTCAAATACGCCAGTGTCGTCAGTGTGCCATTTGGGGACAGTTTGAAGACGGTGCCATTGCCACCGGGAATGCTGGATTCGGTCGTGCCGTAAAAATTCCCATCCGCCGCGAGCAACAGCGGCGAATCTGGCCCAGAACCATTTGCACCGTTGAACGAAACCAGCGAGTTGAGTGTTCCCGAAGGCGTGACTTGAAATACCGTGCCGTAGCCGCCAGTTCCGCCGCCCACCGTGGTGCCATACATGTTTCCATCCCCGCCAAGCGTCAAGCCGGCCCGCGGACCAAAGCCATTAATTCCGTTGAAGGATGCCAAGGTGGTCAGCGCACCGTTCGTCGCGACTCGAAACACCGTGCCGCAACCATTTTTTCCGCCCGTGTAAGTCGTGCCGTAAAAATTCCCGTCCGCGCCCTGTAATAATTTTCCGGTCGGATAACTGCCGTTCGTGCCCCTGAATGAAACCAAGGACGTAAGCGTGCCACCCGTGGTGACTTGGAAAATGGTTCCCCGATTACTGATGCCGCCGGATTGCGTCGTGCCGTAAAAATTGCCGTCCACACCTTGAACCAATCCTGCCCACGGCACCGCACCATTCCCGCCGGTGAATGAAGCCAGCGTCGTCAGTGCGCCGGAAGGTGTGACTTGGAAGACCGTGCCGCTGCTGCCGGCGCCTCCGGATTGTGTCGTGCCGTAAAAATTGCCGTCCGTGCCCTGCACCAATTCGCCAAATGGCGAAGCGCCATTAGTGCCGTTGAAATGGACGAGGGTGTAATGGAAGAGGGTGGTGAACGTTCCCAACGGCGAGCGTTGAATGCTGCCACCGCCCGCCATCCTTTCCGCCGGGGTGAGTTGAAACACCGTTCCACAACCGTTCGTGCCACCCGATTGCGTGACGCCGTAGAAGTTTCCGTCCGCGCCCACAATCAAGCGCGATTTCGGATCGGCGCCATAGGTTCCGCTGAAAGAATACAGGGTGGTGACCGCGCCACCCGGCGTCATTTGATAAACTGCGCCATAACCTCCGGGGCCGGTTTGATGCATCGTGCCGTAGAAGTTGCCATCCGCGCCCTGCACCAGCCCGGCGGGCAGAAAGTCAGGATTGGGAAAGGCGTGAATTTCAACCGGCATGGCGGCACGCGTGATGAATCCGGGCAGCAAAACCAACAGCCCCACCAACGATATGATGCGTTGAAACTTTCCGCGCCGGCAAGTGTGATTTTGTTTTGTAGGTTTCATGGTAATCGGTGGTGGTTGGCAGGTGTAAATCAATGGTCCAGTTCAAGGCAATTAAGGATAAAATCTTCCTGTTCTTGTGATTGGCTTGATTCGGTCACAGAAAATGTCTGAATCAAATTGAAAGCCTGGACATTTTGTGAGAATTGCACGCTACCGTCGGTAAAAAGCACATTCCAGCCACGCTCGCGGAAATGTGAAATGGAATTGGGACTGAATGACGTGCCACTACCACCACCGGCAAAATAATCCACGGCAAACAGCTTGTGCGGCGGTAAATCGCTGGTTTTTTGGTAGAGACGGAGAAAGTTACTATTGGTTGGATCAACCGTTCGCGGATTAAATGCATAGCTAGATCTGACAGTCCCGGTTCCGTCGGTTGTCAATAAAGGCGAATAGATATTTGCACCCAAAACCGTGCCCCACTGCTCCGGGCAGTAAAAAATGCTTCCGTTACCCGCTAGGCTGGCGTGGTAGAGAAGTCCCAAATCCGTAAAGCCGTAAGTAGCCTGATTTCCGTTTGTTGGAATGAATATATAAGGACTTCCATACGTCGCTACATATCGTGTGTAGTGCATGCCGTTCAAAACATTGACGCTTTGCGGATGAACAAGGTTTACAGGCAGCCAGTCCCGGTATTCGGTCGCGTAGATCATGGACGCGACATAAATCTGGCGGAGATTGTTGGCGCATTGCGCGCGGCCTCCCTTGTTGGCAACCCCGGCCAGTGCCGGCAGCACCAGTGCCGTCAGCACGGCAATGGTTGCAATCACCACCGCCAGTTCAGTCAAGGTGAAGGCGCAGTTCCGCTTGTCCAAAAATGACAAGTGCCGACGGGTTTTGATTAAATAATCTGAAGGGTTCATGTTTCGCTTTTAGCATGACAGTGAAGTGTGTCAAGTTGAATCGTGCAACTCTTGGAAAAAACTTTGTGCCGCGGCGTCCTGGCGGTTAAATTTCCCGCCATGTTTTCATCCGAGATCAAATCCGTTCATTTCACCGGCATCGGCGGCACGGCGATGGCGTCCGCCGCCGCCGCCATGTTTGACAAGGGCTTTGCCGTCACCGGCTCCGACCAGAATGTCTATCCGCCGATGTCCACCTTCCTCGCCGCCAAGCAAATCACGGTGATGAACGGCTACGCGGAGCATAACCTCGCGCACAAGCCGGATCTTGTGGTCATCGGCAACGCCATTTCGCGCGGCAATCCGGAGGCCGAGTTTGTGCTGGACCACAAGCTGCGTTACTGCTCGCTGCCGGAGCTGCTCCGGGAGTTTTTCATCCGCGGCAAACGCGCGCTCGTCGTCGCCGGCACGCACGGCAAGACCACCACAACCTCGCTCCTGGCGTGGGTCTTCGAGCACAACGGGCTGAATCCAAGCTATCTCATCGGCGGCATCCCGAACAATTTTTCGCAGGGCGCGCGCTTCACGGACAGCGAGTGGTTCGTCATCGAGGGCGACGAATACGACACGGCGTTTTTCGACAAGCGCAGCAAGTTCATCCATTACCAGCCGGAGGTCGCCATCATCAACAACCTGGAATTCGACCACGCCGACATTTTTGAAAACCTCGCCGCCTACAAAAAAACCTTCTCGCATTTCATCCGGCTCGTGCCGCGCAACGGCCTGCTGCTCGGCAACGGGGACGACGCGAACCTCGCGCCGCTGCTGGATGTGACGCACTGCCCGGTCAAGCGGTTCGGGCTTGGCGAAGGAAATGCGGTCCGGGCGTTCAACCTGCGCTTCGGCCCGACGGCGACGGAGTTTGAAATTCCCAGCTTCAAGTTTCACCTGAACATGGTTGGCGAATTCAATGTCCGCAACGCGCTGGCGGTCGTCGCGGCGGCGAAGCATTGCGGGCTGAAGAATCAGCAAATCCAGTCGGCGTTCGACACGTTCAAGGGCATCCGGCGGCGGATGGAGGTGCGCGGCATCGCGGGCGGCGTGACGGTGATTGACGATTTCGGCCATCACCCGACGGCCATCCGCGAGACGCTGAAGGCGCTGCGCCTGAAATATCCGCGTGAAAAAATCCGGGCCGTCTTCGAGCCGCGCAGCAACACGACGCGGCGGAATGTTTTTCAAAACGAACTGGCCGCATCGTTCGCGGATGCCGACGTGGTGATTGTTTCCGAGGTGGCGCGGCTGGAGCAGCTCGCGCCGGAGGAGCGGCTCAACCCCGAAAAGCTGATGCAGGATTTGAAGGCCGCCGGCAGGGACGCGGTTTATCTGCCGGATGCGGACGCCATCGTCGCGCACCTGTCGAAAACCGCCGCCGGCGGCGACGTAGTGGTGGTTTTCAGCAACGGCGGCTTCGGCGGCATTCACGCCAAACTGCTCCAGCAGCTCGGCAGCCGGTAGGCGCCGTCGCGCCGGGAAACGGGGCGTTGCACCGGTGAATAACTTTGTGACATTTTTGCAAAATTTCACTAGCCAGACCGGACAAAGTGGGTTAGTTAGAACCAAGTTCAGGTCATGAGGACAATGAACAGTTCAACAACTGCCAACCTTCAACCGGAGGAATTCCAATGGACATACATCATCCGTTCGTGAGTGAATTCCCCGAACATCGCGAAACCATCCGCCACCTGCGGCTGAGTGACGGCCAGTTCCGCCAGATGTTCGAGGAATACCATCAAGTGGACGACGCCATCTGCCACATTGAAGAAGAAACCGAGTTCGGCACCGATCAGGAACTCGAGGAGTTGAAGTTCAAGCGCGCGAAGCTCAAGGACGCGCTTTGCGCCGCCATCAACCGCACCGCTGCCGCGACGCCTTGAGCGCGCGGCGGATTTGATCCGGCGGAGCGACCCGCCACCGGTTCGATTTTATCGAAGCCCGGGAGAATTTGATTTTTCTCCCAAAGATTTAATGCATTTCCCCGGCGGCCTTCCGTTTCTTCGCCTCCTCGATCACTTTTTCCGCCGCGTCGCGGGGCATTTCCTCGTAGTGGCTGAATTCCTCCGTGTGGACGCCGCGTCCGCCGGTCAATGAGCGCAGCGTGCTGGAATAATGGTAAAGTTCCTTCGTCGGCACACTGGCCTTGATGACCTGGAACGTGCTGTCGGTGTCCATGCCGATGATCTTTCCGCGCCGGGAAGACAAATCGCCCATCACCTTGCCCATGCAATCCTCCGGGATATGGATTTCCACCGTTTCAATCGGCTCCAGCAAAACCGGCCGAGCGGCCATGAACGACTCCTTGAACGCGAAGTAGCCCGCGATCTGGAACGCGATGTCCTTCGAGTCCACCGGATGCATCTTGCCGTCGTAAAAATCAATCTTCACGTCTGTCACGCGGCAGCCGGCGATGATGCCCTCGGTGCAGGCCTGCTGCACGCCCTTCTCGACGGACGGCACGAAATTGCGGTCCACGTTCTGGCCGACGAGCGAGTTGGTGAACTCCACACCGGCGTCGCGCGGCCGGGGTTCGATGCGCATCCAGACCTCGGCGAATTGTCCCGCGCCGCCGGTCTGCTTCTTGTGGCGATACTTTGAATCGCCCTTGCCCTTGATGGTCTCGCGGTATTTCACGCGCGGCTCGGCCAGCTCGACGTGGACGTTGTGCCGGCGGCGCAAACGGTCGGCAACGACTTCCAGATGCAATTCGCCCTGCGCGGAAATGATGGTTTGATGCAGCTCCGAATCCACGACGTAAAGGAACGTCGGGTCTTCCTGATGCAGCGCGGCGAGGCCGGAGGCGATTTTGTCCTCCTCGCCCTTGATCTTGGCGATGAGCGCGGCGTGGATGTTTGGCTTGGGATAGACGACCTTGGGCAGCGTAACGGGACGCTTGACGGTGCACAGCGTGTTGCCGGTGTGCGTGTCCTTGAGCTTGACCACCGCGCCGATGTCGCCCGCACCCAGCGTGGCGACGGGCACGCGCGTCTGGCCGTTGAGCTGGTAAATCTGCCCGATGCGCTCGGTGATCTTGCGGTCGCTGTTGAACAAATCCTTGCCCGTCGAAATCGAGCCGGAATAGACGCGGAAAAACGACAGCTCGCCGAAATGCGCCTCGGACATCGTTTTGAAGACATAGACCGCCGTCTCGGGGCTGTCGAGCGACACTTCGGTTTCCTTGCCGTTGGCGTCAATCGCGGGAACGTTTTTGCGGTCCACCGGTGACGAGCCGAATTTGGCGATGAAATCCATCAGCCGGGCGACGCCGATGTTGGTTTCCGCCGACGCGGCGAACAGGGGGATGAACAATTCCCTCTGCACCGCCGCGTGGATGCCGGCACGGAATTCCTCCTCCGACAAATTTCCCTGCTCAAAAAACTTGCTCATCAGCTCGTCGTCGGATTCCGCGATGTGCTCAATGAGCTGGCCGTGCAATTCCTTGACCTTCGCCTCCCACTCGCCGGTCGCCGGCTCCTCCGTGTATTTTCCGCTGCCGTCGGTCGCGTAGGTCACGATTTCGTTGCGCAGCACGTCCAGCACCTTGTTGAAGCCGGGGCCGGCATTCACCGGGTAGTTCAACGGGAAAACATGCCGTCCAAAATGCTCCTGCGCCCCTTTCACCGCCGCGTCAAAATCCACGTTCTCCTTGTCGAGCGCGTTGACGACGATCATTTTGGGGAGGCCGTAGCTGGTGGCATAATTCCACACGCGGTCGGTGCCGACGCCGAGGCCGTGCTGCGCGTGGATGACGACCAGCGCGAAATCGCCGACGCGCAGCGCGCCCAGACCTTCGCTGATGAAATCGAGGTAGCCGGGCGTGTCAATGATGTTGAACTTTTTCCCCATCCATTCCGTGTGGAGCAGCGACGCCGACACGGAAATCTTCCGGGTCTTTTCGCTGACGTGGTAATCCGACACGGTGGAGCCGTCGGCGATGCGGCCCATGCGGTTGATGACGCCGCCGCACATGAGCATCGCCTCGCTCAACATGGTTTTGCCGGACGAGGCGTGGCCGACGATGGCGAAGTTCCGGAGTTCTGCAGGTTGATAGGTTTTCATAATTGTGAGGTGTTCTGCGGTCGCTGAAAACGGCCTGTGGGGAAATGAAGATTGCAGGAAGCAATTTCCCAGATGAGGCCGGGTGTTTTCATCTGAAGAAAAGTGTAGGACAAGACCGCCGTGTTGAGAAGAAAAGTTTTTGCGGCCGCGCCGTCCCCATTTTTTTCAGGCATCCGCGACATTCTGGCATGCGACTTGCGACAAGGGCGGCATGGCCAGAAAAATCAATTCAATGAAAAAGGCGGAGGAAGCCCGCGGACGGGCGGCATCGGGCAACTGTGCGTCGGCATCGCCGACAGCCGCGCTTTATCTGGCGCAGCTCCAACCGCGCGTCCCCAAAGTCCCGCCACCGGTGCCGCGCCAGCAAATTGCCATCCAAATCGAGGAGCCGCCGCAGGTCCCGCGGGTGGTGAAAATCATCCACACTGATTCAATTTAGGACACGGTGTTCAATTTGCGCACGGTCCGGCGGTTTGTTTCAGACTTTGGCCTGGCTCACCGGAACTCCACCGTCTCGAATCCCGCCTGCTGGAAAAACGCCCGCAGTTCCGCCCGCGCCCGCTCGCTCGCGTCATTCAAAATCCCGCCCTGCAGCGCCGCCCGCCGGATGTCATCCACGGCATATTGCCGCGTCGTCTGCTCCAGGTCCTTGTCCAGCGACCGCAGAAATCCCGTCGTCCGCTCGATTACCTTCGTCTGCGCGTCGTCGAGATAGGCGTCGGTGATTTCCGGCCTCGGCAGGGTGATGGTGAGAGTCTTGCCCGAAATGGCCACATCGCCTGATGCGATTTTTTTCAAATCAATGCCCGCCTTGACGATGCCCTGCGCCAGCAACAGCACCTTGTTGTCGCCCTGGACGAATTGCCCCAGCGTGCTGCCCGGCGGAGAATCCACGAACTCCACCTTTTGCATCACATATTTGACCGTGACCAGGTCCGACAGTGTCTGCACCTGCTGGATGATGGTTGCGGTGTTTTCGACGCGCAGGCCGCTGCCGTTCCAGCGCGCCACGGTCAGGCCGAGATAAACGCCGAGCGCCAGCGCCGCCAGCATTGTTGCCGTCCAGAAAATTTTTCTCAACCGCTGCATGGCGGCAATGTAGCCCAACCCGGAAAATTGCAAAGCCGGAACAAGGAGTTTCGCCGGCGGATTTCGCGGATTCAATCCGTGTCAATTGCGATATCCGCGTCCAACCTTTCTCTGCTTCCACCACTTTGCAGGATTATTCCCACTCGATCGTGCCGGGCGGCTTGCTGGTGAGGTCGAGGACGACGCGATTCAAGCCGCGCACTTCATTCGTGATGCGCAGTGAGATTTTTTCCAGCAGATCGTAGGGCAGCTTCACCCAGTCCGCCGTCATGCCGTCCTGCGATTCCACGGCGCGGATGGCGAGCGTCCAATCGTAGGTGCGCTCGTCGCCCTGCACGCCCACGCTGCGCACCGGCAGCAGCACCGCAAACGTCTGCCACGTCTTGTAATAAAGCCCGCTCATCTTCATCTCCTCGACGACAATCGCATCGGCGCGGCGCAGCACCTGCAATTTCTCCGGCGTCACTTCGCCGAGGCAGCGCACGGCGAGGCCGGGCCCGGGAAACGGCTGGCGATAAACGATCTCCTTCGGCAGGCCCAGTTCGAGGCCGAGCAGGCGGACTTCGTCCTTGAACAGACATTTCAACGGCTCGACGAGTTGAAATTTCATTGTCTTCGGCAGCCCGCCGACGTTGTGATGGCTCTTGATCATCGCCGCCGGATTGCCGCCAATGGGCACGGATTCAATCACGTCGGGATAGAGCGTGCCTTGCGCGAGGAATTTCGCCCGGCCGGCGCGCTTGGTCGCCGCCTGAAAAACCTCAATGAACGTCCGGCCGATGATTTTGCGTTTGCGCTCCGGGTCGGTGACGCCCTTGAGCCCCTTCAAAAACAATTTCGAGGCGTCCTCGTATTGCAGCTTCATCTTGAAGTTGCGCCCGAAAACTTCCTGGACCGTTTCCGCCTCGCGCGCTCGGAGCAGCCCGTTGTTGACGAAGATGCAGGTGAGTTGGCCGCCGATGGCCTTGTGCAGCAGTGCCGCCGCGACGCTGGAATCCACGCCGCCGCTCAAACCGAGAACCACCTTCTCGCCGCCGACCCGCCGGCGGATTTCCGCGACGGCCTGCTCGACGTAATTGCGCATCGTCCAGCCCTTGCCGCAGCCGCAGATTTTGTGGACGAAGTTGGAAATGATTTCCCGGCCGCGCGGCGTGTGGACGACTTCGGGATGGAATTGCAGGCCGAACAGCTTCTGCGCGCGGTTCTCAATGGCGGCGAACGGCGAGTTCTCCGTGACGGCGACGGGCTTGAAGCCGCGCGGCAATTTCGTGAGCTTGTCGCCGTGCGAATTCCAGACCTGGAGCGAGCGCGGCAATTTTGAAAACAGCGCGCAGCTTGAATCCTTCACCGTGAGCGTGCCCTTGCCGTATTCGCGTTTCTGGCCCTTCTCGACCCGGCCGCCGAGAAATTGCGCGAAGAGTTGCACGCCGAAGCAGATGCCAAGCACCGGCACGCCGAGCGAGAAAATAGCCTTGTCCGGCAGCGGCGCGTCCTTGGCATAGACCGACGACGGCCCGCCGGAGAGAATGATTCCCTTCGGGGCCAGCGCGGCGATTTTCGCGGCGGGCGTGTCGAAACGCAGGATGGTGGAATAGACGTTGCACTCGCGGATGCGGCGCGCGATGACCTGGGTGTATTGCGACCCGAAGTCGAGAATGACAATTTGTTCGTTCATGAATTGAAACGGAGGTGAATTCTCTTTTGCCGGCGGATGTTTTGCGAGAGAAAAATGCTTCTTCCGTCGCCCGATTTCGGCTAATTAAAATCCGGTATGCCTGAAAGAACACGCCGCTGGCTGGCCGCGCACCCGAATGGGGCGCTGGCGCTGCTCACGGTGGCCGTGCTCGCGCCGTTCCTCGCCAAGCCGTTCAACATGGACGACCCGCTGTTCATCTGGGTCGCGCAGCAGATTTATCTGCATCCCGCCAATCCCTACGGGTTCGACGTAAATTGGGCGCAGACGGTGTTTCCGATGTGGAACGCGACGGAAAATCCGCCGCTGGCCTGTTATTATCTGGCGCTGGGCGCGGGCGTTTTCGGCTGGAGTGAAATCGGACTGCACCTTGCCTTTCTGGGGCCCGCGCTGGCGCTGGTTCTGGGAACGCGCAGGCTGGCCGGACGTTTTTGCAGGCATCCGGCGCTGGCCGCGCTGGCGGTGCTGTTCACGCCGGTGTTCATGGTTTCGAGCCTGACCGTCATGTGCGACGTGCTGATGCTGGCATTCTGGGTCTGGGCGGTGGTGTTGTGGGTCGAGGGAATGGAACGTGACGACTTCGGGCGGCTGGCCGCATCCGGCCTGCTCATCGCCTTCGCCGCCCTGACAAAATACTACGGCGTGTGCCTCATTCCGCTGCTGGGCGCCTACGGATTGCTTCACAAGCGCCGGCCGGGCCGGTGGATGGTTTATCTGCTGATTCCATTGGCGATGCTGTATGCGTATCAAGTCGCCACGCTGGCGCTCTACGGACACAATTTGCTGATTCACGCGATGAAGTTCACATCTGTCGTGAAAGGAATTTCCGGCAATTCCAGAACCGCTGCCGCGCTCACCACGCTGACATTCACCGGCGGATGCGTGGCGGTGGCGGCTTTCTTCGCGCCGCTGCTCTGGCGGCGGGCGTTGCCGGTATTCGGCGGAGCGACGGCGTTGATCGCCGCCATCATGGTATTCCTCCCGGCACTCGGAAAAAATCCCGGCCCGTCGCCCTGGACATTCCCGGCGTTCGTGCAATTTCAAGTCGCCATTTGGACCGTCGCCGGAATCGGCGTGCTGGCCCTGGCCATCGCGGACCTTTTTCACCGGCGTGATGCCGGCTCGTGGCTGCTGGTGCTGTGGGTGCTCGGAACTTTTTCGTTCGCGGCGTTTTTCAACTGGACGGTCAATGGTCGTTCCCTCCTGCCCATGGCACCGGCGGTGGGAATTTTAATTGCGCGGCGTCTGGAGAGAAATTTTCCGGACGGCCACAAGGCATGGTCGCAAGGCGTCGTCCTCTGCCTTGCCGCCGGCGCGGCGCTGTCGCTGCTCGTCGCGCGCTCGGATTTTCTCCTCGCCCGCGCCGTCCGCGAAAGCGCGCGGAAAACTTGTTCGGAATTGCGGACCAAGGGAAGACCGCTCTGGTTTCAAGGCCACTGGGGATTTCAGTATTACATGGGAAAATCCGGGGCAATGGCGATTGATCTGGCCAGTCCCCGGTTGGAACCCGGAGACACATTTGTCGTGCCCGCCAACAATGTGGACATTTTCCCACCCAAACCGGGCTCGGCGGCGCTGCGGGAGATTTTGCCCGTTCCCGGTCCGCGCCTGTTGACCACGTGCAGCCTCGTAACCGGAGCCGGCTTTTATGATGCGTCGGCCTGGGAGCCGCTGCCGTTTGCCTTTGGCCCGGTGCCGCCGGAAAAGGTGGCTGTCTACGACTTCGAGCGGCTCGCGTCCGCGCCAGGCCAAAATTCAAAATGACTTTTCACCCCCTTCTGGCAAAACCCGGTTCAAAAACCGGCGGGCGCCAGATGGTTGAGCCGCCAACTTTCCATTGCCAGAAATGATAGATTGCACTAGAAAACAGGTGTGAAGGTGTCAAAGCAACATGACCGCACACCAGCGAACGGCCTTCAGACCATTCGCCGCCGTTCGTCCGCGCCTTCAGCGGGTTTTTCGCTCATCGAACTGTTCGTCGTCCTGGCGTTGATGATTGTCATCACCACGATGATGTGGGGATTCGGATCGGAAAGCCGCCAGCACGCGGCGCAACGGGCCTGCCGGCAGAATCTGGAAAAGATTTACGTGGCAATGCAGATTTACGCCAACGACTTCGGCGGCAGACTGCCCGCGAATGCCAACGCGCAGACTTCGGAAGAGCCGCTCGGCCTGCTGGTGCCGCATTACACGGTGGACACTTCGATTTTCATCTGCCCGGGCGGCAAGGACTCGCCGCTGCCGTCGGGCATTTCGTTCACCAACCGCAAAATCAGCTACGCCTACTACATGGGCCAGCGCCTCGGCGACGCGCAGCAGCCGTTGATGTCCGACCAGCAGGTCAACACGCTGCCGAAGCGCGCCGGCGATCCGGTTTTTTCCGCCGATGGAAAACCGCCCGGCAACAACCACTCCAAATACGGCGGGAATTTTCTTTTCGGCGACGGCCACGCGGATTTGACGCCGCCGCAGCTCTCGTTTTCGCTCGTGACGACGCAGGGCGTTGTGCTATTGAATCCCAAACCATAGGCACTCCATGAAAATCCAGTGCGCTTGCGGCGCAAAATACGCCTTCGACGCCACGCCGGAAATGCTGCAAAACCCGGTGCGGTTCGTCTGCCCCACCTGCGGGCTGGATTCATCGGAATCCGTCAACGAATTGATCCGTCGCGAGTTCGCCGCGCAGACACCCGCCGCACCTGCGGCCGAATCCACGCAGCTCAAAATTTCCCGCGACGAACCGCAGCCGTCCGCGCCGCCGGAAGAATCTGCGCCCGCGCCGGCCGCGGAGCATTGTCCGAGACACCCGCGCGAACTGGCAACGGATCACTGCGTCGTTTGCGGAAAACCGATGTGCCGGCAGTGCATGAAATTGTTCGGCCACGTCTGTTCGCCGCTGTGCCGCGCGAAGGCCGCGGCGCAGAATATCAACATTCCCGTTTATGCCGGGCAATCGTCGATGGCCGAGGCGCGATATTGGCGGAAGGCCGGCGCCATCGCCGTTTTGGCCGTCATTCTCGTCGTCGCGGCGCTGGGCTTCTGGATTTGGTATGCGTGGATCGGCTCGGTGCCGCACACGGCTTTTTCGATCCGCTTCGACGACCGCGCGTATGCCGGCGAATCCACGCTTTGCGGCACGAACCAGATCGTGTTCCTGCACGGCGGCACGCTGGCGCGCTGCGACATCAAGTCGGGAAAGGAAATCTGGTCGCAGGAGCTGGTTACAAAACAGCAGATCGCCGAGCTGGCCTCACGCGAATACCAGTCGCAGCCAAACGACCGGTATGAGCAAAAAATCCCCGAAAGCAAACTTGCTGAAATGGTCGCCCGCAGCCTGGAGTCGGAATTGCAACTGCGCGTTTCCGGCCAGAACGTCTGGGTGAAAGCGCCGGGCAAACTCACGCACTACGATTGGGACACCGGCAGGGTGTTGCAGGAAATTCCGCTGGCAAACCGCGCCGGCGAATTCATTGCCCGCGCCGACGATTTTCTGGTCATCGGAACCGGCGCAAACGGTCAGGCGCTTGTCACGCACATCAATCCGGCCGGCGGCGAACCGCGCGTCGAGGAAATCGGCCAGCCGGGTCAAATGGCGGTCGCGCAAAATGCGCCGGGAGGCAATGACATTAAATCGTCCGGCGGTCTTCCGTTGACGTCGGGAACCGAGCCGATGGACCCGGCGAAAGTGGCGGCGCAGGCGCAAAACTTGTCTCTGCCTGGCCGGCTTGCGCTGCCCGCGTTGCTGGCCAACAGCTCGGAGCAGGAACGCATTTTGGCGGAACTCAAAGACCAGGACCAGGCGGCTTCCGGCGGGCAGCCGCCGGCTCGCCAGCCGAAGCCGGCCCAAAATGAAGCCGGTCATTTCACGCTCATACCCGGCCAGAACGGCTATGTCCAGTTCGCCGTGCGGTTGCTGGAATCGCACATCGTCACGCGCGAGGCGATGAAGGCCTCGCCCGCAACATCCGCGCTGAACGGCGGTTTGAATTCCTCACAAACGGCGGCGGTCGCCAACGAAACCTTGAATGAAATGCAGCGCAACCGCGGCGGCGACAAAATTTCGGAGGACGAAAGCCTGTATGAAGTCACCCTCCGCCGGTCGGATTCAGCCGGTGCCGCCGACTGGATCGGCACCGTCACCGGGCCGCCCGCGCTGTTCCCGCTGAAAACGGTGAACGTGCTCGCCGCCGGCAAAACCGTCATTGTTTTCGACAAGACCAACAAAAAACTCTGGCAGGCCGCGCTGACTTACAACGTCGCCGGCGGCGGCCGCGCCGCGAACGGAGAAGCCGCGCCATTTGGCGACGGCCCGTGCGTCGAGCGCGACGGCACACTTTACATTTTTGACCAGGCGGTGCTGACGGCATTCGACCTCGCGACGGGCAACGCGCGGTGGCGTCTGCCGTCCGTCGGCGTCGTCGGTTTGTTTTTTGATGACAAGGGAATGCTGTTCGTCAACACCACCACCGCCGACCCGGAAAACATCCGGTATTCCCGGCAGATTGACATCACGCAAAAAATTGAGGCAAACCTGCTCAAGATTGATCCGCAGACCGGCCGGATGTTGTGGAGCGTCAAACCGGGCGGCTTCATTTCCTACCTGTCGGGGCAATTCATTTACACCGTCCAATCCTACGATCCCGGTGATGAAGAGGCCTCGCCGACCGGAATCCAGTTGCCGGCGTATCTGAAAATCCGCCGCATCAGCCCCGCCGACGGCCGGGTGCTGTGGGATCATGAGCAGGACCGCGCGCCGCTCGATGTGCGGTTCAGGGACAATTCCATCGAACTCGTCTTCAAGAAAGAAGTCCAGGTCCTGAAATTCTTTTCCTTCTGAGTTTCAAGAATCCCCGATTATGTAGCAGCCGGCGTGAGTCGGCTCCATTTTCTCTGATTCTTGAAGCAATACATTGAGCGGGCTTACGTCCGCTGCTACGCGAAATTATATTTTGAAAGACCCGCAGCCTCACTGGTTTGGGACCACTTTCACCGTCCCGCCGGCCGGGTCATAAACGATTTTGGAGCCGTAAGGCGCGTCGGGAATTTTGGGCATGAAACCCGGCACGAGTTCTTGAAGGTCCTTCGGATAGCGCCCCTCCTGCACATAGAACAACTGAATTTCCTGATTGATGGATGTCACGTCAATCGTCTTGTCCGCGGACTTCTGCGCCTCGCCCAGCGACTTCACATAGCCGCCAAATCCGTTGGTGGCCGTGCTGGCCTGCGAACCGGAACCGGACCTGCCGCAGCCAGCCAGCAACCCCGCCACCGCGATGAAAATGAAAATGGAATGAATGCCTTTCATGGCAGCAAACTACTCCGTCGTGCAAAAAACGTAAAATGGAATGTGTAGCGTCGAGCCTGTGGCTCGACTCATCCGGCCACAGGCCGGACACTACAAACTCTTCGCCACCAGTTCCCGCGCCTGTCGGATCAAATCCAAATCCTCCACCAGATTGCCGAAACGGAATTTCGGCACGCCGCTCTGCTCGCGTCCCAGCAGTTCGCCCGGCCCGCGCAATTTCAGGTCCGCCTCCGCGATTTTGAATCCGTCGTTCGTCTCCTCCAGAATTTTCAGCCGCTCGCGCGCCTCCGGTTTCCTGGCGTCTGAAATCAAAATGCAAAAGCTCCCGTGCGCGCCGCGCCCGATGCGCCCGCGCAACTGATGCAACTGCGCCAGCCCGAACCGCTCGGCGTTTTCGATGAGCATCACCGTCGCGTTCGGCACATCCAGCCCCACCTCGATGAGCGCCGTCGCCACCAGCGCCTGGATTTGGTTCGCGCGGAACGCCGCCATGACGTCCTCCTTTTCCGCCGGCTTGACCCGCCCGTGCAGCAAGCCCGCCTTGAACGGTGCGAGCGTCCGCTGGACGTTTTCAAATTCCTTCGTCACCGCCTTGATGTCGTTCACCGTGTCCTGCTCCTCCACCCGCGGATAAACCACGTAAGCCTGCCGCCCACCGGCGATTTTTTCGCGGATGAATTCCCAGACCTTCGGCAGCTTGTCCGCCGCGCGCACAAAAGTTTTGATTCCGCCGCGGCCTGCGGGCATTTCATCAATCATCGAAACGTCCAGGTCGCCATAAAGCGTCAAGCCGAGCGTGCGCGGAATTGGTGTCGCCGTCATCACCAGCAGATGCGGATAATTGCCCTTGCGGACGAGCGTCTCGCGCTGCGCCACGCCGAATTTGTGCTGCTCGTCAATAATGACCAGGCCGAGCTTCGGCAAATCAAAGCCGCCCGTCAGCAAAGCGTGAGTGCCGATGCAAATGGCAGTTGGGAGTTCGGAGTTGGGAGTTGGGGAATGTTTGCCAGCTTCCAGCTTCCAGCTTCCAGCTTCGCCGCTTTTCTTGCTGCCCGTCTGCAGCTCCACCTTCACGCCGAGCGGCTCGAACCATTTCTTGAAATTCCGGAAATGCTGTTCCGCCAGAATCTCCGTCGGCGCCATCAGCGCGACATTAAAGCCGCTTTCCAGCGCCATTAGCGCCGTGCAGGCGGCCACGACGGTCTTGCCGGAGCCGACATCGCCTTGCAGCAATCGCCGCATCGGATGCGCGCCGCCCATGTCCGCGCGGATTTCCTTCAGCACGCCGGTTTGCGCTCCGGTCAGCTTGAAACCGAGCTGCGCCAGAAACGGTTTCATCAACCGGTTGTCGCCGCCGCACGGCAGCGCCTTCGACAGCGCCTCGAATTTCTTCCGGCGCGACTGGATTTGGATTTGCAGCTCCACGAATTCATCCAGCGCCAGCCGCCGCCGCGCGATTTCCACGTCCGTCAATTCCTCCGGGAAATGAATCATGTGGACGGCGTTGGCGCGGGAGGGCAGGGTGGCATTGTCGCCTTGAACCTGAAACCTTGAACCTGAAACCTGGGATCTGCTCCAGCATGGTTCTTCGATTTGTCCCTCAAACTTTTCCAGCGTCCGCCAGATCAGCCCGCGCAGCCAGCGTTGCGGCAGACCCTCGGTGAGCGGATACACTGGCGCGATGCGGTTGATGTGGATGAAGCCCTCCTCGCCGCCCTCGATGACCTCGGTTTCGGGATGATCCATCGTGCGCGGCCTGGTCTCGACGAGCTTGCCGAAGACGAACACCTCGTCGCCGACCGCGAAATACTTTTCCATGAACGGCAGGTTCCACCAGCGGCAATGCAGCCGCGCCGCGCCGTCGTCGAGGATGAATTCAAAAACGGATTTGCCGCCGCCGCGAAACCGTTTCAGCCCCTGCGCGACAATCGTGCCGCGCGCCGTGAACGGCTCGTCCTTCGTCAATTCGGCGATGTTGCGGAAATGCCGGCGGTCCTCGTAACGACGCGGCGCGTGCAGGAGCAAATCTTCCACGGTGACGATGCCCAGCCGCGCCAGTTGTGCCGCGCGTTCTCCGCCAACGCCCCAAAGCGTAGTGACCGGCCATCGCAACGGAGGCGTTGCTTTGTCCCGGCCAGCGGGCGCGGCAAGCGGAGCAGTTCTGTTTTCCGGCGGCGACATCACCCGCACGATACAAACCGTTCATCGCGGCTTCAATCGGAAATGGGGAGCGCACCCGCCCCGGCTGCGGTTCGGCGCGCCCTCGCGCCGAACACTTCACGTGGCGGATGTGCACATTGATTTGTTTATCGCACCGCGAAGGTTTTCCGCGAGGGCGCGGAAAACTGCGCCCGAGGGCGGGTGCGCTCCCCAAACGAATTCCCGCGCGGCGAACTCAAGCGCGATTTGGAGTCTTTCGATTTTGCGGTGGCATGAGCCAAAGGACTAAAGCCAAGAGCAGCAGCGGAAAAATTAAGTTATGGCTTAAAGCCGTCCATGCTGGTTGCGGGTCAATCGTCAATCTGAAAGCTCCATGTGGCAACGGCATGGATCGAATCAGATTATTATTTTCCACGAGCGTATTGTTGTATGAAAGCGTGTTCAAATAAAACATCACTCCATTTACTGTAATCCACAAACTCACCAGTGTTGAAATGAGGAAACGCTTCCGCGCAAAAAAATTTAAAATAAAATCTTCACGCACGCGCCCCTTTGCCAGAAGAATGGCCACACCAAGCAGCGGCAAAATATTGAGCAGCATCAGCAATCCAGTTCCGAAATATGCGGTTAGTCCAATCCACTCGGATTCGAACCCGAATCGAATCGAAAGAGAGGTAATGGAATTGGAGATGACGCAGCACAAAATGCCGGCGAATTCATTCCATAAAAAGGCCAATAAAATTGCCGATGCCATCCAAAAACCTCGCTCGCGCCAAACTATTGCTGGATTTGCCTTCACAAATTCTTCGCCGATTTGTTGTGGCTGGCCGACTCGGCGGCGTGCGAGCCAGAATGATTCTTCTTCGTTCAAACCGCGTTGCCGGAATCCGGCGATGGCGTCGCATAGGTGCGCTTCCAGTTCGTGCCGGTCGTCGGACGCGAGATTCGGTTGCGCGGTCAATTCGTTTCGCCAGCTTTCAATGGCGACGTTCAGATCGAAGCGGGTTTGATTTTCCATAATTTGCACAGGGTGTTGTGAACGGCCAGCCATTGCTGGCGTTCGGTTTTGATGGCTTTGCGTCCGTCGGAACTCAAGAAATAGTATTTCCGCTCGCG
>CAZZPE010000025.1:0-45939 GCA_964655855.1 uncultured Bifidobacteriaceae bacterium
GCCGGCCTGCCCAAATGGGTGAAGCTCGAAATCCATCCCGACCCGCGCTTCCTGCTGCCCGACCCGATTGAAACGTTCAAGGCCGCTGAAATTCTCGTGAAGGAAGGTTTCACAGTGCTGCCGTATATCAACGCCGACCCGGTGCTGGCCAAGCGGTTGCAGGACGCTGGCTGCGCGACGGTGATGCCGCTCGGCTCACCCATCGGCTCCAATCGCGGCATCCAGACGCGCGACCAAATCCGCATCATCATCGAGCAGGCCACCGTGCCGGTGGTCGTTGACGCCGGGCTGGGCGCGCCGAGCCACGCCGCCGAGGCGATGGAAATGGGCGCGGACGCCGCGCTCGTGAACACGGCGATTGCGGTCGCGAGCGACCCGAACAAAATGGCCGTCGCATTCAAAATGGCCGTGGAAGCCGGGCGCGCGGCGTTTGAGTCCGGTCTGGGCGCGCAAAGCGAGACCGCGAGCGCAACAAGTCCGCTAACTGCTTTTCTGGATTGAAAACGAATCCGCTAATTGCGCTAATTGACGCGAATTGAATTCAAGAAAAGTAATTCGCGAAAATTAGCGTAATTCGCGGATAAACAAATCATGAACAAAAAACTTTCCCCCTCACGCGCGCGGCAGATTCTGGCCGCCGCCGCCAAAACCCGTGTGCTCGTCCTGGGCGACGTGATGCTGGACCAGTTCATCTGGGGCGGCGTGTCGCGCATCTCGCCGGAGGCGCCGGTGCCGGTGCTGGATTTCGAACGCGAGAGCTTCATGCCCGGCGGCGCGGCAAACGTGGCTCGCAACCTGACTTCGCTCAATGTGCCGACGGAGCTGTTCGGCGCGATTGGCAACGATGACGCCGGCCGGAAATTGCAAAAGCTCCTGGCCGGTCAAAACATCGGCTGCGCCGGCCTCGTGAAAAATTCCGCGCGGCACACGAGCGTCAAAACCCGCATCGTCGCGCACAAGCAGCAGGTCGTCCGCATTGACCGCGAGACGCGCGACGGGCTGGATGCGAAGCTGGCCGGACGGCTGCTCGCACAACTGAAATCGAAATTGGCGCGCGCCGATGCCGTCATTATCGGCGATTACGGCAAGGGCGTCGTGACGCAGCCGCTGCTGAACGAGATCAAATCGCTCTGCCGGGCGCGCGGCGTCTGGTTGAGTCTCGACCCGAAGCCGGTGCACCAGTTGAATCTTGCCGGCCTTTCGCTCGTCACGCCGAATCGCAAGGAGACGTTTGAACTGGCGAACCTGCCGGACGAAACGCGCAACGCCGACCCGTTCGCCGACAAAAATCTCATGCTCGCCGCCGCACGGCTGCTGAACGAGCTGCGCCCGGCGGTGCTGCTCGTCACGCTCGGCGAAACCGGGATGTTGCTCTGCCAGCGCGGCCAGAAGCCATTCCACATCCCGACGGTGGCGCAGGAGGTATTTGATGTTTCCGGCGCGGGCGACACGGTGATTGCGACGTTCACACTGGCAATTGCCGCCGGCGCGTCACCGCTGGAGGCCGCGATTCTGTCGAACCACGCCGCCGGTATCGTCGTCGGCAAAATCGGCACTGCGACGACCACGCCGGAGGAATTGCTGAAAAGTTTAGACAAATGAACTCAATCCGCGAATTGCGCGAATTTTTGCAAGCCGATTTTGGCAAATTTCAATTCGCGGCAATTCGCGGAATTCGCGGATGACAAAATGAATTTTTTAAAAATCACCACTGAAACCATCCGCGCCATGAAATCGCGCGGCGAGAAGATCGCCGCGCTCACCGCATATGATTATCCGATGGCGAAGCTGCTCGACGAGGCGGGCGTTCCCCTGCTCCTCGTCGGCGATTCGCTCGGCATGGTCGTGCTCGGCTATCCCGACACCACGCACGTGACGATGGCGGAGATGGAGCATCACGTCCGCGCCGCCGCCCGCGCGAAGCCCGGCGCGCTGCTCGGCGCGGATTTGCCGTTCAAAAGCTACGAAACAGTCGAGGCGGCATTGACAAATTCAAGGCGTCTCGCCGCCGCCGGCGCGGAATTTGTGAAGGCTGAGGGCGGAAAGGAAATCCTGCCGCAAGTCCGCGCGATTGTCGCCGCCGGAATTCCATTTTGCGGCCATCTCGGAATGCTGCCGCAGCACGTCGTCGAAGAAGGCGGCTATAAAATCAAGGGCAAAACCGGGACCGAGGCGGAGCGGTTGCTGGCGGACGCCAGGTTGCTGGCGGGCGCGGGCGCGTTTGCGGTCGTGCTGGAATTGGTGACACCGCCGGTGGCGAAGGAAATTTCAAAAAACATTCCGATCCCCACCATCGGCATCGGCAGCGGGCCGGACTGCGACGGGCAGATTCTGGTGACGCCGGATTTGATCGGCGCGTTCCCGTGGTTCACGCCGCGATTTGTGAAGCCGCAGGCCAATTGCGGGGCGGCAATCAAATCGGCGGTGACGACATGGAAATCGTCTTTGACAAAAGTTTGAAAAGACTTTTCCGCGGCGGCGGTGTTGGATAAAGGAAGCCAAATGGAACTGGACTCATTGATTGAATCGGCGGCCGGCAGCGGCGCCAGCGACCTGCATCTGGAACCCGGAATGCCGGCGGCGATGCGCATTCGCGGCGCGCTGCGGATCGCGGGCGAACCCGTCGCGCCGCGCCCGCTCAAGGAATTTGCGCGCGGGCTGCTCGGCGATGAGCAATGGCCGGTGTTTCTGGAGCGGCGCTCGTTCGACCTGTCGCGGACGATTCGCGGCGTGCGCTGCCGGATCAATATTTTCCAGACGGCGCGCGGAGTCGGGCTGGCGGTCCGTTTGCTGAGCGCATTTCAAGCCACGATTGAAAAACTCAATCTGCATCCCGACCTCAAAAAGCTCGTCAAAAACACGCATGGCCTGATCCTCATCAGCGGGCCAACCGGCTGCGGAAAATCCTCGACGATGGCGGCGTTGATCCAGGAAATCAACCTGACCGAGACCCGGCACGTCATCACGGTGGAAAGCCCGATTGAATACACGTTCCGCTCGCGGCGCGCATTCATCCGGCAGCGCGAGGTGGGACGCGACACGCCGAGCTTCGAGCAGGCGCTTCTCGACGCGCTGCGCGAAGACCCGGACGTGCTGATGGTCGGCGAAATGCGCGAACCGGAGACGATGCGCCTGACGTTGAGCGCGTCGGAGACCGGCCATCTGGTGCTGGCGACGGTGCATTCCTCAACCTGCGCCGAGGCCATCCAGCGCGTGGCGTCGGCGTTCCCGGCGGAAATCCAAGGCGCCGTCTGCTCGCAGCTGGCCGACTGCCTGGTGGCGGTCGTTTCGCAGCGGCTCCGGTTCCGCGAAGATTTGAAAATCCGCGTGCCCGAGTGCGAAATCCTCATGGCGACGCACGCGGTGAAAAACTTCATCCGCTTGCGCGAATTTTTCAAAATCATTTCCGCACTCGAAACCGGCGCAGACCACGGCATGTGGAGCTTCCAGCGTTACAGCAAATGGCTGGACAGCCGGAGCAACTTTTTTGTGCCGGGCCAGACTGCGGAACCGCCGGACAGCGAGCCGACCGACGACGCCCCGTCCGCGACGGCCCTGCCACCGCTGCTGGCCACGCCGAAAACGGTGAAGAACGTCCCGCCCGCTCCGCCCCGCGCGCCCAGCCCGGGTGAAGTCCACCGGATTGAAATTGAGCCGGACGAGACCGGCTTTGGAAAAATCCTGAAGCAGCCGTAGCAAAATGACTTGTAGCGGAACATTCGTTGTTGTCTTGGCGCTTTCATTGCCGGTGGCGGCGCTGATTTCAGGATGCTCGACCAATGCAATGGCGCAGGCAAAGGAGCAGCAGGCTTATCTCGCCGGACAAAACGCGGCATTGCGGCAGGAGCAGGCGGCGCAGTTTTCCGGCGTCACCGTTGTCGGACCGGTGCAAAACAACCAGGTGCCGTGGGTGGCCGGCCTGACGCTCGCGCAGGCCATCGCCACGGCGAATTATCTCGATTCGCACGAGCCGGGACAGATCATCATCACGCGCCAGGGCGAAAGCGCAAAGCTTGACCCGAACGTTCTGCTCAACGGCGTGGCGGTGCCGCTGGAACCGGGCGACGTGATTGAACTCCGGCCCTGAGAGACTATTTTTCGCCCCCGGAATATTTTTCAGAAATCTTTCAGCTTGGACAGCCATTGTCCAACCCCTCCTGTCAGAATGTCGCGCAAATGAAAGGCACATTATGACAAACACAGACGCGACAAACCGGCAACTCGAACTCGGATTCAACGGCCTCCCGCCGCGCACCGCCGCCGGACGCGAGGGCCGCATCGCCCGCGCGGACTGGTGGTTCAAGCGGATGCGCGACATCGTGGAACAGGCGATGGACTGGAGCGCCGCCACCGAGCCGCGTCCGGAGCAGATCTGGATGCCCGGCACCAACCGCGAGGTGAAGGTCTGAACTCGGAAAGACAGAAGGAAGAATTAAGAATGAAGAAACAAAATGCGCGCGCGGCGCAGAAAATTTTTCTTCATTCTGCCTTCTGCATTCTTCATTTTCCGTCATAGCCGGCGCGCACAAATTCGCGGAGCACGGACAGTTCCTGTTCGCCCGCAATGGTATGATCCTTGGCAAACTCGCGCCATTCGATGTTGATGCCGGCGGCCTTTAATTGCGGGATTTGCGGACGCACCCTAGAAATCGGCACCATCGAATCGCCGGTGCCGTGCGTCATGAGAATTCTTTGATCGCGCGCGGCGGGCGAAAGCTCCCCCAGCAGTTTTTCAATTTCGAAAACCCAGCCGCTGATCCCGACCACACCGGCGAACCGGTAAGGATAGCGCAGCCCGACTTCCATTGCCATCAGACAGCCCTGCGAGAAACCGCCGAACGTGATTTGCTCCGCCGGAAAATCCCTCGCGCGCAAATCATCAAGCAACTCAAAGAGCATCTTCCGGCTGCGCTGGATTCCGGGCGCCATGTCGTCCAGATCGAACCACGAGTAGCCGCCGAAGTAATCGTCCGGCGCGTTGACGAGCAGAAAATTCAGCCACGGCAGGTTCATTGCCTCCGGCAGCCAGCGGTAGCCTTCAATGCTGTCGCCCAAGCCGTGCAGCATCACCATCAGCCGGGGCGCCTTGCCGATGCGTGATTCGGCGGCAGGAACAAATTCATGGTGTAACATTAAAATTCCATCATGTTGGGCCGGGCCGTTCTCGTCAATTACCAAACCGATATGAACCCGGGTTCCAAAACAGAAAGCCTTCCCCCACCGGCTGGGGGAAGGCTGTAGATTGGAAGTCAAGCCCTCTGGCTCTTACCACGAAACACTAAACCTTCCAGAAATGGTCTGGGAAGTCATGTTATTGTTCAGGTGGGCGTCATAGTTCACAGACCCCTGTATTTCCTTGTTGAACGCCACGGTCAGCGCGACACCCAATATTCCGGTATCCCTGCCCAGCTCGATGCCGCGAGAGATAAAGTCTCCGCTGCCGCCAATGAACTTCGCATTCACGTCAGCAGCCTGATCCAGAAATTCATGTTCCCAACCCGCATGCACACCAGGGATGAATTGCACGCCGTCCTTCTTACCAAACTGCGCGTCCAGCCGCGCTCCCAAGGCAGTGCGCAGACTGTCCATGTTAACGCTGTTCACATTCAGGCCGTAGTTGTTGCCGTCGGCTGCCGCACCCGTTTCGTTGAAACTGTCCTGCGACACATGCGTGTAGTCGAGGCCCAGAGTCGGCTCAAACGTGAACCGGTTGTGTTTGATGGCATAACCGCCTTCGGCAGTTGCCGAAAGCACGCCGCCATCATAATTGCCATTCGCGGCCTGTTGGATGTCTCCAACATTGATGTATCGCTTCGTGTCGGTCTGGAGGAAGCCATAACTGAAGATGCCGTCCAGATGCCACGGGCCATTGATGTATCCGGCATAGCCTGCCAACTGATAGGCGTTCACGCCTCCAGATGCGCCGGGTCCGCCGACATCGGCGCTGTCATGCGAGTAGCCCAATCCCAAACCGACCAGCAACTCGGGCCGCAGGCGGAAGTCCAGCCCACCGCTCAAGCCGCTGATGGTAAAGTTTCCGCCGGAGGCATTGCCATCGTTTTCCAAACCGCCAAACTGGCCGAAACCGTGCATCCAGATGTCCAGAGTGTCCAGAGGACGGCTGGCCCTTGCCGGCATTGCCGGCAGCGTCGAGCCGGCACTGGCCAGTTGGACAGGTTTCCAATTCGAGGCAAAATCGCCGCTTCCACCGCCGGTGCTAATGCGTCCGGTGCGCTGTGAGATCGAGCTGTTGAAGGCATCCTGTTGCTGCACATCGAGCATTCCCAGAGTGCCATGAATCTCACCGCTCATGCTGTCCAGCGCCGCTTGGGCCGCGCCACGCGTCGGAAGCCAGTAAAACTGGGTGACCAAGTTGCTCATCGTTGGTGACAGGCCAACCACGCCCACGCCGTCCAGCGCGCCCGCCACAGAATGCTGGTTATAGGTCTTGGCCACGCTGGCAAACGGAGTCCGGTTTAGTTCCAGATAAACATTGTTTGGATCATACAGCAACGACGATCCAAGGAGCGGGAACAATGCCGACTGCGTCCATGTGGGCCGGACAATGACGGAGGAATCATAAGTCCCGGTGACTCCGTTCGTGGCCGTCACGATTGGAACAATGGTTTGCACGGCGTAAATTCCGGGGACGGTTTGCACAATGACTTTTCCGCCATCAATCGTCGCCGTGCCGCTCACGTCAACGAGATCGTGGCTGAAGGGACTTATATCGGCAAAATAATCACCTGACGTGGTCAATGAACCAATAATGGTCAGCGTGCCGACGGAGGAAACGCCAGGCCCATAGGAAACACCAGGACTGATGTAGCCATTATCGTCCACATTGCCGATGATGGTGCCCGCTCCGGCCAAGCCGTTCCTGTCATGTCTGACCAGCCGATCGAACTCACGGACGGATATAAACGAGTCGTCCCGATGACCGTGACCACGATCGTGCCAATGCCAAGGCGTGTATATATCCGGAACAACCACTGGATCCCAGTAGTTCCAATTTGCGTCCACGGTCAACAACGGAGTGGTCAGCGTCCCGTTAATCTGCAGCAAGCCTTTTTCTACGGTGGTGCTTTGAGTGATTGTGTTGGTGCCGGTCAGATTCCAGCCCGTCGGCGTCGCCCGAACCGTCAGCGTCGAAAAATTGGTGAAGCCGTAGTCGTATTCACCAGTTCCCTTGAGATACGCCCGGTTAAAGCCATCGCCACCGTTAATATCACCGATGACATTCGCACCAGTTTCGAGCGTCACCCTGTCATCGAATCTTCCGAACAGGATGGCGGTGCCATTGGTTCCGATGATCGTCCCGGAATCCACCACATCGGCCCTGCCTCCAGTGATTATGATACCTTCCGTGCCACCCGCGATGGACGAACCGCGCTTGTTGATCACAGTGCCACCATGAGACATAGAAATGCCAGCTCCAGTTTGACCCGAAATGGTCGAGCCGCCGGTGTTTTCGACGAAGCCTTTGCCACCGGCGATCATCACGCCATTTGAGCCGCCCGTGATGGACGAACCCCACTTGTTAGTCACATGACCACCGGCAGCCAGCTCAACTCCGTTGTTGGTTCGGCCCACAATAATCGAGCCGCCGATATTTTCCACGGAACCATTGGTGCCAGCGATCAGCACGCCATTCAAACCACCTGTAATGGCAGAACCCCACTTGTTGTCAACGCTGCCGCCGCCGGCCAGCTCGGCTCCGTTGCCAGTTTGACCCACAATGGTGGAGCCATCAGTATTGAGCACGGAACCAACACCGTTGGAGATCAGCACGCCGCTCGCGCCGCCAGAAATAGACGAACCGCTCGTGTTGTAGACGTGGCCGCCAGCATCCATCTCAACACCATTGCCGGTCTGGCCAATGATGGTCGAACCGTCGTGATTTCCCACCCAGCCTTCGCTGCCGGCAATCTGCACGCCATCCAAATACCCCTGAATCAGTGCCGGGGCATCTGAATTGTTTTGCACGCTGCCGCCGTCGCCAAGAGAAACACCATCGCCGGTGAGACCCACAATCGAGCTGTCGGTGTTGTCCACATGACCTTCACCAGAGATTACCACGCCACTTGCACCTCCCGTAATGGAGGAACCGCCATCGTTATGCACGACACCGTTGGCATTGATTTCAACGCCGTTGCCGGTCTGGCCCGTAATGGTCGAGTTGCCGGTATTCAGCACGGACCCATTGCCGTGGGTGATCAGCACACCATTGTTGCCTCCCGCGATGGACGAAGTGCTCGTGTTATACACGTGGCCGCCGGCATCCATCTCAACGCCGTTGCCGGTCTGGCCCGTAATGGTCGAGCCGTTATGATTTCCAACCCAGCCTTCGCCTCCGGTGATCAGCACGCCATTCGTATATCCTTCAATCGAGGCGATGGTCGCCACCGAATTGTTTTGCACACCACCACCGCCAGTCAACTCGACGCCATTGCCGGTCTGGCCTGTGATTGTGCTGTCGGTATTTTCCACATGGCCGCTGCCGTGGGTGATCAGCACGCCCGTATTGCCTCCTGTAATGGCTGAACCATTCTCGTTATACACATGACCGCCTTTATCCAGCTCCACACCGTTGCCGGTCTTACCGGTAATGGTCGAACCGTCGTGATTGCCCACCCAGCCTTCGCCGCCGGCGATCAGCACGCCGTTCACCCCTCCCGTAATTGTCGCAGTGCCTGAAACTGAATCGTTTTGCACGCTGCCGCCGCCACCCAGGGAAACACCAGTGCCATTCGTGCCGGTGATTGAGCTGTCGGTGTTCTGCACATGACCGCTGCCGGTAATCGCCACACCGGTCGCGCTTCCCGCAATGATAGAGCCGCCTTCGTTTCGCACGAAGCCGTTGGTATTGATTTCAACACCATTGCCAGTTTGGCCCGTAATAGTCGAGCTGCCGGTATTCAGCACGGAACCGTCGCCATGTGTAATCAACACGCCATTGTTGCCTCCCAAGATGGACGAAATTCCCGTGTTATACACATGACCGCCGGCATCCATCTCAACACCGTTGCCGGTTGTCCCGGTTATGCTCGATCCGTTGTGGTTCCCCACCCAGCCTTCGCCACCGGAAATCAGCACGCCACTCACGCCTCCCGCAATTGTCGCAGTGCCCGAAACTGAATCGTTTTGCACGCTGCCGCCTTTACCCAGCGAAACTCCAGTGCCATTCGTGCCGGTGATTGAGCTGTCGGTGTTCTGCACATGACCGCTGCCGGTGATCGCCACACCACTTGCTCCTCCCGTAATGGTCGAGTTGCCCGTATTCAGCACGGATCCGCCGCCGGTGATCATCACGCCATTATTCCCCCCCGAAATTGTCGAAGCGCCTGTGTTATACACGTGACCGCCGGCATCCATCTCAATGCCATTGCCGGTCTGGCCGCTGATGGTCGAGCCGCCGTGATTTCCCACCCAGCCTTCGCTGCCGGAAACCAGCACGCCATTCAAACCTCCAGTAATGGTTCCCACATCCACGTTATGCACGCCGCCGCCGTTGGCCAACTCAACACCGTTGCCTGTGATTCCCGTGATTGTGCTCGCGTCATTCCGCACCTGGGCATCACTGATCAGAACACCATCAATACCTCCCGTGATGTGGGAGCCTGACTCGTTAAGCACACTGCCATTGCCAGTAATGACAACACCATATCCGTTGGTGCCCGTGATCGTCGAGTGGTTGACATTCTCAACGTAACCCCCACCGATGATCGATACGCCACTCGCCCCGCCGGTGATTGTTGAAAGTGACTCGTTATACACGTTGCCGCCGCCAGTAATTCCCACACCGTTGCCAGCCTGGCCTGTGATGCCCGATCCATTGGTATTCACCACAAAACCTCCACCGGTGATGGTGACACCACTCTGACCTCCAGCAATGGTCGATGAATCGTTATACACGCTGCCGCCGCCGGTGATTGATACGCCACTCGCTCCGCCCGCAATCGTCGAAAGTGACTCGTTATACACGTTCCCGCCGCCATCCAATGTCACTCCGTTGCCTGAGTGTCCCGTGATCGTGCTGCCAGAATTTGTCACATATCCAGGACCGCCGATGGACACGCCGTCAGCTCCTCCTGTGATGTGCGCATTCGACACGTTGGCCACACTGCCGGTTCCACCCAGAGTTATCCCGTTGCCCGTTGCGCCAACAATCGTGCTGCCAGAATTGTTCACCGTGCCATTCCCGGTGATCGCCACGCCGTCAACGCCTCCCGTGATGTGCGAATTTGACAAATTGTCCACTCCACCATCACCGGCAATGCTGACTCCATAGTTGGTGGCACCAGTGATCGTCGAGTTGTTGGCATTCTCAACGTATCCTGTCCCGGTGATCGCCACGCCGCTCGATCCACCCGTAATCGTCGAAAGCGACTCGTTATACGCGTTCCCGCCGCCGGTAATTCCCACACCGTTGCCAGCCTGCCCCGTGATGCCCGATCCATTGGTGTTCACCACAAAACCTCCGCCAGTAATGGAGACGCCACTCTGACCTCCAGCGATCGTTGAGGAATCGTTATACACGCTACCACCGCCGGTGATCGCCACACCGTTGCCAGCCGTGCCAGTGATGCTTGATCCGTTGGTATTCACCACAAAACCTCCACCAGCAATGGAGACACCACTCTGGCCTCCAGCGATCGTCGAAGAATCGTTATACACACTGCCAGCGCCGGCGATCGCCACGCCGTTGTCATATCCCGTGATCGAGGCACCCACTTCATTGCGCACGTTGCCGCCACCGGTCAGGGCGACACCATTTCCAGTCTGTCCTGTGATCGTGCTCGCGTTATTATCCACATATCCGGCGCCGCCAGCGATGGCCACGCCACTCGCTCCGCCCGCAATCGTCGAAAGCGACTCGTTATACACGCTGCCGCCGCCAGACAATGTCACCCCATTGCCGGAGTGTCCCGTGATCGTGCTACCTGAATTTGTCACATAACCAGAGCCGGTGATCGCCACGCCGTCAATGCCTCCGGTGATGTGCGAATTCGACAAATTATCCACGCCGCCGTCTCCGCCAATTGCAACACCATAGTTGGTGGTGCCTGTAATTGTGGAGCTGTTGTTTTCAACATATCCCCCGCCAGTGATGGATACGCCACTCCCGCCCCCGGTGATCGTCGAAAGCGACTCGTTATACACGCTGCCACCGCCAGACAATGTCACCCCGTTGCCGGATTGTCCCGCGATCGTGCTGCCCGAATTTGTCACATATCCAGGACCGCCGATGGACACCCCATCAACACCGCCCGTGATGTGCGCATTCGACACGTTAGCCACGCTGCCGGTTCCACCCAAGGTTACACCATTGCCGGTCAGACCGTGGATCGTGCTGCCGGAATTTGTCACTTGAGCATCGGAAATCATCACACCATTGAGAGATCCAGTGATGAATGAGCCGGACTCGTTGTCCACGATGCCGTCTCCGGTAATGGACACCCCATTGCCGTTTTGACCCGTAATGGTGGAACCGCCTGCATTTGCAACGTATCCTCCACCTGTAATTGAAACTCCGTCTCCAGCTTGACCCGTGATCCTCGACAAGTTGGTATTTTCAACGGAACCACCACCGGTGATCAGCACGCCACTCGCACCCCCTGTGATGATTGAGGCGTCCTGGTTAAACACGCCGCCGCCGGCAGTCATCTTAACACCTTCGCCGGTCTGGCCAGTGATGGTCGAGGCGTTGGTATTGATAACAGATCCTGCGGTGCCAGTGACCAGCACACCGTTCACGGCTCCCTGAATCGTCGCAGTATTGTCGTTGACCACGTTGCCGCCGCCATTCAGTTCAACGCCGTTGCCGTTCTGACCCACGATCGAAGCGGTGAGATTTTCCACGACTCCGTTCGTGCCAATATGCACGCCATCCTGATTGCCGGTGATGGTCCCGCCCGACTCATTATCCACATTGCCATCAGCCCACATGGCCACGCCGTCTTTTTTGTCGCCCGTGATTGAGGCGCCGGTATAGTTGGTCACAGAACCCGCGCCGCCGCTGATTTCAACGCCGTAGTTATGTCCTTCAATGGTTGCGCCCGTCTGGTTGTCCACGATCCCACCGGAAGTCATGACAGCACCGTCCTGGGTTTGGCCCACGATGCTCGATTGATGGTAATTCTCCACCAAGCCCGCGCCGCCAGCGATGGACACGCCGTTCAAATTTCCCGTGATGGTCGAGTGCGCATCATTGACAACCATGGCGTCGCCGGTTATCTGGACGCCGTTGCGGGTTTGACCCACAATCGAACCATAATTGATGTTGCTCACGATCCCAACCCTGGCGCTGACGCTCACACCGTTGGCATAGCCAGTGATGGTTGAACCCACACCCTCGTTGTCCACCAGCCCGCTGGCGCTCGTATTTATGTCAACACCGTCCTTGGTCAGACCCGTAATGGTCGAGCCGTTGTAATTGTAAACTTCGCCGGTAGTGCCGGAGATTTTCACACCACCGGTATTTCCAGTGATGGTTCCACCGTAGTTGTTGAAGACCGTGCCGCTGTCCCGCAACCTGACACCGTCATGAGTATCACCCGTAATGGTGCCGTAATTGGTCACATAGCCGGCACCAGCGCCGACTTCCACACCGTAGTTAAGCCCTTCAATGGTTCCGCCATCATGATTGATCACAACAGCGTCGGACATATAGACACCATCATTGTTCGTGCCCCTGATTGAGCCGGCATTTTCCACATAACCATCGCCGCCGGTGATTTCGACACCATTCACGTTCCCATCAATACTCCCGCCAGCCAGGTTCAACACTCCGCCGCCACTGTTAAAAAATACACCGTCGTTGGTATGCCCGCTGATTGTGCCGGCATTGATCACGGTGCCGGAACCGTTGACGCCCACGCCATCCAAACCTCCCGTGATAATTCCACTCGGCCCATTATACAGCTCGGCAAGGTAGCCGTTGACGCCCACGCCGTATCCATTTCCTGTAATGATCCCGTTGTTGAAGACGACGCCGAGACCGCTGATGCCCACGCCAGCCCGATTTCCAGTAATGGTCCCGCCCGAATGATTGACCACAATGCCACTGTTGCCCAAGCCAACACCATAGCCGTTCGTGCCGGTGATGGAGCCAGAGTTAACCACATAGCCAACACCGCCGCTGACGGCCACGCCATTGGTGTTTCCAACGATGATTCCACCCGTCTGATTGTCCACCAGCCCACCGGCCCACAATCTGACTCCATCATTATTATTGCCCGTGATGTAGCCAGCATTGGTCACATAGCCAACGCCGTTGGTGATTTCCACGCCGTAATTATTTCCGACAACAATTCCGCCCGAAAAGTTCTGCACGCCCGGGTCGCCATTGATGTAAATGCCGTCATTATTGTTGCCCTGGATGGTTCCAGCATTTTCAACCGAAGAGTTATTGGTGCCAGGGCTGTTAATTTCCACGCCATTCCAACCTCCCTGAATTACACCACCCGACTGGTTGTTCACATCGCCGCCGTTGCCCATTAAAACGCCATCGTTTAAGATGCCTGTAATCTGCCCGGCATTGACCACCTCACCGTCACCGCTGATGTTCACGCCATTCAAACCTCCCAAAATTGTTCCGCCCGGCGCGTTACCAACACCGCCGTCGCCCAAAATGCGCACTCCGGCAAAAAATCCAGAAATGCTTCCGCTATTGTTCACGTTTCCATTGCCACCAATGATCACACCAAGCAAATTCCCAAAAATGGTTCCGGTGTTGTTGACGTCGCCGTTGCCACCGATCCCCACACCAGTCCGATTTCCACTGATCGTCCCATTATTGTTGACGTCGCCGTTGCCGCCGATGCCCACCCCAGTCCGGTTTCCAGTGATGGTCCCGTTGTTATTTACTTCACCGTTGCCGCTGATGCCCACGCCATACACATTCCCTGAAATGGTTCCGAACCGCAGGTTGTCCACGCGGCCGTTACCATTCATGACGACGCCACTGCCGTTTGTGCCAGTGATTGTGCCGTTATTGAACACATAGCCCGGGCTGCCTACAATCGTCACACCGTTGTTGTTTCCGGCCATGACCCCGCCAAAGTGGTTGATCACAGCGGGATCAACGGACCCGCTATTCAAATAGACGGCATCGCCGTTCTGGCCGGAGATTGAGCCGTGATTATCCACCAAACCATTGCCGCCGGTGATAGACACGCCGTTGGATTTTCCGGTAATATTCCCAAAATTGGTCACGGCACCGCCCGCGGTTAATGAGATTCCGTTTTGCCCGACAAGAGCGCCGGTATTGTCAACGGTGCCGCCATCACCCAAAACAACGGCGCTGCCGTTCGTGCCAATGATAGTGCCGTCATTAAACACATAGCCAGGGCCGCCCTGAACTTCCACGCCATTGATGTTTCCGCCAATGGTTCCGCCCGATGAATTCGTCACAACACCAACCGAAACCGCAACATTGGGTGTGATGGAAGGAGCGGGGCTCAAGTTCATGTAAACGCCATCGTTGTTCGTGCCGGAAATTGTCCCGGAATTGATCACATTGCCGAAACCGCCGGTGATGGCAACGCCATTGGCACCTCCGGTTATGTTTCCGCCTGCCAGATTGTTCGCGCCGCCACCAGCACCCATGGAAACTCCGTCATTGATCGAACCAAGGATTGTGCCGGAATTGGTGACGTTGCCCGCGCCGCTGATGTTCAAACCGTAACCCACGCCAGAAATCGCCCCCCGGTTGTTGACAGTGCCATCGCCTTGAACGGCCACGCCGTTAAGAATTCCACTGATATTCCCATTCGCACCATTGTTCACGGTGCCGTTGCCAACGATGCCCACGCCGGCAAGATATCCCGAAATGCTTCCGCCATTGTTCACAATGCCGTCACCACCGATGCGCACGCCAATCAGATTCCCTGAAATGGTCCCGCCGTTGGCGTTGTTGACCAAACCATCGTTAACAATATTCACTCCGGCCAGATTCCCGGAGATGGTCCCGCCCGACTGGTTGTCCACACGACCACGACTTAAAACAACGCCACTACCGTTGGTGCCGGTGATCAAGCCGGCATTGACCACCTGGCCGGCACCACCCAGAATTTCCACACCATTGGTGTTTCCACCGATGATCCCACCCGACAAGTTTGTCACATTGCCACCATGCCCCATATATATACCGTCCACGCCACCATCAACAATCGTGCCGGCATTGTTCACGGACCCGGCATCGCCGCTAACATACACTCCATAAGCACCCCCGGAAATGGTCGCACCCGTCTGATTGTCCACGCTGCCACCGTGGCCCAACAAAACACCGGCGTTGTTTGTGCCGTTGATTGTGTCGGCATTAACCACAGAACCAGATGCACCGGTGATGGCAATGCCATTGGCACCGCCCGAAATCGTTCCGCCTGTTTGATTGTCCACGCTGCCACCCTGGGACATGGAAACGCCGGCCCCGTTCGTGCCGCTAATTGAACCGGCATTGACCACGGAGCCAGATGCGCCGGTAATAGCAACACCGTTGGACCCACCATAAATAATTGTGCCAGCCAGGTTGTTGACCGCGCCGCCAGCCTCCAACAAAACGCCGTCATTCTTGACGCCCCAAATAATAGTGGTGTTGGTCACAAAGCCGGCACTGCCCCGGACATCCACGCCATTATTTCCTCCCGCAATACCATTCAGAAACGGAATGCCGCCCGCACCACCGTTATTCACACTGCCGCCACCTCCCAACAAAACACCATTGTTGTTTCCGACGATGGCTCCGGCATTCGTCACGGAACCAGCACCGCCCTGGATTTCCACACCATTGCCACCCTGCCCATAAATGAATCCGACATTGCCGTTGATCACGTTGCCGCCACCTCCAAAGTAAACTCCGTCGTTGTTAGTGCCCCTGATTGTGGAATTGTTTTCCACATAACCCGATCCGCCAGCGATGGACACGCCATTCTGGCCACCTCGGATGTTTGCCAAGGCATTGTTCACTACACTGCCACCGGCACCGAGAGAAACTCCATTCGTCCCGCCGTGCATATCGCCGGAGTTGGTTACGAAACCCGCAGCACCCTGAACTTCCACACCATTGGCACCGCCCTGCAAACCGGCGAGTCCTTCGTTTATCACGACACCACCGCTACCCAGGTAAACGGCATCATTGTTGGTGCCCTTGATTGCGATTAGAGAGGAGTTGTCCACATAGCCCGAGCCACCGGTGATGGAAATGCCATTCTGGCCGCCCGCGATGCCATTGTTATTTAGCACGCTGCCACCGGCACCGAAGTTGATTCCGTTCACATTGCCGTGGAGCGTGCCATTGTTTGTCAGACTCCAAGCACGGCTTCCGCCAGTGACGGCGTCGGATCCACCGGCGCTGTTGTTTATATTGGCGGTGGCCCTCACGAGCACGGTATTTGTGGTTGAAGGAATGCCGAGGTCCAAGTTGGTGCCGTGTGTGGAGCTTGAGCCAATCACGCCAAAACCCTGTCCAACTCCGATCCGTGGAAATGTCACCAGGAAAGTCAACAGCATCAAACCCGCCCCACTCTGACGCCACAAGTTTTGTCCGTCACGCCGATCCGTCCTTGCATTTGTCTTCATAGCTTGTCTCCTCTTGATTCGCCTTTTTTCCTTATCCTTTTGATTTACGCCGGTGACCGTCACCAAACGGCCACCCTGCTATCCTCTCCGAATATTAAGGCTTGATCTTACTCGCAAAACTGAACGAGTCAAGAATTTTTTCATTGATCAACCACCCCAAAAACAATAGCCGCCTTGGAAAGTCACCGGCCTGAACGCCAATGCTCATTGGATCAAAACCCGCCCGGCGGCAAGAAAGGGGCCGGACATCTTCACCCGTATTTGCCAGCCGGACCAGCCAGTCAGCACCCGCACTGCCCTCCAACAATCCCCCGAACAGCGAACCGATTCCCGCCATCGTCTAATGATTCGTGATCGCCGTTTTCAGGCGTCCGGCTTCCGCATCCGCCCACTGGATCAATTCCTGGCGTTGGACATCGGTGATCCGGGCTGCCGGATGCAGCGCCGTGTATTTGGCCGGCGGCATGTCCTTGTAACCCAGTTCTTCGCTCATTCGCTCCAGCCGCCTGGCTGCGCGTTCGGGCAGCGCGTGCGGCCAGTCGGAAAAGTTCAGCCGCTCCCGCCCGTCGTTCACATCCCCGACGACCAGCCACGACACCGGCGCGACGTGGCCATACCACGGCCACCGGGTTTCGTCCGAATGACAATCGTAACACGCTGCGCGCAGCAGCGCCGCGATTTGCGGCGGCGGCGGATTGGTGGCGGAGATGTCGCCGCCCGGCGGCAGCGGCGGGTTGGTGCGCGCCGGGTTCGTGAATTGCAGCAGGACAAACACCGCGGCGAACGCGCTGAAAACCCATTTCAATTTCTTCTTCATGTTATCAATCAGACACGCCAACAATGGAACAGGTTTCCGCGTGAAGCAAATTTTGAAATGCCCGCCTCCTTTGGCGCAGGTCGCCAAATCAAAAATGGGGCGGTTGAATTCCGGACAACCTTTTCACCCCGGCCAGACGCTTGAAAGTCCTAATTGCCTCCAACTTGTCCAGCTTGCCGGCAAGGCACTCGAGAAGACGCCGGATGCCGGCTTAAAAAAGGTTAGCCAACGGCCCTGCCGAGGTCCGGAAAGCTGAACGCGCTGCAAGCTTCAGCCTCTCCCGCGGCATCCGCACTTCAGAAAAAATTCAACTCTTGATGACCGTCGCGCCGGAAGCCGGACGTGAAACAAAAATGGTCGCCTCGATCCCGGTTTTCTTTTTGTAGTCGGCGACGATTTTTTTGGAAACCGCATCCACCGCATCCGTTTTGACCAGAGCCACGGCGCAGCCGCCGAATCCGCCGCCGGTCATGCGACAGCCCCAGACGCCGCCCTTGACGCCGATGGCCTCGGCAATTTCCACGATGGCATCAAGCTCTTTGCAGCTCACTTCGTAATCGTCGCGCAACGAGGCGTGGCTCGCATACATAAGCTGGCCGACGGTCGGCCAGTTCGAGGCGCGAATGCCCTCGGCGGCATGGACAGTGCGTTCAATTTCGCCGATGACGTGCCGCGCACGGCGATAGACCACCGGGTCCATTTTGTCCCGGGCGTCTTCCAGCGCGGCGCCGGTCGCATCGCGCAGGGATGACACGCCCAGAATTTTCGCGGCAGCCTCGCATTGGGCGCGGCGCTTGGCGTATTCGCCGCTGCCAAGCTCGTGTTTGACATTGGTGTTGGCGATGAGCAACTGGACGGACGGGTCGCTCATAGGCACCAGCTCCGTCTTGCGGGAGCGGCAGTCGAGCAGGAGCAGATGGTTTTCGCGGCCCATGACGGAAATAAACTGGTCCATGATGCCGCAGGGAACGCCGGCAAATTCGTGCTCGGCCTTCTGGCAGAGCAGCGCCTTTTGGACGGGATCCATTTTTTTGCCGAGGACGGATTCAAGCAGGGTCGCGGTGCAGACTTCGAGGGCCGCGCTGCTGGAAAGTCCGCCGCCGAGCGGCACGGTGGAAATCATAGCGATGTCCAGCGCGGGAATTTTTTCTCCGCGCTGCTGGAATCCGGCAACGACTCCGCGGACGTAATTCGACCACTTCGGCTGGCCCTTCGCCACCGGTTTTGAAATGTCAATGGTCGCCGTCTCGTTGAACTGCGTGTCCCGGATGGTGATGACAGGCGACGCGGAGGCGGGAGCCAGGTCCGCCACCATGACAGCATAACGCTCGATGGCCATGGGCAGGACGAACCCGTCGTTGTAATCGGTGTGTTCGCCGATCACGTTGACGCGACCGGGCGCGCCGACGAACCAGCGCGGCGCGCGGCCATAGGTTTTTTGAAACTGGCGCGCCAGTTCAAGAGAGAGGTCAAGAAGCTTCATGTGTGTGTATAATAAAATTGCGCCGGATGAGGCATGGACTCCGGCGCGGTGAATTGTCTGCAGGTCAGGCGGAGGGCGGTGTTTTGCGTCCGCGCGTGGCGCCCAGCAGCATCAGCACGCCAAAGATCATCAGCACGATGCCCCAGATGAGGTTGATGTTGATGCCCAGCGAAATGGCATGGTCGGATTTCACCACCACGCCAACAATGGCGAGCAGCGCGCCGATGAGTGTGAACATGAGGCCAATCGGCCAGCGGATATCGAGTCCCATAAAATCAGTTTCTTTCTTTGGTTAACGGTTCACCAGAAAATCAAGTTCAAGATGACGCAGGCGGCCAGCAGCACCGTGCCGATGACGGCGGGCCGCTGCCAGACTGGCACGTCGTGATCCACGATTTTCGGCGTGAGCGAATAGACGAGGCCCTTCAACTGCTCGTCGGTCTTGGTGCGACGGGTGGCAAGCGAGATCACCAGCGTCAGCACGAAGCAGACAGTGAAGGCGAATGCAGCCATCCAGAAATTCTGGGCCATCTCGCTGGGAAATTCGATTTTCACGCCGAGGTAGCCGCCCTTGACGCCCGGCAGGTTGCCCTGGGCGATGGTCAGCGCATGAAACAAGGCCGAGCCGGCGATGCCGAAAAACAGGCCGAGAAATGCGGCGATGCTGGTGGTTCGTTTCCAGAACATGCCAAACAGGAACGTCGCGAACACCGGCGCGTTCACGAAGGCAAACACCAGCTGGATGATGTCCATCGCGTTGTTGTATTGTTTCGCAAAGTAGGCGCAGCCGATGCTCAAGCCGATGCCGACGACGGTGATGAACTTGGCCATCCAGAAATAATGCCCATCGCTTTTGTTCGGCATAAAGAACGCCTGGTAGAGATTGTAAGTCCAGACGGTGTTGAAGGCCGTGACGTTGCCCGCCATGCCGGACATGAACGAGGCCAGCAATGCCGTGAGTGCCAGGCCGAGCAATCCGGCCGGACAATATTTTTTCACGAGTGAGAAAATGACGCTATCGTAGTCGTATGCGGCCACGGCGTTGTAAACACCCTCCTTGATCTGGTCGTCGGAAAGTTTCGTCGCGGCATTGGCGGTGATGAGCGCAGTGATTTTGTCCGCGTTCACTTTTTGTCCGAGCGCGTCGCTGACGTCCTTGATTTCGGCGGCGGGATTCGGCGGATTGGTATTTTTGATGACGTCCACGGCCTTGTCGTAATTCGCCGGTGCGATGATGGGCGGTGGGATGCGATAGCTTTTATCCGGCATCGCGGTCAGGGCCACGGCCAACATGCCGGGCAGAATGACCAGCGCGGGGAACAGCATTTTGGGAATGGCGGCCACGATAGGCGTGTTGCGCGCGGCGGTCATGTTTTTGGCAGCCATTGCGCGCTGAACGACGAGGAAGTTGGTGCACCAGTAACCAAACGAAAGAACGAAACCGAGACCGAACACGATGGCGAACACATCCACGCCCATCGGATTGGCGGACGACCCGCCCAACAGCGGCTTCCACGCGCTGGTCCAGGCGTCCGGCGCAAAGGCCTTGGTGTTCAAATCCAGCGCCATTGGATTTTGCGCGACGGCGTGAAGTTTGGTGGTCATCGCGCTCCAGCCGCCGACGTCCTTCAAGGCGAGATAAACCACCGGGGCGAAGCCGAGCACGATCATGAAGAATTGCAGCACCTCGGTGTAAATCGCCGAGGTCAACCCGCCCTTCAAAACGTAAATCAGCACGACGCCGGAGCAGACGAACAGGGCGAAGTGATAATTCCAGCCCAGCAACTGGTTGAGCAGTTTGGCCAGCGCGTTCATGGAAATGCCGGAAGCGAACACGGTCATCACGGCGAATCCAATCGCGTTCAATCCCATCACCGGCTTGTTGAACCGCATTTGCAGATATTCCGGCACGGACCGCGCCTTGGAGCCGTAGTAAAACGGCATCATGAACACGGCGAGGAAGATCATCGCCGGGATCGCGCCGACCCAATAAAAGTGCGCGGTGGCGATGCCGTATTTGGCGCCGCTGGCAGCCATGCCGACCAGTTCCAGCGCGCCGAGGTTGGCGGAGATGAACGCCAGACCCGTCACCCACGTGGGAATGGAACGCGCGGACGTGAGGAAGTCCGACGAGGTCTTCATGTAGCGCGCGAGCGCCCAGCCGATGCCCACCACAAAGGCGACATAGGCGATCAAAATGGTGTAGTCCACCCAAGCGAGATGTATTGGCTGCATAAGAGTTCGCAGTTTTTAGCGATTTGTCCCGGCAATGTCAATCCCATTGCTTTCCGGAAACGGATGTATATTATTGCGCGCGAAAATAAAATTCTATGCCGACAAAAATTGAAGAAAAAACGCACGAGCTGTGCCAGGCCATCCTCGACCAGCCGGAAATGGCTTCCATCCGCAAGCGCATTGACTCGTTCCTGGCCGACGCCGGAGCTCGCGGCCAATATGAAGCCGTGATGGTCAAAGGCAACGCGCTTCAGGAAAAACAGCAGAGCGGACAGACACTCGACGGGGTGGAAATTGCCGACTTTGAAAAGCACCGCGACGAGCTGCTGAAAAATCCCACCGCCCGCGGCTTCCTGGACGCGCAGGAAGAACTGCACCAGCTTCAGCATTCCGTCCAGAAGAAGGTTTCCAAAACCTTCGAGCTTGGCCGCATACCGACCGACGCCGATCTGGAAGAAGCCTGCGGCGGCCACGGCTGCGGCTGTCACTGACCGTTCAAGCCGGGGCATCACACGACTGAATTACAGCCGGTCATTCCGCGATGATTTCAAACGGGATGGCCGGCAATGCGCCCGCCGGTCTGCGAAGCTGATTCCCCGGCTTTTGCGCGGGCTGCGCCGCCGGCTGGATTTTGGGCAGGATATTCACAATCAGATTTCCGCTGGCACCCGGTTTTATTTTTGCCCTGTCGCAGCTGAATATAATTTCAACGCCACTTTCGATGGGTGTGACACCCTGAATGGAAACGCCGTCCGGCGCGCCGTTCAGTTCCAGGTCAAACCGGCTCACGAACGCGGCTGAGGGCGTGGCCACGCGGACGCGGGCCGTCCCGCCGGCGGGAATTTTCACCGGCACCGGGCTGATGATTTTGATCATGTCGGTGGCAAACGGGCGCGGGTTGCCCGCCACAACGACCGCCAGCTCCTGCGCGGGAACCAGATGCCGGTAGGCAAAGGCCTGCATCATGTCTTCCGCCGGCACCGCCGGATGAATTATTGTCTGCCCGCCGATTTCAGCGCGGCCTTCCAACGCAAGATCGAGCGGCTCCGGCTCAGGCCGCGGCGGCGCTTTCAAGGTGAACTGCGCCTTGTCCTGATTCGCCGCAATGCGCGCTCCGCTCAACGAAAATCCCGCCGGCGCGTTTTTCAAAAGTAATTCAATCGCGTTGGTGAAGCCGTCGCGGCGGAGGGCGTAAACCGTGACGGGCACGCTCATGCCAGCGCGGACGTTGAGGCCCGACGGCACCGCGCGCAACGCGAAGTCCGGGCGCGGCTCGCTGATGCGCAGGCGATAAGCGTAATCTGAACCGCCGTGGTGCTGGGCATCGGCGATGCAGAGATAAAAATTTCCATCCGCCGGCAAAGTTGCGGTGAGATAGGAATCGGCGTGGTCCGTTTCCAGGCCGGAACCCTTGTCGTCGTAATCGTCGTTGAACGCGAGCTGTTTGCCATCCGCGTCGGTGAGCTTGAGCGTCGAGTCGAGCGGCGAATCCAGCCGGCGCGCCAAAACCTCCGCGACGATTTGCTCCCCGGCGCGGCCCTCAAAACGGAATACGTCTTCATCACCCGGCGCGTCAATCCGTCCGTTGATGATGATCGGCAGATTGACCGGTTGCGCGGTTTCGGGCGAATTGTTTGGTTCGCGTTCCAGGATTTCCGGCAGGTTGTCCACGGCGAACGGAACAGGATTGGAAATTTTTCCGTCCTTGCTCGCGGACACGGGATAAATGCCCGGTTCTTTGCCGGTGTTGTCCAGAGTCAGAGTGTGAATTGGAAGATTCCAGCCGGTCAATTGGATGGCGGTTTTTTCGCCCGTCGGTCCGCCGAGCGGAAAAATGTCCGTCACGAACGGCAGTTCGCCGATGGTCATGCGATAGACAAAATCCTCCCGCCCGCGGTAAATCGAGTCGTGGATTTCAATGCAGTAATCGCCGGTCTTCGGCACTTCAAAATGGATGACCGGGTCGGGGCGGAACCGGAACCGGTCGTCATACGCCAGTTCCCTGCCCTTCGCGTCATAAATCGTCGCAGTCACCTCAAACCAGCCGGGCACGGCATCGGCCAGATACGGAATCAGCACCCGCGCACCGACGCTGACAACAAGCTGCTGCCCCTGCCGCGCCGAAAACCAAACGCGGTCCACGCCGCCGGGCATGATCTGGCCGTTCACCGTCGCGGGCAGCGTGACGCGAAAATCCGTCTTCGGCGTGTTGGTGGCCGGGGTTCCGCCGAGCCGTTCGATGAAGTTGGCCAGATCCGGATTTGTCGCTCTGGCGGGCGGCTTGGAAAATTCCGGCAACCGGCCGACAAAAAAATTGAGCGGATTGGAAAGCGCGTTCGGCGTCCGCAACCGGATTTCGCGTTCGCCGGGCGCGGCGTTCGTGGCGACGGTGATTTTGAGGAGAACGGTTTCGGCCATCGCCGGATTGGCCTGGCGGTTCGGCGGGTTTTTCAGAACCCTGGCTCGGATTTCGTCAAACCGCATCTGGTCGGCGGTGGTCCAGACATTTGTGCCTTGCGGATTTTTGCGCACAGCCTGCCATCGGTCCTGCAATTGTTTGATCTCGTCGCGCAGGTCGTTGAATTCCTTCTGCTGCATCGGCCGGTTGCATTCAATCACCGCCGCCCGAACCCCCGCGCCGCTGACAAACGCATTGGAAACCGCGCCAAGATATTGTCCGCCGACCGTCACAAAAAGCGTCGTGCCCTGCCGTCCGCCGGCGGGATAAACGTAGGCAGCGTGCGGCGTTTGCTGTGCAATCGCAGCACCACCGAGCAGCGCGGAACAAACGGCGGAAGTGAGCAGCTTTTTCATGACGGCATGATTTCCTTGAGCAGGCCGGCGGATTTCACGTCTTCGTCGGGCGTGGGCATCACGCGGGTGTCCAGGCCGAACGGATTCGGCAGCTTTGCCTTCCCATCAACGCCGAGCAATTCATACATGCTGCCGATGAGGTCCACGGGATACACCGGACGCTCCTTGACGTTTTCGCCGGTGGCATCGGACGCGCCGACGACGTGGCCGCCTTTGAAACCGCCGCCGGCGACGACGTGGGAAAATACTTTTCCGTAATGACCGCGTCCGCCGTTCCACGGTTCTTCCCATTGAACTTTTGGCGTCCGGCCAAACTCACCGCCCCACCAGACGATGGTGCTGTCGAGCAGCCCGCGGTCCGACAAATCCTGAAGCAGCGCCGACATGCCCTTGTCCAAATCCGGCAGCAGCCGGCGCATGGCCTGGAAATTTTCCTTGTGCGTGTCCCAGCCGGGCGAATTGATGGTGACAAACGGAACGCCATGCTCGACCAGCCGGCGCGCGGCGAGACAGGACTGGCCGAACTTGGTGCGGCCATAGCGGTCGCGCAGCTCCGATTTTTCCTGCGACAAATCAAACACCTTCGCGCCGTCGCCCAAAATCATGTCGTAAGCCTGTTGTTCCGCCTGGGCCGACGCCGCCAGTTGCGCGTCATTTGGCATCGCGTGATCCAGCGCGTTCAACTGGTGCAGCAGTTCACGCCGGTCACGCTGCCGCTCGTCGGAAATGCCCGGCGCGACGACGCCTTCCACGGCGAACGGCGTTTGCACCGGATTGCCACCGGTGACGAACGGCTGGTAACGCCCGCTCAAAAATCCGTTCGGCGAAAAACGCCCCAGCGGATCGGTCAGGACGATGTAAGGTGGAATCAATCCCTTGTAACCGGCGTCGTAGCCTTTGAACAGCGACACGACCGCGCCGATGCACGGATAAACCATCCGCCCGCCGGGCATCCGCGCGGTCTGGACGATGTAAGCCGCTGTTTCGTGGCCGTTGTTGCCGTGAGTCATGCTGCGGATGATGGAATATTTGTCCGCCTGTTTTGCGAGCAGCGGCAGCAGCTCGCAGATTTTGATTCCCGGCACATTGGTCTCGACGGGCGTTTTGAACTGCCCGCAGTAATCGTTTCCCGCCTCCGGCTTCGGATCAAACGTGTCCAAGTGCGACGGTCCGCCCCACATCCAGAGCTGGATGACGGCTTTGGCCCGTGCCGGCGGCGCGGCGGCAAGGGCGCGGAACGGCAAATTGTCCGCAAGCATCAAACCGCCGGCGGCGAGCAGGCCGCGCCGGAGGGCTTCGCGCCGGCTGATGGCGGAAAATAAATTGGAATTTTTATTCTGGTTCACGACGTCGTTTCGTTTCAATGACGGTAGAGAAATTCATCGCTGTTCATCAGCGCCCACGCCAGATCCACCGCCGCCTCGCGCCGGTCCAGCTTGCCGGACTGGAAATACGCCTCCACGGCCTGCGACTCCGCCTCCGTCGGAAAACGGGAGAGGATTCCGAGATACATCCCGGCGGCGATCTGGCCCGGCGTCTTGCCGGGCTGCGTCTGGAATTGAATCATCCGGCTCTGCTCGATTTTCTGCCGCATGGCGCTGGAATTGAGCAGCCACAATTTTTGCGCGGCGGTGACGCTGTTGTTGCGCTCCGACTCCAGGCCGGTGTCGCGCGGCGGGCGGCCGAACATTTCCAGAAACGAACTGGTGATGCTGCCATCTGGCAGCGCGATCGAGCGCACGCCGGGCGGAATGAATGTGTATGGCTCGGGTATCGCGCTGGAATAATTTTCCGCGCCGCCGGTAATTTGGTTCACGGCGTCAATGAGCACCTCCGCGTCCAGCCGGCGCAGCGGATAAAAGGCGAAGTTCGCCGCGCCTTTGGGATCGTCGGTTTTTGGAATTGAAGCGAGCTGATACGTTTTTGAATTCAAAATCAGCCGGTAAATGTGCTTCAAATCATAGCCGGACGAAACGAGTTCATTTTCCAGATACGCGAGCAGTTCGGGGTTCCCCGGCGGATTGTCCGGGCGGATGTCGTCCGGCTCCTGGATGATGCCGCGGCCCAGCAGCCACGACCAGGCGCGGTTGACGATGTTGCGCGCGAACCACGGATTGTTCGTCCCGGTCAGCCAGCCGGCAAACACCTCACGCGGATCCTTGTCCGGCAACAGCGCGACCGTCGTGCCGTCCGGGAAGGTTGCCAGCTTCGGCGAATCGGTCACGGCTCGCGCGTTGGTCGAGGCGGAATCGAAGAAGACAATCTCCTCCTTCCATTCCGATGTGGCCTTGTAGCCGACGTTCGAGAAAAACGCCGCGAGATTCTCCCGCTGCGCTTCCGGCCAGTGCTCAATACGCGCGCCCATGAACGCCAGCGCCACGGCCTGCGCGATGGCCTGCGGGCTTTTGTCCTGCAAGGCGCGGTAAAAATTGACCTGCGGCACGGCGAAATTGCTGCCGCTGGCCGTGAGCAGGTCACGGACGAACTGGTCATACGGCTCATTTTTCCGGATGCCGTCCCGGATCCACTGGTGATACGCCTGTGCCGCGTTGGGCCAGAGGTTCATGGGAAACTCCGCCTTGACGCGCAGCAGGTCGCTCCATTTCATCGCCCAGTAATCCGCGAACTCGTCGCGCGCCAGCAGCCGGTCAATCAGGATGCGGCGCTTGTCCGGGTTCGAGTCTAAAATGAAATTCTCCGCCTCCTGCGACGACGGCAGCGTGCCGATGGTGTCCAGATAAACACGCCGGACAAACACGGCGTCCGAACAGACTTTCGCGGGCTGGATTTTCAGCTCCTGCAACTTCGCGGAAACCAGCCCGTCAATTTTGTTTCCGGGCGTCAGCCCGGCATTGCCTTCAAAAAGACCGGACGCCGCGATTCCGCTCAAGGCGGACAGCAGAACGAGGCCCGCCAAAAGCAAACGAACCGTCGTGCGCTGCCGGACAATACGCTCTTGTTGCATTCAAAAAGATAGACGCCTTGAAACCGGCAAAGATACAGAAAAATTTCGGCGGCCCGCGAATTATTCCGGTCGGCGCTGTAACGGGTCCCACAGCTACGTCGTCTGATGTTGGAGATGACGCCAACCATTACGCCTGCGAAGTTTCGCCCGGAGGCGAATCCACCGACCGCCGTCCGCTCCCAACCTTGTTTCGACGCCGCCTGCGCCGTGACATCCGGAGAGCGCGGCTCGGAAGTTTCGCTGACCATCAAACCAATGCCCGGCGAGGGAATCGCGGATCTGTTCAACCGGCTTGCGGGCATGCTGGAAAAATTGAACGCCACCATCCTTCACCTGACGATTTTTGGTTCCATCAGCGCGAACGCAACGGCGATGGAAGCCATGCAGCGGCGGTTTGGAAAAATTGACTGGCCGGTGACGTGGATTGAAGGCGCCGCGTGCGATGGCAACCCCATCGCCGGCCTGCAAATTTTTGGCTTCACCGGCGGCACGGTGGATCGCATCAGCCTCGACGGTCGCGTCGTCGGCTCCGTGTTCAACGACGGCGCGGCCCGGCACTGTTTGCTGGGCGGGCTTGGACCGGTTCGGAATTCCATCCCGCGCCCGGACCAGACAACGGAAACGCTGGACAATCTGGCGCTGGTGCTGGCGCAGGGCGGATTTTGCCTGGCCGACACCGTGCGGACCTGGTTTTTTCTCGACGATCTCCTTTCGTGGTATGACGAATTCAACCGGACGCGGACGCGGATTTATTCCGGCGTGAATTTCCGCACCGGCTCGCTGCCAGCCAGCACCGGCATCGGCGCAAAAAATCCCGCCGGCGACGCGCTGACCGTCGGCGCCTGGGCGATGCGGCCGCTGGATTCCTCCGCCCGCGCCGTGGAAGTCGCCTCGCCATCGCAATGCCCCGCGCCCGCTTACGGCAGTTCCTTCAGCCGCGCCATGGAAATGTCCTCGCCAGCCGGGCGACGACTTCTCATTTCCGGCACGGCCAGCATCGCTCCCGATGGAAAAACACTGTGGCCGAACGACGCGCGCAAACAGGTCGCGCAGTCAATGCAGGTGGTGGAGGCGATCCTGCACTCGCGAGACTTTCAATTTTCAGACCTGACCCGCGCGACGGCCTACTTCAAACACCGCGCAGATGCGCAGGCGCTCACGGAATGGTGCCTGGCGCGCGGTTTGCGGACATTGCCTGTGACGGTGGTTGAGTGCGATATTTGCCGCGACGACCTGTTGTTTGAACTGGAGGCGGATGCCTGGCATCCCGACGCGCATTCACCGGAGTTCAACGCCCCGTCTTGCGAGAGGTCAAACGGACGAAAATGATGCCGGATAGACAGCGCAGCCAAAAGGCGGTTGGGACTGGAAAAAATAAAGATTGTTTGGTGCCCCGGCAAGGACTCGAACCTTGGACCAATTGATTAAGAGTCAACTGCTCTACCAACTGAGCTACCGAGGCAACAAGGGGACGAATAATCTCACATCTCGGCCGGTTGTCAATCACAAGCGGATACGTCTTGCGCTCCGCCGCGCTTCGGCAAAACTTCCCGCGTGCAGGAAACATTTCAACCGCGCGACGCGCATCAATTTGAAGCCGCGATCCGCCGCTTCGACGCGGAAAACGCCCGCGACCCAAATCTCGAAAATGGCCAGCCGCGCGAGCTGCTTTACGCGCATCGACTCACCGGCTGGGTTTTGCAGCTCTGCCCGGATGCGTCCGAGGAGCTGCGCCTCGCCGCGCGCTGCCAGCACATCCGCCGCTGGGAAATTCCGCGCGACTCGTATCCGATGACCCGCGCCGGCTATCTGAAATGGCGCGCCGATTTAAAAATATTCCACGCGCAAAAGGCCGGCGAAATCCTCCGCGAAACCGGCTACGACGAAACCGTCATCCGCCGCGTGCAGGATTTGAATCTCAAGAAGAATTTTCCCGCCGATCCCGAAAGCCGCGTGCTCGAAGATGCGCTTTGTCTCGTGTTCCTCCAATTCCAGCTTGCCGACCTCGCCGGCAAGACCGACGAGGATAAAACCATCAACGCCCTGCGGAAGTCCTGGGCCAAAATGAGCGGGGCCGGACGCGCCGAGGCGTTGAAACTGGACTTCGGCCCGCGCGAAAAAAACTTGCTCCAACGCGCGCTCAACGGCTAATCAGAGTCATGCCGCAACCGCCGCCGCCCGAAAATCAAATCCCGCTCGTCGTGGATTTGGACGGCACGCTCATCAAAACCGACCTGCTGTGGGAATCGCTCGCGCGGCTGCTCCGGCGCAATCCGCTCCGGCTTTTCCAGGTTCTGCTCTGGTGGACGCGCGGCCGCGCCCTGCTGAAACAAAAACTCGCCGAGCGCGTCCAGATTGATCCCGCCACCCTGCCCTTCAACGAGCCATTCCTGAAATTTCTCCGCGAACAGAAAGCCGCCGGGCGGAAAATCATCCTCGCCACCGCGTCCGATTTGCAAATGGCAAAACCCGTCGCCGACTTCACCGGTCTCTTCGATGAAGTGCTCGGCAGCGACGGCAAAACAAATCTGCGCAGCGGGAACAAACTCAAGGCGCTGGCGGCAAAATTCGGCGAGCGCGGCTTCGATTACGCCGGCAATTCCTCCGCCGACCTCGCCGTCTGGCGCGGCGCGCGCGAAGCCATCGTCGTCAACGCCAGCCGCGCGATGGTGAAACAGGCGGCCAATTGCACCAAGCTTGGCCCGACGTTCGTGGAGAATTATTCGCCGTTTTTCCAGGCAAAAAGTTTTCTCAACGAGCTGCTGATCCGCAGCCGCTATCTCGCCGCCGTGGGCGTTGGACTCCTGCTGGCCAGCGCATTCACCAAACCCGGCATCGCCGGAAGCGCATGGATTGCGCCCGCGCTCATGCTCGCCTGCGCCTACGGCAAAAGCAGCGGCGACAGTTTTCGCATCGGCTATGTCGCCGGACTTTTCTTTTGGCTCGCCTCGCTTTACTGGCTGCTGCTGATGCCCGCGACCGGTTTCCCAATCCTCGGCTGGTTCGCGCTGTCCGCCTACCTCGCGCTGTATCCCGCCGTCTGGGTCTGGCTTCTCGCCGGGAAAATCGGCGCAGGTAACTGGGCGCGGCGAAATCTTTGGGCGATCCTCGGCGCGGCGGCCTGGGTCGCGCTCGAAATGATTCGCGCACGGCTGTTCGGCGGTTTCCCATGGAACTTCCTCGGCGCGTCCCAATACCAGATGGTCCCGCTCATCCAGATCGCGTCCGTCGCCGGCGTTTATGGCGTTTCATTCCTTGTCGTCTGGGCCTCGCTGTCATTTTTTTCGGCCGTCCGCGCGATTTTTTCCAAACCGGATTCCCGCTTCGCCTGGGAGGCGGAAATTTTCCTGCCGCTTTTCCTGGTCGCGGGAGTTTTTGCGCTCGGCGAAATGCAACTGACCCGGCAAATTCCACCCGCTTCAACTCTGCGCATCACTTTGATTCAGCCCAGCGTCCCGCAAACCCTGATCTGGGACGAAACCGAAAACACCAACCGCTTCCGGCAATTGCTTCAGCTAAGCAAAGCGGCTTTGGCCGGACATAATGACAATCCCCTTACCCGTCCTGCGGACACCCTCTCCCCGTCTGACGGGGAGAGGGACGGGGTGAGGGGCGCTTCACAAACCGACCTCCTCATCTGGCCCGAATCCGCCGTGCCGGAATTCAATGACGCCAGTTACATCGCCATCACCAATCTCATCCGCGCGCACCGCGTCTGGCTGATTCTCAACGCCGACGACGCCGTGCCGCACCCGAACGCCACCAACGAATTCGACAACGATGTTTTCAACGCCGCGTTCCTGCTCGACCCCGACGGGCTGTTCGGCGGCGTTTATCACAAGCAGAAGCTGGTCATCTTCGGCGAATACATTCCGCTCGTGCGGTGGCTGCCCTTCGTGAAATGGTTCACGCCCATCACCGGCGGCTTCGCGGCGGGAAATGAACCCGTGCAATTTCAGATAAACTCTGGACTGCGCCGACATGTCGGCGCTTTGGAAAGCGGTGACACGTCACCGCACTCCATAATCTCCCCGCTCATTTGTTACGAAGACATGTTCCCGCAACTCGGCCGCCGGGCCGTCCGCGGCGACACCGATTTTCTGGTGAACCTGACCAATGACGGCTGGTTCGGCCAGAGCGCCGAGCAATGGCAGCACATGGCCGGCGCGGTGTTCCGCGCGGTGGAAAACGGCGTCCCGCTCGTCCGCTGCTGCAACAACGGCGTCACCTGCTGGATAGATGCGACGGGCCGCGTCCGCGAAATCTTCCGGGACAAAACCGGGAGCGTTTATGGCGAGGGCGCGCTGACGATTGACCTGCCGCTGGAAAAACATGCGCCGACATTTTACAACCGCCACGGCGACTGGTTCGGGTGGGGCTGCGTCGGAACCTGCTTTCTGCTTGTTGCCCGGCGGTTTGCGAAACGGAAATAAGCTCCGCCCGAAAATCAGGTGAATATTTTTATTGCGCCAGATTTGCAAAACTGCTTATCGTCGTGCCGCTCGCGTGAATTCAGAACTCCATCCGGAGTCGTTGTGCAGTTACGGAAATGTTTATGCCCCCTTTTCCGCAAATGGTTTCGCATTGCCCCGGTTTGTCCGCCGTTTCCGTGAATTTGAATTGCGCGCCTCCGCCATCGCCTGTCGCCGCTCCATTTTTGTCAATCGCTCCCCGGTTTTTGAAAGCTGCTCCTCCGGTCTGGCTGGCGATGGCTCCCGGCATGACCGTGGCTCCTCGAATTTGGAATGTTCCCGCTCCGGCCTGGGCAATGGCTCCTCGACTTTGAAAACCCGCTCCTCGGCCTGGATACGCCGCCCCTCCGGCATCACAGGCCGCCCCTCGGAAAGACACCGCCTTCCTCCATTTTCAAATACCGCTCCTCCGCCTGGCCGGAAACCGCGCTTGTTTTTCAAACTGCTGATTCACAGCAATTTACAACAAAAATAAATGCCCCCATGAAAAAGACCAAAAATACCCCTTCAGAAACGCATTCAAATTTCTGGCACTTTCAAATCGGTGAGGAGACGCGCACCATCCTGAAACTATGGCGGGCCAACCGTGAGTTTCGGATGCGGGACACGAAATTCGAGGACTATCAAAAGGTGGGCGCGGAATACGCCTGCCTTTTTGAAAAAATTGACGCCCGGAACCGTGAATTGACAAAAATGCGGAAGGAACGGGACAAGCTGGCGGCCAAACTGGTAGTGCTGAATGCCCGCGCCCGCAGCGGGATGCGCGGTTACTTTGGCCTCAAAAGCCCCGAATTCGCGCAGATCAAAACCACGAAGCCCCACAAGACGGCTCGTCCGCCTAAAAAGCCTGCCGCCACCAAATCTGAATTGCCGGCCAAACCCGATGCCAGCCCCGCCAGTTGATTTCTCTCAACTCTCAACCCTCAACTAAAAATGAAACATCTGCACTTCCCCGTCGCCATCCTCACACACCAAGGCGGACTCGTCATCGCCGCCGGACTTGCCACGCCCGCCGTGGCCGCGCGGCTGCCCGCCAATTACCTCACCGCCGCCAACACCCTTTGCACCAAGGTTGCCGGCGATGTCACCGGCCAGAAAACCGCCAAGGGCGAACTCGGCAACCTCACCGCCGCGCAGCAGCAGAATTTGATCACGCTGCACAGTTGCATGGCGCAGGCCGCCAAGACCGCCAAGCTCGCCTTCCCCGGCCAGACCGTGAAACTGCATGAGGAATTTCAAATCGGCGCGCATGACCAAAACGACCTCGCCTCCTATCTGGGCCGGGCGGACATTGTGCTCAGCTCGGTGACCAACGCCGCGAACCTGGCCGCGATGAAATTGAAAGGCTGGACGGATGCCGAGACGACGGCCTTTCAAACTGCGCGCAGCGGTTTTGGCCCCGCCGAACAATACCGCGTGAAACAAATCAGCGGCGCGAAGGACACCACCACGCAAAAGAACGCCGACGCCGCCACGCTTTACGAAAACGTTTTGACCATTCAAAACGCCGCCGATTTGGAATGGCCGGCGACCGACCCGGCCAACTCCGGCGTGCGCGGCGAATTTCTGCTCGGCATTTTCCCGCCCGACCACGGCGGCAACCACACGCCGGCACCCGCGCCGACACCGGCCGCGACACCGAAACCGTAAAATTATATCCAGAAACCGCAAAGCGGCCTTCGGAAATGGAGGCCGCTTTTATTTGTTTTGTCTTTGAATTGATTTGTTCGGGGGATAATCTGACTTCGCTTTTAAGAACGTATGGCTAAATCAAAATTAACTATTTCGCAACCATACCCGCGCATTGGTGAGGGTAAAAAGTTTGCGGGGATGCTGGACAATGAAAGAGTTGCGGGGCACACCGGCAAAATTCCGACCGCTGACTTGAAACAAATCATCAGGGGAGCTGTGGAATATGCGAACCGTAAATCAAGCCGCGCAATTTTGGACATCCCTGAAACCGCTTCCGACGAAGATGCCAAAAAAATTTATCTGAAAGAGGGTCGCGCTCTGTTTGCCTATTTCAAAAAGTATTGCGGCGACCCAGCTACCACCGCTTATGAATGTCACGGTCGCAACTATTCGCTCGTTGCCGCTGAACAATTTTTCAACCGTGCATTACAAAAGGGACGGATGAATTCTGGCTGGCGATACCAGAGCATAGCTTTTCAGTGCGCCCGCGCTTCCAAGCGGTTCAAGACGGTTTCCGACATCGGCAGTATGGAAGCTGATTTCAACGTTACGATTGAGACAGTTAATTATGCTGATGCACCTTCGGTGAATGTTTTTGTGTCTGTTAAAAACCGCACAAATACATTAGGAGGGCAAGATTGGCCAAAGGCAATCGCAGCGTTGGAGGAAGTTGCCAAGACCGATAAAAATCGCGACATAAAACATACCCCATATCTTTGTGTTTTCGGCATTGCGATTGATCGTGGTCAGCGTTTAGTCAAACGCAATGGTAAAACCAAGCAGCCTCATTCCAACAACACCGAGGTCTGGCTTTCAGATTTTTTCTGGCCTTTCTTTTCAAACTACTCCTACGAAGACATCATGCTTGCAGTTTGTGAATTCATAACCGAACAGGGTTTGAAGAAAGAAAACAGAACAATGGGCATAGCCCCTCCTGTTGAGCTTGTGGAATCTTTCGGAGAGCAATGCAAACTATGCGGGCTACTTGATGGGGATGGAAAATTTAACGACGCTAAAAAACTGGTGAGTTTTTTCTGCACGAAACTGGCTGCGCCAAAATCGGCCAAAACTCCGAAAGCAAAAAAGCAAAGCTCCACAAATGGTTAATTATAGAACAAAGGAGACATATCCCGAATGCCGCATTTTATACGCGGACAACCGGACAGAATTGCTTAATTGGAAGGATCAAATTGATCTCATTGTAACTTCTCCACCCTACGCCGATGCGCGCCACAAGCATTATGACAGCATCAGCCCTGATCAGTTCAAGGATTGGTTTCTGACTTTTCATGCCCCGTTTTATGAAGCGTTAAAACCAACCGGCAGTCTTGTTATCAACATCAAAGATAAAGTTGTTGATGGCGTCCGTCACAGATACGTCTGGCAAACCATCGAGGCGCTTTCGGCTCACGGGTGGTATTGCATTGATGATTATATCTGGCGCAAAACAAACCCCATGCCCGGATATTGGCCGACGCGACTGCGCGATGGTTGGGAATACTGCTTTCATCTTGCAAAATCTAAAGATCCCTACATGAACCAAGAGGCAGTCCATATTCCCGCCGGCGGCTGGATGGCTTCAAGGCTCGCCAAACTCGGACAAAACGATTTAACCCGGCAAAATTCTGCAAACAGAAGTGGTTTTGGCCGCGATATTTCAAAATGGGTCGGAAAGAAAACTGTTTTGCCATCTAACGTCATCAGCGCAGCACTCGTCGGAAAAAATAAAGGGCATCCCGCAGTTTTCCCGCTGGATTTGCCTGAATTTTTTATCAAGTTGCTCTGCCCGAAGGATGGATTGGTTTGCGATCCGTTTGCTGGCAGTGGAACAACCGGCATCGTCGCTGCCAAACTCTCCCGTCGGTGTCTGCTTATTGAAAACAACGCGGCCTATTGTAAAACGGCGGTTGCGCGTTTAAAAAAGGAAGGTGTAATTGCAATCAAGGAAGGCGCGTCAAACACAAATGGCGCAAAGCCTGTCCGTCTAGTTCCAGACGACACATCCGAGCAAATCAGTTTCTTTGAGAAACCAACAATCTACAAAGTGAACGGTCACGAAACACCCAAAGTAAATAAACGCAAAGGGGGCAGTCCCAAGAATTGAAAAAGCTTTTCCAAGTGGGCAACCATAGCGGCTTTTTAATTCGCCTTCACCTCACGGCACGGGTAGTTCATCAAAGATTTTCTGGATGACCGTTTCGATGGTTTTATCCCCGGCCCGGCTTCGTCATTTCAAAGCCCTCGCCGCAGCATCTTTGCTCTATCTGGTAACGACGATACTATTTCAACAACGCTTCCGCGTGTTTGCGCGCGGCATCGCTCTGGCCGCCGAGCATCCGCGCCAGTTCGGTCACGCGCTGTCTGGCTCCCTCTCCCCTTTCGAGGGGAGAGGGTCGGGGTGAGGGGTTGCGGGCTTGGGCAGTAATGCAGACAGTTCATCCGTTCGTCCCGCCCGCTTCATCAATTCGTGCCAGATTTCAAACCGAACGGCCTCCAGTTCGCCGCGCAACTGATGATTCCAAAAGCGCAGCACCCTGATTCCTTTGGACGCGAGAAATTGATTGCGGGTTTCATCCTTGGCGCGTTGATCGGGAAAGCCGTGACCGCCGCCGTCCAGTTCCACCGCAAGCTTGACCTGCACGCAATGGAAATCGAGAAAGTAAATGCCGCAGGGATACTGGCGGCGGAATTTGAAATCAGCAAAGCGCCGGTCACGCAGCAAACGCCAGAGGCGTTTCTCGGCAGCGGTGGATTTTTCACGCAGCCGGCGTGCGAAGTCGCGCGCGGCAGCGGTGCGAGTGCGGCGGATACCCCTCACCCCAACCCTCTCCCCTGACAGGGGCGAGGGAACGGGAATTGAATTGTCGTCGTTGCCCATGGGCAGTGCATATTGGTTTTACTTCAACAACGCCTCGGCGTGTTTCCTCGCCGCGTCGCTCTGGCCGCCGAGCATCCGGGCCAGTTCGGTCACGCGCTCCTTTTTGCCGAGCAACTGAATCTCCGAAATCGTCCGGCCGTTCCTCACCTGCTTGGTGACGACGTAATGCGCGTCCGCCGGCGCGGCCACCTGCGGCAGATGCGTGATGCACAGCACCTGCCGTTTGGCCGCAATCTGCTTCATCTTCTCGCCGACGGCATTGGCCGTTTCGCCGCCCACGTTGGCGTCCACCTCGTCGAAGACGAGCACGGGGATTTCGTCCTCGGCGGCGAGCACGGTCTTGAGCGCCAGCATCACGCGCGCCATTTCGCCGGAGGACGCGATGGCGCGCAGCGGTTTGGCCGGCTCGCCCAGATTCGGCGCGAACTGGAATTCGATCTCGTCAAAGCCGGTTTGCTTAATCGTAGCAGCCGGCGTAAGCCGGCTCTGATCAATTTCTGATTTCTGATTTCCGATTTCGGAATTGAGTTTGAGCCGACTCACGTCGGCTGCTACAGACTGAATGGCCACATCAAACTTGCTCTGCTTGAAACCCAAATCTTCGAGCTGTCTGCCCACGGCCTTCGCAAGCTGCGGAATCACTTTCCTGCGCGCGGCGGACAGTTTTTTGCCGGCGCTCAACAATTCCGCGGCGAGCTTTTCCAGCGCAGCGTTGAGGCGCGCAAGTTCGGCGTCGCGGGATTCAAGCGATTGCAGTTTTTGTTTCGCCTCGCCGCCGAACGCGATGACTTCCGCCAGCGTCGCACCGTATTTGCGCTTGAGCGAATGGATGAGATTCAGCCGCTCCTCCAATTCCGCCAGGCGCGCAGGATCCACGTCCACTTTTTCGGCGTAGCGCGAGAGTTCCGACTGCAACTCGCGCAAGCCGCCGACGGCTTGCGAATGCAGCTCGACCAGATTCGCCGCGCCGGCGTCCACGCGCTGCAATTCCTGCAACATCCGGCCGATCGCGCCCGCCTGCGTGAGCAGGGAGTTTTCGTTTTCGCCCAGGGCATCGAGCGCGGACTGGCTTAATTGCAGCAGTTTCGCCGCGTTGCTGGCGCGGTTGAATTCGGATTCCACCCGCGCGTCCTCGTCCGGCTGCAGGCCGGCGGTGGAAATTTCCCGCACCTGGAAGCGGAGCAAATCCAGTTGTTGCGCGTAAGTTTTTTCATCCACGACGAGCGCGGATTTTTCGGCTTCAATCGCGGCGCGACGGCGGACGAGTTCGCCAAAGGCTTCGCGCTCGTTTTCCAATCCGCCGAACGCGTCGAGAATCGCCAGTTGCTTGGCCGGATGCAGCAGCGACTGGTGATCGTGCGGGCCGTGGATGTCCACGAGCCATTCGCCGATGGCGGCGAGCGCGGCCAGCGTCGTGGGCGAGCCGTTGACGAACTGGCGGTTGGTTCCGCCGGCCGTAAAAGCGCGCTTGAGGACGAGCTGGTTTTCCTCGCACGGCTCAAGGCCATTGGCTTCGAGGAATGATTGTAGCGTCGAGCCTGTGGCTCGATTCAGTTCGGCCACAGGCCGAACGCTACAACGAAGTTTTGAAATATCGAACACAGCCTCGACGGAGCAGCTTTCCTCGCCGGTGCGGATGAGCGAGCGGTCGGCGCGCTCGCCGAGGACGAGGTTGAGTGCGCCGATGATGACGGACTTGCCCGCGCCGGTTTCGCCGGTGATGGCATTGCAGCCGGGCCGGAGTTCCAGCGTGAGGTCGCTCACGAGAGCGAGGTTTTTGATGCGCAACGTCGTCAACATCGTTAGATTCGTGCGGACATTTGAACGTTTCGGGGCATCCGACAAAAGAAAATTTTGCATGGCATTTGAATTTACATTTCTGGGCAGCGGCACGTCGCAGGGCGTGCCCCTCATCGGCAAGGAATATCCGCCGGAGTTTCTGGCCAATCCGAAGAACTGGCGCACCCGGCCCTCGATTTATGTCGTGACCGACAAAATCAAGCTCGTCGTGGACACGACGCCGGAGTTCCGTGTGCAGTGCCTGCGCGAAAAGATTCGCTGGCTGGACGCGGTGCTCATCACGCACGCCCACGCCGACCACATCATGGGGCTGGACGATTGCCGCCGGTTCTGCGACTTGCGCGACGGACCGCTGCCGGTCTACGCCAACGCGGCAACGATGGACGCGCTCAAGCGGGTTTTTATTTATGCCTTCGACGGCCGCCCGATTTGGAAGGGCTATTTCCATCCCGACCCGCACATCGTGGACGGGCCGTTCACGCTGAGCGATCTGGAAGTCATTCCCCTGCCCCTGCCGCACGGCGCAATGATGTCGAACGGCTATTTGTTTCTGCAAAACGGGAAAAAGCGGCTGGCGTATCTGACCGATTGCAAGGAAGTCCCCTCCGCCGTATCGGAGCAGGTGCGCGGCGTGGACATCGCCGTGCTCGACGCGCTTCGGCCCAAACCACATCCGACGCACATGAGCCTGGACGAGGCGCTCACGGCAGCACGGCGCATCGGCGCGGCGAGGACGTATTTCACGCACCTGACGCACGATTACGACCATGACAAGGCGCAGGCGGAACTGCCGCCCGGGGTCGCGTTCGCGTTTGATGGATTGAAGGTGGCGTGTGGTTCGTAAATTCTGAAACACAATGACAAGTCAGCGGTCAAAGGTATCAGCGATGAGAGGTTTCAAAGTTCCATTCGCGGTTTTGATTCTGGCGCTCGCGCCGCTCGTGGCCCGCGCGGGCGGCGACGAGGTGGTCGTGATTTACAACTCGCGCCTGCCGGAATCCAAAGCCGTCGCGAACCATTACGCACAGCTCCGGCAGGTTCCTGAAAATCAAATCTACGGCTTCGCGCTGACGACCAACGAGGAAATGTCGCGCGCCGAATTTCACGACTCCCTGCAACTGCCGCTGGCGCGCAGGCTGGAAAACGACGGCCTCTGGCGGTTTGCCCCCTTCACCATCGCCGCGACCAACGGCCGGCCGGAGCGCGTAATCCGCCGCGTGGCCGCATCAAAAATCCGCTACGCCGTCCTGTGCTACGGTGTGCCGTTGCGAATTGCGAATGATCCGGGCATTCACGAAAATCTTTCATCCAATCTCCCAGCGTTTTATCTGCACAATGAAACTTCAGTTCAAATTTGGAACTCATTGCACGCAATCAATCACCCGGAGCTATTTCAGCGAAATGAAGCGGCGGTGGATTCTGAACTAACATTGCTGCCGGACGAGGAATTAAACCTCCCGCTGGGCGGGCCATTGCCAAATCCTTTTTATGTCGCGACCAATTCTGCTTCGCTCAACCCGACCAACGGCATCCTGCTCGTGGCGCGGCTGGACGGCCCGACCGCCGGCATCGCGCGCGGCCTCGTGGACAAGGCGCTCCAGGCGGAGCGCGACGGACTTTGGGGCCGCGCCTATTTTGACGCGCGCGGCCTGCCGCAGTCGGACACGAATTACTGGCTCGGCGACGAATGGATTCTCGGCGCCGCGCAAATTGCCCGCGCACTGGGATTTGAAACCGTCGTGGATGACACGCCGGATTTGTTTCCGGCCAGTTTTCCGATGAGCCACATTGCGATTTACGCCGGCTGGTATGCGGGCGACGCCTGCGGGCCGTTCCAATTGCCAAAGGTCGAGTTCATGCCCGGCGCGTTCGCGTATCATCTCCACTCGTTCAGCGCGGCAACATTGCGCAGCGGCAGCCAGGGCTGGTGCGGCCCGCTGCTCGCCAGGGGCGCCACCTGCACCATGGGCTGCGTGTATGAGCCCTATCTCGCGCTCACACCGAATGTGTTTTTTTTCCTACAGGCGTTCACCAACGGCTACACGTTCGGTGAAGCTGCGTGGGCGGCGCAACCCGCGCTCTCGTGGCAGACCACCGTCGTCGGCGACCCGCTTTACCGGCCGTTCGGCAAACCGCTGATGCAGTTGCAGGCGGAACTAACGGAACGCCACAGCCCGCTCGTCGAATGGTCTTACCTGCGCCTCGTGAACATGGACCTCGCGCACGGCCGGTCCGCCGCCTACCTCGCCAACTTGATCGAAACCACCGGCGTCGCCACCAACAGCGCCGTGCTCACCGAGAAACTCGCCGACCTTTATGCGGTGCAAGGCAAGACCAACGCGGCGGTGGACGCGGACGAAAGCGCCCTGACCCTGAACCCCTCGCCCGAACAGCGCATCCGCCTCCGGCTCACGCTGGCCGACGCGCTGCTGAAACAAAATTTCGCCGCCGCCGCGAGCCGCGATTATCAGAAACTGCTCGAAGAATCGCCGGATTATCCCGGCAAGGCCGCCATCGAGGAAAAAATAAATGCGCTCGGGCAAAAACCCGCCAACACCAATGCGCCCACCCGATAGGTTTTAATCATGGCCATTTTCTACGACACGCACTCCCATCTTGATTATCCCGACTACGAAAAAGATTTCTCGGAAGTCATCGCGCGCGCCCGGTCCGCCGGCATCAGCAAAATGATTTCCATCGGCACCAGCCTCGACAGCAGCGAGCGGGCCGTCCGACTTGCCGAAAAATATCCGGACATTTACGCCGCCGTCGGCTGGCATCCGTCCGACGCCATGACGGCGCCTTCCGATCTCCGCCCCGCCCTGCGTGAATTGGCGAAGCATCCCAAAGTCGTGGCCATCGGCGAAATCGGCCTGGACTATCACCGGCTGCCGGGTGGGAAAGTGGGGCAGGCATCCTGCCTGCCAAGCGAGCGCAGCAGCGCGAGCAACGCTGCATCCACTTCTCTTTCCCAGACAGGCAGGCAAGATGCCTGCCCCACTTCGGAGGACGCCCGCTACAAACAAAAGCAGGCCGACATTTTCCAGCAGCAGCTCGAAGTCGCCGCCGAATTCGGGTTGAACTGCGTCATCCACCAGCGCGACGCCTTTGACGACGCGCTCGCCCAGCTCAAGCCCTTCGCCGGAAAGGTGCGCGGCGTGTTCCATTGTTTTGGCGAGAACGCCGACCGGATGCGACGCATTCTGGAAATCGGATCGCTGGTCAGTTTCACCGGCATCGTCACCTTCAAGAATGGCCAAAACGTCCGCGACACCGTGGCCGCCACGCCGCTGGACAAATTCATGCTGGAGACCGACTGCCCGTATCTCGCGCCCGTGCCGTTCCGCGGCAAACGCTGCGAACCGGCCTACGTGAAGGAAATTTCCGAAACCATCGCGCAGGTGAAGAATTGTTCGCTGGAGGAATTGAGCACGGCGACGTGCAAAACGGCGCACGAATTCTTCCCAAAAATCAACCCGGCTTTTGCCCACTGACATGAAAATCATTTCTCTGTTCACAACGTTGATTCTCGGCATGGCAGCGGCGGCATCCGTCAACGTCCGGGCCGGGCAGCCCACCAACCAGCCCGTGCGAATGGTCATTGTCGGCGATTCGACGGTGTGCGATTACCCCACGAACAATCCGGCGCGGGGTTGGGGCATGTTCATCCAGAATTATTTCGGCGACGGCCTCAAGGTCATCAACTTGGCCCGGTCAGGGCGGAGCACGAAAACCTTCATCAAGGAAGGTCTCTGGGCCGGGGCGCTGAAGGAGAAACCGGATTACGTTTTGATCCAGTTCGGTCACAACGATTCACACGACCCCGGCCTGCCTGAAGCCACGGACGCGAACACCGCATACAAGGAATATCTGCGGCAATACATTGATGAGTCGCGCGCTGCAGGCGCCAAGCCGGTCCTCGTCACGCCCATGTGCCGCCGGATATTTGCCGCTGATGGCAAACTTGACGACGCCCTGCTGCCTTATGCAAACGCCATGAAGGAAGTGGCGGCGGAAAAGAAGGTGCCACTGGTGGATTTGCACACGACGAGCGCCCGGCTTTTCGAGCAGCTTGGACCCGACGGAAGCAAAAAGCTGGCCGACAAACCCGGTGACCAAACGCACTTCAACGGGAAAGGCGCCGCCTCAATGGCCGAACTGGTCATGAAGGAATTGCCAACGGTGGAACCGTCCCTGAAACAGTATCTGGAATAAGGCATCCTTGCCCCTGCGATATTCGGAATGCGTGGCAGCCGACGGGAGTCGGCTCCAGCTTCGCCCTGCCGGAATAATCAGCGGATTTACGTCCGCTGTTGCTTCAATATTGCCCGCGCCGATTTCCTGACGGCCTCGGCGAGTTCGCGCGGCTTCAAAACTTTCCCGCCGCCGCCCCAGCTCAAGACCCAGCGCTCGATTTCGGCGAGACTCGACAGCTTCAATTTCAATTCCACTCCCCCGCCCTTCAATTCGCGCAGTTGCTGCGACGGGTGCCATTTCTTCTCGCGGACGTAATCGGCGGCGTGCGGGTCGAAGCGGATGACGACTTCGTATGCGCCATCGCCGGAATGGACGCCGAAGCTGTCGCGCAGCCGTTTCTCCAGGGAAAATTTTTGCGAGCGCTCGAAGGTTTTGCCGGTCGGCTTCGCCGATTGGATTCTGGCCGGGACGAACGTGCGGATGTCCTTGCGCGCGTGGTCGTGGGCGAACAGGAACCATTCGCCATTGATGTTGGCCAGATGATACGGGTCAACGAGGCGGGCTTCGGTCTTGGGCTGGCCGGGCTTGCGGTAATGCAATTCGAGTTGCTGGCGTTGGGCGACGGCCTTGGCCAGCACGTCGAAGATTTTCAAATCCAGAATCGGCTCGGCGCGCGTGCGGAAGGAAATGGTCTGCCCGATGTCGGCGAGGTTGAGCGAAATGGTATCGGGCAGCGCCTGCTCCATCTTGCGGATGGCCGAGAGCAGCGGCTTCTCGAAGCTGGTGCCGCGATATTGCTGGAGCGCTTTTTCGGCGACGACGAGCGCGAAGAGTTCGCCCTCGGTGATCTGCATCGTCGGGAACGCGCTGACTTCCCCGGTGTAAGCATAGCCGTTCCTGGCCGGATTAAATTCAATCGGCAGGTTGAGCCGGTCGCGCATGAACTCGATGTCACGGTGGATCGTCTTGGTGGCGACCTCGATTTCGCGGGCGAGTTTGGCGGCGTTGGGAAATCCGCCGGCCTGAAGCGCCCGATGGATGCGCAGCATCCGCTCCAGCGGCGGGCGCGAATGAAGCATGGATGGGTCGGTCACGGATAGAACGGCCAGCGTGTGATCTGCGGACGCGCTTCGCCGGCCTCCTCCATGCGCGCCAGCAGCCGCTCGCGGAGCTGGTCCGTGATTTCCTGCATCGAACGGTCCCCGGCATAATGCACCAGCGAAGGCGGATCGGAGCGGCCGGCCAGATTCACAATCTGCGCCGGGTCGGCAAAATTATTGTAGAGCTGGTAGTCGCGGTATTCCATGCTGCCGGCGTCGGTGCGGAGATTGGCATCGGGCGCCAGGGCGGCATAGGTCCACTCGGGCGTGCGGATGGCGCGCGCGGTCTCCGATTCGCTGATCTGGATGAAAACTTCGTTGCGCCACGACGCGCGCGCCTTGGCGTCGTCAACCAGCGGAACAAAATTCCGGCCCTGCATCGCCGCCGGGATGGGCAAGCCGAGCGCGCCAAGCAACGACGGAGCCAGGTCCACCAAGCTCACCATCTCGGAAATCATCCGGTTGTGGTTGAAGCCGGGACCTTGAATGATCAGCGGGACGTGAATGGAGCTTTCGTGCGGGCTGCGTTTGTATTCCGTGTTTCGCGTCCGGAAATGGCAGCCGTGGTCGCTCAAAAAAATGACGATGGTGTTGTCCTCCAAATTCTGCTCCTTGAGCGTCTGGAAGATTTTTCCCATGGACTCGTCAATGCTCTTGCAGTCGCCGTAGTAATTGGCGAGCTGGAACGGCCAGTCGCCGGGGAACGGGCGGAGATCGGGCGGCACATAGGGATTGCGAAACTTCTCATCGTAACCCTTGGGCGGCGCAAAACCGTTGAGGTCATTTTGCTGATGCGGTTCGAGCTGCGAAAGCACCAGAAAGAATGGCTTCTCCTGTTTCTGTTTCAGAAATTTCACCGCGAGGTCGGTCAAATAATCCACACGAAAAACGCCGTCAAAGGTCATCGGGTTTCCGGCGCCGTCCCAAATCGTGCCCTGATAGGAATGCGAGGTCCGTTCCAATTCGTTGGACGCCTGCCAGAGGTCATCGAACCCGCCGCGATACTTCGGCGGGACGGATCCGCGGCTGGCCTCGTCGCCGGGAGAATTCGGCGCGAGGTGCCATTTGCCGATGTAATTGGCTGTGTAACCTTCGGCGCGCAGAAGGGTGGCCAGCGTCACCGTCTCGGGCTTCAATCCGGGGCCGTTCTTCCACACTCCGGTCTGTGTGGCATACATTCCGGTGAAAAGGCAGGAGCGCGCCGGGCCACACAACGGCTGGTTGGTGAAGGCGTTTTGAAATGCCGTTCCCCGGCGCAGCATGGCGTCCAGGTTCGGCGTAAAATCCATCGGGTTGCGGCCATATCCACAGATGAAATCCCAGCGATATTGATCGGAAATGACCAGCAGCACGTTGGGCTTGGGCCGCTGCGCCGGCGGATTGGGTGTCTGACCGACCGCCTCCACCAGCGGCACCAGGGCCGCCGCCATTGCGGACCGTTTCAGGAAATCGCGCCGCGTGGAGGGTTTTGAGGGATTGGCCTGCTGCGGGACTTCAGCCGGTGCTGTGTCGTCTGCGAATGCGCTCATATTGCAATCTCATGATGGACGGTCAATGCGTCCACTATGATTGCCTCGCGGAAAATGAAAAGCAAAATCAACAGGCGGTTGCGCGAACCGGTTTCCGCCGCCCGGGGCGGAACCGCGCAACGCGGTTTCTTCTCACACGCCAGTCGCCATCTTCGCCAGAAACTCGTCGTTGGTCTTGAATTTCTTGATCGCGGCGGTGAGCGTTTCCATCGCCTCGATGGGATTCAGGTCCACCATCGTGCGGCGCAGCTTGCGGATGGCTTCGAGATTTTTCGCCGGGAAAAGTTTTTCCTCCTTGCGCGTGCCGGATTTTGGAATGTCAATTGCCGGAAACAGGCGGCGGTCGGAAAGCTTGCGGTCCAGAATCAACTCCATGTTGCCAGTGCCCTTGAACTCCTGGAAAATCAGTTCATCCATGCGCGAGCCGGTGTCCACCAGCGCCGTCGCCAGAATGGTGAGTGAGCCGCCATTTTCGATCTTCCGGGCGGACGCGAACATCTTGCGGGGAATTTCCAGCGCCCGCGCGTCCACGCCGCCGGTCATCGTCCGCCCGCTGCCGCCATGCACGCTGTTGTAGGCGCGGGCCACGCGGGTCAATGAATCAAGCAGCACAAAAACGTCCTTGCCGGACTCCACCATCCGCCGGCATCGCTCAATCATGAATCGCGAGAGGCGGACGTGCGTTTCCAAATCCATGTCGTTGGACGACGCGACGACTTCCGCCGTGACCGAGCGCTGGAAATCCGTGACTTCCTCCGGGCGTTCGTCAATGAGCAGAACCATCGCGTGCACGTCGGGATGGTTCGCCGTGATGGCGTTGCAAATCTGCTTGAGGATCGTCGTTTTTCCCGTGCGCGGCGGGGCGACGATGATGCCGCGCGTGCCTTTGCCAATCGGCGTCACGAGATCAATCACGCGCGTCTCGATCAAATCGGGGCTGGTCTCGAGCTTGAATTTTTCAATCGGGTCAATCGTCGTGAGGTTTTCGAAGCGGACGGCCTTCGTGTATTCCTCAAACGGCATGCTGTTGACCTTTTCAACGGTCTTGAGCTGCGGACTGGTCCCGCGATGCGGCGGCTGCGTCTGGCCTTCGACGTGACTGCCCTCGCGCAGAAAATTGCGCCGGATCGTGTCGGGCGTCACAAAGATGTCGGTCGGCTTGGGGTGAAAATGGTTCTGCGCCGTCCGTAGAAAGCCGAAGCCTTTCTCGGAAATCTCCAGATAGCCGGAGCCGGAATTTGATGTTTTATCACCGGTGTTTTCTGAACTGGTCATAATTTGTGTGTTCGAAGGCCGTAATGATCCCGAATCAATTTTGAATTTGTGAACTTGGGAAGCCGTCCCGCCAAACGGGACTCTCAAAACCTTCGACAGCC
>CAZZPE010000026.1:0-45120 GCA_964655855.1 uncultured Bifidobacteriaceae bacterium
AATCGTCGGTGACATCAAAACAAACAACTCAAACAGCCTTTTTCAGAGATCTCAATACGTGTAATGCGCGTCACCAAGGTGGTTGAATGTGCCGTTGTTGTAAGCCCCGACGGTGCAAATTGGAAAATAATCGTTGTAGTCGTTCGCATAAATATAACAAGCGAGGGAAATTTGGTGAAAATTGTTCTGGCATTGCGCCAGTTTTGCCTTCCGCTTGGCCGCCGCCAAGGCTGGCAACAGCAGCGCCGCCAAAATGGCGATGATGGCAATGACCACCAGCAATTCAATGAGGGTGAACCCCCGCAGACAACCGCCACAGGGACCTCTACTTGCCCGGCTATTCATAAATTCGATTGCCAAACCACGCTTGGAACGTGCATGCATCCTCCACATATCCATCCGCAGCCATCAGCACAAACCGGATCAAATTTCAACATGCCAACCGGTGCCGCACACAAACGGCAGCCGACTCATGCCGACTGCCGCGATTCTTCAGACTCGTTTCTCGACATACCTTCACACCAATGATTATACAAACCGCTAATTGGCATTCTCCAGATAGTTGAAAAACTGGTCATACGCCTGATTGGATGTAGCGGTCTCCTGTGTGGGAAGCTGACCGTTCTGCACCATGCTAAAAGCCAGCTTGCTCTGGACAAATTCCACTGAACCGTCCGTAAAGAGACAGTTAAAACCCTGGGAAGGAAAGTGGGCAAAATATCCCGGCGAGTAAAGGCTCGTGGCACTGTCCGATGGCGACATAAAATCGGTTGCAAACAAATGGCTGCCACCATTATTGCCCGCCGCAGCAAGGCCGGCGGCGTCCTCCGTCCATACACTGCCGGTCTTCGGAAATGCCCGTTGATTGTTTGGCGTGGAATCCCAAGCGCCTACGATGCGCGGATTGTATAACCGGGTGTCCTGAATTGGATATGTCCCATCAGAAAATGCTATATTACCTGTGCTGAGCCAGAGTGGTCTTGAATAATTTTCAATAGCATTCCTAACGGATGTCGAAAAACTCGGACACCAGCAACACTTGCCATCCCCAATCATCCTCGTCTCATACAGCAGCCCCAAACAGTCATAGGTAATGGTGGCGGCAGGCTGTATTCCAGGTGGGGGTATAGTGTTATTGGGCTTGCTGACGGCAGATCCATTTCTCGAAAAATATTCGGTATAGTCAACAAAGGCAAGATCGTTGAACCCGCCGCCCGTATTTTTACCCCCTACCGTGCAGATTGGATAATAATCGTTGTAGTCATTTGCATAGGTGCTACAGGCAATGAAAACCTGGTGGAAATTGCTCGTGCACTGCGCCAGTTTTGCCTTCCGTTTGGCTGCCGCCAGCGCCGGCAGCAGCAGCGCCGCCAAAATGGCGATAATGGCGATGACAACAAGTAATTCAATTAGTGTAAAACCCCGCGAAGCAGAGGTCCGCAACGAACCAGTTTTCTCTTTTCGCATATTATATTCTAAACCTGAATTTATTTTTCGCAACTTTTGAAAAAACGCGCGGCCTGCAATCAGACCGCGCGTCGCGAATTTACAGAGTGCTGCTATTGTTTATCAGCATCCTACGGAGTGTTTGTGTTGACCAAGCGATAGAACACGCTGCCGTTTGTCGCTGTGATCGGGATGACAATCACGTTGGTCGAGGTTGAACCAGCCACAACCACCCAGTTGGTGGAAAGACCGGTTCCCAGTTTGTTGGTCTGCGCCTGCAATTGATAACCATTCTCCGACAACGGCCAGCTCATTGTCAGGCTGGTGCCATCGAAGGAGTTGACAATCGCCCCAGGTGTCCGATCCGGGTTGCGCGTCACGTTCACAGTGTAATCCGCCACAGTCAAGTTATCCTGTGCGGTCACATGCACGCGAACGACGTTGGCCACGGCCGGGTTGGCGTTGAGTGTCAGCGACGGGCTAGCAGCGCCCGAAACCACCACGTTGGTCGCACCCAGATAAACCACGTAGTTGGTGGCATTGGTGCTCCAATCGGTGGGCGTCACCGTGATCGTGCCATTGACATACGCCTCCGCCGCGGCATAAGTGAGCGTATTCGAGCTAAACGCGGGCACCAGCGTGCCTGCCGAAAGGACCAAGTTCGTAAGCAATGCGTTTGTGCTTGCCGTATTGCTGACGACCAGCGCCATGCTGCCGTCCAAGGTCAGATTGGTCACCCAATAGGCATTCGGAATCGGCGGCACGGTGATGTTCGTGATGCCGCCTGTGGTTAACCCGAAGGCCGTCGGAACAGCCGTGGGGAAGAAGCGGAACACATTTGAAGTGCCACCAGGATAGACCATATTATTTGTGGCAACCGTGAGCCGGGCGCTGCTGATGGTGAGGCCGCCTACAGCATTCAGGGTGTCACACACCGGCGTGTTGGTGACGTTGACATTCATCACGAATGTTGTGCCGACACCACTGATGGTCGCCTTGCCCGTAATCGTCAAGGTGCCCGGATGTGTGCCAGCACTGCTGACCCCCCAAGCCGGGGCGATTACATTTCCATGGTTCGCCGCACTGGAGTTTGAAACCCACAGGTTACCCCTCAACGTGCCATTGCCGAACAGACTCTGGAAGTTGGTTGTGTTCCAACCAAGGTAGAGGGTGCCACCAATTCCCGTAACATCCAACACCCCCGGCGCGACAATCGTGAAGTTCGTGCCAAGGAGATAATTGTTTGTCAACGGATTAAACGGACCCGTGTTATTGCCCAATGGCATATAGGCCAGCGTGCCATTGCTCACACAGGTCTGCCCGCCATAACCAAGCACGTTGTTGGTGAAGATGAGGGTGCCGCTGCCGACCATGCGGATGCCGGTGCCGCCATCAGACATCTGCGCACCGATGATGTTGGTGGTCGTCGGAGTCATCAAACCACCGATGGCATAAATCGCATTCGCAGCGCCATCACTTTGAGGCTGGCTGCCACCACCCAAGTAGAAGGTGTTGTCACCGCCAGACAGTGTTCCAAATGGAAACACATTGCCGCCGGATGCGCCACCCATGTTCATTCCAGACACGTTGGTAATGCCCAAAACCACGTTGGCGTTGGGGAAGCCACCAGTGCTGAAATACCCAAGGTTGCCGCCGGTAGAATCATGGATCTGGCAGAACGTAATTGTGCCATAATAGTTGGTGGCGTTGCCAAAACCAACCTCGCCGCGAACATACTCCGTTTGATAGATGATGTTGCCGCCGCCACTCAAGGACGCGGCAGTCAAATTGCCGCGCTGCGGACCATACATCCAAACAGTCGCGTTAGTTGTCACCGTGATGTTGCCGACCGTGTTGGCAATCGTCGGAGTCGAACTTCCGGAAAAGCCAGCCATATAGAACACGTCGTTTGTTCCGGTAAAGGTGATGTTTTGATTACCATTGCCGCCGATGGCATCTGTTCCCTCAGCCGTCGGCCCGCTTGATGTTGCTATGGCGCCATTGGCACCACCCAACGACAGCGTGGCATTGCTGACGGTCACGCCACCACTAAACAAGCTTGGGTAGGCCGCAGTGCCTCCAGAGGTGGAATAAGGGTTAACAAGCGACATATAGGTGCCATTGATCACCGACAACCCAACCTTGCCAGTGCCGGAATTCTTATTGTCCAGAATCTGGCCATAGAAGATGTTGGTGCCGCCACCATTGATCGTTATAATGTTTGTGGTGATGCCGTTGTTGTAAATCACCGGTTCGAGGAGACTCGCCATACCCTGCCCCCAGTTGGTTCCATATAAACTAGAAACCGTGATGTCATATCCGTTCAAATCCAGCACGCCGCACGCAACACCATTGCTGCTGTCATTCATGATAAGCGCCGTGGTGGCAGGAACGGCACTTGCCGAACCAACCACAACCTTTCCGCCATTGACAGCCGTCGAGCCTGCATAGGTGTCACTTCCGCTTAACGTCACTGTTCCAAGCACGTTGGAATAGCTTCCAGTGCCAGTGATGGGAGCATTGACGGTAACACTGTTGTTAACATCAAAGATCAAAGTGCCGTTGTTGGTCACTGGGCCGGTGCCCAATGTTCCAGTAAAACCATTGCCGACCTGCAAGGCATTGCTGCTGATCGTAATCGGCCCGCTAAAGGCACTGTTATTCCCTGCCAATACCAGCGTCCCGATGCCCTCCTGCACCAACGAACCAGAGCCGCTGATGTTGCCGTTGAGTGCTTCACTGGACGCATTGTTGGCAATCAAGGCGCCATTATCAGTAACAGGACCAATACCCACCATGCCGTCAGCCGTGCTGGCACCTGTGCCATTAAGCTGAATTGTCCCGGCGTTGATCACCGTTCCACCCAAGTAATTGTTCACCGACTGTAGGGTAAGGGTGCCGGTCCCACTCTTGCTCAAGCTGGCGCCACCGCCAATAATATTGGCCGCAGCATCCGAACTGCCGGAGCCGATGGTGTAGTTCTGGGTAGCATTGACATTGACTGCACTTGGGAAAACAGAAGCAAGGTTCATATACACCGGATTATTGTCGGAACCACCATCGAGGAAGTCCACGATGTCCGCATTCGCATATACTGCCGTCGCATTATTGACATCCTTCCAAATGGAGGAACCCGTTGCATTCCAGTAATTGTTTCCACCATCACCCTGCCATGTAAGCACAGGAGAGACACCCGAATACACAAGCAGATCAACCGTGGTCGGTGTGGCGTTTGTCAGCTTCGCCAATTGTCCGAGCGGCAGACCTGGAGCATAGACGGCAAGATTCGCCACGGAACCGGACAAACTGCCGGCAGTAAACAAGTTGTAGACGCCGTTTGTAATGTTGTCAATGCCATTGGTAAGATAGGACGCAAATTGGACAATCACAAGCCCACCATTCTCGCTGAGCTGCTGATTGACCGCGATCTTATCATTAACAATCCCCACCCCGTTGGTGGCCATGTCAATATCATAGTAACCACCGGCCAGAACCAGATTGTTCGCGAAAGTCAATGTGCCAATGGCATTGTTGGTGCCAGGCATAATGCTCGAATTGGCCGGTGCCGTGATCGTGCCTTTGACAGTGCCACTGCCAACCAACGATTCATAAGGCAAAACACCGCGCAAGGTCAGACCGGTGGCCGACGCATCAAAAACTGCGCCCGATTTGACTATGATGTTGGCCGTGTTTGAGACCGATCCGGATGCCGCCAGAATCATCGTTCCATTGCTAACAATCGTATTGCCCGTATAGGCTTCATTGGTTGCTATGACAAAACTGCCAGTTCCCACGTTCACCACATCACCAACACCGCTGATAGCCCGGGGATAACCCACACTGCCGCTGTTATTGATCGCAAGCGTTGCGTTATCAACCAAGCTGACGGCATTGCTGACGCTGCCCACTGCTCCACCCGCGCCCAACTGCAAAGTGCCGGCGCTCACGGTAACCACGCCACTCAAGGTATTGTTGGCGGTTAGCGTCAAAACGCCTGTGCCCAATTGGGTCAAATTACCCGATCCGCTGACCGCACCAATGCTGGTGGCGTCCGGCCGGTTGAAGGACAGGACACCATTATCCCGAACGGCGGACAAAGTTGAAATGCTGCCCAAGGGGGTTCCATTGCCCACCTGTAGTGTGCCATTGTTGATATAGGTGGATCCAGTATAGGTGTTGTTATTGGTGAGGATCACCGTGCCACCCAAACCGCCGAGCGTCAGCGCCGTGGGCGAACCGTTGTCCGCAATGACGGAGCCGATGGTGAACGGATAGAGGGTGGCGTTGTTGAGAACAATCAAGTCCGCACCCGCCGCACCCATGATCGTGCCGCCCAAAATCGTGCTGTTAGCTGTTCCGGCGCTGGACACCAGCAAGCCGCCAGTCATATTGGTCAATGTCACGCCGGTGCTGATGGTTATGGCCGATGGGCCGGTCATCTTCAGCGTGTTGACGGCCGCATTAGCTGTAAGGGCAAACGCAGTGGCACCACTCACACTGATGTTGTTGGTCGGCTGAATGAGCGCGATGGAGCTGGCGGAGGTGATGTTTGTATATCCAGCATAACCATAGCTGGCGATGGCAGCACCGAAGATGTTGGTCTGGGCCAGATACCAATCGGTGCCGTTATGGGCCCAGCCGCCGAAGACAAGGCCATTGATCCAAGGAAGTGTGTTGGTTATATACAGGCCGTTGTTTGCGGTGCCGCTTTTCACCGCGCCATAATAGTTCACATAAAGCGAACTGCCGACGCTGCGGTTGACATTTGTGCCCACAACAATCCAAGACGTGTTATTGGCCCCTCTGGTTGGCCCATATATTTGCGCATTCGCGCCGGGCTGAAGCGTAAATCCGGCAAAGGTGTTGTTCATGGTCACGTTTGCCGTGCCCGAAAGTTGTTCAAAAATTTCGTTATTGCCAAGGTTGCCAAAGATAAGGTTCCCGGGCGCAGTTCCATTATAAAGGTTCACACAGTTATAAGCACCCCAGCTGCCCATGATCAATGTTCCATTGTTTATGGTGACGTCACCTGTGAACGTATTCGGGTTGTTAAGCGTCACCGAGCCGGTGCCATTCAAGGTAATCCCGCCTGTTCCGGAAATGGCCGTTTCAGAGTTGGCGGTAAACACATAGTTTGACAAGTTATTATTGAAGACCATTGAACTGGGAGTCAGCACGACAGGCAAACTAACCGTTGCAACCCCGGTGTCGTCAAAGATCACATTGTCCTGGCTGTAAAAGTAATCGCTGACCCGGCCATTTTTCCAGTTTTTCGTCAGCCCAACATCCCATGTGCTGGCCGACGGGGTGCCCGCCCAAGTGATTGTTCCGGGTGACACCGTGCCGCTGGCCTGCAAAAGAATGTTGCCAGGCTGGGTGGTGGTGTCGAACGTGCCGGTGATACCGCGAGGGGCAATCAAAACAAGTTTCGCGGCATTCGCATCATTGGGACTGGTGGAAATGTATTGGGAGCTGGTCATCAATGTATATTTGCCGGACGCCAACGAGCCGGTAACAGTGCTGATCACAAAATCAACCTCGTCGCCAATGGTGAGTGTGCCGCTGACGGCGATCAAGTCGTTGGTTCCCCCGCCCACGGCTGTGCTGTTGTTCAAGAGGTAGTTTATACGGTTTGCACCGCCCCTGCCGGAATTATCGTCCAGAGTCAGATTGCCATTGATGCTCCATGTGGCGATGCCAGGGGCAACCGTGGTGACTGGCGAGATTGCGCCGCCACCATTCACCCAAAAGTTACCGATAACATCATAGTTGATGATGCTCGCAATGGTGTTGGTCGAATAGGAATAAGACAGAAAGTTGGTTGTGTAGACAGCATTAGTGCTATAAGCAGATCCGTTCCACGTCACCAGCGTATTGGAATAGACATAGTTGTTTGTGGTGACTGTGACCACGTAATTTGTTGTGCAAGGATAAAAGGGATAATAGCTGCCAAAGAAATTGGTGTAAGGCTTTGTGGGTGTGCCGGCGGACACGGTAAGAGGCCCAGTCACAGTAGAAAAGCCGCCGTAGTCATTCAATGCCGAAAAATCAAACACGGCGCCAGAAACAATTGTCAATTGCGTAGAACTCGCGCCCAAGGATCCCTGTGAAAATCCATTGATCCCCAACACCAGCGTTCCCTGATTGATGAGGGTTGGACCGCTATACAGGTTGCCACCAGTCAACGTCTGTGTGCCAAAGCCCGTCTTGGTAACCGCTATCGTGCCGGTCGAGGCCGTGTTGGCGGAGGAGTCCTGAATGACTCCTGAAAAGACGCCGTTTGAATTTCCATTGCCAAAGGTCAACGTATAGGTGCCGGTGTTAGTAAGGTTTTCTATGATTCCCGTCCCAGCCCCCGAATCTTCAAGTCCGTTGATGGTGGGGCTGCTCTGGTTGATATCCCATGTGCCATCCAGCCACAAGTTGCCTACGCCAGCCCCGTTGGGGACGGTGGTAGCAGCGGTGCCACCAGCCCGAAGGAGGGCACCCCCGACAACCGTCACCACGTCCTGAACCTGAACGATGGAGTTGGTTGCCCACACGACGTTGGAAGTGGTGGTAATCGCCCTGTTGGTCACGTAAGTCCAGGTTATATTAGTAGAGAACCCGTTCGTAATCAGGTAAGTATAGTTCGTCCAGCTCGTCGCGTTCGTTCCGTAGATAAAATCTACATAGTTTGTGGATGCCGGCACGACGTTCGTGGACGCCGTCACGATGTTCGTGGAATACACATAGTTCGTGCCCCCGTTTACATAGTTGATACCTGTCAACGTCAGGTTTGTGGCCGCCGACACAATGTTTGTGGTCACCGACACGATATTCGTGGCATAGGGAATAAAGCTCGGCGTCTGTGACAACAGGTTTGTGCCGAACCCATTTCCAGCGGAACCGCTGGACGGCCCCAGCCTTGTAACGCCGCCGCTGACGATCAACGCGCCGCCGCCATTGGTGGCGCCGGTGATGATGCCGTTGAGATAGATCGTGCCGTTGCCCCCGGTCGTCAGGGTGTTTGTGCCCATGTTAATGGTGCCGGCTATCGTAGTTTGAAAGTTATTTGTTATTCCTCCCAAAGGATTACCCACCCCATAACCCACAACAGTGTTCTGAAAAGTTTGCGGCGCACCTAAAACGAGCGGAGCGACAATCGTGTTGGATCCCCAAGCATCCACGATGCCGTTGGTGATTGTAAAGGAGTTGCCACCAATAATCCACGAGTTGGTGCCAAAAGTGATCTGGCCTGCATATACGGCACCCGCAGGATAAGAATTGGTCGAATGATAGAAATAATTGGCACCAAGGAACGGGAAAATCAAATTGTCGCCGTTGGTGAGACTAATCCCCACAGCCGCGTTGCCGCCAACAGTCCAGTTGTTGGTGGTGGACCAGAGACCATCGCCGGTGACGCCGGTCCAGGTATCACTTTGCTGCGCGCGCGCCACCCCCCCGCAGAGGGCTGCGAACGCGATCAGCAACCACAGGCGCGAGCGCCACGACTTGACCCCAAACAATGTTTGAACAGTTGATATTCTCGAGTGCATAGGTTTCTGGTTTGTTTGTTAATGTTTAATCTGCGGGGAAATTTGGGTTGAAACCGGGCTGATTTTTGTCAGGGCATGTTGAGAATGATTTTCGGATAAGCCGGTATGCCATTCATGGTATCAGTAATGGCAAGCATCAGCCCCTTGAGCGTTGATTGCGAGGCACTGCCGTCGGCCAGACCCAGATTGCCGGAGTCCATGTGCAGGTCGGGATCCGTCCAAGCCCACCCAAGCGCCTTTACAGTGGCACCAAGCTGACCCGTGGTATTGCAATAACCATGATTCACCATATTCATGGAATCGGCCGGCAGCACACCGTAGTCCGTGGTGTCGCTGGTTTTGAGGCCAATGGTGCACCCGATGTTGCGATCTCCGACGAGAATCATCTTGGGATGCTTGTCCGACGCATCTCCACACACAAAATAACTAAGACCTTGAGGGCCGAAACCGGCCCAGTTCGTCGCCGCGGACGCCACAGGTCCTGTAGGCTTTCCCGAATCTGTGGGATTTGAGGTCTGGGAAACATCGGCGGGGCAATGCAACACCTTGGGCGTGCTCAATTCATTGGACATGACACAAAAGACATTGGTTACGCCGTATCCAGCCGTAGCCGAACTGTTCTGGTTATAGATGTTTTCCATTGCGCCCCATGACGCCGTGCTGAGAGCTGTGGGATATTTGTCGCCGTGATCACCCTCCCACACCTTAAAGGACAGACCTATCTGTTTGATATTGGTAACGCACTGCGCACGCCGGGCCGCCCTCTTGGCCTTGGCCAAGGCCGGCAGCAGCAGGGCCGCGAGGATGGCGATGATGGCAATGACCACCAGGAGTTCTATCAAGGTGAAAGCTTTAGGGGATTTTACGGATCTTTTCATTAAGTTAAGTGTCTTCGCTCTGCGTTTTACGTGTGTTTTGTGTGTTTGACTGTGTGATTGTCTGGCGAGTATTGCGTGAATCCAGAATCATGTCAACAAAAAAATGACAACGGCCAATCCCGCCGCGCCCGACGCCCTGTCGGCGACAACTTTCCAAGCGTGGCGGGTTGGTTACGGCTGCCGGTTTTGTTTTCATTAATTCAGAACTTTCGCCCTGCGGGCTGCAAAGCGTTCCGCAGTTTTATGGTCTCGCTCAACGTTCTCACACCGTGACTATACAGCCTGCCAGAACCAGCGCCATCGCCAGTTCTGGTGACATTGCCATCGCCAATTCTGGCGATGCGACCGGGAACAGGAATCATCAAATCGGGCGGTCCGGCGTTTCGTGAGGCGGCGTCTGGCCGAGGTGTCTGGCCACGGCCTCCGTTCGCGACCGCACATGGAGTTTTTCGTAAATGTGCCGGATGTGGGTGTGGACCGTGGAGTAGGTCATTTTCGTCGTCTCGGCTATTTCCTTGTAAAGAAACCCCTTCGCCAGCAGGTCCAGCACCTCGACCTCGCGCGGGGAAAGTCCCTGCGCCCCGGACGGCAACGGCGCCGCCTGCTGGAAGGACTGCACGATTTTGCGGGCGATGTGGCTGCTCATGGGCGAGCCGCCGGCGTGAACCTCGCGGATGGCCGCCAGTAATTCATCCGGCAGCGTCTGCTTGAGCAGATAACCGGTGGCACCCGCCGCGAGCGCGTCGAAAATGTTTTCCGTGTTCTGATACACCGTGAGCATGATGATCTGCGTCGCCGGGAGCTGCGGCTTGAGCCGACGCACGCATTCGACGCCGTTGATGCCGGGCAGGTTGATGTCCATGAGCACCACATCGGGGCGGATGCCGGGAATTTCCCGCAGGGCTTTTTCCGCGCTGTCATGCCGGCTTACGCAGCGGCAGCCGGATGAGCCGTCAATCAACCGGGCCAGGCTCGCCCGCACCGGCGCATCATCCTCGACAATTGAAACGGATATTTTCATGTCATCGCCAATTTATTTTCGGGGCGGCAATTTGCGCCCGGGTTTTCGCCGAAGCTGTCGCTGATGATTGTGACGTCATTGGGCGAAGCTAATCCAGATCATCCTCACGGCCAATCTCCATCACTGGCGATGCCTCCGCCAATTTGAGCGCCACGGTCATTTCCACCCGCGTGCCGTGGCCGGGCTGGCTGTGGATTTCGCAACGGCCGGCAACGGCCGCCAGACGTTTTTCCAGGTTGGCCAGACCGGAACCGGCGGTGAGGCGGTCCGCGCCGGCACCGGCCGCACCGCCGGCGGCTGGAAGGCCGCGGCCATTGTCCTCAACGGCCAGCGTGAATGTTTTTGCCCCGATGCGCAGGCGCAGCCAGACCTCGGTGGCGTGGGCGTGCTTGACCACGTTGTTGAGCGACTCCTTCAACGCGAGGAAGAGATTGTAACGCAACTCGGCCTCCACGCGCGCCGCCGGCAGCGCCACCGGCAAATCCATGCGGCAGCGGATTCCCGCCGTGCGAAGATAATCCTCGGTATAGGCGGAAATGTAGTCCATCAGGCCGGCGAGCGTGTCGTGCTGCGGATCCACCGCCCAGACGATTTCGTCCATCGCCCGCGTGAGCTGCCGCGCCGAACCGGCGATGCGGTCAAGGTGTTTGACGGACTGTTCCGGCTCGCGCCGCGCCAGCTCGGTGAGCAGCGTGATTTGCGTCAGCCCGGCGCCAACATCGTCATGGATGTCCCGGGCGATGCGGGCGCGGTCGCTTTCGATGGCGTGCTGCTGCCGCAACCGCGCCAGTTGCCGGCGGTATTTGGCCGCGACGATTCTGCGCGCGGCGAACACCGCGCCGCCGAGCAGGCCGGCGGCGGCCAGAACCAAAAACCAGGACGTCTGGTAAATGTGAGGCCGGACGACGAACGCCATCACAACACCGGTCTGATTCCACTTGCCTTCGCTGTTACAGGCCGCCACGCGGAAATTGTAATTGCCCGGCGGCAGCGGCCCGTAATGCGCCGTGCGCCGCGTCCCGGCATTCACCCAGTCCGGGTCCAGCCCGTCAATCCGGTAACGGAACCGCGTCTTCTCGCCCGTGTCAAAGTTCAACGCGGTGAAACCAAAATCATACTGCCGGTGTCCCGGCGGGATGATGATTTTCTGGCCGCGCAGCGCGACCGGTTCGCCATCCACCCACATTTCCTCGATGCGGACCGGTGGCGGCGCCGGGGCGGGATTCAGTTCATCCGCATTGACGCTGACCACGCCGCGGGTGGTCGCAAACCAGAGCAGCCCGTTCGTGCCACGCCAGCACGCCGGCTGGTAGCCGTCGGAAAATTCCAGCGCCGGCAAACCATCGCGCCTGCCGTAGGTCACGCAATTCACCGTGTTGGTCCGGTCCTCCGCGCAGGCGTTCAACGCCAACCGGGAAACGCAGTAAATGCCCTGGTGCGTGCCGAGCCACAGCCGCCCCTCGTTATCCTCCAAAATCTGGCTGATGACATCCACCGGCAAACCCTGCTTGGCCGTGATGCGCCGGAACACGCCCTTTTCAAAACGGAGCAGCCCGCCGCGAAATGTCCCCGCCCAGATGACGCCATCCGCATCCGCGTGGAGGGAATAAATCGGCTGCCCCGCCAGCGCGTCCGTGGGACGGAACGGATCGAGCCGGTTTGTTTCGCAGCGATATAATGTTCCGTCGTCCGCGCCCGCCCAGACGGTTCCATCCGGCGCTTCCGCCAATGCCCGCACCGACGCCGGGGCGGCGTTGTCGTTTGTGCCAATGATCCACTGTTTGTTTCCCGCCCACAGCACAATGCCGTTCTTGGTTCCCATCCACGTCCGGCCCGCGTGGTCGGTCAAAATGGATTTGATGCCGTGCACGTTCCAGTCCCACGACGCACGCTGCACCCGGCCATCAAGGAACTGATATAAATTTTCCCCTTCCGCCGCGCTCAACCACACGCCGCCATCGGCGCGCGGGAAAACCGAGAAAACATAATTCGCCGACGCGTTGGCGCCGACCGGAAAGCTGGTGATTTTCCCGCCGCTCCAGCGGCACAGCCCGCCGCCGCCGGTGCCAATCCAAACCACGCCACCGCCATCCTCGCAGACCGACAACGCTGTCCGGGCCGGCAAGCCCTCAGCCGCGCCGACGACATGAAAATGCCGTCCGTGCAGATGCGCCAGTCCGCCGTGATCCATGCCCGCCCAGATGCCGCCGTCACCGCTTTGGAACCACGCGCCAACGCGCTCACCGGGCAGGTCGTTCTGGGAGGTGAGCCGCTGGAATTGTCCGTCCGGCGCGATGTGAAAAAGCCCGTTGCCATAATGATTGAACCACAGGCCGCCGTCGCGGTCTTCATGCGCGCCCATTGCGTGGCTCGGCGACGACCCCAGCAGGCCGCGCCATTCGGTGATTTCCGCCACCCATTTGCGCCCCTCCATTTTGCGGAACCGGTCGCCGTCCAGCACCCAGATTGCGCCCGCCTTTGTTGGGAACAGTTGCAGCGGCAGGATTCCGGCCTCGCCATTCGTGGGTGTCATCAAGTCAAACTGTCTGCCGTTCCAGCAGGCAATTTCATTTTCCGCCCCCGCCCAGACGCGGCCTGACGCATCGGCCACCAGCGTGAAAATGCGGCCGCCGGCCAGACCGCCATCGCCGGGCAGCTCCCTGAATTCGCCTCCGGCAAATTGGAGGATGTGCCCATCGCGCGTCAAAAACCAAAGACAGCCGTCGCGGTCGGCGCATTGAAAACTTGGATGCGAATCCGCCGGCGGCAGCACCACCAGCCAGTTGGTGCCGGCGGTCATCGGATCGCGCTGCTGGACCTCGCCGAATTGCGTGATGAACGTGACGAGATTGGACGAGGAAGCCACGAGCGTGGTGCGCAAATCAAACAGGGTGCGGTCCGGCCATTCGTTGCGAAACACGCCGTTGCGATACGAGGTCAGCCCGCCGCGAAAGGTGTTGATCCACAGCGTGCCATTGGCGTCGAGGGAAAGCGCTTGGATGCGCGCCTGGCTCAACTCCGGCGTGTTGGCCGGATCGAAGGTGACAAACCGCACGCCGTCGAAACGCGCCAGTCCGTCGTAGGTGCCAATCCAAAGATAACCGTCGGGTGTCTGGGCGATGGCCGTGACCGTGCTGCCGGGCAGGCCGTTCTCCGTGTCCCAGACATCCACAAGGTAATCCGCCGGTGCCGCGGCCGCTTCAGGAACAGCGTGCAACAGCAGCCCCGTCGCCATGACGGCGAAAATGAGCCGACTCACCGGCGATGAAAAAATTCGGTGATGCACGGCGGGCAGCATACCGCCACCGGCGGAAAGTTTCCACCGGAAAACAGAACCACACCCGACATCGCCGGTGCATCAGTTTGCGACAGGGAAAAATCAGGCCACGTCGAGCGTGGCCGCGTATTTCCGGGTCAGCACCGAAAGTTCGGCCACGACGGATTTGTGTTTTTCGTCGCCCGCCAGATTTTTCATTTCGAGAGGGTCGGCATGCGGATCGAACAGCATCGCGCCGTTGACGCCGTCCTTGCCGAACTCGGCGTAGCGCCATTGTTCGGTGCGCACGGCGGTGCCGTGAATCGTTTTGCCGTCCTCGCTCCAAATGGTGTAGCCCGGCCTGTCCCATTTCGCCGACGGCTGGCGCAGCAGCGGCACGAGGCTTTCGCCCTCGACTTCGACCTGCCTCGGCAAACCGCACAATTCCACCAGTGTCGGATAAATGTCCAGCGACTCCACGATGCGCGTGCAGCCCTGGCCGTTGCCCTTCATGCCGGGCGCGGAAATCATCAGCGGCACGCGCGTGCCCATTTCAAACAGCGAACCCGCCTTGGACCACTTGCCTTTTTCACCGAGCTGATAGCCGTGGTCAACGGCGAAAACGATGATGGTGTTGTCGCGCAGGCCCAACCGGTCCAGTTCGGCGATGACGCGGCCAATGTTCCAGTCCACCCACGAGATCGAGGCGATGTAGGCGCGGATGACTTCGCGCGCCTCGGCCTCGCTTGCGCCGCGCCCGATGAACAAATCGGCGTTGTGCGGACGGATGGCCGCGGGCGGAAATCCCGGCGGCAGGGTCGGCATCGCGGCGAAGTCCGGCGTCAGCCTGATCTTGTCCACGTCATACAGATCCAAAAATTTCTGCGGCGCGGTCGGCGGGCTGTGCGGCTTCACAAAACCGCACGCGATGAAAAACGGCTGGTCCTTGTATTTCCGCAGATTTTCAATCGTGCGGTCGGCGGTGTTGTAATCGCCGTGGCCCTCGCCGTTGCCGTCCAGAACGATGATGCGGTCGGAATAAAGCGCCCGCTGGCGTCCCACGGCATCATCCCCGGACGGCCCGGCCAGCTTGGGCGAGAGCAGGTCGCGCTCGGTGCGCTCGGCGATTTTGCTGGTGTCCAAAACGTGGCCCACGCCGTTCGACTGCATTCCGCCTTCTTCAGCGGCGGCGCCGCCGGTGGTGATGTCCCAGGCCTTGGGATCGTCAAGACCGCCGTGAAAAATCTTTCCCGCGCGGACGCTGACGTAGCCGTTTTGCCGGAACAACTGCGGCAGGCTCGTCCAGTCCGGATGCGCGGTGCGGAAATCCGTGCGGTTGCCAAGAACGCCTGTGCGGGTCGGATTGCGCCCGGTGAGCAGCGAGGCGCGCGACGGATTGCAGAGCGGAAACTGGCAGTAATTGCGATCGAAGCGGACGCCGGATCCGGCGAGCGCGTCGAGATTCGGCGTCAACGCATGGAACATGCTGGCGTAGCAGCCCAGCTCCACGCGCATGTCGTCGGACATGAGGAAGAGCACGTTCGGCGGACGTTTGCCCGGCGCGGGGATGGCCGCGCGCAGCGCGCCCGGCAGCGACGCGGCGGCGGCGGCACCGGCAACCGTTCCCAAAAAATCACGGCGCGTCCAGCGGTTCTCGTTCCTGGCGGTCATGCATGGAAAACTAGCATCATCGCCGGCAAAGGCAAGGTCGTTGGGTCCGATGACAGCAGACAAGCGAAAGCAAGCCGGAGAATTTGCCCGGCTTGGGCTCGTTTTGATTCTTGCACAACGGGAACAACGCGGAAATTCCTCAAATCTGGTTGTTGCATGGTCATTTGAGCCAGCTCACGCCGGCTGCCACGGACCGGTTTTAAAATAAAAACTATTTGGCGCTTTGCTTTGCCCGGGCGAAATCGGCATTGGCACCTTCCATGTCGCCTTTGGCTTGCTCTGCTCTGCCGCGGTTTTCGTAGGCCAAGCTAAAATTCGGATTCAATTCGATGGCTTTGGTGTAATCCGCGATGGCCCCGTCGAAATCTTTTTTGCGACTTTTGGCAGCGCCGCGAAGGTTATAGCTGTTGGCGAAGTCTGGTTTCAATTCGATGGCTCTGGTCAAATCCGCAACGGCTCCGTCCCAGTCCTGCTTGGATGTCTTTGCGAAGCCGCGATTGTAGTAGGCTTCAAGATCATCGGGTTTCAATTCAATGGCTTTGGTGTAGTCATTGATAGCACCATCCGAATCGCCTTTGGCTTCCCTCGCGCAGCCCCGGTTGTAGTAGGCTTGGACATCATCTGGCTTCAATTCAATGACTTTGGTGCAATCCTTGATAACACCATCCTGGTCGCCTTTGGCTTGCCTCACAATACCGCGATTGACATAGGCATCGGTAAAGTCAGGTTTGAATTCGACGGCCTTGCTGTAATCCGCAATGGCACCATCCCGGTCGCCTTTGGCTTTCTCCGCATTAGCGCGATTGTAAAAAATGCTGGCATCATTTGGGTGTAATTCGATGGCTTTGGTGAAATCTGCGATAGCGCCATCGAAATCGCCGTTGGCTTGCTTCGCATTGCCTCGATTGTGATAGATTTTATACTCGTCCGGTTTCAATTCGATGGCCTTTGAGAAATCAACAATGGCACCATCTAAATCGCCTTTGGCTTGCTCCAAATTGCCGCGATTATTGTAGGGTTCAGCCACATCTGGCTTCAATTCGATGGCTTGGGTCAAATCCGCAATGGCACCGTCCACATCGCCCTTGGCTTCCTTGGCATTGGCTCGATTGTTGTAGGGTTTGGGATCATGCGGTTTCAATTCGATGGCCTTGGTGAAATCCGCAATGGCACCGTCCACATCGCCTTTGGTTCTTCTTACCTCGCCTCGATTGTTGAATGCTTCAGCCATATCTGGTTTCATTTCGATGGCCTTGTCGAAATCTGTAATGGCTCCATCCACGTCACCTTTGGCCTGCTTGGCAACGCCGCGACCACTGAATGACTCGGCATTATCGGATTTTAACTCAATGGCTTTGGTGAAATCCGCAATGGCGCCGTTCACATCGCCTTTGCCGTATTTCACATTCCCACGATTGTTGTAGGCGGCGGCGTAATTTGGGTTCAATTCGATGGCTTTGGTGAAATCCTCAATGGCACCGTCTATTTCACCCTTGCCATATTTCGCATTGCCGCGCGCGCAGTAGGCGTCAACATAATCTGGCTTCAGCCCGACGGCCTTGGTGAAATCAGCGATGGCGCCATTCCAGTCGCCTCGATCGTATTCCGCATCGCCAAGGTTGTAAAAAGCCTTGGCATCATTCGGTTTCAACTCTGTAACTGTCGTGAATGCCACAATGGCGCTGTCCACGTCGCCTTCGATCTTTTTTACTTTGCCAAGATTGTTATAGGCATCAGCATAACCGGGCCTCAATTCGATGGCTTTGTCGAAATCCGCGATGGCTCCATTCGAGTCGCCCTTGGCTTGTTTTGCAATGCCGCGATTGTTGTAGGGTTCGGCAAAAGCAGGCTTCAGCTTGATGGCTTCGTCGTAATCCGCGATGGCTCCGTTCCAATCGCCTTTGGCGTATTTTCCATTGCCGCGATTGCTGAAGGCCACCGCAAGATCGGGCTTCAGTTCAATGGCTTTGGTGAAATCCGCAATGGCACCGTCCCAATCGCCTTGAGCCTGCTTTGCAATCCCGCGATTGTAGCAGGCTCTGGGATCATCCGGTTTTAGTTGAATTTCTTTGGTGAAATCTGCAATGGCATTGCCTAAATTCCCCTTTGATTGTTCTGCGGTGCCGCGATTATTGTAGGGACCGGCCGAATCGGGGTTCAACGCGATGGCTCTGGAGAAATCCGCGATGGCACCGTCCAAATCGCCGGCGTCTCTCTTCGCATTGCCGCGATTAAAATAGGCGTCAGCATAACCCGGTTTCAATTCAATGGCTTTGGTGTAATCCGCGATGGCATCGCTCCAATCACGTTTGGCATCCTTTGCATTGCCGCGATTGAAGTAGGCGACGGCATTATCTGGTTGTAATTCGATGGCTTTGGTGTAGTCCTCAATGGCACCGTCCAAATCGCCTTTATTTAATTCGGCATTGCCGCTGTTCAAGCAGGCGGCAGTCTTAATGGATCGGTTGGTGGCGCAGCCCGTTAGCGCCATCAGACAGGCAAGGAGCAGAAGTCTTTTTTTCATAACATTTCTGTTTCGGTTTTTTCCCGTTGAGTTTTTGGCTTCTTCCACCGCGCAGCTTTGGCTTCTTCCGCCGCGCGTTCAAGGTTCAAGGCCAGCAATTTTTCCAAAATTTGCTCGTCGCTCAAATCAGCCGGCCAGCCGTAGGCGGCGGCGACGGCGGCGTCCAGTTTTTTGTGCGCCAAGTCCAGCCAGGCGGGGCGCTCGTTGTAAAGATTCGTGAGCGTGCGCTTTTTGAGTTTGGCGGCGCAATCGGCGTCGCGCGGTTCCAGGCGCGGATAGGCGGAAGTTTCCTTGCCCTGATAGCGTGACCACTTCTTTTTGAACTCGGCGGCGGTCATGGCAGCGTGACGAATTCAGCGAGTTTTTCCCGAATCGGCATGGCGGATGAGTTTGCGCCGGAAACGGGGCAGAGGCAAGACCAAGAAAAACTGAAAAGATGAAATGCTGAAAACAGAAATTAAGGCAGGGACGCCGCGCTGCGCTGTCCCGTCGCCGAGCGTGGCGTCAGGCGACGGAAAACGGGGATTCGACAAGGTTCATTCCATTTTGCCACAGCACACTGCCAATCCGATCCTTGATCCCATCGCCATTGGCCTCCGGCGGCGAAGACTGGAGCAGAAGGCGTATGTTTTTGCCCACAACTTAATTTGCCAATGTGCGAACAAAAAGCGTGGATTGACGCGATTCTGTTCTTGTGAGTAAATGGGGAGTCTCGGAAAAACGCAGTTTATCCTTGGAGGTTCACCCATGAGAGCAAAACGAATACTGGCGCAAATCTGCCTGCTCTGGGCGCTGATGCCGCCCGCCGTGTCGCAGGCCCAATTCACTTTCACAACCAACAGCGGCGCGATCACCATTACCGGCTACGCCGGCACGAACGGAACCGTGGTCATTCCCGACAGCACCAACGGCTATCCGGTCACGGCCATAGCCGATTACGCCTTCTATGGCATCTCCACGCTGACGAATCTGACGATTCCCGGCAGTGTCACCAACATCGGGATGAATGAGTTTCTGGATTGTTACAGCCTGACCAACGTGACCGTGGATGGGGCCAACCCGAATTATGCCAGCGCGGGCGGCGTGCTGTTTGACAAGACGATGACCACGCTGCTCCAGTGTCCCGCAGGACTGGCCGGCAGCTACACGATTCCCACCGGCGTCACCAACATCGGCGGCGAGGCATTTTATTATTGTTACAAACTGACCAGCGTGACGATTCCCAACACCGTCACCAGCATCGGCTCCTGGGCGTTTTACGGTTCCGGCCTGACAAGCGCAACGATTCCCGCCAGCGTCACCAACATCGGCAGCCAGGCGTTCGGGAATATTGGCCGGCTCACCAGCATCTCCGTGGATGGAGACAATCCGAATTATGCCGGCGCGGGCGGCGTGCTGTTCAACAAGGCAATGACCACCCTGGTCCAATACCCCCAAGGTCTGACCGGCAGCTATGCGATTCCCGGCAGCGTCACCAACATTGCCGATGGGGCATTTATTTATTCCAGCGTGTCGAGCGTGACGATTCCCAACAGCGTCATCGGCATCGGCTATCAGTCTTTTTGGAATGATAACAACCTGACGACGGTGGCGATTCCGGACAGCGTTGCCAGCCTCGGCAATTACTCGTTCTATGCTTGTTACGGTCTGAAGCATGTGACGCTGGGCAGCGGCGTCGCCAGCATCGGGTATCAGGCGTTTGGTGACTGTTCCGTGTTGACGAACATCACGGTGGCCGGAGCCAATCTGAATTATGCCAGCGCGGGCGGGGTCTTGTTTGATAACGCGATGACCACGCTGCTTCAGTGTCCCGAAGGTCTGGCCAGCTTCGCGATTCCCAACGGCGTCACCACCATCGCTGATAATGCGTTTAATTCCTGTTTCAACCTGACCAACATGACGATTGGCGGCAGCGTGACCAGCATCGGCGAAAGTGCGTTCTATAATTGTTACAGGCTGACGAGCGTAACCATTCCCAACAATGTCGGTAGTATCGGTTGGCAGGCTTTCTATTATTGTTCCGGCCTGACCAACGTGACGATTGCCAGCGGTGTCACCAATCTCGCCGGCGATGCGTTCGCAGGATGTTCCGCCCTCACGACGGTAACGATTCCCGCCAGTGTCACCAGCCTGGGCGATTCCTGTTTCGCGGATTGCACGAGCCTGACCCAAGCGGACTTCCAAGGGGACGCGCCGCTGGTGGATGGCTGGGAGGCAGGCAGCGCGGACACCTCGGTCTTCAGCGGCGAAACGGGCACGGTGTATTATGTGGCGGGCACGGCGGGCTGGGACACTTCCTTCGGGGGCTGGCCCACGGCCACCTTTGTGCCATTTGCATACACTTGTATCACCAATAACGACAACACGATCACCATCACCGGCTGCGCCGGCGCCAGCGGCAAAATCACCATCCCGGACACGATTGCCGGATTGTCAGTCACCGGCATCGGGGCCGGTGCGTTCCAGCACAACAGCAGCCTGACCAATATCACGATCCCCGCCAGCGTCACCAGCCTGGGCAGTCTGGCCTTCTCTGACTGCGCCAACCTCACGGGAATCTATTTTCTGGGAAACGCCCCCACTGCGGATTTGACGGTGTTCTCCGGCGACAACCATGCCATCGTCTATTATCCGCCGGGTGTCACCGGCTGGAGTTCGCCCTTTGACGGTCTGCTGGCGGGGCAACTGAACCCGCCGTCCACGGCCGGGGATTTCTATTACACAACCTATAACAGCGCGGCCATCATCACCGGCTATCACGGCGCCGGCGGCGACATCGGCATCCCCAGCACGATCAACGGCCTGCCGGTCGTCGGCATCGGGGATGGAGCGTTCGACTACAACTACAACCTGACCAGCGTGACGATTCCCGACAGTGTCACCAACATCGGGAACTATTCGTTCATTGACTGCGGCAACCTGACCAGCGTGACGATCGGCAACGGGGTTACGAGCATAGGTCACTCGGCATTCTACGATTGTTGGAACCTGACCAACGTCATGATTGGCAAGAGCGTCACCAGCATCGGAGACTGGGCGTTCGAAGACTGCGGCAGTCCGCTGGCGGTTGATTGCCTGGGGAACGCTCCCCAGGCTGACTCGACTGTGTTCGACGGGGACGAACCGATGACGATCTATGACCTGTCGGGCGCCACCGGCTGGGATGTGCCCTTTGCCGGTATTACCGCGGTGTTGTGGACCGCGCCAGTGCCACCGGTGCCACCGGTGACATTTGCCTACACTTACATCACCAATAGCGACAACACGATCACCATCACCAGATGCACCGGTGCCGTCGGCGACGTCACCATCCCGGACACGATTAACGGCCTGACGGTCACCCGCATCGGGGACGGTGTGTTCCAGAATAACAGCGGCCTGACCAGCATCACGATCCCCGCCGGCGTCACCAGCCTGGGCAGCTTCGCATTTTCCGGCTGCGCCAACCTGACCGGAATCTATTTTCTGGGGAACACTCCCGACACGGATACGTCGGTGTTCACCGGCGACAACCGTGCGACCATCTATTATCTGCCGGGCGCCATGGGCTGGAGTTCGTCCTTTGACGGTCTGCTGGCGGAGTTGCAGAACCCGGTGGCCCCGGCAGGGGATTTCACTTTCACGACCAACAACGACACAATCATCATCACCGGCTACACCGGCGCCGGTGGCGACATCGGCATCCCCGGCACGATCAACGGCCTGCCGGTCGTCAGCATCGGAGACTCCGCGTTCGAGGGCAGCCGCCTGGCCAGCGTGACGATTCCCAACAGTGTCACCAACATCGGAAACTATGCGTTCGATTACTGCTACAATCTGACCGGCATCATGCTCGGCAACAATGTCTCCAGCATCGGAGACGATGCGTTCGAAGAGTGCTACGACCTGACCAACGCCACAATTGGCAATAATGTCACCAACATCGGAGACTATGCGTTCGAAGACTGCGGCAGTCTGACGGCAATCACGGTGGCCGCGTTCAACTCTTCCTATAGCAGCGTGGATGGCGTCTTGTTCAACCAGGGGCAGACCCTGCTCATCCAATTCCCCACAGGCAATACCGAGGGCGATTATGCGATTCCCCCCAGCGTCACGAGCATTGGGGAGTATGCATTCCAAGACTGCGCCAGCCTGACTAATATCGCAATTGGCGTCAATGTCGCCAGCATTGGGGAGGGTGCGTTCTATGGCTGTAGCGGCCTGACCTCTATCGTGATCCCCAATAGCGTCACCGGCATCGAATTCGCGGCGTTCGACAACTGCTACGGCCTGACCAATATCACGATGGGCATCAATGTCGGTTTCATCGGGGAGAGTGCGTTCTGGGACTGCAGCAGTCTGACCACCATCGCGATCCCCGCCAGCGTCGGCACCATCGAACCCTATGCGTTCTACGGCTGCAGCAGCCTGACCGCGATCACGGTGGACCCCGCCAATCTCTACTATTGCAGCCTGGACAAGGTGTTGTTCAACAAAAGCCGGACCACGCTCATTCAATATCCGGAGGCCAAGGCCGGCAGCTACATCATTCCCGACAGCGTCACCAGCATCGGGGACTCGGCGTTCTATTTTTGCACGAACCTGACCAGCCTCACCATAGACAACAATGTCCCCAGCATTGGAAACTATGCATTTGCCTACTGCTACGGGCTGACCAACGTCGTGATTCCCAACAGCGTCACCAGCTTGGGATACGGTGTGTTCGAAGATTGCATGAGCCTGGCCAGCGTGACGATCCCCGGCCATGTCACCAGCATCGGCAGCCAGGCGTTCTATGGCGACAGCAGCCTGACCAACGTCATGATTCCCGCCAGTGTCACCAGCATCGGCAGCCAGGCGTTCTTTTATTGCCCCAGCCTTATCGCGATCAATGTGGATCCATTAAATCCTGTCTATGGCAGTCTGAACGGGGTTTTGTTTGACGTGAGCCAAACCACCTTGATTCAATTTCCAAGCGGCGTCGGCGGCAGCTACACGATCCCCGCCACCGTCACCAACATCGCCGATTTTGCGTTCCTTTACTCCATGAATCTGGCCAGCGTCACGATTCCCGACAACGTCATCTTCATGGGCGTCGCGGCATTCGGCAGTTGCTACAGCCTGACCAATGTTACGATTGGCAACGGCGTCACCAGCATCCCAGAGGCGGCGTTCATCAGCTGTAGCCTGACCAGCGTCAGCATTGGCACCAACGTCATCAGCATTGGGGACGAGGCGTTCATGAGCTGCCCCCTGGCCAGCATTACGATCCCCAACAGTGTCACCAGCATTGGCTACCAGACATTCGAAGGCAACAGCAGCCTGACCAGTCTCATCATCGGTAACAGCGTCACCAACATCGGGCAGGATGCGTTTTCTTTCTGCACGAGCCTAGCCAGCGTCACGTTCCCGGCCAGCCTCATCGGCCTCGGAGATGATGCGTTCTATTACTGCACGAACCTGACGGGCGCCTATTTCCTGGGGAACGCCCCCAGCCGTGATTGGTTTCAATTCTACTATGACAGCAATGCGACCGTCTATGCCCTGCCGGAAACCACCGGCTGGGCTTCGTGGTTTGGCACACGTCCGGTGGTGCAGTGGAATTTGCCGCCGCAAATCAGCCCGACCGGGCTTGGCGTGCAGGCGAATCAATTCGGCTTCAACCTCACCGGGTTCAGCCGTCAGGTCATTGTGGTGGAAGCCTGCACGGACCTGGCCAATCCCGTCTGGTCGCCGGTCTCCACCAACACGCTCGACACCTTTGCCGGCACCAACGGCGCGTCCTATTTCAGCGATTCACAGTGGACGAATTATCCCGTCCGCTATTACCGCGTCCGCTCGCAGTAATCTTCTCGCTTTCCGTGGATGCGACGGCATTTGCCACCGGCGGTAATTAAAATTATCTTTGCGCGCGTGAGCCAGCCGCCCATCACCGATGCCGGACGCGGGTTTCATCTCCTGACGAAACCGGTCGGGCCGATTTGCAACCTCGACTGCAAATACTGTTTCTACCTCGAAAAGGAAAAATTGTATCCCGGCGAGAAGCAGTGGCGGATGAGCGACGCGGTGCTGGAGGAATACATCCGCCAATACATCGGCAGCCAGCCGGGGCCGGAAATCAACTTCGCCTGGCAGGGCGGCGAGCCAACGCTGCTGGGCGTGGAATTCTTCCGCAAGGCCGTCGCGCTGCAAAAAAAACACGCCAGCGGCAAAACCGTTTTCAATGCGATTCAAACAAACGGCACACTGCTCGACGACGGATGGTGCGAATTTCTCGCGGCGAACAAATTTCTCGTCGGGCTTTCGATAGACGGTCCGGCGGAGCTGCACGACATATACCGCGTGGACAAACGGCAGCAGCCGACGTTTGGCGCGGTCATGCACGGACTGGAACTGCTCAAGAAGCACGGCGTGGAGTTCAACACGCTCACGGTCGTCAACCGCGCCAATTCGCGGCAGCCGCTGGAGGTGTATCGGTTTCTCAAAGGCATCGGCAGCCAGTTTTTGCAGTTCATCCCGCTGGTCGAGCGCGCCGCGTCCACGGAAATGAAATCGGCGGGCTACGAATTCGCCGCACCTCCCCTGCCCGGCCGGCCGGAAAATGTTTCCGCCGTCACGCCGTGGAGCGTCGAGGCGGGGCAATACGGAACTTTTCTCTGCGCGATTTTTGACGAGTGGGTGCGCCACGATGTCGGGAAAACATTCGTGCAGTTGTTTGACGTGGCGCTCGGCAACTGGCTGGGGCTTGGATCGTCGCTCTGCGTCTTCGCCGAGAAATGCGGCGCGGCGATGGCCATCGAGCACAACGGCGATCTTTACAGCTGCGACCATTACGTTTATCCGCGACACAAGCTCGGCAACGTGATGAACCGGAGCCTCGGCGAAATGGTGAATTCGCCGCAGCAGATGAAATTTGGCAGCGACAAACTGGATTCGCTGCCGAAATTCTGCCGCGAATGCGAGGTCCGCTTTGCCTGCAACGGCGAGTGTCCCAAGCATCGTTTCATTCGGACGCCGGACGGCGAGGACGGCCTGAATTACCTATGCCCCGCCTACAAAAAATTCTTCAACCACATCAATCCCGCGATGCGCGCGATGGCGCGACTGCTGCAAACCGGCCAGGCGCCCGCACGGATCATGGAAATGCCGGTGGCCCGATCATAACAAAAGTCCGCCTGCCTCGGCTTCGATCGCGGAAGCAAAGAAATTCATGGCCATAAAACGCGGGCAAATTATCATCTCTTTCACATGAGCAAATCCATCCTGATTGCTGTGATGCTGGGAGTATGCGCCTTCAGCCTGGCGGGAACGGCCGAGGATGCGCCGTCGGGTTTGCTCTGCGACCTGCTGACGCATCCCGAAAAATGCCTGATCACCGATCCCAAACCTGATTTTGGCTGGATCGTAAACGCGAGCCGCGAGAACGAAGTCCAGTCGGCCTACCAGATTCTCGTCAGTTCCAGTCCGGAAAATCTGGCCCACGGCAAGGGCGATTTATGGGATTCGGGCAAGGTCGCGTCGGCGCAATCCATCAATGTGAATTACGCGGGGAACGCCCTGCAATCCCCGGCTTCCTGCTGGTGGAAAGTTCGGACGTGGAACAAGGAGGGACGGCCTTCCGCCTACAGCCAGCCGCAGCGTTTCAATGTCGGCGAGTTGAACCGGGCGAAGTCGTGGCCGGGCGAAAGCCGGTGGGTGCAAATTCCCGATGCGGCGGGCAAACCGATGTGGACCTTCGAGGACCGGTCGCCGGTGAGCTATCATCCGTTCGCGCCGGACAAGATCGCGCCCAACCCCGACGGCTCGACCTTCATTGATTTCGGTCGCGCCGCTTTCTCGGCGCTCGACCTGACCCTGACGTGGCAGCCGCGAGATCCCGCGGTGAGCAACTGCACCGTCAATGTTGATGTGGGCGAGAAGAACCGGGACAACGCGGTGGAGCGCAAGCCGGGCGGCGGAATCATCTACGCCCGGTTTCAACTCACGCTCCAGCCCGGCAAACATTCCTATCCGGTCCCGATCCCCCGGTTCGTGGCGCGTTATCCCGAAAGCCAGGCTCTTCCGCCGCAAATGCGCGAAGTGATTCCATTCCGCTATTGCCAGGTTTTGCCGGGAACGGAAAGCGTCACGGTGGACGGAGCGCGGCAACTCCGGTTAAACATCGAATTCGATGACCAAGCCTCGTCCTTTTCATCTTCCAGCGAGGTGCTCAATCAGGTTTATGACCTCTGCAAATACTCGATCAAGGTGAACAGCTTCAACGGCGATTACGCGGGCAGCGAGCGGGAACGGATGCTCTACGAGGCGGACACCTACATCGAGCAGATGAGCCACTATGCGATTGACCGCGAATACGCAATCGCCCGCTACAGCGCCGCCAACATGATCTACCACGCCACATGGCCGACAGAATGGATCCCGCATTCCGTTTTCATGGCCTATGCCGATTATCTCGAAACCGGAAACACCAGGTTCATTTCAAAATATTACGACGAGCTGAAACCCAAAACGTTGCTGGCCCTGGCGGGAGACGACGGCCTGGTCAGCAGCCGGACCGGTTTGCAGACGCCGGATTTTTTGAACTCAATCCATTACCAGCACGGGCAGTTGCGGGACATCGTGGACTGGCCGAAGGGGGAAACCGACGGATTTGTCTTCACCAACGTCAACTCCGTCGTCAACGCCTTCCATTACCGGTCGCTGGCGCTGATGGAAAAGATTGCCACAGCCCTCGACAAGCCTGACGACGCCGCATTTTACCGCCAGCACGCCGATCGGGTCAAAGCGGCCTTCAACGAGAAATTTTACGATCCGCAACGCGGAATTTATGTGGATGGAATCGGAACCGGCCACGCCTCGATGCACGCCAACCTCTTCGCCCTGGCCTTTGGCCTCGTGCCTTCAAACCGTTGCGCGGCGGTGACGGGCTTTGTCAAATCCCGCGGCATGGCGTGCAGCGTCTATCCCACCGTCTATCTTCTGGAAGCGCTTTACGACGCGGGTGAGGATGGCTACGCGCTCGATTTGATGACCTCCGACGGCGACCGGAGCTGGCTCAACATGATCCGGGCCGGCTCCACCGTCACCACCGAGGCGTGGGACGTCAAATACAAGGCCAACGAGGGATGGACCCACGCCTGGAGCACCGCGCCGGTTCAGATCATCCCGCGAAAACTCATGGGCATCGAACCGCTGGAACCCGGCTTCGGCAAGATTCTCATCGAACCCAGGCCGGGCAATCTGGCGAAGGCCAAGGTTCTCCTTCCGACCATCCGAGGTCCGATTTCCGCCGAATTTGATCGTGGAAATGCGCTCGATTATTTTCATCTGACCGTCTCAATTCCGGCCAACATGACGGCCGAAGTGGCGCTGCCCATCACGGGAAAATCCCACGGGATTGTCACTTGCGATGGCCATCCAGTTCAGACGCGCGTCGAAGGCGACCGCATCTTCATGGATTCAATCGGTTCAGGAATGCACACCTTTTCCCAATAAAGCGGCAACCCGTGTTGGAGCTGCCGTCCGGCAGGCCTGATTACTGGCCATCGAGCTCCCACAACAACCCACCACGCCGGCTCCCGTGACTTCGGAGCGGACAAAGGATTTCAAGCCCGGTGTTTTCCGCAAAGCATATCACTTGTGCGGGCGGTTGGTTCCAATTATTTTGAAGCCCGCCGCAGACAGGAAAATCAAACTTGAAACAAACCAGCCCGGCGCGGCAGACGTTCGCGCCAGCGGCGGAATTTTGCAAAAACTGAACGACATGAAAAAAACACTGGTCTGCGCCCTGTTGCTGTTCACGGTCGCCAGGATTCAGGCGGCGGAAATCTCGGTTTTCGCCGCCGCGAGCCTGACCGATTCGCTCAAGGAAATCGCCGCCGGTTATGAAAAAACCTCCGGCGACAAAATCACCTTCAACTTCGCCGCGTCCAGCACACTGGCCCGGCAGATTGAGGAAGGCGCGCCCGCCGACATTTTCTTTTCCGCCGACGAAGCCAAAATGGACGGACTGGAAAAGAAGGGCCTGATTGACACGGCCACGCGCAAAAGCCGCCTCGGAAACGCGCTCGTCGTCGTCGTCACCGCCGACAGCCCGCTGCAAATCCGGTCCGCCGGCGACCTCACCAACGCCGCCGTGAAGCAAATCGCGCTGGCCGATCCGAAAGCCGTGCCCGCCGGGATTTACGCCCAGGCCTGGCTGACCCGGCAGCAACTCTGGCCCGCCATCGAGCCGAAGATTGTCCCCACGGAAAACGTCCGCGCCGCGCTCGCGGCGGTGGAATCCGGAAATGTCGAGGCGGGCGTCGTTTATAAAACGGACGCGGGCATTTCCAAAAAGGTGAAAGTCGCCTACGAAGTCCCCGCCGGGGACGCGCCGGCCATCAGCTATCCAATGGCGATGGTGAAGGAATCCAGCCAGCCCGACGCCGCGAAAAAGTTTTTGAATTATCTCGACTCCAAGGAAGCCGGCGACATCTTCAAGAAATTCGGTTTCATTCTGCGTGACTGAAGAATTAATCGCATGACTTTGGGGGAATGGCAGATTGTCTGGTTCACCGCGTGGGTCTCGGCCTTGAGCACGCTGGTGATTCTGCCCTTTGGCCTAGCGCTCGCGTGGGCGCTGGCGTGGCGCGACTGGCCGGGCAAATCCATCGTCGAAACGCTCGTCTCGTTGCCGCTCGTCATGCCGCCGGTGGCAACCGGTTTGATCCTGCTGAAACTGTTCGGACGGCGCGGCGCCATCGGCGGCTTTCTCCACGACCGACTGAATTTTGACGTCATCTTCACCTGGCGCGCGGTGCTGCTGGCGTTGAGCGTGATGTCGCTGCCGCTGCTCGTCCGGTCCGCGCGCGTGGCGTTTGAGGAGGTCAACCCGCGCCTCGAACAAATCGCGCGCACTCTCGGCTCGGGCGGCTGGCGCGTGTTCTTCACCATCACCGTTCCGCTGGCGGCGCGAGGCATTGTCGCAGGCATGATCCTCGCCTTTGCCCGCGCGCTGGGCGAATTCGGCGCAACAATCATGGTGGCCGGCAACATCCCCGGCAAAACTTCCACGCTCTCGCTCACCATTTTTCAGGACGTGCAGATCGGCCAGGATTCGAGCGCCTTCCGGCTGCTCGGCGTGTCGGTGGTGCTCGCGTTCGCGGCGGTCTGGTTCAGCGAATTCCTGCTGCGCCGAAAACGAAAAACGAGATGAGCCTGCTGCTGAAAAACATTTCACTGCCGCTGGAATCCTTCGCGCTCGGAATGGATGTCGAGGTCCGGGGCCGTGTCACCGCCGTCTTCGGCCCGTCCGGCGCGGGCAAAACCTCGCTGCTCGACCTCATCGCCGGCCTGCGCCGCGCGCCATCGGCGTTCATCCAGCTCGACGACCGCGTGCTCACCGACACCGCGAAACATTTTTCCGTGCCGACCCACCAGCGCGGCATCGGTTATGTGCCGCAGGACTTGGCACTGTTCCCCCATTTGTCCGTGCGCCAGAATTTGCTTTACGGCTGCAAACCCGGCGGCGCGGCCGGCCGGTTGTTCAGCTTCGATCACGTGATTGAAATTCTGGAAATCCAGCCGCTCACTTCGCGCGGCGTGACGGAACTTTCCGGCGGCGAAAAACAACGCGTCGCCCTCGCGCGCGCCCTGCTCGCCTCGCCGCGCCTGCTGCTGCTGGACGAACCGCTCGCCAGCCTCGACGCGCCGTTGAAGGCGAAAATCATCCCCTATCTCACCCGCATCCGCGACGAGTTCCGCATCCCCATGCTTTGCGTCACGCACGACCGGTCCGAGGCGCTCGCTCTCGCCGACGAAATCATCGTGCTGGTCAACGGCCAGGTCCTGCAGACCGGCCCGGTGCTGGACGTGTTCAACCGCCCGGCCAGCGCCGACGTTGCCGCCATCGCGGGCGTGGAAACGCTCCAGGCCGGCGTCATCACAGATTCGCACGAAGGCCTGGCCACGGTGAAAATCCATGGCGCGACCCTCACCGCGCTCGCGCCCGCGACCGGCACGCGCGAGGTCTTCGTCTGCATCCGCGGCGAGGACGTGATTCTCCAGCGCGACGCCGCCGCCAGCAGTGTGCGCAACCGCCTGCCCGCCCGCATCATGGCGTTGCGCCCGGAAGGCGCGCTCGTCCGCGTGGAACTCGACGCCGGATTTCCGCTGTTTGCGCTGGTCACGCGCCCGGCCTGCGCCGAACTCGCGCTGCGCGAGGGCGAGCCCGTCACCGCACTCATCAAAACACCCGCCATCCATCTTGTGCCGCGCTGAAACTCCTGTTAAACAGATTCAGTGCGCGTTTTATTTTTCGCCCAGCTCAAGGATGCGACCGGTTGCGACACCGTGGAACTCGTTCCGCCGCCGCCGGACGCGGAACAGCTCTGGGCGGAACTGCTGAAAAAATTCCCAAAACTCGCGGCGCACCGCGCCAACGCCCGGCTGGCACGCAATTGGGAATACGCCGAGGCCGATGCGCGGTTCACAAACACCGACGAGGTCGCCCTGATTCCGCCGGTGTCAGGCGGATAAAGATTTGTTTCATGGAAATTGAAGTTCAACTGACCGGCTCGCCCATCGCGGAGAAGATGTCTCCGCCACGGCTGGCCGCCCATGGCGCGTGGCTGGAATTTCGCGGCGCCGTCCGCGATCTGGAAAACGGCGAAAATATTTCCGCGCTCGAATACGAAGCCTACCCGGAAATGGCCGTGCGCGAAATCCGGCGCATCCTCGAATCGCTTGCGGTCAAGCATGAGTGTCTGGCGGCAACGGTGATTCATCGCATCGGGATTGTTCCCGTGGGCGAGGCGGCGATTTACGTCGGCATCGCGTCGCGGCACCGCGCGGAGGCCATTGCCCTGCTCGCCGAGTTCATGAACCAACTCAAGCAGGGCGTGCCAATCTGGAAACGCCGCGCGCTGTCGGTTGAAGTTCGACCTGTCAACGGCGGCGGGCAGAGGACGGCCCGCCCGACCTTAAAATCTCTCGACGAAGCGATTTCTGAAATTCAATCCCGCTGCCCGCCGCTACCCGCCGTGTGCGCGCCGCTAACGGAGGCGTCCGGCCGCGTCCTGCGCGAAACAGTTTGCGCGCCGGAAGATTTGCCGCCGTTCGACCGCTCCACGCGCGACGGCTACGCCATTTTGAAAGATGACGAATCGGAAACTTTCTCCGTCGTGGACACGCTTCACGCCGCTGACTGGAAACCGCGCCAGCTCAAACCCGGCGAAGCCATGCGCGTGGCGACCGGCGCGGCGCTGCCATGCGAAAACCTGCGCGTTGCGATGCAGGAAAATGTCGAGCGCACCGGCGACCGGATCCGCATCGTCCGTCGCGAAACGGTGAGCAACATCAGTTTCCGCGGCGAAGATTTGCACGCAGGCGAACCGCTGTTGCCGGCGGGAACAAAACTGAATGCGGGCGCGCTGGCAATCCTGGCGTCGGCGGGCCACGTCCATCCGCTCGTCAGTCCGCGATTGCGCGTCATCCATTTCACGACCGGCGACGAAATCGTGCCGCCGGAACAGACGCCGCAGCCGGGCCAGATTCGCGACAGCAATTCCATCCTGATCCGCAGCCTGCTTCTAAATTTCCCGTGCGACCTTCACCAGGCGCACTTGCCGGAAGATTTTGAAAAGGCAAAGGCGGAAGGCGGAAGGCGGAAGGCGGAAATTGAAAACGCCGACGTGATTTTGGTTTCCGGCGGCGCGAGCGTGGGCGAAAAGGATTTTACCGGCGCGCTGCTGGAATGGCTCGGCTTTGAAATCGTTTTCAGCCAGGTCAACATCAGGCCGGGCCGGCCTTTGATTTTCGGTGTGGCAGGCGGGGCGGGCGTCCACGTGAGCCATGTTGCATTCGGGTTGCCGGGCAACCCGCTGTCGCACTTCGTCTGTTTCCATTTTGCCGTCGCCGCAGCGCTGGCGAGTCTGACCGGCGGCAAACCGCCAGGATTTTTGCGCGGGCGGCTCGCCGGAAAGCTGGACGACAAGCCCTGTCCGCGCGAAACGCTCTGGTCGGCAAAACTGGAAATCGGCCCGGATGCGACCGCACGATTGCATCCGCTGGCATGGGCGAATTCCAGCAACGTGACCTGTCTGGCTTCGGCGAACGCGCTGATCCGTGTGCCGGCGAAGCGCGGTTCGATTGAAGCCGACGCAGAGGTGGATTTTTTGCCGCTTAAAAATTCGTGGCAGCAGACGTGAGTCCGCTCTAATCTGTCAAAACGCAAGCCGACTCGCGTCGGCTGCCACTGATGAAAAAAACATTTTCACATCTCGACGCGGCGGGCGGTGCACGCATGGTCAATGTCGGCCACAAGCCGGTGCAGCACCGACGCGCGGTGGCGGCGGGAAAACTGGTTTGCGCCCCGGCCACGATCCGCGCGCTCAAAAAAAACGCGCTGCCAAAGGGCGACGTTTTGACCGTGGCGCAAATCGCCGGCATCCAAGCCGCCAAGCGGACGGCGGAATTGATTCCGCTTTGCCATCCGCTGCCGCTGAATCACGTCGCAATCAATTTCCGGGTCCGCGCTACGGCGATTGAAATTGTCTGCACCGCCGAAACCAGCGCGCAAACCGGCGTGGAGATGGAGGCGCTCACTGGCGTGGCCGTGGCCGCGCTGGCGCTTTACGACATGTGCAAGGCGGTGGACAAAAAAATGCGGATCGAGGGCATTCGCGTTCTGGAAAAGACGAAAAGATGAAAATCGGCCGGATCACCATCAGCGACCGCGCGTCGGCGGGCATTTACGCCGACCGCAGCGGGCCGGAAATTGAAAACGAGATCCGCGAGTTTCTGGGCGGTGACGTGAAATTCGAGGCGCTCATCGTGCCGGACGAGGTGGCGGCGATTTCGGCGGCGCTGAAAGAATTTGCCGATGACCTGAAATGCGACATGGTGGTCACGACAGGAGGCACTGGAATTTCCGCACGCGATGTGACGCCGGAGGCGACGCGCGCGGTGCTGGAAAAGGAATTGCCCGGTTTCGGTGAAATCATGCGCACGCAGTCGTTCGCCAAGGTGCGGACGGCGATTTTGTCGCGTGCCGTGGCCGGGACGCGCGGCGCGTGTCTGATCGTGAACCTGCCCGGAAGGCCGTCGGCGGTGCGCGAATGCCTGGAGATTCTCGCGCCAGCCATCCTTGAGGGGCTGGCGCATTTGCGAGGCGAAAATCCGCATGAGCAAAAATAACATGGACCCGTTCGGACGAAAAATTGATTACCTGCGTATCTCGGTCACCGACCGGTGCAACGAGCGCTGCCTCTACTGCATGCCGGAGGGTTACAAGGGCTGGGAGTGCCAGCCGGACCATTTGACGGCGCAGGAAATCATCCGCATCGTGCGCGTGGCGGCGGGGCTGGGCTTCCGCAAATTCCGGCTGACCGGCGGCGAACCGCTCGTGCGCGGCGACGTGCCGGAAATCGTCCACGCCGCGGCCCGAATTCCCGGCGTCGAATGCGTCAGCCTTTCCACCAACGGCATGAAGCTGGCCGCGCTCGCCAAACCCCTGCGCGCCGCCGGCCTGCGCACGGTGAACGTGAGCCTCGACGCGCTGGATCCGGCGATTTACCACCGCATCACCGGCGGCGACGTGGCGCGCGTGCTGGCTGGCATTCGCGCAGCCGTGGACATCGGTTTTGAACATGTGAAATTGAACTGCGTCCTCATGCGCGGCGTGAACGAGGCGGAAATCTGGCCGCTGGTCCTGTTCGCCGCCGAACACGGCCTGCCGCTGCGGCTCATTGAATTGATGCCGCTGACGACGACGGAGGTTTTGACCGAGAAAAATTTCATACCGTGCGGCGAGGCGATGCAGCTGCTGGCGCAAAAGGACGAGCTGGTTCCGCAGCCGGAACGCAGGCTCGGCCACGGACCGGCGAAGTATTATTTATTGAAGCAGACCGGCGCGCTCGTCGGCTTTATCGGTGCGATGACAAACCAGCATTTCTGCGACAACTGCAACAAGATGCGGCTCACCGCCGACGGCAAGGTGCGTCCCTGCCTGGGCAATCACATTGAGGTGGATTTGCGCACGGCACTGCGGCACGGCGCTGACGACGGCGCATTGAAGGCGCTGCTGGAAACCGCGCTGAAATTGAAGCCGCTGGAACACCAGTTCCGCGAAAACTACACGCCCTGCCGGCCGATGACCGCCATCGGCGGATGACGGGTAACATCTCCCACCGAAGATTGGGCGGTTTGCGCCGGCAGACGGAGCCTGTTGAAGTTTCCTGGATAAAAAAACATCTCTCCTGATTTTTGTTCAGGAGAGATGCCTGGCCGGGCCGGCCTTATTTCGTGCCCGCAGTCTGCTTGCTGACCATCGCCGCCTTTTTCTGCGCAGCTATGGCGTCGTGCTTGGACTGCTTTTGGTGGGTTTTCTTCTGAATGGCTTTCGGGGATCTATCGCCCATATGTTTCGTCTTTCTCTTTTATGGTTAAGTTGCGTGCGAAAAAAACCTTTTCCGCAGGCAATGCGATCATGCTCCTAATGGCATCGAATGCAAATAAAAAACAGGCGCGGGTGCGAACGCATCCCGCCGCTCCCCCAGCAATGCCGGCGCCCGCGCCGGCGAAACGATTTTTCCCGCAGTCCCATCCACCGCCGGAACGGGAGATTTCCCGTCGGTTTTTGATTTTATTCCTCGTAGCAGGAGCGCGACGGCTGGCAGTCGGTCTTATGGACGGGCCGGTCGTCCACGCCGACGACGGTCTGGGTGCGGTTGCACCAGAAATTGCACGGCATGGTCCGCCCGTCATCCTTGTCCGCGAAGGCTTCCTCCTGCGTGGCACCGGTGAACATGGATTTGGTCCGCAAATGCTTGCAAAGTTTCGGGTTCATGGCATCAGGCTTTCAGTTTGAGGAGCGCGCGCCGGATGAGCGCGTGCGCCATCGGCACTTTGTAACCGTTGTGCTCCAGCGGCGTCGCGCCGGCCAGGATCATGTCCGCCGCCTTGGACGCGGTGGCGTCGTCCAAGGTTTTTCCATCGAGAAAACTGTTCGCCGCCCCGACCTGGTGCGGCACGGGCGAAATGCCGCCCAGCACGACGCGCGGCGATTTCAATTTTCCGTCCGCAACTTCCGCCGCCGCCGCGCAACTGACCAACGCCCAGTCGAAGGCGTGCTTGTCGCTCGCCTGCAAATACGCGCTGCGGCTGCGCACGGTCGGGATTTCCACGCGCAAAATCAGGTCGCCGGGATTGAGCGAATTGTGCGCGGTGGTGGTCTTCCAAGCCGTCTGGTAAAGCTCGGCAATGCTCATGCGCGTTTCCCTGCCGTCGCGCAACACGACGGCGGTGGCGTCGAGCGCGGCAAAAATCACGGCCAGGCTGGAGACGACCGGGCTGATGCAGTCGTTGCCGGTGAAGAGGCTGTGGTAGCGGTTCTCGCCGTTGCGCGCGTAGCAGAGGTCGCCGTTTTTCTTGAGGCAAACCGTGTCACGATGGCGGAAATACCAGCAGCGCGAGTGCTGCGCGAGGTTGCCGCCCACGGTGGCGACATTGCGGATCTGCTGGGAGGCGATTTCGGACGCGGCCTCGTGCAGGCCAGGAAAAGCGGTCTTGATTTCCGCGCTGTTCTCAATCTGCCCGACGGTGACGAGCGCGCCGAGGATCCAGTGCTTCGCGCCGGATTCGATTTTGTTCAGATCGGGCAGCGACTTGATGTTGACGAGGATGTCCGGGCCGGGAACGAGATAGTCCTTCAGCAGGCCGAGCAGGTCGTTGCCGCCGGCGAGGTAGGCGCCGTGGCCGGCGACCAGTTCGCGGGCGCTGTCGGTCGAGAGCGCGGTGGCGTATTCAAAGGCTTTCATGATTTTGAGGCGGTGAACGGCGGAACCTTGCCGAGCGCGGCCAGAATTTTGGCCGGAGTGATGGGCAGGCTGCCGACGCGCGCGCCGATGGCGTTGGCGACGGCGTTGCCGATGGCGGCGGCGGTCGGGACGGTGGCCGGTTCGCCGATGCCGATGACGCCGCGCTCCGGCATGTTGATCAAAACGATTTCAATCTCCGGCACGTCGGCGATGCCGGCCAGCTTGTAGGTCTCAAAGTTCGGGTTCAGCACCACGCCGGACAAATCATCCATGACGCGCTCCTCGTAAAGCGCGTAGCCCATGCCCATGATGACGCCGCCGTTGATCTGGCTCTCGGTGGTCAGCTTGTCAATGATGAGGCCGCAGTCGTGGACGGCGACGACTTTTTTGACCGTGACCAGGCCGGTCTCCGTGTCCACGGCGACCTCGGCAAACTGCACGCCGTAGGCCGGGCTGGACGAAAGCCCCTGCTGCCACTGGCCGTGAACGACCAGCGGTGTGACGCCGAGTTTTTTGCACGCGGCAAACCAGTTGTCCCCGCGCGCGTCGGCGATGCCGCCCTGCGTCTGCAACTGCTGCAAGGCATTGGCGCAAATGTCATAAACCGTCGGCGAAATCGAGGCGCAGGTGGTGCTGCCGCCGCTGGTCGGGCCGGGCGGATAATTCGTGTCGCCGGTCTTCACCGTGATTTGTTCCGGCTTGAGGCCGAGCATTTCCGCGGCGACGACGGCGATGACCGTTTTTGTGCCGGTGCCGATGTCCTGCACGCCGAGGCGGAACTCGATGCTGCCGTCGGGATTGATTTGCGCATCGCCCTGCGTGCGGCGGCTGGCCCCGCCGGCGGGCCAGGCCGCGCCCGCGCAGCCGATGCCGGTTTTCACCGGGCCGGCCGAGCTGCCGGGCTTCTGGTATTTTTCCTTCCAGCCGAATTTTTCCGCGCCCAGCTTGTATTCGCGCTGGCGGATTTCGTTTGAATCATTTTTCAACCGGAACTCCAGCGGATCCATGCCGAGCTTCACCGCGAGATCGTCCATGGCGGACTCCATGCCGAACGACGCGGGCGGATGGTCTGGCGCGCGAAAAGCGCAGGACGGGCCGGCGTTGACCAAAACGGTGGACTGGTTGACGCGAGTGTTCGGAATCCGGTAAATGTAGGGTGCGGGAATGTTCGCGCCGCCGTTGATGCCCGGCGTGCCGTAGGCATTCATTTCAAAGGCGTGCAACGTGCCGTCGGCCAGCGCGCCGATTTTGATCTTTTGAAAACTGGACGGCCGGTTGCCGACCGCCAGCGAATTGTCGAACCGCGTGAGCATCAGCCGGACCGGCGCCCTGGCCTCGCGCGACAATCGCGCCGCCAGCACGCCCTCGATGCCGGCGGACTGTTTCGCACCGAAGCCGCCGCCCATGAATTCGGTGATGACGCGCACCTGGCTGTGATCCAGTTCCAGCGCGCCGGCCATGCCGTCGCGCACGGCGGAAATGCCCTGCGTGGAGGCCCACGCCGTCACGCCTTCGTCGGTCCAGGAAACCGTGCTGCCGTGCGTCTCCATCGGATGATGAATCTGCACCGCCGTCGAATAAGAACCCTCGATGACGGCGGCGCATTCGGTGAATGCCTGGTCCACGGTCCCCTGCTCGCGCGAGCGCCCGGGAGAGACGTTGGGCCGGCTGTCCCAGACCTGCGGCGCATTTTCCTTCCGCGCATCGTCCTCGTTGACGACAAAATCATTGCGCGGCTCGGCCTGCACCTCGATGGCGCGCAGCGCGTCGAGGCACGCCTGCTTGCTTGTGCCGGCGACGGCGGCAATTTCCTCGCCGTAAAAGCGGATGGTCTGCGGAAAATCCTTCACGGTGATGGCGGCCTTTATGCCGGGAACCTGCCGGGCCTTGTCGAGATTGACCGACAGAATTTTTGCCGCCGGCCATTTCGAGCGGAGGATCATGCCGTAAAGCCAGCCGTCGGCCTGGATGTCCGACGCGTAACGCGCCTGTCCGGTCAGCTTGGCCGGAGCGTCAATGCGCGGCGTGCTCTTGCTGATATATTTGGTTTCCGCCGGCCAGCTAGACATAATCAATGACCTCCGTTTTGCCCGCCGTTTCAACCCCCGCCGCCTTCAGCGCCGCCTGCAAAATTCGCGGGTGCGTGCCGCAGCGGCAGGTGTTGCCGGCACAGGCGTGTTTCACGTCGTCGGCGTTCGGGTGCGGATTTTTCTTCAGCAGCGCCGTCACGCTCATCACAAAACCCGGCGTGCAGTAGCCGCACATCAGTGCGTCCGCGTCAAGAAACGCCTGCTGCACCGGCGAGAGCTTGCTGCCCGTTGCCAGGCCCTCGACCGTCGTGATCTCGACGCCCTGCGCCTCGATGGCGAGTTTCTGGCAGGAATAAATGGGCAGGCCGTCGAGCAGCACCGTGCAGGCGCCGCAGGTGGCGCGGTCGCAACCCTCCTTCGCGCCGGTGTAGCCGGCATAATTCCGCAGCGCGTCGAGCAGCGTCACGCGCGGCTCCAGCATCAGCTTGAGATTCTTGCCGTCGACGGTCAGCGTCACCGGCACCGCGCCGGGGCCGGCGGTTTTTTCCGCGTTGGCCTTTTCAAGTTCCGCCGCGACGGACTGCACCTGGGCGGTGGCCGCCGTGGCCGCGACCGTGCCGAGGCTTTTCAGAAACGTGCGCCGCGAATGCGCGCCAAATTTTTCAGGCTCCGTGTTTTTCATGCGCTTAAGTAAAATTGTGCAGCCGCTTGTAATCGTCCGGCGTGTCCATGTCAAGCGGGAGTCCGGCGTCGGCCACAGAACATTGGACGCGCGGCAGCGCAATTTGTTTCAAAAAATCGCTCAGCGTCGCCGTCCGCGTGCATTTCAATTCCGCAAATGCCGCGCGCGGCAGGATCACCGGATGCCGCGTGTGCCCGCCGAATTCCGGCTGGCAGACGGCGCCGGCGTTTTGCGCGGAAAATTCCAGCAGCCGCCGCAAGGTGTCCGGATTCAAATGCGGCTGGTCGCCGAGCGCGACGGCCCAGCTTGCGATTTGATTCTTCCAGCCGGACCAGTTTGCCGCGCAAACGACCGAGCTGAACATCCCGCGCTCCGGCTGCGGGTTTTCAATGCGATCCTCCGCCGGGAAATCCAGCCGGTCCAATTCCGCAAACAGCGTCGCGTCGCCGGGCCGGTGGACGACGGCAATCTGGCGCGCGCCGAGGTCTCGCCATTGCCGGAGAATGGCGCCGATGACGGTGGTGCCGCGCCACGGCAGCAGCAATTTGGGCCGGCCCATCCGCGACGATGCGCCCGCGCCGAGGATGACGACGCCGAACGCTGGCGCAGTTTTGAGTTTTGAGTTTTGAGTTTTGAGTTGAGGCATGACGGAACTGAAAATTAAAAACTCAGAATTTTCCGCATTCCGCCCGTTTCTGGATGAATTGCGCCATCGCGCTCACGGCGATTTCCTGCGTGCTGACCGCCTGAATTTCCACGCCGACCGGACAGGCGAGCCGGTCGAGCTGCTCCGCGGTGGCGATTTTTTGCCTCAAAAACTGCTCGCGCATGATGCGCGCCTTGCGGCGGCTGCCGATCATGCCCAGAAAAATGAACGGATGATGAATCCAGTCGGACAACACCAGCGCGTCGTGCTGGTGGCCGCGCGTGACGATGAGGCCGAACGCCGGCGATTCCGGCAGCGGCACTTTCAAAAGCTCGTGCCAGCCGCCGACCTGCAGCCGGACGTCGGGCGGGAAAAATTCATGGTTCGCCAGCTCCGGCCGGTCGTCGAAAACCGTCACGGCAAAATCCAGTTGCAGCGCGAGCGGCGCGACGGCCTGCGCGACGTGGCCGGAACCGGCAATCCATAGCGCCGCCGGCGGCGAAACCGTTTCCTGGTAAAGCCAGTCGCCGTCAATCTCGTGATGTTCCACGACGGCGATGGAAAAATCCTTTTTCACGCCCCAGCGGACCGGTTGGGTGACGGCGGCGAGATTGCGCCAGAGTTCCGCCGCCTCCGCCGCGCGCGGCAGGATCAGGCCGCTCACGCTGCCGCCACAAATCAGGCCGTCGTCCCAGCCGAAATTGTGGTCGAGAACAATGTCAAACGCGGCGGCCTGGCCGGACTTCATCGCCTTCTTCGCGCGGGAATGGACCTCCGCCTCGAGGCAGCCGCCGCCGAGCGTGCCGGCGATTTTGCCGTCGGGAAAAAACAGCGCCTTGGCGCCGATGCGCTGCGGGCTGGAGCCTTTGGTGCCGGAAATCAGCGCGAGCGCGAACGGCCGGTTTTCGGCCAGCGCGGCGGCGAGCAGCTCGTAGAAGCGCGTCATAAATTTGCTGAGGACAAATTTAGACGATTCGGCACAAATGGCAACGAAGCCATTCCGGCGGGGTGGTTCTTCAAGTCAATTTTCTCCACCGGGATTCCACCGCATGGCAATAATTAATTGGCCGGTTTCAAATCCACTTCGGGCCAGCCGTCCGTCCTCCAACGCAGCGGCATGACAGCCAGCGAAGACGCTCCCCGACGCCATCCGAAGCCACCGGAGTTGGCCACGGCCTCGTAATGACAGCTGAACCAGTTGGTCCCGTTGTCCACGATGATGCCCGCGTGTCCGGGACCGATATACGGCGGTGTTGAATCCAAGAACAACGTGCCGCCGCCGTAAAGCATGTCCTTCCCCTGCCGGTCAAGATACGGGCCGGTGACTTTTTTGCTTCGCCCGACGTGAATGCTGTAGGTGCTGTTGGTTCCCCGGCAGCACATGCCCCAGTCCACGAACAGATAATAATAGCCATTGTGCTGGTAAAGATAGGATGCCTCGATGGAATCATAATGCGCCAGCGAATAGATCGGCGAATCCGGCGCGATGCGTTTTCCGGTCTGCGGATCGAGCTGGATCATTTTTATGCCGCTCCAGAACGAGCCGAAGGTCAGCCACAGGCTGCCGTTTTTGTCGTGGAATATCGCCGGGTCAATCGTGTTGAAATCGTCCGTCGCGGCGGAGGCGATGACCATCCCCTGATCGGTCCAGCCATAGGCGGGATCATCCGGGTCGAGGGTTGGTGACGTGGCCAGCCCGATGCCGGAGACGTTCTTGCCGAAACTCGAAGCCGAGTAATAGAGCAGATAGCGGCCATTGACACAGGCGACATCCGGCGCCCAATAATCCATGAACCGGTTGGCCGGCACGGCTTCGGCCACCCACGGCGGCGCATCGGCAAAAACAGCCGGCCCTCGCCCCCAATTCACCAGGTCCTTGGAATGCCACGACGGCACGCCGCGCCCGGTGGTGAAAACCCAGAACTCGTCCTTGCATTTGACGATCGTGGACGGGTCATGCACAAAGGCATTGCGGACATACGGCGCGACGGACGCCGCCGTCACCGAACCGTTCCAGCCGGCGGGTGGCATTTTGGACGAAATCCTGAATTGCGAGCACGACGCCAGCGCCATGGCAGCCGCGACAACAGCCAGAAGTTTAAAACCTGTTTTTTTCATTTTCCCGGATTCAATGGGCCTCGTTGGTTTTCCGGAGAACAATCGAAATGTCATCCAGCCAGAGCGTTCCGGTGTCCGCCAGCGCAATCACCATCCGGGATTTTGAAACCGGCCGGCGGATGTGCAGCGCGACGGAATAATGCAGCCAGTTGGTTCCGCCCACTTCGGGCAATGTCGTCCGCGCGGCGACGTTTTTTCCGTTCAGACCTTCCAGCGAGACCGTCAGCGCAAACGTCTTGCGCGTGTCGGTGCGCGCGTTGAACGAAAGGTCATACCACTGGCCGGCCTCCAATTTCGTTTTCACCATGCCGGCGCACACGATGCCGAACCGCTGGCCGGTCTGCCTGACGGTGAGACGCAACGAATTGGTGTCCTGCGTGTCCGGCAGCGGCGGAGCCGGGTCCGGCACAAGCTCCACCACCGCGCCGCCCCCGGCCAGCGCCTTCCATGCGACCGGATTGTCGGGCGTCACTCCCGTGGAATCGCCCGCCAAAACCGAAGCCGCCAGCATCAGCGCGACAGCCACCAAAAAATGGACTGGATTGAATTTGGATCGCGGAGCTTTCATGTGTTGGAGATTCACTTTCCGATGCTTCAGCCGGGTTGCGCAAGTTTGAAATGTCATGGAGCGCCAATCACCCAGCGCTGCGCGTCGTCGCCGGTGAATGGCTGGAGCGCAACGCCGTTGCCGGGTTGGCCCTTGAACGCCGCAGTGAGCGAAAGCTGGCTGGCTTTTGATTTGAGGCGATAGCTGCCGTCGGCAAGCTGGTCAATTTTCCAAAGCTGGTTGTCCGCACCGGTAAACGGCGCAACATCCACCGCCGCGCCCGCCGCCTCCAGGCAATTCGTGTCGGAGGCGCTGATGATTTCGTAGAAACCATGCCCGGCGGGTGTGATCGTCCATTTTTGATAATCGCGAGACAGATACCGCTCGGTTTTGACGACGTTGGTCGAAAATTGCAGAATCATGCCGGTCCGCTGCGAGCGTATTTGATACGTCCCGTCGCGGACATTTTCCCCGGGCAGCGGCCAGCCGTCCAGTGTCCAGAGCAACGGACGGATGTCCAGAATGGAGCGTCCGTTCCGGCCCAGCACCGCCTCGTAGTGGCAGCTGAATTTCTCCACGCCGTCATCCTCCAGCAATCCAAAATGCCCCGGGCCGATGTCCACACCCTCGGACGCGAGGAAAAGCGTGCCGCCGCCGGCCGTCATGTTTTCGCCATACCGGTCCAGATACGGCCCGGTGATCTTTTTCGAGCGCCCCACGCGGATGTTGTAGGAGCTGTTCGCGCCCTGGCAGCAACTCCCGTGATTCACGAACAGGTAATAATATCCGCCGTGGAAGATGATGTCCGACGCCTCGCTCTGGCTGGCAATGATCCAGACCCTGGACTTGGGCTTGATGCGCAGGCCGGTTTTGGGATTCAGTTGCACCATCTCGATGTTGCCGTGATAAGAGCCGTAGCAAAGCCAAAGCGTGCCGTCCGGCGCGCGGCAGACGCCGGGATCAATCGCGTTGAGATCTTCCCCCTCGACGGAATGAACCACCATCCCGCGATCCGTCCATTTGTAACCGGGATCGTTCGTGTTCAGCGTCGGGCTGGTCATCAGGCCAACCGCCGAGACAAACGATCCCCAGGCCGAGACGGCGTAATACAGATAGTATCCATCCTTGAGCTTGATGATGTCCGGCGCCCACACGCCGGAGCCGTCGTTTTTCGGCACAAACGATTTTACCGAGTCAGGAATTCGGTCGAACGCGCGTCCGCCGCGCTGCCAGTCGAACCCGTTGCTCGACATCAAAAACGACGCGCCGCGCCCGGTGCCGAAGACGTAATAAGTTCCGTTGCACTGGATGACCGTGGACGGGTCGTGGATGCCGATCGCGCCATCCAGCGCCCAGGCCGGAGCGCCGGCCAAAGCGAACATCGGGAACAGCAGCAGCAATCTCAGGGCGGTTTTCATTGTTGGATTATTCGGACCGGATCATCCGCTTTTTGACAGGAAAAATCAAACAACAGCCGCAGAAATTTTGACACGGTTTGAGGATGACAGCACAACCGCCCCGGCCAAAGTGGGATATTCAAATGACTTGTGTAACCCTGAAGGGGAATTCGGCAGCGTTTTTCGGTGGAACACGCGTGAAGATTCCCTCACCGCTCCTCGTCGTCTTGTTGCTCCTGCCATTGGTAACCTGCCGATTGAAAACGCGCTCCCGCTGCGTTTGATGTTGCCGGAATGCCGTCAAATTCAAGCCACGCCAGGCATGAACAAAATTCCAGATTTGGCAACGCCCGGTCTTTCGATGCGGGATCTTTTATTGACGCTGCGCGGGTGAGCTGTTGGGCGTTGTTTGTTTTGTCTGGTCCGGCCCGTTGGCAATCGTGACCGCGTTTGAGGCGCCTCTGACGATCGCCTGGGCAATCGCCGGCCATCTCCAGGAAACCGGATTCGAGCGCCGGTTAAGCAGTCCAAAGTCACCGTTGCCATTGTCCCACCAGATGGATGGCATCCCTCTCAATCTTGCTTGCTCGGCATAGTATTCCGCATGTGCAACCCTGGATTCCAAGTCAACGTGGCTGGTGGAGCCCCATTCGCCAATGACCCCGGCGCCGGCGCCTTTCGCGGCGATATCCTTTGCTTCCCGGTCGAGTTCCCTCCGCACGGCCGCCTTGTCGGCATCGGTCCCCCAATTTGTTTGACCACCATAGGCCAGTCCACCGGGGTAGTAAGTGTGGATTGAAACGAGGATCCTGGGATCATTGTTTGGAATCACCAAATCATTTATGGCCTCATCAGACGGAGTTGCCGCATGGGTGGCGCACATGATAAACCTCCTGGCGTTGTTTCCGCCGGTGGCCCTGATGGCATTGACGGCTGCCAGATGATATGAATTAAGAATGGCGCGGGCCTCGGGAGTTCCGCCATTCCATTCATTCACCGGCTGCCGGGGTTCGTTTAATGTTTCAAAAATCAAATAATCGCCATAATCCTTGAACCGATCGGCAATCTGCGCCCAAACGATTGCGGCCTCGTTTGTTCCCTGGGCCTGGCCCTCAGCAGTCAACTTGACCCATCCATCATGGTGCGTGTTGACGATGGCATACATGCCGTCCTTGAGGACGTAATTGACGATGGCCTCGACCCGATCAAGCCATGCCCTATCAATTTTGTAGTCCGGAGCGGGACCGACATGATGGCTCCAGGTCACGGGGATTCTTACTGTCTTGAATCCCATTGTTTTCACCGCATCAATCATTTCCGGGGTGGTCACCGGATTTCCCCAACCGGTTTCGCCCGGGCTGGCATCCAGGGTGTTGCCCAAATTCCAGCCGACGGCCATGTCACAAACAAACTGTTTCGCATTAATATCGCGCATGACGCCCGGCGTGCCTTGCGCAAGCAGGCGGCAACTGCCAAGCAGGGTGATGCCAAGTAAAATAAATATGATGCGGAATCTTTTCATCTTATTAATGTGTTGAGATCTCTGAAAAAGGCTGTTTGAGTTGTTTGTTTTGATGTCACCGACGATT
>CAZZPE010000027.1:0-39881 GCA_964655855.1 uncultured Bifidobacteriaceae bacterium
TGGACGAATTCGTCATCGCGCTCGGCCCGTGCGACGACGACACGGAAAAAATGCTGCGCGACATCGGCGACCCGAAAATCCGCATCATCCCCACGCAATGGAACGAACGCCTCCGCAGCGATTATTCGGTGAAGGGCTTTGTGTTCGGCCAGCAGAAATCCATCGCGCTGTTCAACTGCACCGGCGACTGGGCGTTTTACCTCGAAGCCGACGAGGTGCTGCACGAAAATGACCTGCCGAAAATCCGCGCCGCGATGGAGCGATATCTGGACGACGAGCGCGTCGAGGCGCTGGCGTTTGACTACCTGCATTTTTACGGAAACAGGAACACCATCGCGTGGTCGCCCGGCTGGTATCGCAGCGAGGTGCGCATCATCCGCAACACCATTCCGGCCTGGTCCAGCGAATCGCTGTTTTTCAACGTCGTCGTCAGCCACAAAGAGTCCCGCCACCCGCGCGCGGCGCACACCGGCGCGACGATTTACCACTACGGCTGGGTGCGCAGCGAGGCGCAGATGAATTTGAAGGCGGGTGCAACGCACAAATATTGGGAGAACGCCCCGGCGGCAAAGGTGAATTATTCCCAAATTGACGCGGTGGTCTTGAAATTGTTTTCCGGCATACATCCCAAAGTCGTTCAAGATTGGCTGCCGCCGGCGGAGGGAATTTTTCAGGCCGATCCGAACCACAAGCTGACGCCCCGCGAAAAAAAACATCGCCGGATGCTGTGGCTGGAAAAAACCTTCGGCATGAAATTCAACAAGAAACACTACCGGCTGGTTCGCTGAACGCCTTGTCACACGCCGCAATGACGGCCGGGATTTGTATGTCTGCAACATTTTCGCCTGTCTCCGGGGTCAGCCCCCAATCGCGATGCTGATAGGGAAATCCGGGTTCGCTGACCGGGCCGATCAGCATCACCACCCTTTTTTGCATGGCGACGGCGAGATGCAATAATCCGGTGACGCCCCCGACCGTCACGGTGGAAAGCCTGACCAATCCGGCGGAAACCAGCAGCGGATTGCCGGCCGCAACGCAGTGCCCCGCGGCCCGGGCCGGTTCCAGCGCGGCAATATCGCCGGGTCCGCCGCCAAAAATCACCTGCACGCCCCGCCCGCGCCAATGGGCCGCCAGCGAAAGATATTTTTCAAAAGGCCAGTTTTTTTGCGGCGTGCTGGTGAACGCCTGGATGAACAACGTCTGACGTTCTGGATGGAGCTGGTTCGCCGCGAAAATCCGCCGGGCGGCGTCCATGGCATCGTCCGGCGGGATGAATTCATTGTGGATGTGGGCGACGCGCAGGCCGCATTGTTTGAGCAGTGACAGGTTCCAATCGGCGATGAGGAGGCGGTCATCACGCCGGATGCCTTTGGTGTATGCCCACGCGCGGCCTTTGCCATAGACGCTGCCCCAGCGTTGCGGCGCGCCGGTGAATCGCGTGAGCCAGGCGGTTTCACCGTAGCCTTGCAGATCAATGACGAGTGAAAATTTTCCCGCGCGCAGCCGGCGGAGCAGACCGAAAAATTCCGGCGCGGCGCGCAACGGATTTTTCAATGCGCTCCGGTCGAGCGAAATGACTTCATCCACGTCACGAAAACCGCGCAACAACGGCGCATTTTCGCGGACCGTGAAAAAGGTGATGTGCGCGGCGGGAAAGTTATCGCGAACGGCATGGACGGCGGGCAGCGTCAACAACACATCGCCGATGGATTTGAACCGGATCAGCAGGATGTTTTCTCTTGTTGCCATTTTATCGGGGCAAGCCGGTTTCCGCCGGACAGCCGCGCAGATGCCAGCCGACGAGCGCCGAACACACCCGCCAGCGCGAACGCCAGCGCGCATTTTTTCCGAGCGTGAGCAGGGTCAAAAGTCCCGCCGCAAACAAATCCACCAGCAGCCGCAGCCACAAGCCGACGGCCAGAATCACCCGCGTCAATGCCCGATGATTCTTGGCAAAGTATAGATAACGCGAACGCCAGTATTCAATTCTCGCACCGACGGAAACTTGTTTCGCCGTCTGCCCCTGGCCGTGCCGGACATAAACGCCCGGCAAATGAACGACTCGCAAACCGCCCCGATTCGCCCGCAAACAGAAATCGGTCTCCTCGAAAAAGAAAAAGAAATGCTCATCCAGTCCGCCCAGCGCTTCCCAGGCGGATTTGCGGATGAGCATGAAGGCGCCGACCACCGTTTCCACATTGACCGGAGCAGAGAACACCTGCTCCTTGCCGGGGAATTTTTTCGGACAAAGCCGGCGCAGCAGCGATTTGTTCAAAAGCTCGGTGGCAAGCATCGGAAAATTGGCGATGGAATTCTGTCGCGAACCGTCCGCATTGAGCAATTGTGCGCCGGCCACGGCGCAATCGGGATTGGCACGCATCCATCCGACGGCCTTCGCCAGCGCGTCCGGTTCGAGCCGCGCATCGGAATTGAACAGCAGCAGAAATTCCCCGCACGCCGTTTGGGCCGCGAGATTGCAGGCGCGGGCGAAACCGAGATTTTTTTCTGAATGGATGAATTGAAGGCGCGGAAATTCAAGCGGCAGAGCTGCCGGCGTTTCATCCGTCGAGCCGTTGTCCACGGCGAAGATTTCCACGGCGGGCAAATCCCGGCTGTTCAGCACGGACTGAATCGCCGCGCGGGTCAGGGCGCAGGTGTTACGGGTGACAATGATGATTGAAACATCCATGCAACGCGGTCAGTGCGTTTCGGCACGGCCTTTTCGTGTCACGAGAACCTTGGCGTAGCGCAGAAACGTGTAAAAAGCCGTCATCCACGCAATGACATAACCCTGCCAGCCATCGAGGAAGCCGAGCCGGAGAAAATAGCTGCGAAAAAAACTCCACCACGGGCGGAACGCGAGATCGGCAAAGCCGACTTTGCGGCCGCTCGTTTCGCACTGCTGCAAAAAATAGTCGGCGGTGGAAATGGTTTTTTTGACCTGGTGTTCCAGGGATTCCATGCTGTAGTGCAGCAGATCGCCGCGCAACCAAGCGACCGAGCCTTGGATGACGAGCTTTTCATGCGGACTGCCTTCCCAGCGGCCGGCCTCGCGCCGCCAGATCCGGATTTTGCGGTCCGGATACCAGTTGCCGTGGCGGATCCATCGCCCGCAATAAAATGTGCAGCGCGGGAAACCGTAGGCGGCGGGCGCATCCGGGCTTGCGCCTGCATTTGAAATGGCCCCGGCGATTTCCTCACGCAGCGCTGGCGAAACAACTTCGTCCACATCCAGCGCGAAAAGCCACGGTTGCGTCGCCTTTTCGGAAGCGAAATTCCGGTGGACGGCGTGGCCTTCCCACGACCGGCAATAAACTTTTGCGCCGTAAGACTCCGCGATTCTCCCAGTGCCGTCGGTTACTTTGTCATCGGTGACGACGACAATTTCGGCAACCCAGTCGGCGACGCTGTCGAGCGCGCGGCGGATGCGTTGCGCCTCGTTGCCGGCGATGATGCAGACGGAAATGGGCAGTTGTGTCATGAAATTACTTTTGGGCGTTGGCGCGACGACGGCGAAGATAAAGACGAATTTTTCGGAATGGCAGCGCCAAATACATTTTCCGAAGTAACTCCAGGCGTTCTTTGAAGGAACTCATGTGAAATGGCTGGCCTCGGGGAATATACCAGTTATTTAATGTGGTTCGTTTGACCAGTTTGTAACCTTTGGCAGTTAAAAATTTGTGCTTGTCGAGATTGCGAACACCATCTTCGATCAAAATGAGAGCCGGTTTGTATTTTTCAAAATCCAATCCTTGCATCACCTGTATCTCATGTCCTTCGACATCAAGTGAAAGAAAATCAATTCGTTGAATGCCGGCGTCTTGCAGCACGGAATCAAGCGTGACCAACCGCACACGTTCCACTCCAATGTAACTGGCTCCATGCGAGTCACGCTGCGGTTCAAGCGTGGCGATGCCGCTTTGTTCAGCCAGTTGTAAATCCGCCTCCCCCTTGTTCCCGGGGGCAGTGCATGCTACTTGGAACACTTTGGCGGATGGTCTGGCCTGTCGCAGTTTTTCGGCCAGTGCGGCTTGCGGCTCAACAAGCACTCCGCTCCATCCGTTTTGTTCCAAAAGCCACGTTTGGGAACCTGCAATCGGATCGTTGGCACCGACTTCCACAAAAACACCCTCCCGTTTTTGGTTGAAGAATTGCCAAACAAGTTTCGAATCCGGATCTGCTAAACCAATGGTGTTGCTCATAAATTTCAAGAGTCTATTAAAAATCACGCGGATTTCAAAATGGATTGCGCGGCGTTCACCAGTTCAGCCGTGGCAATCCCGCCGAGAAATTGCGTGTCCGGCCCGTTCGTGCCGACGAGGACGCGGAACGGTCCGGTGGTCGGCAACCATTGCTTGATGCCGGGATTCGGCCAGAACCAGGCGACCGTCGGCGTGTTTGTCATCACGGCCAGATGGAACGGCCCGGTGTCGCCGCAGAAATGCACCGCGCCATGCTGGATGACCGCCGCAAGCTGCGTGAGCTTGAGGTTGCCGGCGAACACGCGCCACGGTTTTTGCGGCAGCAGGGCCAGAAGCTTTTCCATTTTTTCAAGTTCGCGCGAGGTCGGCGCGCAGGACAGCGCGAGTTTTTTTTGGGGAAAGTTTTTTGCCAGCGCGGCGACCAATTCCGCAAGCTGCGCCGGCGGCAGTTCCTTGGAATCCGCCGTGGTGAACGGGCTGATGTGAAAATAATTTCCCTTGTCCACCTCGGAAATGTCCGCCGCGCGCAAACCCGCCGGATCCACCTGCGTGTGAAATTCCGGTTGTGTGAACGGGAAACCGGCCCTTTCCAGGCAGCGGCAGCGTTGCACATAAACCGGATCCTCGGTGAACGGGTGGGAGACGTGTGCGGTGAACATCCGCTTCCAAAACAGCGGGCCGCCATCATCCGGCATCCGGCCCAGACGTTCGGGCGCGCCGCTGAAAAACGTCAGCCAGCTCGAACGGTCGGAGCCGTTGAGGTTGATGACCACGTCGAATTTTTCCCGGCGCAGGCGCGCGACCATCTGCCAGTTTTCCTTGAGCGTGGCGTGGCGCGGATAGCGCATGTAGCCCCAGACACGGTTGACCCACGGCGCGCAGTCCATGAGCGAGGTGATGTGCGACGCGACGGTGACGTGCAACTCCGCCTGCGGATACGCCTGCCGCACTATCCACAGCGCCGGTAGCAGATGCACCGTGTCGCCAAGAAAGCCGAGATCGAGCACCATGACTTTCTTCGCGGTGCGCGTGCGGGCAAGGAATTTGTCCACCGCCTTCTTCATTGTTCTCTGGCAGTTGTTTGCGGGGCGGTGTTCCACGTCGGCGGATTGGCCGGATGCCAATGGTATCGTTTGACCAATTTCCAGCGGCCGAAACAGCGCGTGATAAAGTGAAACCTGCCTTTTCTCTGGGCAACCGGCGTGATTTTCTGCGAGAAGATTTTTTCAAAGAAATCCAGGATCCTCTGCCGGTTGAAATACGGGTTCGGTGTGTCGTTGTAAAAATAGGGCTGGTGCAGGTATTTCAGGTATTTTTCATCGTCGTTATCCAGTTCGATGATCTTTTCAATGAGCGCCTCGTCGCTGGGAAAATCGGCCCGGTTCAGGAAGCTGCGCGGGTTGAACTGTTCATTGATGGTCGGGTCGCCCCAGTAAATGGGCAGGCAGCGTGCCATCATCGGCTCGAATATTTTTTCGGTGGTGTAGCCGGGCAGGGCGCGATTTTCAAACGCGATGTTGAACTTGTATTGGCGAAGGAATTCCACTTTTCCGCGTGACCCGCCAGGAATGGGGCCGCCGATGTTGTTGAACTTTCGCCCGCCACTGTCCACCTTTTTGTATTGGGCCAGTTTGCGAAAGAATTCCACGCGATTGCCATTCTTGCGCGGGTTATAGCCGCTGATGATGAAGCTGCAAAATTTGGTTTTGGCCGCCAGAATTTTCTCCGGGTCGTCGTTCTGCTTGATGATTTCCGCCGGGTCGCCGTAGGTGACATACAGGGGCAGGTGCAGGTTTCGCGGATCGCCGGTTTGAACGCACGCGACAGAATAGTCGCACTCGCGGTAATTCGGCGTGTCCGACTCGCCTGAAAAGAAAATCCTGACGCCCGAGTGGAGGCGATGCGAATAGCCGCCGCAGGAATAGATCAGGAAGTCAGGCTGGTCGCACAATTCAACATCAAACCGCTCCCGCAAGACTTTGTATAAGAAAAAATCCGTTTTGCTCCAGTTGAAACCGAGGTCGCAAAAATCAATCCGGATTGGTTTTTTCATATCGTGTCGACCACATCCTAATATCAAGCCCGCCAGTTTGGAATCAAATATAACCGTGTGCGGCTCCACAGCGCCCTCGGTTTCAAATACCCTGTGGACTTTGAAGAACAACTCAACTAAAACATTCCCTATCATATGCGCCCCCCAGTAGCCCACAGGCCAAACGCACGGCGGCAATGAAAATCCTTTACGATGGCCATGTATATCGGATGCAGCCTGTCGGTGGCATTAGTCGGTATCTGGCGAATATAGTTGGTGGGTTGCCTGCTGACTGGATTCCGACGATTTCGGTGGGCAACACAAAGTGGTCGGAACTCGAGCGGTTGAAACTTCCAAGCCACCGAAATTTGGAAATAAAGCATTTCCCCGCTCCCTGGCTACGGCCAAAAATATTTCGCAACTGGGCGTCAAACTGTTTTTTTTCCAAGCTCGAATCGCAAAAAGATTTCAATTTACTGCATGCAGTTCATCATGGCTCACTAGCCCCACGCCGCCCAGATCGTCGTCACGCTCCATTTGTAGTGACCATTCATGACATGATCCCACAGATATACAGTAATGATCTGGATGCGAAAGGCAATGACTTAAAACTCAAACGGCAGGCAGTAGAATCGGCAGATGCGGTCATCTGCATTTCAGAAAGCACCCGCAAGGATTTATTGGAGCGAATATCCATACCTGAAGATCGTATCCGGGTGATTTATCTCGCCTCGTCGTTGAACCGGGAATGGGCTGCTGGTGATAAAGAAGCGGTTCCCGAACGCCCTTATTTTATCTTTGTCGGTGCGCGCAAAGCTGCCTACAAAAATTTTACCAGCGTGCTGCGAGCTTTCGCCCGAACGGTGGAAAAATGGAATGACTTGGAACTTTGCGTTGTCGGCCCGCCGTTTGATAAATTTGAACTCCAACTGCTCCACCAGCTTAAAATCCAGAGCCGGGTAAAGAATTTGCAGACGGTTGATGATCCGCATCTGAACAAGCTGTATCAGCACTCGTTGGCGTTGATTTACCCTTCCTGGTATGAAGGCTTTGGTATCCCCCCGTTGGAGGCGATGGCCTGCGGTTCGCTGGCAATCGTGTCAAATACTTCAAGTTTGCCGGAAGTGGCGGGCGAAGCGGCAATTATGATTGATCCGCATTCCATTGATGCTTTGGTTGATGGAATGTTGAAAGTGTGCAACTTGGCTGACGATCAAAGATTGATATTGATCAACCGTGGCATGGCTTGGGCTTCCCGGTTCAAATGGAGCAAAACCATAAGCAATACAATTGAGCTTTACAAATCCCTCATTCGCTAACTAGACGAACAAAAACACCCAAAATTATTTGGTGATATCGGCCAGATTGTCCGTGTGAACCTGTTTGCATATCCATTGCATCAACCCGTTGATATGTAATTTTAGTTGATTTCGCTGGGTGCGGGTCCTCCATGCCGTTGGATTAAGAACCCACGGCCACTTTCCCTTCCGAAAGGCATTATATCGGCGGCGCAGTTCTTCATGCTTGATGGAAAGCGACAATAACGACCTGATATGTGCACAAACTTCGGTTGAAACATAATCCGTATTTGCTTCCAGCCAATCAGCCGCGATTTTTTTTGCCAATTGCGCAAACTGGTTTGCCGTTTCGCCAACCTTAATTTCCGTGGCCGAAGCTGTTGGCGGATGCCTTCGAAAAGTCGTAACTTTTTCCGGGGTTGCCGCCCAAATCATACGACCGGCATTCTGCAAGCTCCACCCGCCATCGCCAGCCGTGCCAAAATCCAATGGAAAAGGATATTTTTGTAGAATGGCTGTGCGGAACAAATCACTTGCACAACTGCCGGTGATAGCACCACCGGTATGCAAAAAGGCCGTTGCCACCATGATGGTTGAAGGCAATCGCACCGGCTCCTGAACTCCCAAACGCCGCATCACATCCAACATGGGCCATTCCGGGCCTTCGCAAGGCTGACCGGCTTCGTTCACAAAATCGGGATGGCTGACCAGCACATCGCAATGTAATCGGGATGCAGTGTTGGCAAGATGCTCAATTCCCTCACGGGTGATGGAATCTCCCACCGTGGAAATATAACAAAACTCGCTGGCGATTTGACTGATGCCGAAATTCCAAGATGCATACAGACCCGGAGGATGCTCCACAAACCTGATTTGAGGATGCGGCAAATTCTTTTTAAGGTAATCCACTGTGCCATCCGTGGAAAAACTGTCCACCGCCACCACCTGTTCCGCCAAGTCAATCCATGTGGAAAGATTGTCCAGATGCCCTGGCAAATACTTCATTGAATTTTTAGTTGGAATGACAACCCCAATTGGAAGCATAAAAAAAGAATAACGTTCGTTTCTTTCGAAGCAATATATCTTTCGAAAACGGCGGCGAGTGGTGGCTGTTTTTCCTGCGGTCAAGAAAACCCTCCGGCGGGTTGAACGCCGGAGGGCGTGTTTCAAGCGTGATTTTTCAACCGGCAAACGTCACGGTGACGATGTCGCTGCCCTGGCCGATCTGTTCGTCGTTCAGCACGCCGAACGCCTGGTATTCCCGCACCTCGGACTGGCTGGCCACGGCCAGCGGCGTGTGCCCATGTTCTCGTGGGTGCATCCGGCCAGGGCGGCGCACTTGGTGATGCTCATTTCGCGCCCGTCGGCGCGCAGTTTGAGGATGGGCCAGCGCACGCCGCTGCCGAGGGCAGAGAACACGGCAACCGGATCGGGTTAAGGCAAACCATCTCCGGGCCTCAAAAACAAAAAGGTTTCGTTCCAACTTGCTTTTGGTTTATGACAACTCGAAAGTCCTTTGCGACAACTCGAAAGGCTTTTGGCTCAAAAACAATGGCATTTCTGGCGGCGGGAAAGGCTTTTGTCACAAAAGACAATGACTTTGCCTCAACTCGAAAGGCTTTTGTTCCAGTTTGCAAGGCCTGTCTGACAACTCGAAAAGGCCGCCGCCCCGGACACAATGTCCTGCTCCAACTTGAAAGGCTTTTGGATCAAATGGAAAGTCCTTTGCGACAACTTGAAAGGCCTTTTCATCAACTCGAAAGGCTTTTTCAACAAAACAAAAGCGAATTGGCGGTTAAAGGGGTGTTTTGGCCCGTCATGTCCCGGAATTTGACAGAACGTGTCTCGAAATGGAACAACGCGACGGATTATCCGGCAAAGGGGGAGCGCGAATTTCTGACCACTGATAAAACACCGATGGAACGCAGATTTTTTCAAGCCCGTGGGGCTGGCGTCTGTGTAGATTAAGACCACAAAACCAATCAAGCTCCGTTCAGGAGTGACATTATGCATTTGGTGGGGCGAGCGTCCTCGCGAGCCGTTCGTCCGCCGCTGTCAACCCGCTCTCCTTGACCTCGCCCAGAACCGTCCACGCCTGCTGACCCGTATGAAAATAAACAAAACTCTCGCTTTTCGACGGCATCCGCCAAAAAATATGCTGAATGATTGAATTTCTCAACAGGCTCTGGCAATTCGCCCGGCCCTACCGGGTGCGGCTGTTCCTCGGCGTGTTGACGGGCATTCTCGCCGGCCTCATGGCGCCGCTGCTCATTGCCGCCATCACGCTGGTGTCCACCCTCGTGTTCCAGCCGGCCGATGGCACGGCCAAACCCATCACCGGCGTCCCGGCCTTTGCCCAACCCTGGCTCGACAGCGCCCGCGCCGGCATGGGCAGCGGGCTGCGCGATCATTTCCTCGCCGTGATCCTGCTGGTGTCAACCATCCCGCTGGCCATGCTCCTCGCCCGCGTCGTCGGCTACCTGAACACCTACTTCCTCCAATGGACGGCTATCCGCACCGTCACCGATTTGCGGACGAAACTGTTCAGCCATCTGCTGGGCCTGTCCGCCGGCTTTTTCAACCAAAGCCGCAGCGGCGAACTCATTTCGCGCATCATGAACGACACCGGCACGCTGCAAAATGTCGTCAGCAACGCCACCTCGGTCATCGTCCGCGACCCCGTTGTTCTCATCGGCATTCTCGGCTATCTGCTCTGGCGGCAGCCGATGATGACGCTCATTTCGCTGATCGTCCTGCCGATCTGCATGATTCCGCTGGCCATTTACAGCCGCAAAATCCGCCGCGCCAGCCGCGAGATGCAGAACCAAAGCGCCGATCTCATGCAGGTGATGAGCGAGTCCTTCTCCGGCCACCGCGTCGTCAAGGCCTACAACCTCGAAAACGTCGTCACCGACGAATTCCGCCGGACCGCCCGCAAATCCATCGGCCAGTATATGCGCATCGTCCGCGCCAGCGAACTGTCCAGCCCCATCATTGATTTTCTCGCCGCCATCGGCGTGGCGCTCGCGCTGCTTTACATGATTTACCTGGCGCACGCGCATCCCAACCCCGGCGATTTCATCCAGCTCGCCGGCAGCATTTTTTACATGTATACGCCGATGAAGAACCTGACGCGGCTGCACAACCAGCTCACCCAGGCCCGCGCCGCCAGCGAGCGCGTCTTCGAGCTGCTCGCCACGAAAAATTCCGTGCCCGAACCCGCCGCGCCCAAAATGCTCCACGCCGACAAGGCGGACATCGTTTTTGAAAACCTGGATTTCAATTACGGCGAAAAGGCCGTTCTCCGCAACATCAACCTCACCGTCAAAACCGGCCAGCTCGTCGCGCTCGTCGGCGCCAGCGGCTCCGGCAAGACCACGCTCGCCAACCTCCTCCTGCGCTTTTACGACCCCACGCGCGGCGACGTCAAAATCGGCGGCGTCAACCTGCGCGACGTTTCCACGCGCGACCTGCGCAACCAAATCGCCATCGTCACGCAGGAAACCATCCTGTTCAACGAAACCATCCGCCGGAACATCGAGCTGGGCCGGCCCGGCGCGACGAACGACGAGATCACCGCCGCCGCGCGCAACGCCTACGCCTACGATTTCATCATGGAAAAGCCGAACGGCTTTGAAACCCTCGTCGGCGAAAAGGGCGTGGCGCTCTCCGGCGGCCAGCGCCAGCGGCTGGCCATCGCCCGCGCCGTCCTCCGCAACGCGCCCATCCTCGTGCTGGACGAGGCCACCAGCGCGCTCGACACCGAATCCGAGCGGGCGGTGCAGTCCGCGCTCGACGAACTGATGAAAGGCCGCACGACCCTGTGTATCGCGCACCGGCTCTCGACCATTTTCAACGCGGACATGATTGTCGTGCTGGACAAGGGCCGCATCGTGGAAACGGGCCGGCACGACGAGCTGGTCCGGCGCGGCGGCATCTACCAGAAACTTTACGAACTGCAATTCGCCTCGTGAATGCGTCGCCGAAAGTTAGTGGGACAGGCTTCCAGCCCGTCCAATCCAGCTTCTGGAAGAAGCATTCTCTGGACAGGCAAGATGCCCGTCCCACTGCATGAAAATCCTCGCCATCCAGTTCAAATACTTCGGCGACGCGGTTCTGTTGACACCGGCGCTCCGCGCGCTCCGCGAACAGCTTCCCGATTGCGAACTGCACCTGCTCGTGCCGGAGGAACTCGCGCCGTTATTCCAGCACCTGCCGTGGCTCAATCGCGTCTGGCCCATGCCGCGCCGGCGCGGAAGCGCCAGCCTGCGCGAAACCTGGCCGGTCATCCGCGCCCTGCGACGCGAGCATTTCGACCGCTCGGTGGATTTCGCCAGCAACGACCGCGGCGCGATTTTGAGCCGGCTCATTGGCGCCAGGAAACGGCTCGGCTGGGCGGAGCGCGGCGGATTTTTGGGCCGCCGGTTTTGCTACAACCAGCGCGTCGCGCCGGAAGCCGAAGTGCGGCACGAGTCGGCGCGGCTGGCGCATCTGCTCTCCGCTTGGAATGTCAAGCCCGCCTCGCTGGAGGCTGAAATCCGTTCCGACCCGGACTTGGCGACGGCGGCGGAATCGTTGCTGCCGCCGGGGACAATCCTCTGCCACGCCGCCTCCAGCCAGCCGAAAAAAGAATGGCCGCTCCGCCACTGGACCGAATTTTACCGGCTCGCCGCCGCCACGGGATTGCGCGTCGCGTTCACCACGGCCGTCGGCGCGCGCGAACAGCAGTTGATGGCGGAGTTGAAGAAAATCCTGCCGGACGCGCCGGTGCTGCCGGCGATTCCCGGACTGCCGCTGTTTCTGGCCGTGCTGAACCGAGCGGAGGTTTTCATTTCCGGCGACACCGGCCCGCTGCATTTTGCCGCCGGCCTCGGCGTGCCGACGATTTCGCTTTTCGGCCCCACTTCCGCCGCGCAATGGGCGCCGTTCGGCCCGCGCCACCAGTTTCTCACCGGCTCGCCGTGCGCGTGCGACGGCAACCGGGCCGTCTGCCAAAGCGCCAATCATTGCCTCGCGGCGATCACGCCCGGACAGGTGCTGGCTTCCCTGCAAACCGTTTTGAAATTTACGCGCAGACCGCAGGCACCTTGAAATGCGGGATTGTTTCTGGAGGCATTGATGGGTTATTTTGATCCGCACAATGGCCGACAAAGTTCCCTATCTCGATCTGCCCGCGCAAATCCGCGGCGTCCGCAAGGAAATTGACGCCGCGCTCGCCCGTGCGCTGGACCACTGCACGTTTTGCCTCGGACCGGACGTAACGCAGTTTGAAAAAGATTTCGCCGGCTTCTGCGGCGTGAAACATTGCGTCGCCATGAACAGCGGCACCTCCGCGCTCCACGTCGCCATGCGGTTGCTCGATGTCGGCCCCGGCGACGAGGTCATCACCACGCCCTACACCTTCATCGCGACGAGCTGGGCGATTTCCTACACCGGCGCGAAGCCGGTTTACGTGGACATTGACGACGACACGCTTTGCCTCGATCCGAAGTTGATCGAGGCGAAAATCACGCCGCGAACGAAGGCGGTTTTGCCGGTGCATCTTTACGGCCATCCGTTCGACGCCGGCGCGATTTCGGCAATCTGCCGCAAGCACAAATTGCCGCTGGTCGAGGACGCCTGCCAGGCGCACGGCGCGAAGTTCAACGGCCAAACCACCGGCATGCTCGGCGACATGGCGTGCTTCAGTTTTTATCCGGCGAAAAATCTCGGCGCGTGCGGCGAGGGCGGCGCGCTCGTCACGAACAATCCCGGTTTTGCCGCGCGCGCGAAATCGTTGCGCGAGCACGGCTCGACGCAGCGGTATCACCATGACGAGGTTGGCTACAATTACCGGATGGAAGGTTTCCAGGGCGCGGTGCTGGGCGTGAAGCTGAAGCACTTTGACGCGTGGGCCGCCGGGCGCCGACGCGTGGCGAAGCGTTACGCCGAGCTGCTGGCGGACACGCCGCTGCAACTCCCGTGCGAGGCCGCCGGTTGTGAAAGCGCGTGGCATCTTTACACCGTGCGCCATCCGCGCCGCGACGAGCTGAAAAAATTTCTGGACGAAAACGGCATCGGCAACGCCGTGCATTATCCGATTCCGCTGCATCTGCAAAAGGTTTATGCGCATCTCGGCCACAAGCCCGGCGATTTTCCCGTGGCCGAAAAGGCCGCGCGCGAGGTCTTGAGCCTGCCGATGTTTCCCGAGCTGACCGACGCGCAAATCCGGCGCGTGGTGGAAGTCGTCCGCATATTTTTCAAATCATAACCCAAGCCAGATCACTTATGAAAAACACCAAGCCCAAAGACTCCGCCACCAGCCGCTGGATCTCCTTCCGCCCGGAAATCAAGGTTGTGGACTGCACCATCCGCGACGGCGGCCTGATGAACAACCACCATTTCGAGGACGCGACCGTCAAGCTGGTTTACGAGACCTGCCTCGCCGCCGGCGTGGATTACATGGAGCTGGGCTACAAGGCGTCGCGCAAAGGCATCAAGCAGGGCGAATACGGCTGCTGGAAATACTGCGTCGAGGACGATCTGCGCCGCATCGTCGGCGACAACAAAACGGATTTGAAGCTGTGCGTCATGGCCGACGCCGAGCGCTGCGATTATCACGAGGACATCCTGCCGAAAAAGGATTCCGTCCTGGACATGATCCGCGTGGCGACCTACATCCACCAGATTCCGACCGCGCTGGACATGGTCAAGGACGCGCACGACAAGGGCTACGAAACGACGGTGAACCTCATGGCGGCCTCGGCCATTCCCGACCGGGAATTGAACGAGGGCCTGGAAATGCTCGCGAAATCCGAGGCCCGCGCGATTTACGTCGTGGACAGCTTCGGCGCATTTTACAGCGAGCGGGTTCACGCGTTGGTGAAGAAATACCTCGGCTACTGCAAGGCCTCCGGCAAGGACGTGGGCGTTCACATGCACAACAACATGCAGCTCGCCTTCGCCAACACCATCGAGGGCATCATCGAGGGCGCGAACTTCCTCGACGCCACGATGGCCGGGCTGGGGCGCGGCGCGGGCAACTGCCCGATGGAACTGCTCCTCGCCTTCCTGCACAACCCGAAATACCAGCTCCGCCCCGTGCTCGACTGCGTGGCGAACCACATCGAACCGATGCGCGCGAAATTGCTCTGGGGCTACGACCTGCCGTATCTGCTGACCGGAATGCTGAACCAGCATCCGCGCACCGCCATCAAGTTCAAGGAAGCCGAGTTGAAGGGCGAGAAGGGCGACATCCTGAAATTCCACGACACCGTCACGGACCAGGAATAGAGATTTTGCCAGAAGCTTGGTGTCTTGGTGGTGAAGGTTAAAATGCCGCCATGTCGCACGCCGATTTTGTCCATTTGCATCTGCACACCGCGTATTCGCTGCTCAATGGCACCTGCCGGTTGGCCCGGCCGTTGGAGAAGGCGCTGACGGGATTTGCCGTTTGCCAAAACGGGAACGGCGCGGTAGTTTTCCATTGCCATGAGCACGCTGGTTGAAATTCAAGACGCCGTCGCCCGGCTTCCGGGCGGCGAACGGAAGGCGTTGCAACTCTGGCTCAATTCCCAAAGCGAGCCGGAACTGACGGCACTGGAAGAACAACGCCTGCTGCGTTCGCTGGATGAAGCCGTCCGCGACATTGATGCTGACAAAGGCGTGCCGATAAATGATGTCCGCAAACGGGTGGCTTCATGGGCTGCAAGATAATCTTTTCGCCACAGGCGATCGCGGATTTGGAAGCCGCAGTCCGTTTCATTGCCGAAGAAAATCCCGATGCCGCCGTGCGCGTTGGCAACGCCTTGATTGATCGCGTGGCCATCCTCGAAAATTTCCCCCTGCTCGGTTCGCCTTATCCCAAGCGTCCCGGCGTGCGCAAATTGGTTTCGCATCCTTACCTCATTTTTTATCGGTTCCGGGAGCGGGATGATTTTGTGGACATCCTGCGTTACTGGCATGGCGCGCAACGCGAACCGAACTTGCGCACACTGAAGTGAAATATACGCTTGTGAACATCCCTGCCTTGCGCGGATGCCGTGGCGGACGGTAACTTGTCGCCATGTCGCACGCCGATTTTGTCCATTTGCATCTGCACACCGAGTATTCACTGCTCGATGGCGCGTGCCGTGTGGACAAGCTCATCGAGAAGGCGCACGAGCTGCAATTTCCCGCGATGGCCATCACCGACCACGGCGCGATGTATGGCGCGGTGGATTTTTACAAGGCGGCGCGCGAAAAGGGCATCAAACCCATCATCGGCTGCGAGGTGTATGTCGCGCCGGGCAGCCGGCTGGAAAGGAAAACCGGCAGCACCGGCGGCGGACGCGACGTTTATCATCACCTCGGCCTGCTGGCGAAGGACGAGACCGGCTACAAAAATCTCATCAAGCTCACCACCGCCGCGCATCTGGAGGGCTATTATTACAAGCCGCGCATTGACAAGGAAATCCTGGCGAAATACCGCGAAGGGCTGATTGCGCTGTCCGGCTGTCTCGCGGGCGAGATTCCCGATTTGATCGCGAAGGACCAGTTGGACAAGGCGCGCGAAACGGTGGACTGGTTCAAGCAGACGCTCGGCGCGGAGAATTTTTACCTGGAGCTGCAAAACCACGGCATCGCCGAGCAGGCGAAGGTGAACCGCCACCTAGTCCAGTGGGCGAAGGAGTTCGGCCTGAAGCTCGTCGCGACGAACGACGTCCATTACATCGAAAAAAGCCATTCGCACGCGCACGACTGCCTGATTTGCATCGGCACGCAGACGCAGCTCGCCGACACCAAACGGATGCGCTACGAGCCGGAGCAATTTTACCTGCGCAGCGCGGAGGAGATGAAGTCGCGGTTCGCCGACACGCCGGAGGCTATCCAAAACACGCTGGAGGTCGCGGAGAAATGCAACCTTGAAATCCAGTTTGGCGGGAACAAATACCCGGTGTTCAGTCCGCCGGAACATTTCACGCGCGAAGGCTGTCTGCGCCGGCAGGTGGCGGAAGGCCTGTTCCGCCGTTACACCATCCACGCGACGGCGGAGGGAAAGGAATTTGTCGTCACGGGCATTGACGATCCGAAGCGGCTGCCGACGTTCAAGGCGGCGGAGGGGAAAAACTTTTCGTTCGGCGATCCCGAAGTTGCCGCCGCGCTCAAGGCGGTCATTGACCGGTTGCAGCTCGAACTGAAGGTCATCGAGAAGACGGGGTTTATCTCCTATTTTCTCATCGTGGCGGATTTCATCCGGCACGGGCGCGAAAAGGGAATTTCCTGCGTGGCGCGCGGCAGCGCCGCCGGCTCCATCGTCACCTACCTGCTGGAAATCGCGAACGTGGACCCGATCCGCTACGGCCTGCTGTTCGAGCGGTTCCTGAATCCCGAACGCGTCAATCCTCCGGATATTGACATTGATTTCGCCGACGACCGGCGCGCGGACGTCATTGAATATGTCCGCGAAAAATACGGGCGCGACGCCGTGGCGCAAATCATCACCTTCGGCACGATGGGCGCGAAAAGCGTGGTGCGCGACGTGGGCCGCGTGATGGGTTTGAGCTACGGCGAGGGCGACCGGCTGGCCAAATTGATTCCCGCCGAATTGAAAATGGATTTGACGAAGGCGCTCAAGCAGGTGCCGGAATTGAAGGAGGCATACGACAACGAGGAAGTCACGCGCGAGCTGATTGACACGGCGCTGATCCTCGAAGACCTCACGCGCAACGCCAGCGTCCACGCCGCCGGTGTCGTCATCGGCCCGGAGCCACTGGTGAATTTGCTGCCGCTGAAACTGGACGACAGCGGCACGCTCGTCACGCAATACGCGATGGGCCCGGTCGGCGAACTCGGCCTGCTGAAGATGGATTTTCTCGGCCTGAAAACGCTGACCGTCATCCGCAACACCTGCGAAATGGTCCGGCGCACGGAGGGGGTGGAAATTGACATTGACCGCCTGCCGCTCGACGACAAGAAAACCTACGACCTGCTGAACCGCGCGGAAACGCTCGGCGTGTTCCAGTTGGAATCCGGCGGGATGCGCGATTTGTGCCGCAAGTTCCAGATCAGCTCCATCGAGCACATCACGGCGCTCGTGGCGCTCTACCGGCCCGGCCCGATGGACCTGATTCCCGATTTTATCAAACGCCGCCACGGCGAGGTGAAGATCGAATACGAGCATCCGCTGCTCGAACCGATCACCCGGGAAACCTACGGCATCCTGATTTACCAGGAACAGGTGATGCAGGCCACGCAGGTGCTGGCGGGCTTCACGCTCGGCGCCGCCGACGTGCTCCGCCGCGCGATGGGCAAGAAGGACGTGGAAAAAATGCAGAAGCAGCGGGAGAAATTCATCAAGGGCTGCGCCGCGACCAACAAGATTTCCGCCGGCAAGGCCAACGATATTTTCGACCTGCTCCAGAAATTCGCCGGCTACGGCTTCAACAAGTCGCACGCCGCCGCCTACGCCGTCGTCGCATATCAGACCGCGTATTTGAAGGCGAATCATCCGGTGGAATTTTTCTGCGCCATGATGACCAACGACATGGCCGACACCGACAAGCTCGCGCAATACATCGCCGAGGCGCGCAGTTTCGGCATCGAGGTGCTCGGCCCGGACGTGAACGAGAGCCAGATGTATTTTGCCCCGGCGACCGGCAGCCACGGCATCCGCTTCGGACTCGCCGCCATCAAGGGCGTCGGCGAGGCGGCGGTCGAGGCGATTTTGAAGGCGCGAAATGAAGGCGGAAAATTCAAAACGCTTTCCGAATTGTGCGAGCGCGTGGACGGCCGCTCGGTGGGCCGGAAAACGCTCGAAGCGCTCGTCAAAACCGGCGCGTGCGATTGCTTCGGCCAGACGCGGGCGACGCTGTTCGCGCAAATCGAGCGCACGCTCGCCCGCGCGGCGAGCATTTTGTCCGACAAGCAAAAAGGCCAGACCTCGCTCTTCGGCGCGCTGGAGGAAAAAGCGCCGCCCATGCCGGAAGCCATCAGCAATCTGCCCGAATGGCCGCAGCACGAACTGCTCGCGCACGAAAAGGAGCTGCTCGGCTTTTACGTCACCGGCCATCCGCTCACGCCGTTCGCGCCGATTCTGGAAAAGTATTGCCTCGCGAACACGGCGAAACTGCCGGAGCTGGCCAATCGCAGCCTGACGCGCATCGGCGGCCTGATCGCGGCGGTGCAGAACGGCGTTTCCAAAAAATCCGGCAAGCCGTATTCGATGGTCACGCTGGAGGATTTGGAAGGCTCGGTGCAAATCCTTGTGATGAACGAGAATTACGACAAGTATCGCGAACTGCTGACGCCCAACCGGGCGATTCTCGTCGTGGGCGAGGTCAACACTGGCGACGAACGCACGAAAATATTCCCGCAGGAAATCCTGCCGCTGGAGGACGCGCCGAAACGGTTCACGAAGCAGGTGCATCTGCGGCTGCACGCGGCGCACCTGAAGCCGGAACAACTGGAATCGCTCCGCGAGCTTGTCGCGGCGCATCCGGGCAAGTGCCCGCTGCTGCTGTGCATCCAGCAGCCCGGTGGCGAGATTGTTTTCATGGACACCAGCAAGCACTTCAGCGTCGCGCCGTCGCAGAAATTGCAGCAGGAGGCCGACGCGCGGTTCGGCGTGGAAACCTACTACGCGAAGGCGGACATGAGCCTGCCCGAACGCACCCCGCGCCGCTGGGAGCGCAAAAATGGAAACGGCGACGGGGAATAATTTCCCGGCGCGCGCTGAAGTTTCGTCGTCCGACAAAAGCATTGAACATTACGAATCTTTAAAGAACAATCGGCCAGATGCTTTTCACTGTTTTAGCCCTGCTCGTCGAAATTGCCGTGCAAACGGTTTTTCTTCTGGCGGCGTTCTGGATCATGATCAAAATCCAGAGGCTGGGCTATCATTTCCCGGGGCTGCTGGGAACCGCGGCGCTTGTAGCCGCTCTGGACCGGATTTTGGACGCGGTTCTCGGTCCTTTTCTCGGAAGCTATTTCAGTTCTTACATTTCCGCCCCGATCGTTCTCATCGTCGGAATGTATTATATCGCCCGGGTCACGAGGGCGGATCGCGTGGACGTGATTTTCACCGTCGGCGTCGGCTATGCGCTTTGGTTTGTCATGAACCTCTGGCTTCTCGGGGCGCTGATGGGTGATTTGCGTCAGGATTTGCATGCGAGAGCCGACCGTGCGCCAAACCGTGCACCCGCTGTCGCGCGCACAAATCAGGCGATGCAGACGGCCGGCACGAAATCTCCGGCGGTGAAAGCGGCCGGCAACGCCCCGAAAGATTTGTCCGTGAAAGGCCTGATTCGAAACGGTTCCAAATCGGTGCTGATGCTGGGCGTCGGGACAAAAATTTACACGTTGTATCTGCATGAAAAAACCACCGTGCAAACCCGGGAAGGTTCGCGCTTCATGCAGTTTGAAGATGCCGACACCAATTCCGTGACGGTGCTGGTGGACGAAACGCCGGTGAAATTGACGGTTCCCTGACCGGGCGTTTTCACACGCCCCCGGCTGCCGGTTCCACGACGGCGGAGCCGGTCATTTCACCGCGGCCCAGACGCGATGGACGTCGTCATGGTCGTCGAGCGTCTGGAGAAATTCGCCCACTTCGGCGCGCTGCGCGTCGGTGAGTTCAGGAAATATTTTCGGCACGTAGCCGAGTTCGCTCGTCACCACCGTCCAGCCGTTCGCGGAAAGCCATTTTGAAACGGCGTGGACCGCCGAGCGTTCGCAGATGAACCGGGCGCCCGCCGCGCCTTCGGGAATGTCATCGTTCTGCCCGCTCGTCAGCGTCTCGACCTCGTTCGCGCCGGCCTCGATGGCCGCGGCTTCGCGGTCAATGCCGGCGTCGGGATGATGCGCCTCGACGAGGCCGACGTGGTCGAACAAAAACTTGTTGCTGCCGGTGGTGCCGAGCTGTCCCCGCTTGAACAGCACGCGGATTTCCGGCGCGGTGCGGTTCACGTTGTCGGTATAAACCTCGACGATGACCGGCACGTTGTGCGGCGCCTTGCCCTCGAACGCGACGTGCTCCATCACAAGCTTCTCGCCGCCGATGCCGGCGCCCTTGTTGATGGCGCGCTCGATCGTGTCGCGCGTCACGCTTTCCTTCTTCGCCTTTTCGACGGCGGTGAACAGGCGCGGGTTCATGTCCGGATCCGGCCCGCCCATTTTGGCGGCGACGGAGATTTCGCGGACCAGTTTGCCAGTCGTGCGGCCTTTTTTAAGGCCGGCGACCAGACGTTTTGCATGAAGCCATTGGCGTCCCATGGAGAAAATCTAGCAGACCGGCTTTTTAATTGCGAGACAACCGTTTTGAAAATCCGCAGCCAATTAAAACTTCTAGGGGGTCAACCGGACACCTCTCGGCACGGGATAATTAAAATCGTCAGCACTGAAAGTATGGTTCATCTCGACGGTGTCGTAAGTCTCGGTAACCGTGCCGCGAATTTTTGTCATCATCGCCGCCTGCTGTTTAGCCACCGCTATTTCTTGATCGATTTGTTGCTGTGTTTTATTTGAATGATTATTAAAGGCATTCATCTCTTTTTCAATATCGGCATCGCTCATGGGAGCACCCAGTGTAATTTGCAGTTGTGAAATCATGTAGCTGGTTTTGTTCACCCAGATCTTCAACTTTTGGCCGAGCATTTTCCCAGTGAGCGTGTAAAAATCCTGTCCGTTTAATGTTTCGTCGGATGTTTGCCCCCAATCGGTTATGAGTGTATTCATCTGATCTGCCTTATCAAAGAATAGTTCCGCAATCGCGGACGACAGTGGCGCAGCGGATGTTGTAAAACCTAAAGCAGATTCGCGGTCCTTGACCGACCTATAAGTTTTGCCAAAGAGCACAAAGTTGGTTTTCCCCGGCGACCAAATGACTATCGTGTTGGTCATGGTCATGCGTCCGACTTCTGCCTTTGCTGCTGCTTCGACGTAATACAAATCCGGCCGCCCAAGCTTGATGGCAACAGCAGTTGCATTAGTTATCGCTTTCGGAATATTCATAGGTCGGGTCTTTGTGTTTTTGTTGGCATTGGGATTGAAATCGGTGGCTGTGAGTGCAGACATATCAATGACCATTAGTGCGCTCCCGTCCATATTCAAGCTCGTCAAATTGGTGTAGGCATCATGCACCTTCGCCAGAATATCCAGCGCACCGTTGGCGGCTGTGGCGGAAGGTGTCGGGACTTGCGCCGCAGGATTTGCCTTGGCCGCCTTGTGTTCCTTGATTTTTGTAAAACCAAACCAGCCGCCCACGCCGAGTCCGGCCAGAACCACCACCGCCGCGGTGACGATCAAAACGGTTTTCAGCGCCTTCGATTTGGGCTTGGGTGGCGGGGCACTGGTCAGGCCGGGCGCGCCGGCAAACCGCCGTCCGGATGCAGGGGCGGTGGTGCTTTGTTTTGTGGAAAGGCCCGGTGCCGCCGGCGGCGGAACTGGCGGAACCAGCGGCGCGGCTGGCGCTGCAGCGGAGTGCGGTGCCTGCGGCACGACAATGGTCTGCTGACACGACGGACAGTTGATTTGCGCGCCGGAATAGCCTGGGTCGCACTGGATGTGCTGGCCGCATCGCGGGCAGGAAAACTTGAATTCAGCCATAATGTTTCTGTGAATCGGCCGCAGGACAAGCCGGCCTTGTCAGTTGATGTTCCGCACATCGAAACCGTTTCCGAAAGAATTTGCAAGCCGCGAAATGCCTCAAACCGCCGTGCCATTGGTTTGGCGCGGAGGCCGCAGTGCCGCGAACGGGCCGTGTCACACGGGAACGACGGGGACTTCCAGCGGCTCTGCGGTCCTGTCGGGCGCTGTCAACCCCAGTTCAGTCATCCCGATTGGCAGCTCCGGTTTGCGATTCATTTTCCGCCGCCGGAACGGACTGCTCAACAACCGGAAAATGTCGGAGTATTTCATGTGCCGGCCCAGCGTGCGGATCAGCTTGAAGGTCTGGATGGGCCGGAAGAAAATCCGCCGGGCAAACAGCAGCGCATAGCCTTTTTGCCGCGCGCGGTTGACCACTTCGCTGGGCAGCACTGTCGGGTCAATGTCCGAACACTTGAACCATTTGTCCCAGTCGCGCTCGTCGTCGAGGATGCCGCGCTGGACATACTCGTGCCACAGCGGCGTGCCGCGATAGACGCACAGCCGGTTGAAACCAAACGTGTCCAGCTTGAGCCGCGCACAGAACCGGAAGCTTTCCAAAATGTCCTCCTCGGTTTCGCCCGGGGAGCCGACCAGGAAAAATCCGTGCGCCCGCTCGATGCCGCAGCGCTTGGCCTCGCTGACCGCCTTTTCGATTTGCGCCAGCGTCTGCCGCTTGTCGAGCCGGTTCAGGATTTTTTGCGTGCCGGCCTCCACACCGAACGCGAGGAAGTTGCAGTTGGCCCTGGCCATAATCGGCAGTTGATCCACCGCCACGGAATCCACCCGGCCTTCGCAACCCCACTTGAAAGCGAGCTTGTGGTCAATGATGTTCTGGCAAATGGCGTTGATGCGGTCTCGCTTCATCAGAAAATGGTCGTCGGTCAGGTAAATCGAGCGGTAGCCCTGGTCGTGGAGCTGCTGCATTTCGCCGAGGACGTGCTCCGGCGAGCGGAAGCGCCACTTGCCGTCGGTCAGCGCCGGGATGTCGCAATAAATGCAGGTGTAAGGACAGCCGCGCGAGGTCTGCATCGTGCAGAATTTTTCCAGCGAGAGCACCGCCGGCACGTCGAGCGGCAACGATTCGATGTAATCAATCGGCAGCGTCATCCGGTCGGGATACGGAAACTGGTTCAAATCCTTGATGATCGCGCGGGGTATGTTCTTGACGATTTTTTCGCCGTCGCGCCAGATGATCCCCGCGACTTTGGCTGGCGTGGCAATGTTGTTTAAATAATCCGGCAGCAGCTCCTCGCCCTCGCCCACGCCCACGGCGTCAATGAAAGGACAATCCTTCAGAATCCGTTCCTGGTTCATCGTGGCAAAAACGCCACCGCAAATGACCGGCACATCCGGCATCACGCCCTTGACCACCTGGGCCATGCTTTTCACGCCGGGATAAGTTGTCGTGGACAAGAACGACAGCGCCACAACTTCCGGCGGGTCATCCCGCAACGCCTGCGCGATGTCCGGCTCCTTCATTTGCGGATGGCAGGTGTCGAACATCCGGACCTGGTGCCCGTGCTGGCGCAGGATGGGCGCGAGCGTCTCGATGCCCAGCGGCGGAAAGCCCATGACCTTCACGCGCGCGTCGCCGGGCTTGGAGCCGCCCAAGTCCTCCGGCAGCAGCCGGTAGAAATTCTCGTCGTTCACCCAGATGAGGAATATTTTCATGGAAACCTGCCTTTCATTGTTCGGCGTGTTGAGGGGTTCGGAACTGGAAGTGCCGACACGACGACTGCGGAAGTGGGTTTGCCGAAAAACCTGTCCCGGGCCGACCAACTCTCAATGACAAATGGATTCAATGACGTGCTGCGTTTTCCACAACCAAAACAGGTAAACCCGGCGTCCAGCCTGTTGCCCCCAGTCCTTGATGGAAGCAAATGCGAAATGAAACCTTTCGAAAGCCTACCGCTTTTGGCCGGAAATGCAATTTATTTGCGCGCAGCCACCTATGGAAATCAAGCCCTCCGCTCTTTGATGCTCGCCAGAATGTCCGCCACCACTTCGCCCTTCGGCTTTGCGCCGATGTTGCCCTTGCCGTGCAGGCGGACGGAAACATTTCCGGCCTCCATGTCGCGGCCACCGATGACGAGCATCGTGTGGACTTTCGCCTGCTCGGCTTCCTGAATCTTGCCGTTGATTTTGTTCGACGTGAAATCCGATTCGCAGCGGACGAAATTCGCGCGCAATTCAGTCACGATGGCCTTGGCGTAATTCACCAGCGGCTCCTCCTCGCCGATGGTCAGCACGCGCACCTGTTCGGGCGCGAGCCAGAGCGGGAAGTTGCCGGCGTAATGCTCGATGAGGAAGCCGATGAACCGCTCGTGCGTGCCGAGCGGCGCGCGATGGATGCACAGCGGCGTCTTGTCCGTGTTGTCCTTGTCGCGATAGACCAGGCCGAACCGGCGCGGCACGGCGAAGTCCACCTGGTTGGTCGCCAGCGTGAATTCGCGGCCGATGACGCTCCAGACCTGCACGTCAATCTTCGGCCCGTAAAACGCCGCCTCGTTCGGCACCTCCACGTAGGGAATCTTCGAATCAATCAAGACCTTGCGGACCAGGTCTTCCGTCTGCTTCCACAATTCCGGCTCGTTGACGAACTTGGCGTTGTCGCCGGTCAGGCGCGACGGGTCGTGCGTGCTGAAGCGCATGACGTATTTCTCGATGCCGAAAATCTTGAAATACTTCAGATACATTTCGTTGACGGCGTTGAACTCGGCGGCGAACTGCTCCGGCGTGCAATAGATGTGCGCGTCGTTCATGTTGAGCGAGCGGACGCGCATGAGGCCGAACAATTCGCCCGACTGCTCGTAGCGGTAGCAGGTGCCGTATTCGGCCAGCCGCAACGGCAGATCGCGGTAACTGCGCGGTTCCGCCGCAAAAATGCGGTGATGATGCGGGCAGTTCATGGCTTTGAGGTAATAACTTTCCGGCTCGCCAAGCTTTTTTAATTCCTGGCGCAACGCGGTCAATTCGTTGAACGCAGCGGCAATCTCCGCCGGCGCAACGCCGGTTTTAACGGCTGATTCAATAAATTCAAATTCTGGATCTTTAAGAATTTCAGATGTGGCGCTCATAAAATCATTTGTAGGAAACGCGCGAATTTTTCTTGGCCGAAGCCCGACGCAAATGTGGCTGCGTCAATTTTGATTGTTCTCCGCACACGGCTTTGTCTTCCAAGAGCAAAGACTGTTTATGAAGCGATTCAACAGCAGTGTAGGTCGGCAGATCACGAGGGGTTCGATTCATTCTTGGGTCAATTGAATCAAATCCTTCAAATGGCTTTTGCAGCCTTTGTTGCGTTTGAACAACAAATTCAGGATTGAGTTCGATGCCTAGGCAACGCCGATTGAGCGCTTGGCACACACGCGCAGTCGTGCCGCAACCACAAAACGGATCGAGAACAAGATCACCCTCGTTTGAAGACGCTGACACCATCCGGGAAATCAGAGCCTCCGGCTTTTGCGTTGGGTGATCCTCGCGTTCTGGGTTTGAGTAGTGAACGTGAGAAAACGTCCAAACATCCCCGGGATTTGCGCCAGCCATATTGTTTCGCTGACGATAATATTTTTGAGGAATCCTCACCGAGTCCAAGTTGAAGCAAAACTCACTTGTCTTTGTGAACATCAGGATGTCGTCGTGACGTGGAGAAAAGCCTTTGGTGCGTCCCATGCCTTGGGTGTAATGCCATGTAATCCAACTATTGAAAAACATCCCCAAATCACGATCCAAAATATCGTAGAGGTAGGAGATAAACCGAAAGCCCATGAAAACATAAATAGTCCCGTGATTCGCCAGAACGCGGTGGCTTTCTTTCAACCAAGCTTTTGAAAAGTTCAAATATTCCTCAAAACCCCGGATGTCGTGGTTGTTTCCATAGTCTTTACCCAAATTATATGGCGGATCAGCAATGATGAGATCAATGGACTCTGACTCGACACCTTTGAGCATCTCCAATGCGTCACCCGTGCGTATTTCAATGCTATTCATCGCTCTTAATCCATTCGTGTGTTTTGGCGAGTTCCAGCCAAGCCTCAAATCCCTTTTTGGAATTGATATACTTACGGTCTAGCAATTGGCAGAATTCCCAAGTGTTGCGTTTCGACAGTGTGACATAGTGGATGTCGCGCACCTGAAGCTGGCCACTGCCTAAAGCGGGATTGTAGCTGATGTCCGAAGCAGAGAGATATTTCAAATCATAGGCATTGTAAGCAACAACCTCCATGACTCCATCCATCAATCCCATCGCTGCATTCTTTGTGGAGTAAACTTTGTGTTTAAGCGACAAAATGACAAAAATGTAGTCAGCGTCTTCAACATAGGCAGTGCGAATCCGCTTGAAAGAAGTGATGTTTGGAGATTTTCCGCTCGACGCAATATCTTCGGCTGTAGCCTTAACGTCCACTTCAGCCGTGACGCCCATCCCCGCTTTTCGAGCCTTTTTGAATTGGAGAATCACGTCAGCCATGTAAAGGCGTTCCTTCGCTTCAACATTAATCAACGCGTATTTGTTGTTCTTGTCCTCCAGAACAGTTTGGAAGGTCTCAACAGCCCAGGCCTCAACAAAAGGGCCAGCGATCTTGTTGATGTTCTCCATCGGAAGCCCCAATTTGAGGTTGGTGTTGATGATTATTTTGTTCCTTCCAGAATCGATTGCTGCCTTCATGATCTCTTCAATAGCTTTGATCACAAAGGCGGAACACTCATCGTAGTCCTCACCCTGTTTCGGAATTTTAAATTCTAGGTCGTCGTATTTCATTTGGCGATTTTCTTCGCGTATTCGAGCAGTTGTCTTTCCAGTTCGGCGATGCGCCTTGCCAGTTTTTCCCGTTCCTCGCGATGTTCATCCATTCTCATCGGCGGATACATTGATTCCGCATACAGCACCGGCAAATGCCCGGACGTTAAATACATTTTCTCACGCGCGATGTGCGGCGTTTTCACGCGCACGTAGCCGGCGGCGAATTCCGTTTCCTTCGCCAGCTTTTCCAGTTCCTCGACGATGGCGGTGCCTTTGGGCAGCCAGAGCGGCAGGCCCGGCCCGACGTATTCGGTGTCAATCGCGAACAGCCCCATCTCCGCGCCAATCTTGCGATGGTCGCGGCGCCTGGCCTCCTCGATCATCTTGAAATACTCGTCGAGCGGGGTCTTGTTCTTGAACGCCGTGCCGTAGATGCGCTGGAGCTGCGGGTTGCGCTCGTCGCCCTTGTAATACGCGCTGGCCACGCTGGTGAGCTTGAACGCGCCGATGTTGCCGGTGCGCATCACGTGCGGCCCGGCGCAGAGGTCCACGAAATCGCCACTCTTGAAATAGGTGATCGGCTCGCCTTCGGGAATGGCTTCGAGGTTGCCGATTTTGAACTTGCTGGGGCTGCCGGACCGCTCGGCAAGCGCGGCCAGCCGGCCGTTTTGCGCGTCCTTGAGCGCTTGCTCGCGCGTGACGGTGATTTTCTCGAAGACGTTGTTGGCCTTGATTTCCTTTTTCATCTCGGCCTCGATGGCCGGGAAATCCTCCGGTGAGATGCGGTGGGAGCATTCGAGGTCGTAGTAAAAGCCATTTTCCACCGCCGGGCCGGAGGCGAACTGGGCGTCGGGCCAGAGCCTGGCGATGGCGGTGGCCATGACATGCGCGGCGGAATGCCGGAGGCGCTCCAGCTCGGTCATTTTCTGGCGGTCATCGAGAGTCTTGCGTTCAGTTTCCATAAATCAAATTGGCCACAGAGTCGCAGAGTCGCGGAGATTAAAAAATAAAATTCTTCTCTGTGCCTCTGTGTCTCGGTGGCAAAAATTTAACGGGCGGTCTTCCAAATGGCGAACAGTCCGCCAAAGCCGGCCAGCAGCAGCACGCTCACGGCGATGGCGCCGCTGTTGGCGTATTGCGGCAGGAATTCCAGCGCCGCCGCGCCCAGCGCCGGGCCTATGCAGTTGCCCAGGCCGATGGCCGCCTCGTGGATGCCGCCGTGCTCGCTTTTGGCCGAGCCGCCGTCCATCGAGTAAAACAGCGACGAGTAATAAATCAGGCCGATGGCGCCGCCGAAAAAGATTTGCGCGACAATGAGCAGCGCGAGGTTCGGCGACAGCAGGATGGTCGCGAACGAAAAAATGAGGACCGCAAACGACGCGGCGAGCCAGCGGAAGCGGTAATGCCAGTCCGTCCAGCGCCACAGCACGACGAACGCGCCGAGCCGGACAAAACACCAGAGCGACCAGACAAATCCTGCAAACATCGGCGAGACGTGGAATTTCGCCGCAAGGCCGGGCGTGACGGCGATGAGCGTGTTGATGGCGATGTAGGCGAAGGGATTCGCCAGCCACGACATGCGCAGAAATGTTTTTGCCCGCGCGGGCGAAGGGCGATCCAGATCGGGCGGCGGCGCGACGATTTTTTCGCCAGCGGCGGCGCGGGCGGACTCATCCGCATATTTTTGCAGCCGGAACACCAGCGTGAGCTGCGACAGCACGATGAACAGCGGCAGGTAAAAAATGCTTTTGAAACCAAATTTCACGACGAGCGTGCCGCCGATGAAAAACGCCAGCGCGTTCGTCAGGGCCCAGACGATGTTGTAGATGCCGACGGCGCGCGGCACGCCTGCGGGCGTTTCGCTTTCGCTGACGAGCGCCTCGAGCGTGGGCCAGATCAAACACTGGCCGACGTTTGCGACCAGCGCGGCAAGAATCACGCCGGACGCGGAGTTCATCTGCGAGCTGACGGCCAGCCCGGCAATCATCAGGCCGAAACCGATCTTGAGCGCGGTGAAATAGCCGAAGCGGTGCGCGAATTTTCCCCCCTGCCATGCGGCGAAGGTGTAAATCAGGCCGAGCAGCGCGGCAAAGGCGAGGTTGGCCCTGTCGCCGAAGCCAAACCGGTCGCGCATGAAAAAGTAGAGGTAGTTGAAAAAAAGAATCGTGGCGAAGGAGTTGAGTCCCTCGATGACAAAACAGGTGTTGCGGATTTTCTGGTTCGCGGTCATGGACAACTGGTAATTTCCCCGACGGCCTTGCGGCAATACCATTTGACCGCGTCCGACATCGGCGGCTCCAGTTTGTCCAATTCAGCGGCGGAACACCAGCGGATGTCGTGGTGCTCTGCGGCGGCGAGTTTGGCGACGGGGGCGGCACCGCCACTTTTCGGGCGCGCCCAGTAAATCATGCCGATGTGCTCGTGCGTGTCGCTGATGCGGTGGATGTCGAGAAATCGCGGCGCGATGAGCGCGCGGGTGCCGGGCGAGGTCGTGGGCGGACGTTCGCCGAGCAACTCCACGTCGAGGCCGCTTTCTTCCCGCGCCTCGCGCAATGCGGCCTGCTCCGGGTCTTCATCCAATTCGATGTGCCCGCCGAGCGGCAGCCATTTGTCCAGCTTGCGGTGGTGGATGACGAGAACCCTGCCGTCGTGGACGACAAAGATCGCGACGGTGAAATCAATTTTTTCGTGGATGTGGGCCATCGGGATTTACGATTTATGATTTACGACCGGCGCGCCATAAAAAAATTACGAGTCCCGCAACTTGCAGGACTCGTAAATCGTATATCGTCAATGGCGATTATTTCATCCGGTCAAAATTCTTCTGGAGGATCTGCCAGTCTTTCAGCCCTTTGACCTTTTCCATCATGTTGCGCTGGATCTCGGCTTCCTTGGCGTTTTTGGTCGGCTTGTTGTTTTGGTAGAAAATGCCGAAGTAGCCGGGAAAATCCGCGCCGGCCAGCCGGTAGGCCTCCGCCTCGTCGCTGGCGTCGTGCGACTTCGGCACTTCGTTGAACGCGCCGCCCTTGCGCGGGTTCGCGGCGTCGAACGCGCCCTCGTAAAACTCCACGCATTCGCTCAGGCATTCGATGAAGCCGAAGCCGTCGTGGTCCATCGCGGCCTCCATCATCGCCAAAACGTGGTTCGGGTTCGTGGATGTGGTGCGCGCCACAAACGTGGCCCCGGCGGCGATGGCCTGCTTCATCGGATTGATCGGATAATCCACCGCGCCCCACGGGTCGGTCTTGCTTTTGAAGCCAAGCGGCGAGGTCGGCGAGGTCTGCTTTTTCGTCAGGCCGTAAACCCAGTTGTCCATGCACACCATCGTCAGCTTGATGTTCTTGCGCGCGGTATGGGTGAAATGGTTGCCGCCAATGGAAAACGCGTCGCCGTCGCCGCTGAAAACGAACACATGCAGGTCCGGACGGGAAAGGGAAACGCCGCTGGCGAACGGCAGCGCCCGGCCGTGGATGAAATGGGCGCCGTGCGCCTGGACAAAATACGGAAACCGGCTGGAGCAGCCGATGCCGGAAACCGTGGTGATTTTCTCGTGCCACAGCTTGCGCTTCTCGATGAGCTTGAAATAGAGCGCGAGCACGGAGAAATCGCCGCAGCCGGGACACCACGTCGGATGATCGGCGGCGATTTCCTTTTTCGTCAGGCCCTTGCGCTCCTCCGTCGCCGGCGGCGGCACGGCAACCGCGACCGGGGCCACGGCGCGTTCGGAAGTTTCGATTAAAGTTTGGCTCATGTTAATGATTAGACGTTTTGGCGTGGCGACGGTTCAAATTCACAACCTTCCCAGCTCGGCGGACACGGCGGTTTTGGCGCGCTCGAGGATTTCCCTCACCTTCCAGGTCAGGCCGTCGGTCTTGTTGATACCCTGGATTTTCGCGTCGCAGTAGCGGGCGCGCAGCACCGCGCCAAGCTGGCCGTAGCCGTAAAGCCCCTCGTCGTTCATTTCGACCACCAGCACGCGGTTGAAACCGGAGAAGATGTTTTCCAGCCCGTTCGGCAGCGGATTGAGGTGCCGGAGGTGAATCGAGGAAACGCTGTCGCCGGCGGCGCGGGAGCGGTCCACCGCCTCGCGGATCGGCCCCTCGGTGGAACCCCAGCCGACCAGCAGAACATTGCCCTCCGGCGGCCCGTAAATTTTCGGCACCGGCAGCGTCGCGCCGAGCGCCTGCAATTTCTTCCGGCGCTTGGCGTTCATCTGCATGTGCATTTTCGGCGAGCCGGTCGGGTGGCCGTATTCATCGTGTTCGAGACCGGTGGCGATGGGATATTTGCCGTCCAAAATGCGGGTGCCGGGCTTGACGTGGTGCGTGATGCCGTCCTTTGCGGACAGATCGTAAGGCTTGTTCGTGGCGACCGGGGTGAAATCCGGCGTGATGTCCTGGCAGACTTTTTCAAGATTCGGTTCGGCAAACGCCTCGATGCGCGTGGCAATGCCCTGATCGGTCAGTAAAAAAACCGGGGTGCCGTATTGGCGGGCGATGTTGACGGCTTCGATGGACATGTAAAAACAGTCTTCCACGTTCGCCGGAGCCAGCACAACGCGCGGGGCGTCGCCGTGACCGCCGTTGATGGCGATGTTCAAGTCGGACTGCTCGATGTTTGTCGGCATGCCGGTGGACGGCCCGCCGCGCTGGACATTGATGATGACGAGCGGCATTTCCGCCATGACCGCCCAGCCAATGGCCTCGGTCTTGAGCGCGATGCCAGGACCGCTGGAGCCGGTCACCGCGACGCGCCCGGCGAAACTGGCGCCAATCGCCATCGAAACGGAGGCAATTTCATCCTCGCACTGGATGAATGAACCGCCGTATTTCGGCAGTTCGCGGCGAAGCAGCTCCATGATGTCCGTCCACGGCGTGATCGGATAGCCCGCGCCGAATCGCACCCCGGCGGCGATCAGGCCATAGCCGATGGCTTCATTGCCGTTCATCACAACCTGCTGGACGCCTTTTTTCTGGCTGTCGGCGAACTGAAACGTTTCCAGCACGTTGCCGGGCGAATTCGCATAGCCCGCATGGAACGCCGCCAGCGCGTTGTTCAAAATGCTCACGTCCTTGCCGGTGAAGCGCTCGCCAATCAACTTTTCCAGCTTCGGCACGTTGAGGTCGAACATCCGCGCGATGATGCCAAGGGCGTAAATGTTTTTGCCCTTGTCCTTGGCCGTGCCGCCGATGGCCTCGACCGTCAGCGAGGAAATCGGGATGCCGACATGATGATAGTCGTTCTGCCATTCCGGCTTGGGCACCACATGATCGGTGTCGTAAAGCACGATGCCGTGCTTCTTGAGCGAATTGATGTGCCCTTCGTAACTGTGCTGGTAAAACGCCAGCAGCACATCCGCGTCGTCGCCGGCGGTGAGCACTTCGCCGCTGCCGATGCGCACCTGGAAAATGGACGGGCCGCCGGAGATCGTGGATGGAATCGTCATGAACGTCATGACCTCCTGCTCGCTGCGCCCGGCCAGCCGCGCCAGGAAGCCGCCGATGGCCTGGATGCCGTCCTGCGAATTGCCCGCGATGCGGATGACAGCCTCGTTGATCCGCGAAACTTTCAGCGTTCCGCCCGACGACGCCTCTGCGATTGTATCACTCATGAAACCTCAAATGAAAAATGAACCGCAACGCAAAGCGGGGCTGCCGCCAAAGCCGGACCAGCGCGACACCATTGCACCATCAGGGTAAGCTACTGATGATAGACTTGTCAAATTCTAATCGTCTGTTTATGTCGTTGATATTCAGCGGGTTGCAAGTGGATTAAATCTGGCTTTCGATTTATTAAAGATGTTTATTAGTCGCGTTTATATGTGGATTCTGGCTTTGGATTTTTTCTGTTGCGCGCGGCTTGCGCCGGGGCGGCAGGATGTTGTAGCGTTCGCCCGCCGCAGGGCATCACGGGCAGAACCGAATCACGGCATGCCGCCGTCTTAAATTGAAACATGAAAACCGCCTACGAACTGGCAATGGAGCGCCTGAACAAAACCGCGCCGACAGTCAAGCTCACCGCCGCGCAGAAAAAGGAGCTTGCGGAGCTGGATTCAAAATACGCCGCGAAAATCGCCGGGCGTGAAATTGCGTTGAAGGATGAAATGGCCCGGGCCGCCGGGGATTCCGAAAAAGCCGGGGCACTCCAGCAACAGTTGGCCGACGAGCGCAGGAAGCTTCAGGCGGAGCTGGAGGAAAAAAAGGACGCGGTGCGCAGCGCCGCGGGCCGGTGAACCGGATGGCGCGTGGCAGAAAACTTTGACCGGTCTGCAAACGAGCCGGTCCTTGCGCCCTGATTGCCTTGGGTTGCGTCCGGTTTGCCGATGCATAAGATGAGGCGGCTTTGACGGTTTTTTCGCGCGCGGGATTGGCGCTTGCAAACGCGCTCGCGCACCGGACGGTTTTCGTTTATTTTCGAGGAACAAAAATTGTGAGTAACCTGGGCGTCAAGGAAATGCTTGCGCTGCTGGACGCGCTGAAGAGCGCCGTCCGGGATTGCGCCGCGCGCGAGGAAAGGCTGAACGGCGAGCGCCGCGCCCAATCCGCCGCCGCCGCCCGGCTGTCGGACGAGGCCACCGTCAAACGGACGGAAAAACTGGCCGATGGCGTTGACCGGGAAAACGCCGCGTTTGAAGCCCAAAAAATCCAGCTCCAAAACGATGCCGACAACCGCAAGGCCCGCGTCGCCCGTGCCCACGCCGCCGTCCGCAAACGGATCATGGACGAAATCGGCGAACTGCACGGGCAGTCCAAATACAAAATCCAGTCGAGCACGCTCGAAGCCGAGCGCCTCCGCGACGACGCGCTGGCGCAGACCGTCGTGACACTGGAAAATTTCCGCCACGCCGCGGCCCAGGGCGCCGAAGCTCTGGACAAGCTGGCCCAGTCCGCCCGCCGCGCGTTTGGCGGCTGCGGCAAATTCCGGCGCTGGCTTTCCTCGAAACCGGACGGGCCGGAACCCGGCCTTTCGCCGGACGAAAATAAATTGTTCGAGGAATTCCAGCGGCTGCTGAAAAAATCCGGCGACGATGTCGCGCGCTTCAAAAAGTTTCCACTGCCGGCGATTTTCCGATTCGCCCCGGTCTGGCTCGTCACGATTTTGCTGCTGGCCGCCGGTGCGGCGCCTTTTGTCCTCCCGCGCTTCGGGGTAAATGGCATTCCCAAACCGGAGTCGGGCATTGCCCTGGCCGCGCTCGCGGCGGTCTGGGCGGCCTATTTTTGGGGAATTCGCAGGGCAGCTCCGCTGGCAAAAACCATCGCCGGCGATCTGGCGAAGGCGCGGCGCGTGCTGGACGCCGCCGCGGAAAAAGCCGAGCTGCGTTACCAGCAGGACCAGGAACGGTTCCGGTCTGATTTTGAAAACACCGTCCGCAAGCTGAACGAGGAATGGCGGCGCGCCGTGCGCGGGGCGATGGAATTGCGCGGCGCGAGGCCGGTGAGTCTGGACGAGCAGGCGCAGCGCGCCCACCAAAAATGCGAACAGTTTCACCGCGCCAGGCTCGAACGGCTCAACAAAGACCACGCCGCCAACCTCGCCGGGTTGCACGCGGCGGCCGAAACGGAAGCCAGGAAATTCTCCGCGTTGCTGGCCGCAAAAACGGCCAGGCTTGAAGCTGATTTTCAGTCGGGCTGGCAGGCGCTCGAAAATGAGTGGAAAGGCTCCGTCCAGTCGCTTTACGGCCGGATCCGCGCCGCGAACGCCGACGCGGAAAAACTCTTTCCCGAATGGAATCCGGCCGGATGGAAGGACTGGACGCCGCCCCGCGAATTTACCAACGCCGCGAAATTCGGGCGGCTGGAAGTGGATCTGGCCGCGCTGGCCGGGACGTTGCCGAAAGACAAACGCTTGGCGCTTCCCGGCCCGGAAGCGCTCCATTTTTCTGTGCCGCTGGCGCTGGCTTATCCGCTCGGAGGCTCGGTCCTTTTTGAAACGGCCAAGGGCGGCGAGGCCGACGCGGTGGCAGCCATCAATAACATCATTTTCCGGCTGCTGTCCACCACGCCGGCGGGCAAGTTGAGCTTCACCATTTTTGATCCGGTCGGCCTCGGCCAGAATTTCGCCGCGCTGATGCACCTGGCGGATTACGAGGAGGCCACCATCAACAGCCGCATCTGGACGCAACCGACGCAGTTCGAGGAAAAGCTCGCCGAGCTGAACGAGCACATGGAAAAAGTCATCCAGATGTATCTGCGCAACGAATACGCGACCATCGCGGAATACAACGCGCAGGCCGGCAGCATCGCCGAGAAATATCATTTCCTCGTCATCGCGTCGTTCCCGGTCAACTTCAGCGACAATGCGGCGAAAAAGCTGCGCAACATCGCCGCCAACGGCGCGCGCTGCGGCGTCTATACGCTCATCCACTGGGACCAGCGGAACGCGCCGCCAAATGATTTTGTTCCCGACGAAATGCGGAAGAATTCCGTCCGCCTTGTTCGCGGCGAAAAAAACTGCGCTCTCGCCGACTGGCGCGAAGCCGGAACGCGGCTGGTGCTCGACACGCCGCCGTCATCGGAATTTGCGACGCAATTTCTGCACGACGTCGGCGAAAGCGGGCGCGGCTCCACGCGCGTCGAGGTCCCGTTCGAGCAAATCGCGCCGGACGAGGCGGAAATCTGGTCGGAGGAAACCACCGAGGAATTGCGCGTGCCCATCGGCCGCTCCGGCGCGACGAAGATGCAGTATCTCGAAATCGGCCGCGGCACGCGCCAGCACGCGCTCATCGCCGGCAAGACCGGTTCCGGCAAATCCACGCTGTTTCACATCATCGTCACGAATCTCGCGCTCTGGTGCGGGCCGGAGCAGGTGGAGTTTTACCTCGTGGACTTCAAGAAAGGCGTCGAGTTCAAATGCTACGCGAACCGCCGGCTGCCGCACGCCAAGGTGATTGCCATCGAGAGCGACCGCGCGTTCGGCTTGAGCGTGCTCCAGCGGCTGGATGATGAATTGCGCCGGCGCGGCGATTTGTTCCGGCAGCTTGGTGTGCAGGACGTGGCCGGCTACAAAAAAGCCGGCGGCAAGGAGCCGATGCCGCGCACGTTGCTGATGATTGACGAGTTCCAGGAATTTTTCACGGAGGAAGACCGCGTGTCGCAGGGCGCGGCGGTGCTGCTGGATCGCATTGTCCGGCAGGGCCGCGCGTTTGGCATCCACGTCATCCTCGGCTCGCAGACGCTCGGCGGCGCCTACACGCTGGCGCGCGCGACCATCGGCCAGATGGTCATCCGCATCGCGCTCATGTGCAACGAGGCCGACGCGTTCCTCATCATGGACCAGGACAACCCGGCGCCGCGCCTGCTGTCGCGGCCGGGCGAGGGCATTTACAACGACGCTGCGGGAGCGATTGAAGGCAACTCGCCATTCCAGGCCGTGTGGCTGCCGGAGGAGGTGCGCGATGGTTATCTGGCAAAAATCCGCGAACGCGCCGACGAAAAAACATTTCCCGGGCCGTTCGTCTTCGAAGGCAACGCGCCGGCGGACATCCATGAAAATTCAGTTTTGGGCGAACTGCTCCGAACAGTTCCGGACAAACCGGCGGTCCGGGCGCGCATCTGGCTGGGCGCGCCGAATTCCATCAAAGGTCCGACTGAGGCGGTTTTCCAGCGGCAAAGCGGCAGCAATCTTTTGATTGTCGGCCAGAGCGAGGAGCGGGAGCTGACCCTTCTGGTCGTCTCACTCGTGTCGCTGGCGGCGCAATATCCGAAAGGCGCGGCGCGCTTTGTGGTGCTCGACAGCACGCCGCCGGGATTTTCGGAGCGCGATTTTCTGGAACGCGCAATTGCGACGGTGCCGCATGAAATCGTCCGGGCCGGCAACGGCAATCTGGCCGAAATTATGGGCGGGCTGGCGGAAGCATTGAAAAAACGCGCCGCCGATGAATCCGCCGCCGCGCCGGAAACATTTGTGCTGGTTCACGGTTTGCAGAATTTCAAAAAGCTCCGGCAGGAGGACGAGTTCAGCTTTTCCTCCGGCGAATCCACGACGGTCAATCCCGCCGCCGTTTTGCAGAGCCTCATCAGCGACGGCCCGGCGTTGGGCATCCACCTCATCGCCACCTGTGACACCTACAACAACGTGAACCGCTTCCTCGGGCGGAAGACGCTGACCGAATTTGAAATGCGCGTGCTCTTCCAGATGAGCGCGAGCGATTCCGCGAGCCTGGTGGAATCGCCGGACGCCGGCACGCTCGGCCTGCACCGCGCGCTTTACTACAACGACCGCGAGGGCTACACGGAAATTTTCCGGCCCTACGCGCGCCCCGGCAACGAGTGGATTGAAGAAGTCGGGCGGCAACTGGCGCCGCGCAAGTGAGTCGGGCAAAACCCTCTTGCCGGGCCGCAGATCGAACACGGCGCACTATTGTCGCCGCACACAGCCGCGGTCATTGCAAATACCCGGTCACAGGCTCGGCGTCGGGATTCCAATAGCTGATTTTTTGAACGCGCCCCACCGGCGTAAGGGCCAGCACCGTCACCCGATCCGGCTGCGCCGGAACCCACGCCAGCGTCGCGGGTGTTTCCACCAGCACAATCCGCTGCGGATACTTCCGCATTTTCGGCACCGCAAAAAAACGGGCCACGCCGGGCATCTCGTGAATGTCCATCACATAGACCGCCCGATGTTTTTCAAGAAACCCCGGACCTTGCTCCGCCAGCTTGTGGTTGGCGGACGTGCCGCTCGCCCTTTCCGTTGCGACCAGCAGAAATTGCGTGCCGTTGGTGAAGATGAAACTCGTTCCGTGCTGGTCTTTCGCGGAAAAGGCCGGCACCGCATCGCCCACCGCCAGCGGCGCGGCGCTGGCGGAAACGCACAACAGGCAGAAACCGAGAACGGCCAGCCGGCGAAAGTTGATGTTCATCCCCGGCAAAGTCTCATGTGCAGGTGCAGCGTGTCAATGCGCGTGGACGGCGGAGTTGCGAACGAAGAAAGAACCATTTCCGACTCGCTGGCATGGACCGGATTTTAGCAGGGCTGCACGCAGCCGCCGGGCGCAGCACAACCCATTTTGAACTGGAAATCAGACGGCGCAAATCTGGTGCACCCATCAGGAGTTGAACCTGAAACCTTCTGATCCGTAGTCAGACGCTCTATCCAATTGAGCTATGGGTGCGGCCAAAAGAAGGTTAATTTACGGGCCAAACTCCGCCTGCGCAACACTTTTTGATCCAATTCGCGCCTCAGGTCATCACGGTCAGATCCAGTATTTCGCCCGGCTCACACTCGGCAACGACTTCAAACGGACGGCAGCAGACTTCACAATCGGTCGTGAAACGCTGTTGTGCCGCGCTCGTGTCCACCACCAGTTCAAATGTCTGGCCGCAAAACGGGCATTGGATGTTTTCGGAAACTTCCATGCAGCAATCTAGTCGCGCCGCCGCAAATCGCAACTGCCACCGGCAACAAAAGAAGGGCCGGCAACCTGCCGGCCCTCCTCCAATCGGAGAATGATTTTTGCGCCGGGCTAGAACCGCTTCGTGAGGGTCATGGTGATGGCATTGCCCTGCATGCGATTTTCGGCCATGAATTCATAGTTGTAACGGAGGGAGACAAACAGCGCCTGGTTCGGGAAAGTCACAACGACTTCCGGGCCGACCGCCGCCACGCGATTGAGGGGCTGCCCGGCGCTGCTGGTCACCTGCTGCTGGTAATAGCCTGCCACGCCCAGGTCGGCTTCCTTGCAGACTTTCTTGCTGACGCCCCAATCCAGCGTGTAGGCGTCTCCGGGCGTGATGTGCGTGTCACGCTGTTCGGTGTTGAATTCATACCGGTTGACTGCCGACACGGCCCAGGTCTTTGCCGAATCAATATACCAGGTGGCTGCGGCGGTTTGCATGAATGTCCAATAACCTCCGCCGATGCGCGTGGAAGGCCCCGATTGGCTCGGTGAATCACCGGTGGGCGCGTAAACACCGCTGGCTATGGCGAAGTCAAAATGTTTGACATGCCAGGAAAGATTGCCCGCGCCGTAGAAGTCTCCAATGCCGAAGGTGCTGCTGTTATATCCTCCGGCTTCCAAGTGCTGATAGGCCAGCGGCAAAAAACCGTCCATGCCGACGTTCCCGCCAAGGAACTTGAGGTCGGTGATCCAAACCACACGCGGAACATTCGCGTAAACGAAGACATTGAAGGGGTCGTTTTTAGCGCTCTTGGAAACAACGTTATTGCCGGTGGGGCCGTTCAATGTGTCGGCCCAGTAGAAGTAGTTGTAGTCGCGGAGGTAAACTCCTGGCGGGGGCAGCGTCGCGCCCAGGACGCCTTCCGCACCGGGAACATAATGGGCCGAGGGTTGGGCCAGAAGCAGGCGCGGCACAACGGCAAGTGCGGCGGCGATGGCGAAACGAACGGATCTGTTTTTCATGGGTGTTGTATCTATTTTTTGTTGGTTTTGAATGATCAGACATCCTGCAATTTGCCGGCGAGATAGGTTTCGTAGGCGCTCAAGTCGAGCAGCCCGTGGCCGGACATATTGAAAACGATGACGCGCTTTTTCCCGGCCTCGCGCGCCTGCTCCGCCTCCGCCACGACGGCGGCAATCGCGTGCGCAGATTCCGGCGCGGGCACGATGCCTTCCGTGCGCGCGAAAAGGGTTCCCGCCTCGAATACTTTCGTCTGGTGGTAAGCCTCGGCTTCAATCAACCCCAGCTTCAGCGCGTGACTGACCATCGGCGCCATGCCGTGATAGCGCAGGCCGCCGGCGTGGATCGAAGGCGGCATGAACTTGTGGCCGAGCGTGTGCATCATCAGCAGCGGCGTCATTTCCGCCGTGTCGCCGAAATCGTAGCGCAATTCGCCCTTGGTCAGCGTCGGGCAGGCGGACGGCTCGACGGCGACGATGCGGTATTTTTTCTTTTCCGAAATTTTCTTGTGGATGAAAGGAAACGCCAGTCCGGCGAAATTGCTCCCGCCGCCGCAGCAGGCGATGATCGAATCCGGCTCCTCGCCCGCAAGCTCCATTTGCTTGATGGCTTCCTGGCCGATGACCGTCTGGTGCAGGCAGACGTGGT
>CAZZPE010000028.1:0-37276 GCA_964655855.1 uncultured Bifidobacteriaceae bacterium
TACAACCTAGGTGTAGCGCCGTTTCGCTCACCCGCCAATACCCATGCCATCTATTATCTTCCGCCCCGCCGGGGCTGCGGTTGCATCCGTGTGCATCTGTGTGAATCTGTGGCCAAACCTCTTTAATTGTTTTTCCCTGACGACCCTCACCTGTCCTGCGGACATCCTCTCCCGCTCCCGCGAGCGAGGAACCTTGCGTCTTGGCGTCTTGGCGGTTAAAAAATTGCCATTTTCCCGCTTTCCCGGTGGTTGGACGGGTTTCCCGGTCGCGGAACATCTTTCCCGGTCGTTTTGCCCCCGTTCCCGGTCGTTGGACGCCTTTCCCGCATGGTCGGACGCGGTTCCCGCCCGTTTGGCAGGCGTTCCCGGTCAAAATACACAACCTCCCGGTTCGGCGATCGCCGTTCCCGGTCGCTCGGACGCCGTTCCCGGCTGGTCGGACAGCGTTCCCGCATGGTCGGACGGTCTTCCCGGCTCCCCGGACGCAGTTCCCGCCGGGCTGGACGCCGTTCCCGGTCAAAATGACAGGCTTTCCCGTTTGGCGGACGCCGTTCCCGCATGGCCGGACGCGGTTCCCGGTCGGTCGGACGCGCTTCCCGTCCCGGCTGGCACGTTTCCCGGCCGGATTTGCGGGAATTCCCGTTCCGCCATCCCGGCTCCCGCATCGCCTGTCGCGGCTTCCGGATGCTCCACCGGCCTTCCCGCGCGGAATGATTGTCGTCCCGCCCCGGACGGCGACGCGCAAGAACTGGCTCCCGTGCCGCCCGCCAGATTTTTAATTCAAACTTTTCAATTCGCGCTTTTCGTTTAATGTGCGCCTGTCATCACCAAACATGGCCAAGCCTTCAACAGTCCAAATCCGCGTCGAGAATCTCGTCATTCCCACCTACCTGCCCGCTGCGCCGGACAAGAATCCGATGTTTCTGGAGAAACGCGTCTATCAAGGCAGCAGCGGCAAGGTTTATCCCCTGCCCTTCACCGACCGCATCGCGGAAAAGCCGGTGGACCGCCAGTGGAAAGCCATTTGGATCGAAAACGAATTTCTCCGCGCAATGGTGCTGCCTGAACTCGGCGGGCGCATTCACGTCCTCCAGGACAAGACCAATGGCTACGACCTGATTTACAACCAGCGCGTCATCAAGCCCGCGCTGGTCGGCCTGGCCGGGCCGTGGATTTCCGGCGGCATCGAATTCAACTGGCCGCAGCATCACCGGCCCGCGACGTTTTTGCCGGTGGATTTTGAAATCGAAGAACGTGCGGACGGATCAAAGATCATTTGGTGCAGCGACCACGACCCGATGACGAGGATGAAAGGCATGCACGGCGTCTGCCTGCATCCGGGCCGGGCGGTTCTCGAGTTGAAAGTGCGCGCCTACAACCGGACGCCGTTCACGCAGACGTTTCTCTGGTGGGCCAACGTCGCCACGCGCGTTCACGAGGCGTATCAAAGTTTTTTCCCGCCGGACGTTTATTACGTCGCCGACCATGCGCGCCGCTCGATGAGCGAGTATCCGCTGGCAAAGGGATTTTATTACGGCGTGAATTACGGCGAGCGCGGACGCAAAGGCGTTCCCCGGAACGAAGTGCCGGCGCAATTCATCCCGCCGCACTGCCAAGGCAAATCCGAAATCCAAAATCCAAAATCCGAACTTCCCATTTACGCGCCCAACGACCTTTCCTTCTACGCGAACATTCCCGTGCCGACCTCCTACATGTGCATGGGCAGCCGGGAGGATTTCTTTGGCGGCTACGATTACCTGGCGCAGGCGGGCATCGTCCACATCGCCAACCATCACATCTCGCCCGGCAAGAAACAATGGACATGGGGCAATCACGATTTCGGCTACGCCTGGGATCGCAATCTAACGGACCCGGATGCGCGCGGCGAATTCGGCCCGTATATCGAAATCATGGCCGGCGTTTACACCGACAATCAGCCGGATTTCAGTTTTCTACAGCCCGGTGAGACGAAAACGTGGAGCCAGTTCTGGTATCCGATCCAACAAATCGGCCCGGCGCAGCACGCGAATCTCGATGCGGCGGTCAGCCTGAAAATTGAGAACGCCAAAATTCTCTTCGGCGTTTCGGTCACACGAATTTTCCCTGGTGCAAAGGTTGTTCTACTCGCCAAGGACAAAAAGCTTTTATCTTCCACGCGCAATCTCGCACCGAACCAACCGTTCTTTGCCAAGATCAAGCTTCCACGCGGCGTCGCGGAAACGGATTTATTGTTTCGCGTCATTGATGTCACTGGCAACGAAATCATTTCCCATCAACCCAAGCCAGCGGCGATAGGCGAAGTGCCGCCGCCCGCGACGGAACCGCCCGTGCCGGCAGATGTCGCGAGCGCCGACGAGCTGTTCCTCACCGGCCTGCATCTGGAGCAATACCGCCATGCCACGCGCTGCCCGACGCTTTACTGGCGCGAGGCGCTGCGCCGCGACCCGCTGGATTCGCGCTGCAACAATGCCATGGGCTTGTGGCATCTGCGGCGCGGCGAATTTGTTGAAGCCGAAAACTGTTTTCGCAAGGCCATTGAACGCCTGACCTGCCGCAACCCGAATCCTTACGATGGCGAAGCGTTTTACAATCTCGGCTTGTGCCTGCGCTTTCAAAACCGCGACGACGAGGCTTACGATGCGTTTTACAAATCCGTCTGGAATCAGGCATGGATGGCGGCGGGTTATCACGCGCTGGCGGAAATTGACTGCTGCCGCAAAAATTGGACGGCGGCACTGGAACATTTGAACCGCTCGCTGCGTTTCGACACCGACAATACCCGCGCGCAAAATCTAAAGGCCATTGTATTGTGCCAACTGAATCGCGCCTCCGAAGCCGCCGCGCTCCGGCGCGAAACTCGCGCGCTGGATCCGCTCGACAGTTGGGCACGAACTCTTGCGGATGGTCACCCAAAAGATTCCTGCGATTTGCAGACACTGCTGGACATGACCCACGACTGCGCGCGGGCAGGTATGTTTGCGGAAGCGGTTTGCATTTCGAAATCGTCCCGCGTGACTGGTGGCGATCTGCCCGACCAAAGCTGGGGTGCCCGGCCGCTGGTTCAATACACGCTCGGCTGGCTGGAACAGAAGCGCGGCGATGAACGCGCCGCGTTGAAACATTTCAAACAAGCCGCCGCGCTCCCGCCGGACTATTGCTTCCCGTCGCGACTGGTGGAAATTGAGATTATGGAATCCGCGATGCGCGCGAATCCGCGCGACGCCAAAGCGCCGTATTATCTCGGCAATCTGTTCTACGACCGCCGACGTCACGCAGAAGCCATCCAGCTCTGGGAAAAGTCCGCGAAACTTGACGTCCATTTTTCCATCGTCTGGCGCAATCTCGGCATTGGCTATTTCAACGTCCTCAAAAATCCGGCAAAAGCCCGCGCGGCTTACGAGCGTGCGTTTCGCGCCAATCCCAACGATGCCCGGCTCCTGTTCGAGCGCGACCAGCTCTGGAAACGGCTTGGCGAAAAACCGGAAAAGCGGTTGCGCGAACTGGAGAAGCATCGGCAGCTGGTGGCGCAGCGCGATGACTTGAGCGTGGAATTCTGCGCGCTGCTGAATCAGACCGGCCACCATGTCGAGGCGATGCAACTGCTGGCGGAACGCAGGTTCCAGCCGTGGGAAGGCGGCGAAGGCGCGGCGCTCGGCCAGCACGTCCGCACCCAGCTCGCGCTCGGTCGCGAAGCGCTGGCACACCGGGATTTCCCCTGCGCCGCGCGCCATTTTGAGAATGCGCTCTCTTCTCCGGAAAATTTATGCGAAGCGAAGCACCTGCTCGCGAACCAGAGCGACATCCATTACTGGCTCGGCGTCGCGCTGGATTTGCTCGGCGAGAAGAAATCCGCGCACACACACTGGCGCGCAGCGGCGAACTTCAAGGGTGATTTTCAGGAGATGAGTGTCCGCACATTCTCTGAAATGACATTTTATTCGGCGCTGTCGTGGAAACGCCTCGGCCAGACCGCGAAAGCAAAAAAACTCCTGTGCGATCTGGTGGCCTACGCGGAAAAGCTCGCCAAAACGCCCGCAAAAATTGATTATTTCGCCACCTCACTGCCGACGATGCTGTTGTTCGACGACGATTTACAGTTCCGTCAGGAGACGGGTGCGTTGTTCTTGCAGGCACAGGCGCATCTGGGGCTTGGCCGGACAATGAAGGCAAAACGTCTTTTGCAAAAGGTTTTGCAGCGCGACCCGAACCACGCGCTCGCGGCGGATCTGTGGACGGAATATTTTTGACCAACAAAAAATCATGATCACCGCAACCTCACCTGAATCCTCGAATCTCAAGGCCGAATTGAACCTCGGCTACATCTGGCTCATTTCCGCCGTCGCCGCGCTGGGCGGACTGCTATTCGGCTGGGACTGGGTGGTCATCGGCGGCGCGAAACCGTTTTTTCAGCGCTATTTCCAACTGACCAGCGAGGCGCAAATCGGCTGGGCGAACAGTTGCGCGCTCATCGGCTGCCTCGTCGGCGCGCTGGTGGCCGGCGCGTTGAGCGACAAGTTCGGGCGCAAGCGGCTGCTGATTTTGTCGGCGTTCCTGTTCGCCGTCACGTCGCTCGGCAATGCGCTGGCGGGCAATTTTTCCATCTTCATTTTCTGGCGGATGCTCGGCGGCGTGGCCATCGGGCTGGCGTCAAACCTGTCGCCGATGTATATCGCCGAGGTCGCGCCGGCGCAGATGCGCGGCAAGCTGGTTTCCATCAACCAGCTCACCATCGTCGTCGGCATTCTGCTGGCGCAGGTCATCAACTGGTCGCTGGTGCGGAATTTGCCGGCGGGCGCGACGGATGAATTCATCCGCAATTCCTGGTTCGGTCAGCAGGGCTGGCGCTGGATGTTCGGACTGACCGCCGTGCCGTCGCTGCTGTTTTTCATCGGCATGTTTTTTGTCCCCGAAAGCCCGCGCTGGCTGGCAAAAAATGGCAAACCGGAAAACGCGAAATCCATTTTGCAGAAAATCGGCGGCGAAAAATATGGCGCGGCGGCGATGACGGAAATCAATTCCACGCTGGCAGGCGGGGAAATCCAGCGCGTCCGTTTCGCCGATTTGCTCGACCCGAAAATGGCGAAGGTTCTGGTGCTGGGGGTGACGCTGGCGGTGTTCCAGCAATGGTGCGGCATCAACGTGATTTTCAATTATGCCGAGGAAATCTTCAAGGCGGCGGGCTACGACATTTCCAGCGTGTTGAGCAACATCGCGTGGACCGGCTCGGTGAATCTGGCGTTCACCTTTGTGGCGCTCGGCGTGGTGGATCGCGGCGGACGGCGGCCGCTGATGTTGTTCGGTGCGGCGGGGCTGGCGGTCATTTATCTGGTGCTGGGATGCTGCTATCACGCGTCCGTAACCGGCCTGCCGGTGCTGCTGCTCGTCCTGTCGGCCATCGCGTGTTATTCCATGTCGCTCGCGCCGGTGACGTGGGTCGTGATCTCGGAAATTTTCCCGAACCGCATCCGGGGTGCGGCGATGTCGGTGGCCGTGTCCGCGCTGTGGCTCGCCTGCTTTTTGCTGACATTCACCTTCCCGCTGCTCAATGCGCGGCTCGGCCCGGCGGGAACCTTCTGGCTCTACGCCGCAATTTGTGTGCTTGGCTTTGTCTTCATTTTCTTCAAACTGCCGGAAACAAAAAACAAATCGCTCGAACAAATCGAACGCGAGCTTGTGGATTAAATGATACGTCCAAAAACATGAAACGGATTTATTTGCTGCCAATTTTTATCGCGGCCTGCCTGGCAACCGCGACTTTGCCCGCCGCCGAAACCCTGCCGCTCGCCGGCGAATGGCGATTCGCCCTCGACCGAAACGACGTCGGCACGAACGAAAACTGGTTCACCAAGGACTTGCCGGACAAAATCCAGTTGCCCGGCATTCTCCAGGCACAAAGCTACGGCGACGACATCAGCACGGACACGCCGTGGGTGCTTTCCCTGGGACAGGCGTGGTGGAAAATCCAGCCCGCGAGCCTGCGCGACCATTTTTCCCAGCCGGGCCATGTGGAAGTTCCGTTTCTATCCCAGCCGCCAAAGCATTATCTCGGCGCGGCGTGGTATCAGCGCGACGTGGACATTCCGACAAACTGGCAGGGACGCCATTTCACGCTCTATTTGGAACGCGCGCACTGGCAAAGCACGGTATGGGTGGACGACAAGGAATTTCCCGCAAACGCCAGCCTCGTCGCGCCGCACATCACCGACCTCGGTGTGCTGACGCCGGGCAAGCACCGATTGAGCATCCGCGTGGACAACCGGCTGCAACTGCCGGCAGCCGGCCACTTGGTTGATTCGCACAGCATCTCCGATTCGCTCGGCGCGGCGTGGAACGGCATCGTGGGGAAAATTGAATTGCGTGCGACGAGTCCGGTGTGGATTGATGACTTGCAAGTTTTTCCGCATTTGGAAACGAAATCACTTACTGTCAATGGCACAATCGGCAACGCCACAGGACTGCCTGGAACTGACGACTTGATATTGGTTGTTTTACTAAATGGCGAAACGCGAAACGTCGCCTATACAAAAACAAACGTTACTTGGAGTGCGGAAGGTGGTCGCTTTCAAGTTGAATTAAAAATCGAAGACAAATCTATTGAAGCATGGGATGAATTTAACCCAAAACTGATGACGGCAAGCACAATGCTTGCAAAATATAATGGATCAAAAATCGTCACGCTTGGCTTTCGCGAAATCACGCACAACGACAAAGACCTGCTCATCAACGGCCGGCCCGTCAACCTGCGGCTCACGCATGACGGCGGCGAATTTCCGCTCACGGGTTATCCGGCGATGGATGTCGCGTCGTGGAAGAAAATCATCCAGACCTGCAAGGATTACGGGCTGAACGGCATCCGGTTCCATTCGTGGTGTCCGCCCGAAGCCGCGTTTGAAGCCGCCGACGAGCTGGGATTTTATCTCCAGCCGGAGTGCGGCTTGTGGGCCGATTTCGGCAGCCCGGAAATGAAGCAATGGTTGAACGACGAAACCGCCCGCATCCTCGCAGCCTACGGCAACCATCCATCGTTCATTCTGCTTTCGCCGAGCAACGAGCCGCGCAATTACTCGCGCTTCACGCCGCAATGGGCCGCCGACAATTATGCGAAAGACCCGCGCCGGCTCTATTCCGCCGCCACCGGCTGGTTCGATCCGTCGCAGGTCAATGGTGGCGCGCAATACGCCTCGCTCGTCCGCTTTGGCGGCGGTGATTTGCGCAACACCTCCGGCTGGTTTGGCCGGGACTATCACAACGCGCTCGAAACCGTCCACATCCCCGTCCTCGCGCACGAGGTCGGCCAGTGGTGCGCGTATCCTGACTTCGACGTGATGAAGGAATTCACCGGCTACCTGCAACCGGGCAACTACGACATTTTCAAATACATCGCCGGGCAGCAAGGCGTGCTGGACGAAGACCAAGCCTTCGCCTGGGCATCCGGCCGTTTTCAGGTTGAATGCTACAAGGAAGAAATCGAGGCCAACCTGCGCACCCCCGGACTCGCCGGTTTTCAACTGCTCGACCTGCACGATTATCTCGGCCAGGGAACCGCGCTCATCGGCGTCGTGGACGCGTTCTGGCAGCCGAAGAGCTACGTGACGGCGGCGGAATTTCGCCGCTTCGCCGGCCCGGTGGTTCCGCTCGCGCGGCTGACAAAACGGGTTTTCACAACTTCAGATTCGTTTGACGTGAATGCGGAAGCCGCAAATTTCGGCGAAACAGCGCTGACAAATGCTCCGGTTGTCTGGGACATTGTGAACTCATCGAACTGCATTGTCGCCAACGGCTGGCTGGGCTCGTTCACCATTCCCATCGGGAAAAATTTCCCGCTTGGAAAAATCTCCGCCGACTTGTCCAAGCTTCCCGCGCCGGCTGCCTACAAGCTGATTGTCGAAATTCAAAATCCGCCGTTCGCCAACGACTGGAATTTCTGGCTGTATCCGGCACAGGTCAGCGCGGCCACGCCGGCTGACGTGCTGGTGACGCGGAATTGGAGCGAGGCCGCGACCCGGCTTGCCGCCGGCGGCAAGGTGCTTTTCATGCCGGGCGCCGGCGACCTCGACCCGACAAAATGTCCACCGATGAAAAATGTCCCGGTCTTTTGGAACATCCAGATGACCGTCCGTCCGCCACAAAACCCGACTCCGAGATTTGACGCCATGCTCGGTTTGCTCTGCGACACCAACCATCCGGCGCTGGCGGAATTCCCCACCGAGGCAAATTGCGACTGGCAGTGGACCCAGCTCGTGAACGGCGTGCGCTCGGTCAATCTCTCCACAACCCCGCCGTCGCTCCGCCCCATCGTTTCGGCGATTGACGATTGGAACCGCAACTGGCGGCTCGGCGTGATTTTTGAGTGCAACGTCGGACCAGGGCGTCTGCTGGTTTCGGCCATCAATCTGGACGACGAACGCAGCGGTTCGGAATTGCAGCAACTGCGCCGTTCGCTGCTGGATTACATGGCCGGGGACCAATTCAAACCGGCGGCCGCGCTCACACCGGAGCAGGTCAGCGGCCTTTGGGCCGGCGGAAGCAACGGTGCCGCGACGACGCAGCCGGCACGCGCATTCGACCCGGACTTGAACGACGGAACAATTTCCAATGCAGTCCCGCAAAAGCCGTGAAGTTCTGAAACCAGACACGAATTCGAGGATGCTGAAGGCATAAAGAAGTCACTTCAGCGCAAAAAACAGGCGGCCTTCGGAAGCGAAGGCCGCCTGGCATTTTTCAATCAGATTTTTCGGATGCGATGTCGCGGCAATCCCCGTTATTTGCCACTGATGCGGATCGCGGCGGACTTCAGCCCAGCGGCCTCGGCTTCCAGCGTGATGGTTCCCGGCTGGCCGGCCTTGGCGCGGACAATCACCAGCGCGAGGCCGTTGAAGGTGTCGTGCTCTCTGGCCTGCATCGGTTCCAGATTTGTGGGATCGCCGTCATCCACCGCCACGACTTCGCCCGGCCCTTCAATCTCAAACTTGACGTGATTCTTCGAGCGCGGAACGAGTTGACCATTCTTGTCGGCCACCGTCACGGTCACATACGACAAATCTTTTCCGTCCGCCGCAATCGTCGCGTGGTCGGCCTGCAACGTGAGTTCCGCCGCCGGGCCGGTGGTTTTCACTTCGTCGGTCGCCCAGCGTTTGCCGTTTTTGTAGGCAACCACTTTGAGCGTGCCGGGCTGGTAAACGACGTCATCCCAGCGCAGGCGGTATTCGAGCTGTCCTTTTTTCTTCAAGCCGAGCGACTTGCCGTTCAGGAAAAGCTCCGCCGCGTCGCCGGAGGTGTAGACCATGACCGGCGTGACCAGGCCGGGGCGGTTCGTCACGCTTCCGTCGGTGTTCGTCACCGTTTGCGCGGCGCGTTCCGGCCAGTTCCAGTGCGGCAGGATGTGCGCCATCGGGAAGTCGGGACGCCAGCGCGCCTGGTAAAGATAGAAGCGGTCTTTCTTGAAACCGTCGAGGTCCACGATGCCAAAATACGAGCTGCGGGACGTGCGGTCGTAGGGCGTCGGCTCGCCAAGATAATCAAATCCCGTCCAGACAAACTCGCCCGCGACGAACGGATATTTGTCCTGCCCGGTGAACTCGGTGTCCGGCGGCGTCGCCCAGCGCGGCGCGTAGAGATCGTAGGAACTCATCTGGTTGTCCGCCTTGCCGCCGGCCTGGTTGGTGCTGACGGGGAAAAAGTATTCGCCGCGCGAACTGATGCACGAGGCGGTCTCGCTGCCGAACAGCGGCTGATTCGGATTGGCCTCGCGGAATTTCCCGTATTCCCACGGCTTGTAATTGTAGCCGAACACATCCTCATTTGTCTCAAAGCCGTTGTAACCGGCCTTCACATCGCTGTTCGCGGAGGTCGTCGGGCGGGTCGGGTCTTCCTGGTGTGCGATGGCGGTCAGTTCCGCCGCGATCCAGAATTTTGCCGGGGTGCCCTGCTCGTTGACCTCGTTGCCGATGCTCCACAGAATGATGGACGGATGATTCCGGTCGCGGCGCAATTCCGCGCGCAAGTCGCGTTCGTGCCAGTCGTTGAACAGCAACTGATAATCGTTCTTGGTCTTGCCACGCTGCCAGCAGTCGAACGATTCGTCCATCACAAGCATTCCCATCCGGTCGCACAAATCGAGCAGCTCCGGCGAAGGCGGGTTGTGGCTGGTGCGGATGGCGTTGCAGCCGAACTCCTTCAGAATTTCAATCTGCCGTTCGAGTCCGCGCTCGTTGATGACCGAACCCAGCGGGCCGAGGTCGCTGTGGTCGCAAACGCCGTTGATCGGCACGCGCTTGCCATTCAGCAGGAATCCATTCGTGACGGTAAATTCAATCGTGCGGATGCCGAACGGCGTTTCATAGCTGTCCACCGTCTTGCCGTCCTGCAAAATGGAAGTGACGACGACGTAGCGGTTCGGCTTGTCGAGGCTCCACAACTTTGGATTGACGATTGCGGTTTGCTGCTCGCCGGATCCCGTCTGGTGCGCGGTGACATTCAAATTCCAGGCGCTGAATGACGCAACCGGTTGGCCTTTGCCGCCATTGGCCTTCAGCTCGAAAATCTCATTCTTCACCGACACTGCGGCATCCGCATCCGAGTCATTGTCCACGTTCACCCGGATTTTCACCGTTGCCGCGTCCGCGCTGACCTCCGGCGTGGTGACGTAAGTGCCCCATTGGGCGACGTGGACGGGCGCGGTCTTGACGAGCCAGACGTTGCGGTAAATGCCGCCACCCGGATACCAGCGCGACGAGTTCGGCGGATTGTCGAGCCGGATGGCCACGACATTTTCACCGCCAAAATCCACATACGGCGTCAGGTCCACCCGCCACGAGGAATAGCCATAGGGCCAGCCGCCGACAAATTTTCCATTGAGCCAGACCGTCGCGTAGGACATCGCGCCGTCCACATCCAGGTAGATTTTTTTATCCTTGTCGGATTCGGGAAGATCAAGCGTCTTGCGATACCATGCAACGCCGAACCACGGGAGCTTGCCTGTGCCGCCGGGCAGCGCCTGATCGAACGGCGACTCCACACCCCAGTCGTGCGGCAGGTTCAGCAGGCGCCACTGGCTGTCGTCAAAGTCGGGATGTGTGAAGGAAATGCCGGTGGCCGGCTGGCCTTCCGGGCGCACGGCGGGCGCATTGGTCGTGAACGGATTGCCGGTCGGCAAAATCCAGTCGCGGAGAACCGCATAGTTCAGGTTCGTCCCGGCTTCCGGCGCATCGGCCTTGATAAACCGCCACCCGGCGTCGAGAGAAATACGTTCGCGCGGCGAATCGGTGGTCGCGGCGAAAACCCCGGCGGGCATCAGAAACATCACGGCAAGTGGCAACAATCTGGCTGTATTCATAATTTAAGTTGGTTGAGCGCGGCAAGTTCTACAACATCCCAAGGTTCCGCGCAATAATTTGTCAGCCTTGGAGTGACCTGACTTGCATTTTGGCGTGCGCCTGTCCCACCCGCAACGAGCGGCAACGACAAAACCTTTGAAGTTTTCTACCGCTCGCCTGCGCCAAACTCAAAAGCTTGCAGTGACAGCCTGCTCACACAAACGCGTTGGCAACCAAGCCAACGCGTTTTTCTCCATCCACTCAAGGACGCCATTTTAATCTTTGCACCTATCAACCGGGCTAGTTGACTCCGTTTTCCAACCAGTTGAAAATCAGATCGTATTCCTGATGAGATACCTGAGTTTCATCGGTTAAGAGGTAACCGCTGGTGATAAATTTAAACGCCGTGGGATTTTGAACAAACTGCACCGAACCATCCTTGAAAACACAGTCAAAGCCCTCGCTGGGGTAGTGAGCAAAATAGCTGGGAGAAAACGTTGAAGTCCCGGTGGCGCCAATATCGGTCGGGGTTGCTAGGTAATCGGTCCCAAACAGGGGGTTGCCGCCGGGGTTTACATAGATAACGGGATCGCCGTTTAAAGTTACGGAGGAGCCGGGAGCCGGGGCGGAAGGAGAGTTGCGCCATTGACTGCTCGTCTTGGGAAATGCGCGATTATTGACTGTGGTAGCTGCCCAAGCATCCACGATGCGCGGATTATACAACATTGTGCCACGGGCATTTCCACTGTCATCCGGGCTTAAAAATTGCGGCTTTGAATACGCCTCTATGCTCAATGGTGATGTTGCCGGAAAACTCGGACAATACAGGCCCTGCCCGCCACCCATCCCATGAGTTTCATATAGGTGACCCAAGTTGTTAAACACGGGTTGAACAACACCGTTTATGGGAGGATTGACTTGAATGCCCTGCTTCATAAATGTATGGGCGGCCTGAGCCCCCAAATACCTCGTATAGTGCTCTCCACCGATCACGTTGATGGAGGCCGGGTGAGTATTGTCTATCGGGAAATAATCACTGTAGTCGTTTGCATAAACATAACAAGCCGCATAAGTCTGTTTGAAGTTGTTCTCGCAGACGGCGAGCTTGGTGCGCCGTTTGGCCGCCGCCAAGGCTGGCAGCAGAAGTGCCGCCAAGATGGCGATGATGGCGATGACGACCAGCAGTTCAATGAGGGTGAAACCACGCGCGGTGGTCTGTTTGTGTTTCAAGGTAATGCGATTCATTTGTTGTTAGTTTAAACTATTCCCGTCAGTTTACAAGGGTGTGCGTCCAAACGCACAGGGGCAACCGAAAACGGCGGATGACGGAACGGACGAGACGATTAAAAAAGTCCTGCAAATCCCGTTGATGATTTGCAAATTTGCGTTTGCCATGCTGTTCGCTCGTTTATACTTCACTGCCTTGGAAGGTTATCCCGGAAACACCGGCGGGAGAATGACGATAGTTTGCCAATGAATGCCGATTATTGACTTTTCGAAGGGTTTTGTCACCAACCTCTGGCACACCCGCCGGTCGCTGACCAGATTCGACACCCGCCTTGAATTCCGCCCATGCAACCGCCGCGCATCAAGGCATACAAGCTGTTTCTCATCCAAATCAAACCAGCCGATCAATTCAGCAATGTTGTTGTTTGCCGCAAGAATTGATTTGCATTCACCCGCCGTTTTTTTTTGAATGGACGGAATGCAACGCAAAAAACTTCAAGCTCAATCCGCCGCGCCCGCGCCCGACCGCCGGGAAAAATTAAAACTGCTCCTTGACCTTTCGCACCAGCTCGCCGACCCGCAGCATCCTTTGGCAATTTTGGGCGAAGGCAACACCTCGGCCAAATTGAGCGACGAGACGTTCATCGTCAAAGCCAGCGGTTCCTGCCTCGCCACACTGGACAAGACCGGCGTGGTGGAATGCCGCTCCGGCACCATTCTGCCGCTGCTGGGGAAAAACAATTTGACCGACGCCGAGGTGGATGGCGCCATGCTCGAATCGCGCGTGGATCCCACCGCCAAGAAACCGTCGGTCGAGGCGATGTTTCACGCCTGGCTGCTGACGCTGCCCGGCATCGAATTCGTCGGCCACACGCACGCGCCGGCGGTCAATTCCATCCTATGCTCGCCCCGCGCTGCGGAATTCGCCGTGAAGAAAATTTTTCCCGATGAAATCGTCTGCTGCGACGTGGCGTCGGTCTTCATCCCCTACACCGACCCCGGTTTGAAGCTGTCGCAGGCCATCCGCAGGGAGACTGAAAAATTCCTTCAAACTTACGGCCGCCCGCCGCGCGTCATCCTCATGGAAAACCACGGCGTCATCACGCTGGGCCGCACCGTGCAGGGCGTCCTGTCGGCGATGCTGATGGCGGAAAAGACGGCGACGGTCTGGATTGGCGCGGCGGCGCTGGGCGGACCGAAGTTCATGACGCCGGAAAACGTCGCGCGCATCTCGGGCCGGCCCGACGAGGCGCTCCGCCGGAAAATGTTGAAACTGTGAAACTGTAAACCGAACCGTAGAAACCATTAACTGAAATCCCACACATGAAAAAAAATCCAAACCTGGAAAAATCCTTCGCACTGGCCAAAGAACGCTACGCCGAAACCGGCGTGGACGTGGATCGCGTGTTGAAAAACCTGGAGAAAGTCCCCGTGTCCCTCCATTGCTGGCAGGGCGACGACGTGGGCGGTTTTGAAAATTTCGGCGGGTCGCTGGGCGGCGGCCTCGTCGCCACCGGCAACTACCCCGGCAAGGCCCGCACACCGCAGGAGCTTCGCGCCGACGCCGAAAAGGCGCTGTCGCTCATCCCCGGCAAGCATCGTTTCAATGTCCATGCGTTCTACGGCGAGTTCGGCGGCAAGAAAGTGGATCGCAACGAAATCAAGCCGGAGCATTTCAAAAACTGGATTGACTGGGCCAAGTCCATCGGCATTGGTCTGGATTTCAACCCGACCTGCTTCTCGCATCCCAAGGCCGCCGACGGTTTCACACTGTCGCACGCGGACAAGAGCATTCGCAAATTCTGGATCGAGCACTGCCAGGCCTGCCGCGAAGTCGGCGCCGCCATGGGCAAGGCGCTCGGCAAGACCACCGTCACCAACGTCTGGATTCCCGACGGCATGAAGGACATTCCCGCCGATCGCCGCGGCCCGCGTGATCGCCTCAATGCCGCGCTTGACGAGGTGTTCAAAAAGCCCATCAATCCCAAACACAACCTCGACGCCATCGAGGGCAAACTTTTCGGCATCGGCGCCGAAAGCTACACCACGGGCATGCACGAATTCTATCTCGGCTACGCGGTCAAAAACCAGAAGCTCGTGACGCTGGACGCCGGCCATTATCACCCGACGGAAAACGTCTCGGACAAGATTTCGTCCGTGCTCTGTTTCGTGCCGGAAATCCTGCTGCACGTCAGCCGCGGCGTCCGCTGGGACAGCGATCACGTGGTCATTCTGAACGACGAACTCATGGGCATCGCGCAGGAACTGGTGCGCGGCGATTACCTCGGCCGCACGCACATCGGCCTCGATTATTTCGATGCCAGCATCAACCGCATCGCGGCCTGGACCATCGGCGCGCGCAACATGCTCCGCGCACTCACCATCGCCATGCTCGATCCGATTGACCAGCTCAAGAAGCTCGAACTGGCCGGCGACTACACCTCGCGCCTGGCGCTGATGGAGGAAACCAAGACGATGCCGTTCGCGGCGGTGTGGGATTATTACTGCATGACGCACGGCGTGCCGGTCGGCGAACAATGGCTCGTCGAGGTCAAGCAATACGAAAAAGACGTGCTCTCGAAACGCAAATAACGCGGGAACAATAAAATGGCCACGGATGAAAACGGACCCCGGCACAAACGCCGCCGGTCCGGGTTCTCCGTGGCCTTCAAAATAAAAAACCTATGAATGATCTGGTCCAACCCACAACCAACCCGGCCCTGGGCATAATCATATTTGTCCTCGGCGGCCTCGCAGGCGCGGTCTTTTATCTGCCGCTCAAAAAAGTGAAAAGCTGGGCCTGGGAGAGCTACTGGCTCTTTTGGGCGCTGTTCGCGCTGCTCATCGTGCCCATCGCCCTGGCCTTGATCACATCGCCCAACACCTTCAGCGTCCTCAAAGCCGCGCCGGGCAAGGAAGTCTTGTATTGCTACCTCTGCGGCGCCGCGTGGGGCTTCGGCGGACTGACCTGGGGATTGATGATCCGCTACCTCGGCGTCGGCCTCGGCCTGGCCATGGGCTGCGGCCTCTGCTCGGCGGCGGGAACCATCGTCCCTAAAATCCTGAAGGGCGAATTCGGCGAGTTGTTCCAATCCAACGCCGGCATCTGCTCCTTCGTCGGCGTGCTGGTGTCAATCTTCGGCATCGTGCTGGTCGGCCTGGCCGGTATGTCCAAGGAAAAAGAGCTGCCGGAGGAGGAAAAGAAAAAATCCGTGGCGGAATACAACTTCAAAAAAGGAATGCTCGTCGCCCTGTTTTCCGGCCTGATGAGCGCCGCGCTCGGTTTCGGACTCGTCGGCGGTCCGACGATTGAGAAACTGGCGCTGACGACCCAGCCGGTCACGCCGCTGGCCTGGGCGGGCATGCCCGTGCTCGTCATCGCGCTGCTCGGCGGATTCACCGTGAACTTCCTCTGGTGCCTCTTTCTGAACGCCAAGAACAAGACGTTCGGCGACTACACCAAGAAAGGCGCGCCGATCGTTCCCAATGTCATCTTCGGCGCGATTGCCGGTGCCATTTGGGTCTGCCAGTTCGTCGCCTTCAAGACCGGCGAGCCGCAGATGGGCAGCCAAAGCTACGTCGGCTGGGCAGTGCTGATGGCCAGCTCGATCATGTTCAGCGGCGCGCTCGGCCTGATCCTCGGCGAATGGAAGGGCACCAGCAGCCGCACCCGCGGCCTGCTCGGACTCGGACTCGTCGTGCTGCTTGGCTCCGCCGTTCTCTCCGGTTACAGCGGCAAGCTCGGCCAGGACGCCGCCAAACAACCGGCCCCGACCGTTCCCCAAATCCAGACCAAATAGCCTGGCTGGAAAAACATTTGGCCGTCCCCTCACCGGGACGGCCTTTTCATTTGGATGAGGCAACGTCTGGCAACCGAACCGCGCAGGGCCAGTTGAAATTGTGACTTACGGCACCGAGCGGATGCGCCAGAAATTGTTTGTGGCGGCATCCTCCAAACAGGGCGCGTCACTCCGCGTGCGCAGTCCGGCAGCGCGCAATTTCACAAATCCAGCGGACAAACGGCCCGGCGTCGCCTAAAATGGCCGCGTGACGCCAATCCCAAAATTCCTCCGCGCCCAGCCGGATGGCACGCTGCTGTCCGTGAAACTCCAGCCGCGCGCCTCCAAAAACGAAATCGGCGGGCCGATTGGCGATGAATTGAAAATCAAGGTGACCGCGCCGCCGGTGGACGCGGCGGCGAATCAGGCGTTGATCGAGCTGCTCGCCGAAACACTGGACTGTCCGCGCGGACGGGTTGAGCTGATTCGCGGCCAGACTTCGCGGCACAAGACGATCAAGCTGCACGGCCTCGCGCCGGAGGAGGTGCTTCAGGCAATTTCGGGAAAATCGGAAATTGGAAATCGGAAATCGTAAATTTGTTGTCACCTCTTCGCGCTTTCCAGCCACATAAGCGACGATATGATGACACCGAACCTTATGACGGCCGCAGCCAACAACGACGCGGAACTGGTCGCGGGAACCCTGGCGGGCAATCGCGACGCCTTCAGCCAGATCGTTTCGCGCTACCAATCGCTCATCTGCTCGCTCACTTACAGCGCCACGGGCAATCTCGGCCAGAGCGAGGACCTCGCGCAGGAGACGTTCATCACCGCGTGGAAGCACCTCGTCCATTTGCGCGAGCGCGACAAGCTGCGCGCCTGGCTGTGCGGCATCGCGCGCAACCGGATCAATAATTTTCTCCGGCGCGAAGGCCGCGAGCCGCTGCACCGGGCCGGCGAGCTGGATGAAATTTCCGAAACCCGTTCGCCGGAGCCGCTGCCTGTGGAATGCACCATCAGCAACGAGGAGCAGGCGATTTTGTGGCGTTCGCTGGAGCGCATCCCGGAAATCTACCGCGAGCCGCTGGTTTTGTTTTACCGCGAGCATCAATCCATCGAGGCCGTCGCCGAGGAACTGGAGCTGACCGAGGACACCGTGAAGCAGCGGCTTTCGCGCGGGCGCAAACTTTTGCACGAGCAGGTGCTGGCGTTCGTTGAAGGCGCGCTGGGGCGGACGACTCCGGGCAAAGCGTTCACGCTCGAAGTGCTGGCGGCATTGCCGGTAGTTGCAACTTCCGCAAAAGCAGCGACAGTCGGCGTCGCCCTGGCCAAAGGCGGAGCAGCCGCAAAGGGAGTCGCAACGGTTGGGACGCTGGGTGGTTTGTTTGCGATGCTTGGGGGCGCATATGTCACTTGGAGAGCAGATGCCGATGAAACCAAATCGCCGCGCGAACGGCAGTTCGTTCTCCAGATGATAGGTGTTCGCATCGTGGCTGTTTCGCTTGTTTTTGTGGTGTCTTTCGGCATCTTGAAATTCGATATTCCTCACCGACATCTTACCCGCGAAATTTTGAGGGCCGTGTATGTTTTCTCAGTCTATGTCCTTGCGATGATGCTGTTCGCATACAGCAGTCGTCGTCGAGAGCAGATTCAGATTGAGGAAAACACTTTTGTGGAAGCCGAATGGACGACGCCAAGAAAGGACACCGATTCGACAGCGAATCCTTCTAACACCCGATTAAACACCAATTTCAAAGCACTCAAATTCAAGGCGTTCATAATCGTCCTGGCCGCATATATGATGTTCCAAGAACCGTGGAAACAGGATTTAGTTCAGGCCTTTTTGTGGTCGGCGATATTGGTGCTTTGTTTGTTTTGGAGCTACCACATTTGGAAGAATCTTCCGCGTTTCCAATCACTGCGATCAGGCTGGGTTTTCGCATCTCCCATAATCATGGGGTTGGCGACACTATTTTCCTTCAATTTTCACCAGTATCAGGCGCAGGCAGATCCGGATGCTTCAGCCATCGCCTCGCCGGTGGAAGTTTTCGCCTTCAACCTGATCGTGGTGATGGCCTATGCCGCTTTCGTTGGAATTCTGGTTTGGAAACGAAACGCACCACTTCAATCATCGTCGCGGAAATGACTCCATCTCAAATTTTCTCCGCCAGTTCCTCCGCCGGATAAGTCCAGATTTCGGCGAGCGTCGGGTGGTAATGCGGCATCGCCGCGAGTTCGTGAACCGTCATGTGCTTGGCCATCGCCGCGACAATTTCGTGGATCAATTCGCCGCCGACCGGGCCGACGCAACTGCCGCCGAGAATTTCGCCAGTTTTCGGATTCGCCATCAATTTCACGAAGCCGTCTTTCGCCTCCATGATGAGCGATTTGCCGTGGTCGTTGAACGGATAGCTTGCGGCAAGAAACGGAATTCGGCGCGCAGCGGCCTCCTTTTCCGTCAGGCCGACGAACGCCACCTGCGGCTCGGTGAACACGACGGAAATCAGCAGGCGATAATCCATCCGACGCGGCGATTTTGGATCCACGATGTTATGAACCGCCGTCTCGCCCTGCTGGATGGCGATGTGGACAATCTCGTGCGGCCCGGTGCAATCGCCCGCCGCAAAAATGTGCGGCGCGCTCGTTTGCATGAATTCATCGGCGACGATTCTCCCCTGCTCCATTTTCACGCCGGCGTTTTCCAGGCCGAGCGACGCGGTGTTCGGCGTGCGGCCCAGCGCGAACAAGATTTCCTCCGCCGAAACCGAAACTGTCCTGCCGCCATGCACGAACGAAACCGTCTTCAGTTTTTTTCTGCGCTTCGCGTCCAGAAGTTTGGTGCCGGTGAAAACCCGGATGCCTTCGCGCCGGAAAACCTTTTCGATTTCCGCTCCAGCATCGGCATCGAACTCCTTCAAAATGTGCCCGCTGCGCTGGATGAGCGTGGTTTTGACGCCGAACCGGGCGAAGAATTGCGCGAACTCGCAGGCAATCGCGCCGCCGCCAAGAATGATGAGCGACTTGGGCAACCGTTTCAGCTCCAACGCGTCGTCGCTGGTGATGAAGCCGACGGCGTCGAGCTGTAGCAGCGGCGTGGGCGCGACGGTTGAGCCGATGGCGATGACGAAATGTTTCGCGGTCAGTGTGGCAGCCGACGGAAGCTGGCTCTGATTCGATGGAACGGACTCACGTCCGCTGCCACGAAATGGATTCAATTCCACCGTGTGTGCATCCACAAACCGGGCGTTGGCACGGATGAACTTGAACTTCCCGGCGTTGAGCTGCTGGACGCGGTAGTCCGCAAAATCCCTGATGAGCGCATTTTTCCGCGCCATGACCTTCTTGAAATCGAAGCCGGTTTTTCCGGCGCGGATGCCCCACGGTTCGGGATGGCTGGCGAGGTGCAGGACTTCGGCGGCGTAGAGCAGCGCCTTCGTGGGCATGCAGCCGCGCAGGATGCAGAGTCCGCCGACCTCGTTGCCGCCCTCGATGACGACCGTTTTCAGGCCCGCGCCAGCGGCGGTTCGGGCCGCCGCGTAACCGCCACTGCCGCCGCCGATGACGGCCACGTCAAAATCAAATCGTTTCATGCCGGAGAAGATGGAAGCGCGGGGCAGAAAAGCAAATTTCAAATTTGAAATTATCCGCCGGTTGTCGGAACATCGGCTCATGAGTGAAATCATTTATCCGCGCAGCCCGCGCGAAACGATGGACGGCTGGCATTACCTGCCGCGTTACGTTGACAAGATCCGCCTGCACCTTGCCGGCAAACTGCACGCCGATTATCAGGAAAATCTCGGCAAAGGTTTTGACGGCATGTGGCTGAAGACCGCCGGCGTCACGCACGAACAGATGATTGACGTGGTCAAAAATTCCCTCACGGACGGCCAGGTGTGCGACTGGGTGCGACGGAACGTGAAGAAATCCCCGGCGGAAAAGGCCGCGCACTGGCAGGATATGTTGAGCCGCCCGCTGGCGAATGATGAAACGGCCATCGCGCGGCTGAAAATGCGCAAGGAACAATGCGGCGGGGCGCATCGCGACGACGTGAAGACCTTTGTAGACGTGATTGACCTGGACGAGAAGCGGATCTAGTCCACACGCATGTCCGAGGGAAGGCGCTTTAAAATTTCAATGCCGAACCCGCCGCTTTGGAGCGGCTCGCTGCCGATGAGTTCAACCGGCTCGTAATTCCGCCGGACCCATTGCATCACGTCCCAGCCGTAGCCCTTTTGCAGGCCGAAATACGGAACGCCATACTCGGAACTGTCCCGCTGGATCAGCACGATGTAATCCGGCGGATTTTTTTCATAGGCGGCCAGCATCGTTTGTTCGCCATAGGCCCAGACCTCAAATGCGAATACGACATAAGGCGTCGGGTTGTCGCGGCGCGTGAGATAATTGAGCATCACGCCCTCGGGCAGCACCGCAAGCGTGTTGGTCGGCGCAGTGTTGGCTTCAATCCACGCCGCCGCCGAGGCCATTGCCGCGCCGGTCGGATCAATCTTTGGATCGTAGGTGACCATCCGGTCGCCTCCCGATCCCAGCGCGAAATCCTTGTCCTTGTAGAAAAGTTCGGAGTGAATGGCCAGCCGCGCCAGGCCGGCCAGCAGAAAAATCAAAATGGCAGTGCGAAAAGCAGCGAGGATGGAGAATTGAGGATGGAGGATGGCGCGGCAGTTTTCCGCCATCTTCCATCTTCCATCCTCAATCTTCGCGGACAGAAAGCGCGGCAGCAGATGGAGCAGCAGGTAAATCGCGGACAGAAAGGCGGGCATCGCCAGAAAAACGCCATAGTGCGAAATGCGCGGGTTGAATCCCAGCTTGGCCAGCAGCGCAAAGCTGAACGCCAGCCACAATATGCCGATTTCCGATTTCCGATTTCCGATTTCCGATTTTTTACACCATTCCCGCCACCACAAAACGGCGGCGAGGACGACCAGCAGCGGCAGGCAATGGCCGCAGTTCTGCCAGCCGTAATTGATGGACACCCCGCCCGCCAGCGCGAAAAAAATCACGCGCTCCAGCGAGGTCAGCGCCGGCCGCGTCAGCCGCCAGGCGCACAGCGCGACAATGGCCGCCAGCCCGCTGAATTCGATCAGCGCCTGCCCGATGTGGAATAATGGCGCGTCCATTCCCGTCATCGCGCGGTAAATGGGAATCTGGAATCCGGCCGAATGCAGCAGCGGCAGCCACGCCCCCAAAACGGCGCGCGCGGCGTCCGCTGAATCCATTTCCGACCGGAACCCGAAATAAAATCCGGCGAGCGGAACGAAAGCGCAAATCGCCGCCAGAAATAATGATTTGACCAGTTCAAAAACCGGAACCCGCCGCCAGCACAAAATTGCAGCGACGGCGAACGGCGCAGCGGCCCCGACAAAAACCTCCGGCTTGGTCAGAAAAATCAGTCCCAGGCAGCCGCCGGCAAAAGCGAGCGGCAGTTTCCGGCCCGTTTGCAGCCAACGCGAGAGACAGGCGATCATCACGACGGCGAGCACGATGCCGTGGAATTCCTCGTGCGAATACGGGCAGAGGTAATTGTAATTGCCCACGTCGAGAAATTGCCCGAAGGCCAGCACCGTCAGCGCCAGGCCGGCGGTTGCCGCCGTCCAGACACCGGAACATTTCAGGAACAGGCGATAGACCAGCAGCAGCAGGAAAATGAGGATGAGAAAATTCGAGGCCAGCAGGACGTTCAGCGAGGCGCCGAAGATTTTGAACAGCGCCGCGTGATAGCAAACCGACAGGCAGCCATAAACGTAGCTGACATCGTGGTAAAGCACCGCGCCACGGGCGAGCCGCCACGGCACGTAAAGCTGCTGGCCAAAATCAATCAGCGGGTCCGGCCATTTGCGCCAGCCGAGCAACGTCAAAAGGATGAAGGCGATTCCCATCGGAATCGCCCCCAGCCATGAACGGATTTTTTTGGCCGCCCCGCCTGCGGAGCCTTCGGTTCTCGAAACTCCAGAAGCGGGGGTTGCCATCGGTTAAACGGTGTAGGTGCTCGAAGCGGTTGTTCCGCCCCGGCCCGTCCAGTTCGTGTGGAAAAATTCGCCGCGCGGCTTGTCCACGCGCTCGTAGGTGTGCGCGCCGAAATAATCGCGCTGCGCCTGGAGCAGATTCGCCGGCAGCACGGCGCTGCGATACTGATCGTAAAACGCCAGCGCGGTGCTGAACGCCGGAACCGGGATGCCGCGCTTGGCCGCCGTGGCCACGATGTTGCGCCAGCCCTTCTGGCAGCGCTTGATTTCGCCCCGGAAATAATCGTCCAGCAGCAGATTCGTCAGCTTGGGATTCGTGTCGAACGCCTCCTTGATCTTGCCGAGGAAGCGCGAACGGATGATGCAGCCGCCGCGCCACATCAACGCGATGCCGCCGTAGTTCAGGTTCCAGTCATATTGCTTGGCCGCCGTGCGCATAAGCATGTAGCCCTGCGCGTAGCTGATGATTTTCGAGGCGTAAAGCGCGTCGCGGATGTCGTTGATGAACTGCTGCTTCTTCGCCTCGTTTTTGGCGATGCTCGTGAGCGCCGGTCGCGGGCCTTTCAATTTCTTCGCCGCCTTCACGCGCTCGTCCTTCAAGGCGGAAACGCAGCGCGAATAAACCGCCTCCGCAATGAGCGTGATGGGAATGCCCAAGTCCTGCGACGACATCACCGTCCATTTGCCGGTGCCCTTTTGTCCGGCGGTGTCGAGAATCTTGTCCACCAGCGGCGAGCCGTCGGCGTCCTTGAAGCCGAGAATGTCGCGGCTGATTTCAACCAGGTAGGAATCCAGTTCGCCGGTGTTCCAGTCCTTGAAGACCTCGTGCATTTCCGGCGCGGTCATGCCGAGGCCGTTTTTCATGATGTTGTAAGCCTCGCAGATGAGCTGCATGTCGCCGTATTCTATGCCGTTGTGGGTCATCTTGACGTAATGGCCCGCGCCGCCCTCGCCCACCCAGTCGCAGCACGGTGCGCCGCCCTCCGCCTTTGCGGAAATGCTCTGGAAAATGTCCTTCACGTGCGGCCACGCGGCGGGCGAACCGCCGGGCATGATGCTCGGTCCGCGACGCGCGCCTTCCTCGCCGCCGGAGACGCCGGTGCCGATGTAAAGCAGGCCCTTGCTTTCGACGTATTTGGCGCGGCGTATGGTGTCCTCGAAGAGCGAGTTGCCGCCGTCAATGATGATGTCGCCTGGTTCGAGCAGCGGCAGAAGATGCTCAATGAATTCGTCCACGGCCTTGCCGGCCTTGACGAGCATCATCACGCGACGGGGTTTTTTGAGTTTGGAAACCATTTCCTCCAGCGAATGCGCGCCCAAGATTTTGGTGCCCTTGGCTTCGTTGGCGAGGAAGTGGTCCACCTTTTCGACCGTGCGGTTGTAGGCCACGACGGTGAAGCCGTGGTCGTTCATGTTGAGAATGAGATTCTGGCCCATGACGGCCAGACCAATCAGTGCGATGTCAGCTTGTGATTCCATAAAAAGTTAAAAAACAAATCAGTGAAGGAACACGATACAAAATTATCCGCCTTCTGCCAGCAGTTTTTTGGCGGAAACCAACCCTGGTTTGCCGCCGGAAATGAGCGGGATTGCAGATTCACGTTTGACCGCATTTCGCATTCTTCCGCCAAGACGCGAAGTCCGCAAGGAAGGTCATCTTCCGGGGCGGGTGTTGCGGCCGGGCGGGAGATGATTTTTCGTTCAAGATGAACCGCTTTTCTCCTTCGTCTTTTTCTTCTTCACGAAAGTGCCGGCAGTTTCCCCTTGAAGCACGGATTGTATCGCCTTGAGCAGGCCGTCGGCGGTGTAGGGTTTGGCGATGAAGGGCCGGATGGCGGGTCCCGGTCTGTTGCCGGAATCCAGACCGCTGGTGGCGATGATCCTGATCTTGGGATTGATGGCCTCAAGTGCGGCAATGGTGGCCGGCCCGTCCATCACAGGCATGGCCATGTCGGTGATGACAACGGCGATTTCATCCGTGCGAGCCTTGTAAATCTTGACGGCCTCGGCGCCATTGACGGCGGACAGGGTGCGGTAGCCGAAAGTCTCCAGAACCTGTTTCGCGATCCGGCGGATGGGTTCCTCGTCATCCACGATCAGCACCAGTTCGTTGTGACCGCGCGGCAATTGGTCTGCCGCCTCTCCCGGCGCGGCCTGAACGTCTGGCGCGGCGCCGGCGGGAAGATAGACCTTGAAGGTGCTGCCCTTGCCGGGTTCGCTGTAGCAATGGATGAAACCGCCGTGGCTTTTGACAATGGCCAACGTGGTGGACAGTCCCAGACCGGTCCCCTTGCCGTGCTCCTTGGTGGTGTAGAAAGGCTCGAAGATCCGGTCCTGAACCTCCCGGGTCATCCCCATCCCGGTGTCCGTCATGCTGATGACCACATAACGTCCGGGCTTGGATTCCAGATTGGCATCGGCATAAATCTGGTCCAGCGACTTGTTTTCCATCTTGAGGGACAATTTGCCGCCGTCGGGCATGGCGTCGCGCGCGTTGACGGAAAGATTCAACAGGACCTGCTCGATTTGCGTGGCGTCGCCGGTGATCTTCCAAAGGTCGCGGGCGATTTCCATTTGAAACTGCACCGATTTTGGAAAAGTTTCCTGGACGATGCTCTTGATTTCCCGGGCGATGTGGGCGATCTGAACCAGAACGCGTTCGCCCTTGACCCCGCGCCCGAAAGCCAGCACCTGCCGGACCAGATCCGTGCCGCGATTGACGTTGACCTCCAGCATGGCCAGCATCCTGCGCCCGTCGGCGTCGGTGACCTTGTCGCCCAGCAACTGGACCGAGATCAGGAGCGGGGCCAGCACGTTGTTGAGGTCGTGCGCGATGCCGCCCGCGAGCGTGCCGATGCTTTCCATGCGCTGGGCGCGCAGGAACTGGGCCTCCAGCTTTTTCTTTTCGGTGACATCCGTGAAAAATTGCAGCAGGTGGGGTTCGCCGTTCTGGGTGAAATGGCTGAAGTGGCTCACCAGCGAAACCTCCCTGCCAAACATGCTCATGATGGTTCCCTCCCACTGCCGCGACTCTTGGGTGGCCAGAACTTCTTCCGCCATCTTCAATTTGCCCGAGGCGCGCCAGGATATGAGTTGCCGGAAATCCTGCCCCAAAATCCCGGACACCGTCCCGCCGAGTATCTTTGCGGCGGCTTCGTTCGCCAGCACGCAGGGACCGGACGCCTTGAAGGCGACAATCCCCACCGCCGCGTCCGCGATGATGGCTTGGTTGAACTCCAGCGCCTCCTTCATCTGCTGCTCCGCCCGCTTGCGCCCGGTGATGTCGCTGACGATGTGGACCGCGCCGGCAAAGCGGCCTTCGGCATCCGTGACGGGATCCACCGTGATTTCCAGCCAGCGGTCGCCCTGATGCAACTCCATCATCTCGCGCTGGCGGCTCTTGTGCGCGCGGACAAAGGGGCAGTTTGGAATCGGCTCGGTGGTGCCATGCGCGGTTTCCCAGCAGGGTTTGCCCATCATGTCGCAACACGGGCGGTTGAAAAATTTCTCCGCCGCCTTGTTCGTGCGCAGGATCCGGTTGTCCTTGTCCAGAATCCAGAAGGCGTCCTTCGCCGCGTCAAAGGTGCTCTGCCACTCATGCGCCGTCCGCTTGATCTCATCCTCCGCCCGCTTGCGTCCGGTGACGTCGCGCGAAATCCCCATGACGCCGATGATCTTCCCGGCATCATCAAGCCACGGCAGCTTTGTGCTGGCCACCCACGTGACGCGCCCGTCCTTCGACTCTTCCCGCTCTTCCTTGTCAATCATCGGCCGGCCCGTGCGGATGATTTCCTGCTCATCCTCAAACGCGGGCCGGGCGTGCGACTCGTCGAAAAAGTCAAAATCCGTCCTGCCCACGAGTTCATCCGGGGATTTGACGCCGAACTGGTCGGCCATGGCCTGGCTGCATTTGACAAAGCGGGACCGGGTGTCCTTGAAATAAATCTTGTCCGGTGAATGCTCCAGCAAGGTCTGCCACAAATCGCGTTCGCGGTTCAGCTCCATTTCCGCCTGTTTGCGCTCGGTGATGTCGTTCACGACGAGGAGCAGATGCTGTTCGCCCTTGTATTGGAATGGCGCAAAGCGGCAGAAGAACCAGCCTTTTTTGCCAAAGGTGGTGACGCACTGGGTTTCCAGGTCCCGCTCCTTCTGCCCGGCCAGCGCGGCCTCCGCTGCGGCCAGCATGCCGGAGTTTTTCCACGATTCGAGCTGGCGGAAGTTTTGCTTGAGCACCGTTTCGCGCGGGCCGCCAACGATTTGCGCGATGGTTTCGTTGGCGGAGACACACGGACCGGAGGTCTTGAAGACGAGGATGCCCACGGGCGAGGCGCGGAGCACAGTCTGGTTGAAGTTCAACTCATCTGCGACACGCTGCGTGGCCAGCCTGCTTTCCGTGAGATCCGTGATGAATCCTTCGAGAAACAGCAGACCGCCATCCTCGCCAAAGACACCGCAGCCGCGCTCCCCAACCCACTTGATCTGTCCATCGGCAGCGTGGATTTGATAGTTCAGTTCAAAAGGCTGGCGCGTTGCGACGGCCACCTGAACGGCGTCCCAAACCGGCTGGCGGTCGGACGGCACAATCAGATCGCCATAGGCTGGCTGGCTTTTCATCAGGGCCGACGCCGGCCAGCCGGTCAGGTCTGCGGCACCTTCGCTGGCAAATTCCATCGGCCAGTCGGGGAGATTGCGGCAACGGTAGGCCATGCCGGGCAGGTTCGCCATGAGCGTGGCCATCCTCCGCTCGCTCTCATGCACCCTTTCTTCCGCCTGCTTGCGCTCGGCCTGGTGACGCAGCGCGGCAATTCCAAACGCGAGATCGTTGGCCAGTTCGGACAGCAGTTCGATTTCCCCGGTGTCGAAGGCATCCGGCACTCCGGCATAGATTGTCAACGCGCCGAAGCAGCAACCTTCATTCATCATCGGCAGGGCGATGGACGAGGCGTAGCCGCGCCGGGTGGCCGCCTCGCGCCACGGGGCGAACGCAGGCTCGGTGAGCATGTTGCGGATATAGACCGGCCTGCCGGTGCGGATGGCCGTGCCGGTGGGACCGCGCCCGCGCTCGGCATCGGCCCAGGTGATATTTGCGCTGTCAAGGTAACCCTCCACAAGACCGGCCTGGGCCACCGGCCTCACTGATCTGGCTTCATCCTGCTCCGCGAAACCGGCCCACGCCATGCGGTAGCCGCCCGCTTCCACCGCCAGACGGCAGACGGCCTCCATCAACGCCGTCTCGTCCGTGGCGCGCACCATTTCCTGATTGCACAGGCTGATCAGGCGCAGGGCGCGGTTTGACTTTTGCAGATTGTTTTCCGCCTGCTTGCGCCCGGAGATGTCCCAGAAAATTCCCAAAACGCCGATGATCTTGCCGTCTTCATCCCGCATCGGCGTCTTGGCGGTGTGAACCCAGACCTCGCGGCCATCCTGAAGGTAGGTCTCATCGAACTCCTCGGTCCTGCCCAGCCGCATGATGCGCCGGTCATCCTCGCGGAATTTGTCCGCCAGCGCCTTTGGGAAGAAATCGTAATCCGTCTTGCCCGCCACCTCCTCGGGCCGGACATGGAATTCCCGGGCGAGATTTCCGCTCATCGAAAGGTAGCGGTAGTCCGGGCCTTTCACGAAGATTTTCTGCGGGATGTTCTCCACGAGCGTCCGGAATTTCAGCTCGCTCTGCCGCAGCGCATCCTCCGCCTTCCGGCGTGCGAGGGCAAACCGCACCGTGCGGACCAGCGGCCTGCCGCTGATCTGGCCTTTCACGAGAAAATCCTGCGCGCCCTCCCGCATGGCGGCGACGGCCAGATCCTGATCATCGTTTCCGGTCAGCACCACCACCGGCACATCCGGCGCCGCCTTTTGCAGCGTGTAAAATGTCTGCAATCCCTGGCTGTCCGGCAGGCCGAGGTCCAGCAGGACCAGGTCAAATCCCCCGCCCGCCAGCCGGGCCAGCGCCTCGGACAGCCGCTGCACCGACTCGACCTGAAAATTCAACGGCCCGGCCTGCGGCAGCATTTCGTGGATGAAATCGGCGTCGGCCGGATTGTCTTCCACGATCAGGATGCGCAGCTTCTCGTTCATCGTTGTTTGATGTTCATTTTTCTTCCTTCATGGGGATCGCGTTTGCGATTGATCCGCGTCTGGAAAAAACTTTTTCGAGCAGTCGGGGCAAAGGCTGTGGGTGAACGTGGCCCCGGAATGCCTGCTGACGTAGCTGTCCACCTGGTTCCAATACCCCTTGTCGTCGCGGATTTTTTTGCATCCGGCGCAGATGGGCAGCAGCCCGGTCAGGGTCTTGACATTGGCCAGGGCCTCGCGCAATTCCGACACGAGCCGCTCGCGCTCCAGCGCATACCGGACCGCGCGCACCAGAAGGTCTCCGCCGATCCGGCCCTTGACGAGATAATCCTGCGCGCCCTCCCGCACGGCGGCAATGGCCAGCTCCTGGTCGTCGTTCCCGGACAGCACAATCACCGGAACGCCCGGCGCGGTTTTCCGCAGCGCGTGAAAGGTCTCCAGTCCCTGGCTGTCCGGCAGGCCGAGATCCATCAGGACAAGGTCAATGCCCTTGCGTTCCAGCCGGACGAGCGCCCCGGAAAGCCGGGGCACCGACTCGACCTGAAAATTCAACGGCCCGGCCTGCGGCAGCATCTCGCGGATGAAATCGGCGTCGGCCGGATTGTCTTCCACGATGAGGATGCGCAACGGTTCGCTCATTTTTTGACTCCGTTCATCGGCAGCTCCACAATGGTCAGCCAGAAATTCTCGATGGCCTGAACCACCTTGATGAAATGGGCGAGTTCAACCGGCTTGGTGATGTAACAATTCGCGTGCAGGTTGTAGCTCTTGTGGATGTCCTCCTCGGCCTGGGAGGTGGTCAGCACCACCACCGGGATGCGCTTGAGGCTGTCGTCAGCCTTCATTTCGGCGAGGACCTCCCGGCCATTCTTCTTCGGCAGGTTGAGGTCCAGCAGCACCAAACCGGGACGCGGAACGCCGGCATATTTGCCTTCCTTCCGAAGGAAGGCCATGGCCGCCTCGCCGTCGCTCACCACATGCAGATTGTTGCACAGCTTGTTGCCTTCCAGCGCCTCGCGGGTCAGGTCCACATCGCCGGGGTTGTCCTCGACCAGGAGAATTTCAATCGGCTTCATAAAGTTGGCTGCCATCAATTGTCATTTATCGTCGCGCCCTGTCCTCCAGCAAAAATTGCATTCATTCCGCCGGGACGCCAGTTCTTTTTCCCGCCAGGACGCCAAGGCTGGAGGGAATTCCGTTTCCCGGGCGCTCGTTGCGCCTTTGCGGAAGATGGCAAACGCATTTCATCATTTTGGGATCGCGAAGAAGAACGTCGTCCCATTTCCCGGCTCGGACTCGAACCAGATTTTGCCGCCGTGGCGCTCCACGACGCGCTTGCACACCGCCAGGCCGATGCCGTTGCCGGAATACTCCTCGTGCGTGTGCAGGCGCTGGAAAATCACAAAGATCCGGTCCGCGTGGCGCGACTCGATGCCGATGCCGTTGTCCTTGACGGCGAAGACCCACTCGCCGCCCTTGTCCTGCGCGGAAACGTGGATGCGCGGAACGTCGGCGCGCCGGAACTTGATGGCGTTTGCGATCAGGTTTTGAAACACCAGAACGAGCTGCGAGGCATCGGCGCGCACCGTCGGGAGGTTTTCATGGGTGATGACGGCCCGGTTCTCCTCGACCAGGGCGGCCAGGTTCCGCAATGCCTCGCCAAGGATGGCGTTTGAGTCGGCGGGTTCGGGCGGTTTGCCGCGCCTGCCAACACGGGAATAGGCCAGAAGATCGTTGATGAGCGTTTTCATGCGGAAGGCGCCGTCCACCGCATAGTGGACATATTTTTGGGTCTTCTCATCGAGCTGGCCCTCGAAACGTTTCGCCAGCAGTTGCGTGTAGCTGGAAACCATCCGCAGCGGCTCCTGCAAATCGTGCGAGGCGATGTAGGCGAACTGCTCCAGCTCCTTGTTCGAGCGTTCCAGTTCGGCCAGGGCGCTCTGGAGTTTTTCCTCCGCCCGCTTGCGCTCGGTGATGTCCTCGACGGTCGAGTGAATGCCGATGATGGCGCCGTCCGCGCGTTTCAGCAGCCGGTCGTGGATGAGCACGGGAACGCTGGAGCCGTCCTTGCGGCGCAACACCCGTTCGAAGCCGTGCGGCGACAGCGCCTCGCCACCCAATTTCGCGAAAGTGGCGCGGCGGGACAGTTCTTCGTCCGCGGACAGCTTCCAGACGAATTGCCCAACCAATTCCCCTGCTGTGTATCCCAGAATCTGCAATTCCGTGTTGTTGATGCGGGTCAGGCGCCCTTCGGTGTCCAGCTCGTGAAAACCGATGGGCGCATTATCGAACAATTCCCTGAATTCCTCCCCACTCCGGCGCAGCGCGTCCTGCAACCGCTTCTGCTCGGTGATGTCGCAACCGATGGCCGAGGCGCCCACGATCTTTCCCAACTCGTCCTTTACCGGCGACAGGGTCAGGGACACGAAAATGTGTTCGCCGCCCTTGCGGACGCGTTCGGTTTCCTGGCTGACGACCGGTTCGCCGCGCTTGAGCTTCTCCATGAGCCGCGCGAAATCCTCAAGATGTCCGGGCGGGATGAGCATGGCGATGGATTTGCCAATGATCTCCGCCGCGGTGTAGCCATAAATTTTTTCCGCGCCCAGATTCCAACTGGTGATGACGCCGTCCAGACTTTTGCCAATGATGGCGTCATGGGAGGATTCGACGATGGCACCCAGCCGGGCGCGGTCCGCTTCCGCCTCAAATTTTTCCCGGTAAAACCGGACGCGCAGTTGACGCCAGACCAGGCCCAGACCGGCGCCCGCGGCGAGGAGCAAAACGCCGAGCATGGAAACCACCTGCCAGAACCGCTCCCGCGCGGGCGCAAACACTTCCGAGACATCTTCCCGCGCCACCAGAAACCAGGGCGAGCCGGGAACGGCGCGCAGGTCGGCAATCACCGGCACACCGCGATAATCCTCGCCCTCCACAACGCCGGCTTGTCCCAAGACCGCTTTTACAGCGGGCACGTTGGTGTTCGCAAGGGAGATGCGCAGGTTGAGGGCGGTGTTGGTTTGAAACCGCAGATCATTCAGGAAGACAACTTCGTTGCCTTCCCGGCGCACGAGCAGCGTCTCCGCCGTCGCGCTGGGCACGGGCCAGCGATTGATGAAGGGGTAGAGGCGGGTTCTTGGATCAATCCGCAGGCCGAGAACACCCAGCGGACGGTTTGTATCGGACTGGTCGTAAATGGGAACCAGAATCTCCAGTTCCACGGGAAGGCCGGGAGCGTCACGGTTAAAATCCAGAAGCGTCACCTGGCGGGATTTTAAAACCGCGGCGGCGTCTGTTGCCAGATGTTCGTGCAACGGCCCCGGACGGTCAGGGACGGCCAGCCGCTCGTTCCCCTGGACATCGAGCAGATAGATCCGGGTGTATTCGTAGTAGGCCTGAAACCGGCCGAGCCACGCCTGAAGCCGCCGCCGGGCGTCCGCGCTGGCCGGCTGCCCAAGAAATTGGCGCACCTCCTCGGAGAAGGCGAAGTTGTTGTAAAAAACGTTGGCATCCCCCAGCCGCTCCTTTCGATACTGCACCAGTTGGTCCACCTTCAAATCCGCGATGGCCGAAAGCTGGCTTCCGGTTTCGGAGAAAAAATGTTGCTCGTAGTTCCGGTAGTAACGATAGCCACCCGTCACAATGCCCGCCGCCACGATGGCAAAAATCATGATGAATAAAAACGCGGTTCCGTTGCCGCCGTCCGGCGATCCGCCCCACGCCCCGGAAGAGCGGCTGGCCAGGGCCAGAAGCGCAAATCCCAGCGAGATGAGGGCCAGAATCGAGTTGAACGCGGGCGGAATAAACGCGCCGCCATAGAGCAACGGCGCGCCGAAGAGGTAGGCCAGCAAAAAAACAAAACAGCTCCCCAGAAGCAGGCCGGCTGCGCCCAGCGCCAGCGCGCTCCGCCAGAACGGGACTTTGTCCTGCGAAAACGAGGCCAGAAATGACAGACCGGCAATTACAAAGCACAAGGCATTCACCGGCGACATGTGGCCGATGAGCATTTCACCGGGCTTGTGGGTGATGTTCAGGCCAATGTGTTCAACCTCCCAATGAATGTTCATGCTGGCCAGGGTGAACAGCAGAAGCGCGACCAGCATTCCCAAGCCGACCATCGCCAGGCTGACCTGATTTGCGCGCAGGTCCGCCCGACACCGGGCGCGCAGGCAGACGGCGCCGCCATACAACAGAAACAGCACCGCCGTGCTCGGCGCCATCGGAATCCAGCCCGCCTCAACACTGGTCAGCAACGGAAGTTTGAAAAACCATCCCAGCAGCGCGAGCAGGCCGATGGCCGCCGCAACAACGCCCGCCGCCGGGGCGACAAAAACAAGACCAATTCCCGCTTCGTCGCGGCGATTGGTGGAATCGGGCAGGTTCATGGCAGCGGTTTGATTTCAGTCATAAATACTTCCTGACGGCCCTGCGGCCATTTACCGGGTTCCCTGTTCACGCACCACCCGTCGTAAACCCGGCCTTTTTCAGGATGCTGCGCAATCTACGCACTCATTTTGAGCTTTGGCAAATCAATTTCAGCCCTCCCGTCAGGATCGCCAGCCATGTCTTTCATCTCGCCAAGACGCCAGGGACGCAAAGATTGTTTTAACCCGGCGTTTTTTTTGCGAGAGACCATTTTTCAGCGCGCGCCGAGCTGCAACCGCGTGTCGGCCTCCAGCAGCGCCTTCAGATTTCCCCAGTGCGCCTCGTTCATGTCGTTGAAGGCGTTCAGATAAACGGCCACGGCCTCCGGCGGATATTTCGCGAGCAGGATTTCGATGGCGGATTTCAGCTTCGCATCGTCCATGCCCGCGGGCAGGTTGTCCACCACGCCCTTTTCGTTTTTGATCTCCAGCGCGTTCAGAAAATCCACCAGCATCGCCTCGTGTTTTTTGACGAGCCAGGCGCGGATGAGTCCGCCGGCAACGGTTTCCAGCGCCGGGCGCGCCAGGCTGGCGACCAGCTCGGCGTGCTGCTGCGCGCGCGGCTGGCGCTCCAGAAAAACCGGGCGCACGTGCCGCGCCTGCGCGACGGCGGCCAGCGTGGCCTTGTAGACCGGCTTGTCCGAGTCGTGGGTGAAGGTGATGATTTCAGCCGCCAGGGCCGGCGACATGAATCCGAAAAGTTCGTGCGATGTGAGCATAAAATGTTTATCCGCTAATTTCGCGAATGGGCGCGAATTGCAGAATTATTCGTGAAAATTCGCGCAATTCGCGGATTGATTCTTCTGAATCCATTCATGGTTTAGGAAACTGTTGCGACGGAAATTCTATTCTTGTTGGCCAGCGCTTCGCAAGCTTCGCGTTCCAGCAGGAGCGTCCGGCCAGATTCGAGCGCGAGCACCGAGACGCCGCCGGACGCGCATACTTCCAGTGTCTGCGGGCCGAGGCAGGGAATGTCGAACCTCATGTCGTGATCCGGCTTGGCCAGCTTCACGGCGACCGCGCCGCCGTCCCTGCCGGCCAGCCCGCCGCCGCGCGCGAGGCATTTGTCCGTGCCCTCAAACGCCTCGACCGCCAGCACCGTGCCGTTTTTCACGACGACGGTCTGCCCGATTTCGAGCCGCGAAACTTCCCGCGCGATGCGCAGGCCGAATTCCACGTCCGCCTTCTGTTCGGCGGAAAGCCCCGGGCCGAGCTGAAAATCCTTTCCCGGCATGAGCGGCGCGAGCCACGGCGTGGCCTCGATGAGTTGCACGCCGTCCTTTTTGAGTTCATCGGCAATCGCGCCGAAAATGGTATGGGCGTTTTTCTCCTTGAGCCGGAACAGGAGCGCCATCGTCCGCAGGTCGGGCCGGAGGTCGTAGAGATTTTTCGGCGCGATCTGGCCGACCATGACGCATTGCGTGACGCCGCGGTCGGTGAAGGCGGCAATCATTTTGGAGAGCTGGCCGACGCGCAGCCAGACGATGTCGTCCACGAGCGGCGCGAGCGCGGGATCGGTCTCGTTTTCAAACGCGACGGCGACAAGCTTCTTCACGCCGGCGGCGCGCGCGTGCCGGGCGAATTCCAGCGGCAGCGTGCGGTTGCCGGCGATGAGGCCGAGTGATGCGGGCGCGGTGTTCATGTCCAAACGCAGAATGCAAAATGCAGAATGAAGAAACAAGACGGAAGCGTTCCGGCCTGTTATTTCATCGCCGGCAATCCCGGCTCCTGCATCCCATTTCTGTCCTGTTTTGAAACAGCCTGTTCAATTTGATGTTGTTTTCCAGACGGCGAAGTGAAAGATGGGGGTGTTTTTTTGGAATAACCGGCGGTTTTGAATTTGCAAAAAAATGGCATCCAACCTGCTTTGCGTGCGCCAATGTCATCATCATACGATTCGATCTACAAAAAAATGTCGGTGCCGCCCGGACCGGGCGGCGCGGGGCACGCGCATGAGGCGAAGTTTGATCCCGCCCGGCAGATCTCGCCCGCCGTCGCACACGAATTGAACAACATCCTCACCGTCATCCAGAGCTATGCCGGCCAGTTGCGGCTCAAGCACCCCGAAAACCAGGAGCTTGAAACAAATCTCCAGCTCATTTCCGAGGCGGCCCATCGCGCGACGACCGTCATTCGCAGCGCGGTGCCGCCGGAGGCCGGCCTGCCGGTCCATCCACAACCACAATCCCCAACTTCATCGCCCACCGAGTAACGCGAAAGTCCGCCCGGCCTCAATTTGTTTCGTTCAACGGTGATGATCAGGGGCTGGCTGGCGGTGACCACCGGATAAATCCCGGAGCGATTGGTTTTGACGCTGGGCGGCGGTTCGCATAGCGTGGCGGACGCTATTTTACGCGAATTGTCATGACTGGTTTTATTAAAATGATTTTCGGGTCGAGGAACGACCGCGAAGTGAAACGCCTCAAGCCGTTCGTCTCGCAAATCAACGACGCCGAGGCCGGGCTGCAAAAACTTTCCGACGACGAACTGCGCGCCAAGACCGCCGCGTGGAAGGAGGAGCTTTCCCAAATCGAGGACAATGAGGCGCTTGCGCAGAAGCTCGACGAGATTTTGCCGGAGGCGTTTGCCGTGGTGAAAAACGCCTGCCGCCGGTTGTGCGGACAGGAAATCACCGTGCGCGGCCTGCCGCAGAAATGGGACATGGTTCCGTTTGACGTTCAGCTCATCGGCGGCATCGCCCAGCACCAGGGCAAAATCACCGAAATGGCCACCGGCGAAGGCAAGACGCTGGTCGCCACCCTGCCCGTTTATCTCAACGCGCTCACCGGACGCGGCGTCCACGTCGTGACGGTGAACGATTACCTCGCCGCGCGCGACTCGGAATGGATGGGCGCGATTTACAAGTTTCTCGGCCTGACCGTCGGCGTGATTCTGCACGACCAGCCGCCGCGCGTCCGCCGCGAGCAATACGCCTGCGACATCACCTACGGCACGAACGCGGAGTTCGGCTTCGATTACCTGCGCGACAACGGCATGGCCACGCGCAAGGAGGAACAGGTCCAGCGCGGGCATTATTTCGCCATCGTGGACGAGGTGGATTCCATCCTGATTGACGAGGCGCGCACGCCGCTCATCATCAGCGGCCCCTCGGTGCACACCTTCGACGAGCAATACGCGCAGTGGAAGCCGCTGGTCGAGTCGCTCGTCCGCGCGCAGCAGCAGTTGTGCAACCGGTTTTTGACCGAGGCCGAGACGCTGATGAAACAGTTGCGCCCGGAGGACGGCTCGAACGTCCAGGATGCCGGCGCGCTGGAACATGAAATCGGCCTGCTGCTCTTCCGCGTCAAAACCGGCCAGCCGAAATCCGAGGCCTTGATGAAGATTCTGGAGAACCCGGAAAACGCCGGGTTGATGAACCGCGCCGAACTGGATCTGCACAAGGACCAGAAGAAAGTGGATCTTTACCGCGAGAAGGAGGAACTGCTCTTCGCCATTGACGAAAAAAGCCAGGAAGCCGACCTCACCGAAAAGGGCCGCAATTTCGTCAGCCCGAAGGACCCGGACGCGTTTGTGCTGCCGGATTTGACAACGCAGTTGCATGACGTGGACGCGGGCGAGGAAACCGACGCGCGCAAGCGCATGGAGGCCAAGACGAAGTTGCAGGCGGATTTCGACACCAAGGCGCAAAAAATCCATGCCATCTCGCAACTGCTCAAGGCCTACAGCGTTTACCTGCGCGACGTGGAATACGTCGTGCAGGAAAACAAGGTCATCATCGTGGATCAGCACACGGGCCGGCTCATGCCCGGACGCCGCTGGAGCGACGGGCTGCACCAGGCCGTGGAGGCCAAGGAAGGCGTCGAAATCGAACGCGAGACCCAGACGCTCGCCACCATCACGATCCAGAATTATTTCCGCCTTTATCAAAAACTCGCCGGCATGACCGGCACGGCGGAAACCGAGGCGACGGAGTTCCTCGACATTTACAAGCTCGGCGTGATCACGATTCCGACGAACAAGCCGAACATCCGCAAGGACGGGCACGATTCAATCTACAAAACCCGGCGCGAAAAATTCAACGCCGTCGTCAAGGAAATCAAGGAGCTGCACGCCAAGGGCCGGCCGATCCTCGTCGGCACGGTTTCCGTCGAAACCAGCGAAATGCTTTCGCGGATGCTCAAGCGCGAAGGGATGATTCATTCCGTGCTGAACGCGAAATACCACCAGCAGGAGGCAGAAATCGTCGCGCGCGCGGGCCAGCGCGGCGCCGTCACCATCGCCACGAACATGGCGGGCCGCGGCACGGACATCAAACTCGGCCCCGGCGTCGCCGAGGTCGGCGGCCTGCACGTGCTCGGCACGGAACGGCATGAGGCGCGGCGCATTGACCGGCAGTTGCGCGGACGCTGCTCGCGCCAGGGCGACCCCGGCTCGTCGCACTTTTTCGTCTCGCTCGAGGACGACCTGATGCGGCTGTTCGGCTCCGACCGCATCGTGAAGATGATGGAGAAAATCGGCTT
>CAZZPE010000029.1:0-36715 GCA_964655855.1 uncultured Bifidobacteriaceae bacterium
GAGCGCAGATTGTTGACGACGATGAGGTCGTTCAGGCCGTCGCCGGTCAAATCCGCCGCGTGAAGCAGACAGATTCCGTCATCAATGGGATAAGTCTCGTGACCGGCGAAACCGAAACTGTTCGTGGCCGTCTCGCCGCGGGCGGCAAATACCAGACTGAAAACCGCCGCCAGCGCGACACAAAGTGACAATTTAATGACTCGCATAAAACATCCGAAAGCTGCCAGCCGTCGGCGCAATTGGCGAGATTATTCGCCGATGAAGTGCAGCGTGACGCGGCGCGAATGCGGGCGCGTGCGATGTTCCCACAAGTATATCCCCTGCCAGATCCCAAGCGCGGGCCGGCCGCCGCTAACCGGGATGCTCAAGTTCACCGCCGTCAGCGCCGTGCGGATGTGCGCGGCCATGTCATCATCCCCCTCGGTCGTGTGGATGAACAGCGGGTCGCCGTCGGGCACCAGCCGCTGGAAGAACGCCTCCAGATCGCGGCACACGTCCGGATCGGCGTTTTCCTGAATCAGCAGCGAGGCTGACGTGTGTTGCAAATGCAGCGTCAGCAGGCCGTCCTTGAATTGATTTCGTTCCGCCCACTGCTCCACTTCGCGCGTGAACTCGTGCAGGCCGCGACCGCGCGTGGCGATGACCAGTTCGTGAAGTGCTTGGCGGAGCATTTTGGCGCGCGCGGACGCAGCCGCGCTTTCCGAGCGGCGGGCTTTCGCCGCAGTCCATGATTTTGTTACTGCGCAACCGGCGCGCCCAGGTCCGCGAGCAGCTTTTCCAGATCGGAATTGCGGGGCTGGCCGAGATCGAGCGCCTTTTGGTAATGCCAGCGGGCGAGCTGGGCCGCCGGCGGTTTTTCACCCAGATAAACCACGGCGAGATTGTTGTGCGCCGCGCCGTAGCCGGGATCGAGCTGGATCGCCTTGCGCAAGGCCGTTTCCGCCTGCGCGTGCAGCCCCTTGTGGCTCAAGGTGACGCCGAGATAATTCTGGATTTGCGGGTTCGCCGGCTCCAGCTTCGCCGCGCGGCTCAACGCATCCAGCGCCTCGTCGAATTTCTCCTGCCGGAATTTCAGATAGCCGAAGGTCGAAAGGGTGTAGGCGTCGTCCGGATTTTTTGCGAGCGCGGCGGTGATGTGCGTGTCGGCGTCGGCGAGCTTGTTCTCCTGCAATTCAATCGCCGCCAGATTGGCCAGCGCCAGCGCGTTGGCCGGATCGCGCTGCAAAATCTGCCGGTAATCGGCCTCGGCCTTGTCGTAATCCCCGTTGGAAAAATATTTTTGCGCCTCGGCAACCAGAGCCGCCGAGCCGCCCGGCAGTTCCTTGACGGATTTTTGCTGGCTGCGGTCATTGGCGGCGACCGCCGGCACCGGGGCCGGCGATTTTAACAGCGCCAGCTCCTCCGGCGTGAAAGGCACGGCCTGCGCCTCGTCCACCGCCAGCCGCGCACGCAGCGTCTTCACCTCGTCGTCCGTCTCCACCGCGGCCTGCCGCTGCTGCAAACGTTTTTCCAACGCCGTCTTTTCCAGCCGGCTGATGCCGGCATCCGACTGCAATTTTTGATTTTCCTGCGCCAGCTTGTCGGCGAGGCGGGCTTGTTCGGCCAGTTTTTTGTTCGCGTCCGCCAGAGCCTGCCGCAGCCTGGGCAGTTCCGCCGGCGATGCGGCGTTGGTGACGACGACGGCCGGGCTGGCGCGCAGCAGGTCGTTTTCCTTCATCAGCGAGAGGATTTGCGCCCGCGCCTTGGACAGCTCCGGCGTGTCCGCCGTTGCCGGCTGCACGCGCAGGGCTTCCTTGAGCTTGGCTTGAAACAACTCATTCTCCGCCTGCAAATTTTGAACCTGTGCGCGCAAGGCGTTCAATTGCATTTCCGCGTCCGTGGCGGCGGCGGGAGCCGCATTGGCCGCCATCGGCGCCGCACCGGCAACGGCATTTGGCGGTGCCGACGCTGGCGGAGTGTTTGTTGGCATCGCGTTTTGGGGAGGCGCCGGAAGCTGCGCCGTCAGGCTTTTGATTTTTTCCGCGAGATAATCGAGCCGGTAGCTGACGATCGCCGGATCCCATTCCGGGAATATTTTCTGAAACCTCTGCAATCCAGCCAGTGCCTGCGTGTAACCGGTTAGCGCCTGCTGCGTCTGGCCGGACGCCTGAAGCGTGTCCGCCTGCTGCACCTGATTGTAGATGGCGATGTATTGGTCGTCGGGACTTTGCTGGGCGCGCGCCGACGGCAAAATAACGGCGAGAACCAGACCCAAAACTGCGGCAAAACGTTTCATGCTGGAAAAGTAGCCGAACGCCGCTCGGTTTGGCAACGCTGGTCCGCTTCAATCTCGTCCTCGAAATCGTCACACGAGGACGGGGAAAACCGGGAGATGCCGGCGGGCGGTTGACCTGAAACGCCTTTTTTGATAACGTTCGGCTCGTTGCGCCATGAATTCTGCGTTAAACCAGCATGTGCTTGTGTTGAACCGGTTATGGCAGGCGGTCAATGTCTGCACCGCCCGCCGGGCACTCACGTTGTTGTTTCAAGGCCAGGCGCAGGTCGTCCTCAACGACGAGGACGGCTCGTTTCGCACCTTCAATTTTCAGGAATGGCGCAACCTCTCCGACGGCGTGTCGCGCGAGGAATCCGTCCACACCATCTCCTTCCGCATCCGCGTGCCGCGCATCATCCTGCTGCTGATTTACGACCGGCTGCCGAAGAAGGAGGTCAAGTTCACGCGCCACAACATTTTTGAGCGCGACAAAAACACCTGCCAATACTGCGGGCGCGTTTTCGACCGCAAGGATTTGAACCTGGACCACGTCATCCCGCGCGACCGCGGCGGCCCGACGACATGGGAAAACATCGTCTGTTCCTGCATCGAGTGCAACACGCAGAAGGCCAACCACACGCCGCAGGAGGCCGGACTGCACCTCATCCGCAAGCCCAAACGGCCCAAATGGCGTCCGTTCGTCCAGATCAATTTCAACCTGCACCACCACGACAGTTGGAAACATTTTGTTGACCTCGCCTACTGGAACGTCGAGCTGGGCGAAGACGTGGAGTAACCCTTTCGCGAAGAGACAAAGACAGGGCCGGGCCGGTCAGCGGCCCTTGGCGGATTCAATCAGCTCCCAGAACTTCGGGTTTTCCTGAAGCGCCTCATCCTCGCCCGTGTTCAACCCCGAACGAAACAGGAAATCCTTGAGCGTGTGCCGGCTCATGATGCGATGCACCAGCACGCCCAGCTCATGCCGCTCGAAATAAACGCGGTAATCGCCCACGCGAAAGCGGTGCAGGATGCGCCCGCCCTGCTCCAGCTTGCCGAACTCGTCCAGTTCCGTGCCGAGCACCTGCTGCGGCAGACCGCGAAACTCGCCGAGGATTTGCAGTTGCAATTCCTTGGGCATCCGCGCCAGCTCGGCCGCGGCCGTTGGCGTGAAAATGATCTGAAAGGTATTCATAATCAGTCGGGATTCGAGGGTCGAGGGTCGGAAGCCCAGAGTCAAGAATCAAAGGAACCGTCCCCCAAACCGTCGAAGCTGCGCCGGGCATGAACCCGATGCCATGAACCAAATTGGCTCATGCTGCGATTGACAGGAGGCCGTGCTTCGCTACGATGGTTGTCGGCTGGCGTGCTCGTCTATCGGTTAGGACACGGCCCTCTCAAGGCTGAAAGACGGGTTCGATTCCCGTGCGCGCTACCAACTTCATTTCGACGCTTAAAATAAGGACTTCAATCGGTTTTTCATGCTCCCGGAGGCCGAAATGCATAACATACGCATAACACACTCGCCGGTGGTTGTCGTGGTTTTGCTGGTCGTATTGGTCACTCGTTCTGATTTCGCCCCTCAAAAAAATTTTCCGCTTGGACCGCCAATGTCCCACCCCCTCTGTCATACTGTCCGCATGAAAATCAATACCGCCGCAAACACGGGAAGGCGAAACGTGAGTTTGTTCAGTCACGGCGAATTTCAATCTTGCCCAAAGCGCGAACCGGCATAATCATGCGCCATCAATTTCCGCTTCATGGAAATCTGCTCTAATTCTGTAAATTCGGCACCGGCTTTTGACGGGTGTCACGCGGCAAACGGGGGCAAACGCCACACCGCTCCTCCAATGATTGCCTCAGGACACTCAAACGACTGGCGTATGTCTTGTGAAAGTTAACCCTCAAACTTTCTTTAATTTCTGTAGCCGCCATGTCTCGCTGTTGCGCGCGTTGGCCGAGGGATCTGGCGAATTCTCCGAGGCGGAATTGATGCGCCTCGTCAAAATTCATTCCGCTGACCAGGAGGAACTTCCCCAGACAGTCTGGCGCAACCTGCGCGAGCTTCAGATTCTCGTTCCCGTTGAACCTGGGAGTGACGTGTATTTACTCGCTGAGCCGGTGGCGGGTTTGCTCGCCTATCTCCAAAATGAGGCGAACCCCGCCACGCCGGAGCTGATTCGTGGCTATGTCCAATCCCTGGAATCTTTGGGACAGCGCCTCTCCGCTGCTTTGGCCACCGACGACATCACCGTCGTCAAACTGGCCTTTGACGAAATCACCGTGACACTCCGTCGCATTTACGCCGACCTCGACCAGACCCACCATGCCATTTTGACCGAGATCGCCAACTACAAGACCGAGCGCTATCGCGTGTCCGTCCGCGATAAATTTCGCCGCATCGTTTATTGGATGGACCGCTACGTTGAACCGATGATTGAATTGGTTCGCGCCGACGGTCCGATGCGGGCCGCCTTCGACGAGACCGAGCGCCTGCTCCAACAGGCACGGGCACAGGCTTTGTTCACCGACCTCCCCGCTCTGGAACGTAATCTCCGTCATCTCCGACTCGTGGGCACGCACGCCTTGCGCGTGTTCATCCAATCTCGCAAGGAAATCCAGCCGCTTTACGAATCGCTCCGGCGCTCCAGTCTCATTGCGGAGGGTGCGGCCCTGGCCTTGCAAAAATTACAGAACGAAGGCTTGTCCGCATGGGGCACCACTCCCCTCATAAACATCTGCGCGCTCCGCATTCAAAACGTTCCCGGCGATAGCGCAATCAGCCTCGCCCTCCGGCGAATCGTTGAACATCCACCCGAGCCGCCGCCCGTGTTGGACTTGGACAAGGAGGACAGTGCGCCGGCTGCGCTCGCGCGGCGGCAGTGGCTCGATGCCTTGCCTGAACTGGTGCGGCCCAACCTGCCGCTCGATGACTTGCTCGGTTGGATGGTTCAGCAGCATCCCGAGAAGGGCCTGCCTGATATCCTCGCTGGTTTGGCCGAGCTTGTTTTCCATGCGGATTTTGATGCCTGCTTCCTCGATGCCAAACCAAAAAAATACCATACCGCCACCGGCCAGCTTTCTGCCAATCCAGTGCAACTCCAATCTACATGACTGAAATCCCCCATCTCGGCGAAATCTTTGACCGGCTCAAACGGGGTGCGCATCTCGGCCCCGACGATGAACCGCTCTATTCCGCCCTCGTCTCGCGTTACGACGATTACGCCGCTTACTTTGCTCCGCTCGGCTTGCATCTGGTTCGCCATGAACGCGAATTTTTCTACTTTGACCCGGAAAATTCCGAGACCATCCCCGACACCTTGCCGCGCATCGCCATCTTCTCCTACATCCTCGTGGACCATGCCGCCAATCAAGGTCAGCCGATGGAGGATTTCATCTTTGGCCAGAATTTTCTCATAAGCTCCCTGCCGCATTTCGCCTTCGACCGCTACGCCGCGTTGTTGCACCAGGTCGAGATTCATGATGCCAAGGGTCTGGAAACCATCTTGCAACAGATGAAGCGGATTGGCTGGGTGCAAATTCTTGGCCCGGACGAATTCCGCTTTCTGCGTCCGTTTCACCGCGTATTTTCGCGCTGTATCGAACTCGCGCAGGCCACCGCCACGCCGCCTGCTGCCGCGGATGCCATTCCCGGCCCCAAGCCATAAACTATGCCTACCGGACCACGCAAAATTATCCTCATCCACTCCGGGCGTTACGAATACGCCGAAGTGGAGCTTTCCGGCGCGTTGCAGATTGTCGGCCCCAACAACACTGGCAAAACCACGCTCATCAATTCGCTCCAGTTTCTTTACTTGAACGATTTGCGGACGATGGACTTCGGCTACAAATGGGAGCAGACGCGCGCCTTCTATTTTCCCAGTGAATACAGCTACATGCTCTTCGAATGTTCCGGCGTGCAGGGCGATTGTGTTATCGGCTGGCGCGGTCAAAGCAAGGCCAGCGGCGCGGAGCCGGAACGCTTTTGTTATTCCGGGCCGTATCAGCCGGACGATTTCTACGATGCCAAAAATCAGGTCCGGCCACCGCGCGACGTCAGCGCCCGTCTCGCATTGAAGAATTTCCGCGCCATCAAAAGCGCGGAGGAACACCGCGAATTGCTCCTGCCGCCCGACGGTGCGGGTGCGCCCGGTCTCGGCATTGTCGCGTTGCGCGATACCGACAAGTATCACCAGTTTCGTGAAACACTCAAAAATCTGCTCACCTTGAGTGCCATCGCCCAGGAACAGATGCGTGACCGCGTATTGATGCTCGCCGGCATCCCGCCGGACCGGCTGGCGTTGAATGCGCGCGAACTGTTTGGCGAGGATTACGACCGCATCCGCGCCCGTCGCGAACGGCTCATTCGTTTCAAAGAACATCAGGACCTTGTTGGCCGGCTCGTGGATAAATTCGCCGAACGGGAAATCACGCGTGGCGAACTCATCTTCCGGTGGACCGACCTGCACACCAAGCGGGAAGCATTTGAAACCGAACACGCCCGGCAATTGGCCCGACATCAGGACGAAAAGGCCAAACAGTTCAAATTGGCTGCGGAATTGACGGCTGAAATTTCCAAACGCCGGGAAGAGTCTGAAAACTACACCGTTGAGCTGGGGCGCGTTGACGAAAAGCTTAAACAGCTTGCTGCCGGCGACCGTGAGTTCGCCCAGTTCACGCCCGACTTGGAACGTGCGGCGATCCAGTCACTGCAACAAAAAGCCCGGGGACTGGATGACCAGTTGCGTTCCGCCGAGAATCAACCGCGCGCCAAAGCGGTCGAGCGTCGCGACATCTTTGCTGGCTTGGTTCGCGAGAAGGAACAGACCATCGCCAGGTTCGACAAAGTCGTGGTCACCGCGCTGCGCAAACAATTCAGCGACGACGAGTTGAATCCGCTCTTTCGGCTGCTAAATCCCGATTTGTTGGAATATCCCGTCGCCGCTGGGAGCATTGAAGTCCATCGGCGGCCGGAACTTCTGGCCACGCTGCGGGGATTGATTTCCAAACTCACCGGCGATGCCTATCACGACGATAACGTCACAATTTCATTCCGGGGCGTCGCCGCGCCGGTAGCCCGGGTTGCCAATGTCGAGACCGTGCGTGAGCGATTGGAGGATGACCGCCAGAATCTCAAACGCTGGCAGGACATTTTGACCGCCATCGAGCAGCGCGAAACGCTGGAGAAAGAAAAAAGACCATCCAGGAGGAACTGGACGGCACCAACACGCGCGAGGGCAAGATCCGCCGGCTGATTCGATATGAAGAACATCAGAAGGCCAAGCAGCAGGAAAAACGGCTGCGGGAGGAATTCAAGACCATTGACGAGACCATCAAGGTTGCCAAGGCCCGGATTGAGAAATTGACCGTGAGCGAGAAATCAGCCGAGAAAGCCGAGGAGGCGGCCCAGTCTGCCATTATCAAGCAGGAGGATGAATTCGGCAGAATCATGGGCGAATTTGACCAGTGCATCTTTCCCGAATATCCGGCCAAGGCCCGCACCCCGGAGGAGGATATTCCCAACGACTTTGGCGCGGCCATCGCCCTGTTCCTTCGCCAGCAAAATCAGGAAACCCGCCTCACCGACGAGGTGCATAATCATCTGGGCGAGATCGAACGCTGGTTCGGCGAGGAATTTCACGGTGCCGACGAGGTGGAAACCGTCCGCCTGCTGCGCGAAGAACTGGACGCCATCACCGAAAAGGAGGCGGCGCTCATGCGGGATTGGAACGCCCATATTCACGCCTTGCGCGCCACGTTTGACCAGATTTTGAAACGGCTGGGCGATGTCGCCAGCGCGCGCGATGAACTCAATCGTCATTTTGCCAAGGTTCAGGTGTCCGACTTGAAAGCCGTCAAGATGGAGGTGCTGGAACAGAGCGACCTCGTGAGTTGGATTCGCCGGCTCGCCGCGTATGAGCCGGGCGGATTGTTTGAGCACGATCCGCAGCGCGAATCGGCGCTCATCAATTTCCGCAAGAAACTGGAGGTCAGCTCGCAGGTGCGCTACGCCGATCTGTTCACGCTCGGCTTCACCGTCGTCGGCGCGGATGACCGGGCGCATACCTACCACGATTTCCAGCAGATTGAATCCCACGGCACCACCGTCACCATCAAAGTCCTGTTCAATTTGCTGCTCCTGAAAAGTCAGTTAAAGCGGGACGATTGCCGGGTGCCGTTCTTCCTCGATGAAATCCAGATTCTCGATCCGGCCAATCGCCACGCCATCCTGGACACGGCGCGCAAACTGGGCTTCATCGCCATCACCGCCGCGCCGGAAGCCGTCAGCGAAGTGGATGCCCTCTATTTCCTGCAGCCGCGCAAAGGCTCGATTGTCCTCCGGCAAAAACATCGCGTCGGCGTCAAACGCCAGGCCATCCCTGTATGAATGCCAACATCGCCCGTGCGGCTCGCACCTTGCTGGAAACCGGCACCCTCGCCCGTTCCGCGTGCAGCCGGGAATTTCTCGCCACCCTTGCGCCGTTGTTGGATTCCGGCATTGTCACCGAAGACAAGTCCGGGGCCGGCCGGCGGCTGGTCGTGCGCAACCCCGGAGCCTTTCGCGATTTCATCCAGCATCATTTTCCGAACGCACCCGTGCCGGCGGGCGCGTCCAGCCGCATCGCGGGCGTCTGCCGCTTTCGCAATACCAAGGCATTTGCCAGTGACCTCCCGGAAATCGTCACCATCCGCGCCTGGCAGGATGACCTGCTGCACTCGACCGACCGGCCCATTGCCATTGCGGAAGCAACGCGCGCGCATGGCGTCTTCTCGTTTTTGCTCCAAGACGCCGCCTGTTACAAGTTGCATGGTCCGTGTGCTCTGGTGGAAAACCCGGCGGTGTTCACACATTTCGAGCACTTGCTATTGCCGCCGCGTCTCGCCCTTTACGGCCACGGGCGCTCCTCCAATCGCCTGCTCGATTGGCTCGCGGCGCAACCCGCGCCGGATTTTGAACTGCTGCATTTGCCGGATTACGACCCGGTCGGGCTGGATGAATTCACCCGGCTGCGGGAGCGATTGGGCACGCGGGTGCAACTCCACTTGCCGGAAAATCTGGCGAACTTGTTCGCGCACCACGCCAACAGCGAATTGCTCCAGAAACCCAGCACCCAGTCGCTGCTGGCAAAATTACGCCTGAGCCAGATCCCCGAAGTGCGCACCGTGCTGGCGCTAATCGAAAATCATAATGCGGGTATGGAACAAGAGGCGCTCCTGATTGATGCGTTATGAAATTCAACGGCCCGTTATTGCACCAGCGCGGTGCGTTGCATAGCATGGCTCGAAACTTTACGCAGTGCAGGGTGACCGATGACCTCAAAGCCCTCCTGCGCCTCGTGCAGGCTGGGAAATTATTCGCGGTCCAGGACTGGATTAAAGCCGGCAACCCGCCCCGCTGCCAGAGGGTTTCCTGCGCCCCGGCCGGTAGTTCATTGAGATCAAAGCCGCGCATTTCGATGATTTCAACGCGGCCAGCCAGCGTTTCGGCGGCCTGCCGCGAAAGTTCGGGTGATGCGCTGCCAAGAATCAGGAAAGTGGCCGGTTGCCCTGTGCGATCGGCCAGCACCCGTAACACGGGGAACAGGCCGGGTTGACGCTGTGCCTCGTCAATCACCACCAGCCCCCGCAACCCCTGCAATGCCGTCATGGGATTTTCCATAAGCCGGGACACCGCCGGATCTTCCAGGTCAAAATACTGCGGGTGACCGGCGGGAATCATCTGACGGGCCAACGTGGTCTTGCCGCATTGACGCGGACCCAGCAGGGCCACCACGGGATTCCGTCCCAAGGCCTTTTTAACCCGGTCGGAATAATACTTGCGAAGAATCATGGTTGAAATATTGCAATGACATTGCCAAATATCAAGTTTAGTTGGTAGTGCCTTAATTTGATTTCTTATTTTTGAATTTCTCCCAAATCCAACCGATTGCAACGGGAAACACTAAAAACAAAAAATATCCACCCATTAAAAACAAAACCGCAGGATGCCCGTCCAATGCGGCCCATACACAAACGCCAATCCAAATTGAGACGATAAGGATAGGACTGACGTTTCTCATTTATTAGCCTTTGTTTGCCCTTTTTTAATATCGCTGTAAATCGCCATTTTTACAGCGGTTTGCGGTGAATCCACGGGCGGAATTTCGAGCACGGCAACAAACCGTTCCGTTTTATTGTCCGCGCCATCTGGATGCGACCATCCGTAGGCGCGTTTTGCCTTTGGATGCCCCGTCAGATCGAAAACCTCGACATCGCCCCGCCAAAGCGTTTTGCCGCGAAAGACTTCATGCACCGGCACAGATTCACGCCAAACCGCTCCGCAATTGTGTAACTGCGAAATGGCCGCCTGCAACCGCGCCAGATAATCACGTTTATTCGCCACAACGCTCCACAAGTTCGGCAACTGTCCAATGGCTGTTTTCAACGCCAGCGGCCATAGCTGGTGTCATGCGGATTGCCAGATGCGTTTTCACAAAATTGTAATACACGAAATTCAACGCGACCGCAGCTTGAAAGTTTTCAAACTTCTTGCTGAATGCGTTCGTGAGTCGAGTCAGGCGGCGGCAGTGCATCCGCAGCGTATGGTTCTGTTTTTCAATATGGCTAGTAGTAATCCGCGCCACATCCGGCATACCTGAAATAACCGAGCGTTCAACCTTCACAACTTCTGCCGGGCTATACCTGACGGCTGCCGGGGCTGCTGCGCTACCGAGAGGGGTAACGGAATACGTTTTTACAATCTGTCCATAATCGGCATCCGCGCCAAAACTGCGTTCAAAGGCGTCGGGATAGGCCGCCAGCGCGTCAGACGAAATCTGGACACGCATTGCCAAGCGGGAAGCCAGATCATCCATAAACATCTTGGCATGATAGGCGTCGCGCTTGCCGACAACGTAGGACGGAATCAGCTTGGAATCAGCGTCCAGCGCAATAAAAGTCCAGACATCGCCGTAAGCTCCGGCGCGTTCTGCGTTTTTGCGTTTCGCACCAACGAATCCCCAAATCTCATCAATCTCGACGTTGCGGCAATTCAGGCCGCGCATTTTCTCATCCATGATTTTCTTGCACGCATCGCCGACACGGCGGTTCAAGCTCATTATCGTGTTTTGGTTCACGCCCGTAATGCGTTCCGTGGCGCGGATGCTAGTGCCTTCGGCGAGCATGGAAATGACTGCCACTTTCTTTTCGGTTTTTAGAATGTTTGCCATATCGCTTTCTTTGTTGACATAAATGTAATACAAATATATCTTTACGTCAACAACTATTTTTGTATTACATCAATTATTTTATGATAAGAAAAGCAGGCAGGCCAAAGGTCGCCAAGTCCAAAGCCAGGTCGCCTGGAATTTCTGTTCGACTGACACCGGACGAACGGAAGCCAATTGACGCCGCAATAAAGGCTTCAGGATTGACCCAATCAAATTGGGCAAGAAAGTCCTTGCTTCATGTCGCAACCAGTGGTATTTGTATTACATAATTATGGACGTGATGGGGTTCGGACCCATATTTCCGAGGTGTAAAGCAACGGCGGTTTGACCGATTAACCTACACGCCCAAAATTGTGAGCCTAGCGGCTGACGTGACGACCTCGCAAAAGTGAAATCATGTCAGCCGTTTTATTTATTGGCGATCCGTTGCGGCGTCACGAACCCCCTATTACTAATAACATTTTTCGTTGTGTGCTACCCATTGGATTCATTCCGATGGGAAATCATTTAATTTCCATTTGTGCCACGCTGAAGAATCTCCTTTGCCAAATCTCTAAATTCAGGCTTCAGCCTAGCATTCCTCTTTGATCCAACGCGCGGGTATTCTATCGCTTCAAGATTTGAATCTTGAACAAGTCGAACCCGCACAGCCCATTGCTGAATTGCGCTCCTAGCCGCTTTACCGCGCCGCCCAAGCAAGGCACCAACATCGTTAATTGGCATTCCGTCTGGAGCATCTACCAATTTGCGCAGTATAACTGCATCCGGCGCGGCGTGCCCGGTCGAATCTGGCTGGATTGTCTTGGCCGGCACATCGGGCTGATCGCTTCTTGCGGCCCCCGACCCGCCATACCTGCCCACCAGTGTATCCAATTCTTCAAGCGAAATGTCGCTGATTTCAATGTTTCCAATTTTCAGTTTCATAATGTTATTATGTCGCCAAACATTTGGGACGCCACTAATTAAGCATCTAATCCGCCGGAATGCAACACAAATAACGTTTTATTTTTAGGGTGCAGAATCGGCACATTTTCTGCGTTTTGGACGTTTTGGAGGAAAGAGAGCGATTGGCTGGCTTAAACTGTAAATTCTTTAGCCGAATTTCAAATTAAGGCACTACCGTTTAGTTTTGCCCTAAACTGGCAGCTTCAGACCATTTTTCATTGCCGGTTATGGTGCATAATTCTACAGGGTGCCGTTTCATCATTTTGTCACCATCGGTTTGCGGGAGCATTTGCAGGAGATGAACTGAAAAATGCATTTACGATTGAATGGCTCTCAAAAAGAAAGCTGAGGTTCCTCCACCCGGAGGAACCTCATGCACTTGACCACCGGAGACAACAGTTGCCTTTCCTTGAATGCGAAAGCATGGCAAACCGTGTTTTCGATCAACCAAATAAGCGAAATTGGGTTCATCCGGGAAGTTGGGGTCTGAAGGCATGAAGAGCGCTAAATGATTTGTGCCGTTCCAGAATTGGCCGTAAAAGCTTGTCTCAAAGGGGGAATGGGGCATACGGAAAAGGCAGTAGCCGTGCAAAATCGCCAAATCCAGAGCGGCTTTGCTTCGAGAGGGGCAAACAGCCATCGCCACGTCCGTTTCCTAAATGCGCCGCTCTGGATTTGGCGATTTTGCATCGCAATCCAGTAGCGGGAATACCTGTCCAGACCCCAACTTCCCGGATGAACCGAACAAGCGCCTTCCATTTGTTGCTTTTGATGGGTTAAAATGCCCGTTCGCAACAGGTTTCGCAGCGCTGATAATTTGACCGGCGAGAATGCCTTGCAGTCGAATTGCGGAACAATTTAACTATGCGCACCGTTTCGCCTTGTTTAATGAAAACACGCCGCGATTTTTTCAAGTCCGCCGCCGCGCTGGGCGTGCTGGGCGCCGCCGGGCTGCCGCTGCCGGCGGTGGCGGAAGAACCGCCATCCATCCCATCTTCAGGCACCGACCGGCGTGTCTGGGTTGCCGTTCTTGAAAAAATCGCACGGCCCGTGCTGGAAAATTTGTCGCGGCGCGAACTAAAAAAACAAATGCCGGTTGAGGCACAACCCGGGGCGAAGCGCGAAGCCTATACCCACCTCGAGGCGTTTGGCCGGCTGGTTTGCGGCATTGCGCCGTGGCTCGCGCTGGCACATCCGGCGGATGACGAACTCAAGTTGCAGCAGGAATTTCTGACGCTCGCCCGGTCGTCTCTGGACGCAGCGACGGATCCGCAATCGCCCGATTTCATGAATTTCACCACAGGCGGACAACCGCTGGTGGACGCCGCATTTCTGGCGCAGGGATTTTTGCGCGCGCCAGGGGCCTTGTGGGAACCGCTGGAGCCGCGCGTCAAAACGCAGACCATTGCCGCGCTGAAATCCACACGCAAGATCGCCACGCCGGACCGCAACAACTGGGTGATGTTTGCGGCCATGATCGAGGCAACGCTTTTGGAATTTGGCGAACCGACGCTGCCGGAACGGCTGGAAGATTGCGTCCGCAAAATGCTCGGCTGGTATGTGGGCGACGGAGCTTATTCCGATGGCGAGTTTTTCCATTTCGATTACTACAACAGCTTCGTCATCCAGCCGATGTTGCTGGACGTGCTTGCGGTCCTGAAAAGGCGCGATGCCCGTTTTTCCGCCGCGCGGAAAATCGTTTTGCAACGCGCGAAACGGCACGCCGAAATCCAGGAACGGCTCATCGTGCCGGACGGCACCTTTCCCTCCCTGGGCCGTTCGACGACGTATCGGTTTGGCGCGTTCCAGACGCTGGCCCTGGTTGCCTTGGAGCACGAGCTGCCGGAACGAATCAAGCCCGCGCAGGTGCGCTGCGCGTTGACGACCATCATCCAAACTCTGAGCCAAGCCCCGGGAACGTTTGACGCGAGCGGCTGGCTGCAAATCGGTTTTTGCGGACATCAACCGGCGTTGGGCGAATCGTATATTTCCACGGGCAGCCTGTATTTGTGCAGCGCGGGTTTGCTGCCGCTGGGCCTGCCGCCAACGGATGAATTCTGGAGCGCACCGGCGGAACGCTGGACTGCGCAGAAACTCTGGTCGGGAGAAAATCTGCCCGCCGACCACGCCATCAACGATGTGAAAATTGTGGAAGTTCCCGCGCTCGCCCTCAAAACCGAACCCAGCTCCATCGGCACGCCCAAATGATCGGGAAATTATTCGGACAGCCGAAACCAACCATGACTTGCCGCGCCGCTGTCCGGGCATTTTTCAAAAACGACCGCGCCCGCAAAGTCCGGCGGCAACGGGATGGAGCGGATTGCCCACCGCCTCGCGGCTTCAGGCCCGGCGGGTAATCCAAGCAGCTTGGGTTTCCCGGTCGCCAGCGTGACCTCGACTGCGGAGAGATTATCAGTCAATCCTTCGCCCGTGGCCTTGAGATACGCCTCTTTCCGCGTCCAGCCGTTGAAGAAAGCCATCCGTTGTTGCGGTTCGGGAGTGGAATTCAATTCGCCCAGTTCGCGCGGCGAAAATATCCGTCCGGTCAGAAGCGGCCAATCGTCCAAATGCTGGATTGATTCGATGTCCACGCCCACTTCGCGCCCGCGCGCCAAGGCGACGGCCACCAACGGGCCGGAATGCGAGAGGTTAAAACGGAGATCGCCGGCCGCGTCAAGAAAAGGTTTGCCGTGCGGATGACAACAGATCACCAAAGCCGCCGGTTCGACATTCAGACACGCCCCAAGAAGCTGCCGCAGCACGCTGCGGCCAAAAACGAATTGACGGCGCGGTTCGCTCACGCTGAACCGTTCGGCGCGTTGGCACTCGTCCGGGTTGAGCGTGAGGGCAAGCGCGTTCAGGCCCGCCTCGTCTGTCGGCATCGTCGCCAGCCACACCTGAACTTCGTCACCGCCGAGAGAAGCCGCCGAACGCCGCGCGAGGGCGGAGTTGTCCCATTCACGAAACAAGATTTGCGTGGGAATGTTCATCGCGGGAAGAAACCACGCGCGCTTCTTTTTCCTGTGCCCGGAGAAGCACTGTCGTCAACGACTTTGCCATCTCCGGCATGTAGTCCGGGGATAAAACAATCTGCAGATGCCCGCCGGAAACCCGGTGGAAGGAAACGCCGCCGCGCACCAGGTGCCGCCAATAGAGTCTCCACGCGGGATTGGATTCATCGCTGACAAAAATATCCACCGCACCCGGATACGGGCGGAGCTGGTAGGCATGCGCGACCGCACGGTAATAATCGGTGCCGAGGGACGCTTCCAGCCGCTCACCGGTTTGTTGCGGCGCGGCCGTTATGAGCGGCGGACGGGAACGGTTCCGAACCATCCAATAACGGAGCGCCGTCCAACGACCGCGAATGTAATTGAACCGCTCACGAAACGGCAAACGCCACCATCGCCGGAAATGCCACCAGCAGCGTTTTGGAATATAGACGGCCATCGCCATGCCATAGAAAACCCACGGCGTTTTGCCGGTGGGTTCGCTGTCCAAAAGCGCGAGCATGGCGACGCGCCGGCCAAGCCGATGAAGCTGCCGGGCCATTTCATAGGCAATCACCCCGCCCATGGAAAATCCCGCCAGATAAATCGGACCATCGGGCTGAAATGAAACGATTTCCTTGACGTAGTGGGCGGCCATCTCCTCGATGCTGATGTGACGGGGCGACTTGCCATCCAGTCCGACAGCCTGAATGCCGTAGATTGGCTGGTCGGGAGGCAGCAGCCTGGCGAGATCCAAAAAGACAAATACGTCCCCACCCCAACCGTGAACCAGAAACAGCGGCGGCTTGGAACCCTGCGACTGCAGCGGCACCAGCGAGGTCCACGCCGGCGCCCAATTTTCATCAGTCAAACGCCGGGCCAGCAATTCAATTGTGGGCGATTGAAACAGTGTCGCGATGGGAATCTTGCATTTGAAACGCTTATCCATCTCCGCTGCCAGCCGCACTGCCAACAGCGAGTGGCCGCCCAGTGCAAAAAAATTGTCCCGCCGGTCAATGTTTTCCCGCTGGAAAAGCCGCCGCCAGATGCGGATCAACTCCAATTCGAGAAGATTGATGGGCTGGCTGGCGGCACTTGGCGCATCGCCGCTGCTGCTAGTCTCCATTGCCAGCAAGGCTTTGCGATCCACCTTGCCGTTCGGATTTAACGGCAAGGCCGGAACCGCTACGAACCGCGACGGAATCATGTAATCCGGCAGCTTTTCCGCGAGTCGCGTGCGCATGGTCAGGACATCGGGCTTGTCCCCGGTATTGGCTGCGAGATACGCAACCAATCGCTTGTCGCCTGGCGAATCTTCGCGTGCGATGACTACCGCCTCGCGGACTTCAGGCTGGGCGCGCAGCACAGTTTCAACTTCTCCCAACTCAATCCGAAAGCCGCGGATTTTCACCTGCGAATCAAGCCGTCCCAGAAACTCCAGATTGCCGTCAGATCGCCAGCGGACCAAATCGCCAGTCCGATAGAGCCGGGCATCCGGTTTGCCACTGAACGGATCGGGGACAAATCGTTCGGCGGTCAATTGCGGTTGGTGGAGATAGCCGCACGCCACCCCGTCGCCACCGGCATACAGTTCACCCGTCACGCCCACCGGCACCGGTTGCTGATGCGAATCCAGGACATAAACCTGTGTGTTGGCAATCGGACGTCCAATCGGAACTCTTGGAGTCAACGCCTGTTCGTCTTCCACCGTGTGGCAGCAGGTGAAAGTCGTGTTCTCCGTGGGTCCGTAGCCGTTGATGATCCGGCAATCGGGGAGTGCTCGAAAGGCTTTGCGCACCCGCTCCGGTGAAAGTGCATCGCCACCCGCCAGCAACTGTCGAAGCGGTTTCAAATCATCCAGGCGCTCATCCACCATGAGATGAAACAAACCCGCCGTGAGCCAAAGCGTGGTGACCCCATGCCGGCGGATGGCCCCGCCGATTTCTGCAAGCGCGGGCGGCCCCGGCGGCATCAGGACGACCCGTCCGCCGTTGAGCAATGCGCCCCAGATTTCAAAGGTGGACGCATCAAAAGACAGCGGCGACAAATGCAGCAATGTTTCATCCGCGCTGAATGAAACGTAATCCGCCCCCCTCACCAACCGCACCACCCCGCGATGCGGCACAACCACGCCTTTGGGTCGGCCCGTCGAGCCGGAGGTGTAACATACATAAGCCGGATCGCCTGCCTGATTGGGCGGCGCGCTGGCAATCAATTCTTTCGGAGACGACTCCAGTAAATCTTCGATTGCGGCGATCCTAACAGCACCAGCCGGCGTATCTTTGCCAACAAGAGTGGACAAATGCTTGACTGACTTTCTGCGGACGATCAGCACACGGGGTTGCGCTTCGGCGAGCATCAGCCGGATTCGGTCTTCAGGCAGATTCTCCTCCAGCGCCCAATATGCCCCGCCCGCCTTCAGTATCCCCAACAGCGCGATAATCATTTCAATGGAACGCTCAACGCGGAGGCCTGCCAGTGTGCTTGGCCCCACGCCCAGCACTCGCAAATGATTTGCCAGCTGGTTGGCCCGGATGTTGAGTTCGCGATAGGTCAGTGAATCCTCCTCAAACACCACCGCCACCGCATCCGGTGTCCGTTCCACTTGTTCCTCAAACAACTGGTGGATGCACTTGTCCCGCGGATACTCCCGCTCCGTCCGGTTCCATTCCACCAGGATTTGATGTCGTTCCGCTTCGGGCATGAATCGCAACTGGCTGACCGGGGCAAAAGAATTTTCCACGATTGACTGAAGCAGCTCCGTCAGATGCCGCGCCATTCTCGCGACACTGTCCGCCGTGAACAGGTCGGTGGCATACCACAATTGGCAATTCCATGTCTCACCCACAGCTCGAACGTTAAAACACAAATCTCTTTTGCTTGTCTTTGTTCCAACCGACATGAGCCGGCCCTGTGCCTCATCCAAATGCAACGGAGACAGCCCTTCCTCCAACAAGACAAACATCACCTGAAAGAGAAGCCGCTGTTCCGGTTCGGGTTCCTTAACTGCCAGTTCCACCATCTGCTCAAATGGCAGGTCGGCGTGACTGAAAGCATCAAAAAGAATGGTGCGCACCTGTCGCAACGCTTCCCGAAAACCAGGGCCTCCATCCAACCTGACACGTATGGGCAACGTATTCAAAAAAAGTCCAAGCAACGCTTGCACCTCCGGTCGGTCGCGGTCGGCTGCCGGGGTGCCCACGATCAAATCGGTCTGCCCGGTATAGCGGTGCAGCCAGACTTGGAAGGCGGCCAGCATCACCGTGAACAGGGTGGTTCCTTCCTCGTGCGCCAATTCACGCAGTTGTGTCACCACGGAGCCGGTCAGTTGAAAATCATGAACCGCTCCCTGGCCGCTGGGTTGAAGCGTCCGGGGCTTGTCCGTCGGCAGTTCCAAAGCCGGCGGCAAATCCCGGAGTTGTTCCCGCCAATAGCTGCGCTGCGTCTCCAGCAACTCATCGGTCAGACACTGTCTTTGCCATGCGGCATAGTCGGCGTATTGCACTGGCAACGCTGACAGTCCGGCTAGTTCAACCTGCCCGCTCGTTGCATAGAGCTTTGCAAATTCCTGAAAGAACAGCCGAGAAGACCACTCGTCGACAATGCTGTGGTGAAAGGTAAACGCCAACACCTGATCTTCTGCCGCCAGATCAATCCACGCCACCCGCCAAAGCGGAGCCTGCGCCAGATCAAACGGCCGACGGGCCTTGGCCAGCAACTGCTCCGCCAATACTTCCTCTTTCTGACCGGCTGGCACATCTCGTAAATCCACTTCCTGCCACGGCAACGAAACTTCTTTCACGCCCGCAATCCGTTGCACCAAGTCCTCACCTCGTTGCACCAATGCGGTTCGCAAAACTTCATGGCGCTCCTGAATCGCGGCCAAGGCCAGACGAACCCTTTCCCGATCCACACGGCCCGACAATCGCCAGACCACGGGTTCGTTATAAGTCGCCAGATCCGCCAATGTCTGTTGCAACAACCACATTCCTTGCTGGCCAAACGACATCGGCAAAGGCTTCCGCCGGTCCGCCTTTGGAATGGGTTGAAGGGGTTGCCGCTGATCTTCGCTGGCTGCCAGCTGGTTTGCCAGCCGCTCAATCGTGGGCTGCTCAAATATCCAGCGCAATGATACTTCCACCCCAAACCGGCGATGGATTTTCGAAACCATGACGGCGGCCAGCAAGGAATGACCGCCCAGATCAAAAAAATTATCGCGGATGCCGATTTTGTCCCGGCGCAAAACCACCTTCCAAATTTCCACCAGTTTCTGCTCCCACTCATTTCGCGGAGCCAGATAATCCATGCCGGAAGCCAGCTCCACACCATCCAGTTTTGCCAGCGCCTTCCGATCCACCTTGCCGTTTGTATTCAGCGGCAGGTTCGGAACCGCGATAAATCGCGATGGAATCATGTAGTCCGGCAGCTTCGCGGCAAGCCATTGCCGCAGCGACGCCACCGATGGCACGGTTGTTTCCCTGCCAACCATGAAAGCCGTCAGCACCTTGTCCCCGGCACCATGGTCTTGGGCCAGCACCGCACAAGCGACGACTTCTGGATGCCCGCCCAGCACCACTTCAATCTCGTTTAACTCAACACGAAACCCACGAATCTTCACCTGACAATCAATCCGACCAATAAATTCAATATTGCCATCCGGCAGCCAGCGGGCGAGGTCGCCCGTGCGGTAAAGCCGCCCGCCCGGCTTGAATGGATTTGGAACAAATTTTTCGTTGGTCAATTCGGGACGATTCCAGTATCCCCGCGCGAGTTGTCCCCCGCCGATAAGCAGTTCCCCGCCGATGCCAATCGGCACCGGTTGAAAATTTGGATCGAGAATATAGACTTGGACGTTGGGCAAGGGACGTCCGATGGGTGCCTGCCGGGCATTTTCAACATTTAGATCGCAGACCGTCGTCACCACTGTTGCCTCGGTTGGTCCATAGGAGTTAATCAACCGCACACTCCCACGAACATGCTCATTCCACCGGGCGACGCGCTCGGGAAGCGCGCGTTCTCCGCCGATGATGACCAGCCGTAGTGACGCCGGAAGGCGCACATCATCCGTCCCGATGGCGAGAACCAGTTCATGCCAGAACGCCGTCGGCAGACTCAAGACGGAGATGTTCCAGGCGGCGCATCGGTCGAGAAAAGTGGACATGGATTGAACCATCGCATCTGCGCGCAAGACCAGCGTGCCGCCTCGCGCAAGGCAGGGGAAAATTTCCTCGATGCTGGCATCAAAGCTGAACGATGCAAACTGCAGGATGCGATCTTGCGGGTTGATTTGGTAGATGTCGCTTGCAGCAGCGGTATAGCTTCCAAGTGCCGCGTGCGAGATCACTACCCCCTTGGGCTCGCCCGTTGATCCAGAGGTGTAGATAACATAAGCGGCATTTGCAGTTTTCACATCGCCTGGCAAATTCTCTTGCTCCTCCGTGGCAATGGCTTTCCAGCCGGAGTCAAGACAGACGATTTCTATCCCGTCAACAGGCAGTGTGTTTTCAAGCTTGTTTTGTGTCAGTAATGTCTTAATGCCGGAGTCGGTGATTATCTTTGAGAGCCGTTCTTGCGGGAAATGAGGATCCAACGGCACATAGGCCCCGCCAGCTTTGAGAATGCCAAGGATGGCGACCATCACTTCCAGTGAACGTTCCACGCAGAGGCCGACGAGAACCTCCGGCCCGACTCCGTGCGAACGCAAATAATTCGCCAGTTGGTTGGCCCGGACGTTGAGTTCCAGGTATGTCAACGAGTTTCCTTCAAATTCCACCGCCACTGCGTCCGGCGTGCGCGTCACTTGTTCCTCGAACAACTGGTGGATACACTTGTCCCGCGGATACTCCCGCTCCGTCCGGTTCCATTCCACCAAGATTTGATGACGTTCAGCCTCCGTGAGCAAAGGTTTTTCCTGCACGCTTTGGGCGGGGTTGCCTTGAACCTCAAGAGCCGGCTGAAACAGCATTTCCTGCCGGAGGGTGGAACGGCCCTGCCACTCATCAAAGAATTGTCGGCATTCCGTCGGAAGCCGGATGGAGAGCTGCCTCAACGGCTGATTTCCGGAGGCCGAGGCAAGTGTCTCCAGTATGGCGCGGATTTGCTCCAAAACCGCCCGCGCCTGAACCGGTGAATGCCACCGTGGCGAATATTTGAGGTTGAGGACAAGAGTGGTGCCGGCATTGGCCGCAAGCGTTGGCAAATCCGCTTTTTCAAAAAATCGCACTCGCTGGCGCACGTTTGTCAACAGTTCGCAAGGATCGCGGTTCTCAAACACCAGCAGGCTGCGGAACAGGACGGTGGAACCTGACAGGCCGCACCAATGGCGGATTTGTTCGACGGAAGCGTGCTCACCGGCGCGAGCGGCAAGTTGCTGCGCACGCAACCCTTGCAACCAGACGCCAACCGGCTGTGACGGTGATGTGTTAACCCGGAATGGAATGGTATTGATGAACATTCCGACGCGGCCATCGGGATCCTCGTCGGTCCAGTGACGGCCCGACCGCACAGCGCCAAAAATAATTTCCTCCACGGCCTGACTCTGCGAGAGCACCAGGGCCCAGACTCCTTGGACGAGATTGTTCAGGGTCACGCCGTGTCGCTGCGCCGCCTTCCGCAAACAAATTGTGGCAGCAGGCGTGAGCGTTAGGGTTTCCATTGCCGGCTGCGCATCGCCATTCGCGTAATCCTGCACCAGTGAAAGGGACGGCAGGACGGCAGCCGTCTGTATGCCTTGCAATCGCTCGCGCCAGTAAGCTGCCGCCTTCTCCACTGGAGCTGTCTGCAGCCACGCTGTAAACTCGCGGAATGATCGGGCCGGCGGCAACACGGGTGCCGTTCCTGCAAGCAGAGCGCGATAAACTGCATTGACCTCCTGCCAGACCAGCGTGCGCGACCGTCCGTCCAGCAGACTGTGATGAAAGCTCCACACTGTGGTGGCCTCACCGTTGGCCCAAGGAAACACGGTCAGGCGCCAGAGCGGCGCGGAGTCGAGATTGAATCCACGGACGCGGTCGGTCGTTAGAAAGTCGGACACGATTTGATCCCTGCTGACCTCCGGCGAAGGACCGGACATGACGTTCAATGACACTGTGACCGCATCCGCAAAATGCTGGGTGAGTCCGTCGTTGAGATGACACCGGAAACTGGCCCGCAAGGCATCGTGCCGTCCGGCCACAAAATCCCACGCCTGTTTCCATGCGCTGATCTGCAACGGTTCAGCCCATTCACAAACCATCTGCTGAATGTAATGGCCGCCAGCGGGCGAAAGCAGCGAACGCATGATGCAGGCCTGCTGGAGGGGCGTGAGCGCAGTTGAATCGGAAAGTTGCACGACTTCGGTCAAGACCGGTGAAACGCCGTTTGGCGCGTGACCAGTCGAAACAGCTTTGATGTCAGCGGCGGCACTCATTACGGATTTGAATAAATTTGGCACTGGTCAAGTTTGATGAATAATCCGTTTTTGATGATTTTGTCAACCATCGTCGCTGGAAAAAGGCCGGAGACAACATCGCCGGAACCCGGCGAGGCGCGTTTCGTTGTCATGGCGCGGCGCGGCAATGGCCACCACCCTGTTTGAGTGGTTGTTTTTCTGTCACCTTTGCCGGATGCTTTGCGTCTATTTTCAAATGAAAACCGCGCATTACATTTCGGTGGCCGCGTTGGCATTTTTTTTCGCACTGCTCCCAAGGCATTCAACCGCGGCGGACGCCCGGCTGATTGAGAATTTTGATTCCAACTGGCATTTCCTGAAAGCTGACGCCGCCGGCGCGGAACAATCCGATTTCAACGACACCGGCTGGCGCAGGCTGGATTTGCCGCACGACTGGAGCATCGAGGGGCCGTTTGCCGAAACCAATCTCACCGGCGGCGCGGGCGCGTTTCTGCCCAGCGGGGTGGCATGGTATCGAAAAACCTTTTCCCTGCCAAAGGAGTTTGCGAACCGGCGCGTGTTCATTGAGTTCGACGGCGTGATGCAAAACAGCGACGTATGGATCAACGGCTTTCACCTCGGCCACCGGCCTTTCGGCTACGTCGGCTTCAGCTACGAACTCACCGGCCATTTCAATTTCGGCGGCAACAACGTCCTCGCCGTCCGCGCGGACACTTCGGAGCAGCCGGCCTCGCGCTTTTACGCGGGCGCGGGAATTTACCGGCATGTCCGGCTCGTCGCCACCGATCCGGTCCACATTCCGCAATGGGGCGTGTTCGTCACCACGCCGCAGGTTTCGGCATTGCAGGCGACGGTGCAGATTGAAACCTCCGTCACAAACGAATCCGCCGCGCCGCGCGACATCACGGTGCAAACCACGCTCATCGCGCCGGATGGAAACACCGTCGCCACCATCGAGACGAATTGCTCCATCGCCGACGGCGCAACTGTCGCGCTCAAGCAACAAATTATCCTGCCCGATTCGCAACGCAGGTCGAGCTATGCCAGAAACTGGCGGGCGTGGTGGTTGAACCAGCAGACGATTTCTTCCAAACCGCAGTTGTGGAATCTAGACGACCCAAAGCTTTACCACGCCGTCAGCAAAATCATTTCCGCCGGCAGGACGCTGGATGAAACCACGACAACCTTCGGCATCCGCGACGCGCATTTTGATGCCGCCACCGGCTTCTGGTTGAACGGAAAAAACTTCAAAATCAAGGGCGTGGCCTTGCACGCGGACGGCGGCGCATTCGGCATGGCGGTGCCGCTGGCGGTCTGGCAGGAGCGGCTCGCGGGGTTGAAAAAGCTGGGCGTGAACGCCATCCGCACCGCGCACAATCCGCCCGCGCCGGATTTTTTCGATTTGTGCGACCGCATGGGCTTTCTGGTGATGGACGAACTTTTTGACTGCTGGACGGTTGCCAAACCCGATTTGGCGGGCAACAGCCTGGCGGATTATCATCTGTATTTCAACGACTGGTCTAAAATTGACGTGGCCGACACCGTGTGCCGCGACCGGAATCACCCGTCAATCATCCTTTACAGCGCCGGGAACGAAATCCACGACACGCCACAACAGGAGAAGGCGAAGAAAATCCTCTCCGGACTCGTGGAAGTGTTTCATGCGAACGACCCGTCACGTCCGGTGACACAGGCATTGTTCCGCCCGAACCAGAGCCACGATTACGAGGACGGCCTGGCGGACTTGCTTGACGTGGTCGGACAAAATTACCGCGAAACCGAAATCCTCGCCGCACACGACCAGAAGCCGTCGCGCAAAATCATCGGCACGGAAAACCGCCACGACCGCGCGACGTGGGTTGCGCTGCGCGACCACGCGCCTTACGCGGGGCAATTTCTCTGGACGGGCGTGGATTATCTCGGCGAGTCGCGCCGCTGGCCGGTAATTTGCAGCGGTGCCGGACTCCTGGACCGCACCGCCGCGCCGAGGCCGCTGGCTTTTGAGCGGCAGAGCTGGTGGACCGATGCGCCGATGGTTGGCATTGCGCGCCGCACGGGCAGGGAGAATTCAAACTCCGACAACGCCGTCGCCAACAACGCCGCCGACCGGCGCCCGCAAACCTCCTTCTCCGACTGGACGCCGACGAACACGCAGCCGCATGCCGAAAACGTGGAGGTCTATTCCAACTGCAAGGATGTCGAGCTGTTCCTAAACGGCAAATCGCTCGGCGCAAAAACCATCAACGCCGACGCCTCGCCGCGAACCTGGGAGGTATCGTTCGCGCCGGGCGTTTTGAAGGCTGTCGCGCGCAACAACGGCAAAATCGTCGCAACCGACGAATTGCGCACCGCAGGCAGGCCGGCAAAAATCGTCCTGTCCACGGAACCCGGGAAACTTTCGCCCGGCTGGGACAACGTGGCGTTCGTGCGCGCAAAGATCGTGGATGCAAACGGCATCACGGTTCCGCACGCGGATGATTTGATTTCGTTCCAGATTTCCGGGCCGGGCATCATTGCCGCCGTGGACAACGCGAACAATTCGAGCCATGAGCCGTTTCAGACAACCGAACGGCGCGCGTATCAGGGCCGGTGCGTCGCGTTTGTGAAGGCATCTGGCTTGCCGGGTAAAATCATTTTGACGGCAGCGGCCCCGGGGCTGACTGCCGGTTCCATCATCATCGAAGCCACAAAACCTTTACCGACAAAATGAAATCAAATCGCCTGCTCATTCTCCTCGCCTGCGCCTGCGCGTGCCTGTCCGCGCGCGCGACTGAACTCGCGGTGGCGGATTCGCCGCCCGGTGCGGGTGGTTTGTCCCTGGCAGACGGCAAAGCCGTGGCGGCAATTTATGTCGAAACCAACGACAATCGCGCGGTGCTTCGCGCGGCGGGCGATCTGGCGGACGACTTCGCCCGGGTGACGGGAACGAAACCGGAAATTGAAAACCACTTTTCGCCGGACGGAAAAATCGGCATCATCATCGGCACGCTCGGAAACAGCAAAATCATTGACCGGCTGGCGGCGGAGGGGAAATTGGACACAAGCGGCGTCAGCGGCGCGTGGGAAAGTTATGTCCTGCAAATCGTAAAAAGTCCCCTGCCCGGTGTGGACGCGGTGCTGGTCATCGCCGGCAGCGACCGGCGCGGGACTATTTATGGCATTTACCAGTTGTCGGAAATGATCGGTGTTTCGCCGTGGTATTGGTGGGCGGACGTGCCGGAGAAACAGAAAAAAATCCTCGCCTTGCATGGCGACATTTTCAAGCAAGGCCCGCCCGCCGTGAAATATCGCGGCATTTTTCTGAACGACGAAGACTGGGGTTTGCGGCCGTGGGCGTCGAAGACGTTCGAGCCGGAAACCGGCAACATCGGCCCCAAAACCTACGCGAAGATTTTCGAGCTGCTGCTGCGGCTGCACGCGAATTATCTCTGGCCGGCGATGCATCCCGGCTCACGGGCGTTTAATTTTTATCCGACCAACAAATTCCTCGCCGATGAATACGGCATCGTGATGGGCTCATCGCATTGCGAGCAGATGCTCCGCGACAACGTGGACGAGTGGGACACGAACCGTTTCGGCGAATACAACTACGTCACCAATCCCGACGGCGTGCGGAAGTATTGGGAGCAGCGCGTCCTCGAAAACGGAAAATTCGACAGCACCTGGACGTTGGGCATGCGCGGCATCCACGACGGCGCGATGCCCGGCGGCGGCACCGAACGCGAAAAGGCCGCGCGGCTCGAAACCATCATCGCCGGCCAGCGTGAAATGCTCTCGCGGCTGGTCAACACCAACCTTGCCGCCGTGCCGCAGATTTTCTGCCCCTACAAGGAAGTGCTGCCGCTCTACCGCTTGATGACGAATTTGCCGGACGACATCACACTCGTCTGGCCGGACGACAATTTCGGCTACATCCGCGAATTTTCCGACGCGCGCGAGCGCGCCCGCAGCGGCGGCGCCGGGGTTTATTATCACGTTTCGTATTGGGGAAGCCCGCACGATTATCTCTGGCTCTGCTCCACGGCGCCCGGGCTGATCGCCGAGGAGATGACGAAGGCTTACGATTATGGCGCGGACAGGGTTTGGATTCTCAACGTCGGGGATTTGAAGCCGGCGGAACTCGACATCGAATATTTCCTCAAGCTCGCGTGGAATCCGCATTCGTGGAACGGCACAAACACCTACGGCCCGCTGGAAAAACAATTCGCCCGCGACTTCGGCGCGGCGAACGCGCCCGAACTCACCTCCATCATGGCCGAATATTACCGGCTGAATTTCCAGCGCAAGCCGGAGCACATGGGATTTCCGCCAGCCAGCCTTTTCACCAGCGATGAAGTGGCGCAACGGCTGGAGGCGTGGCAAAAATTGTCCGCGCGCGTTGACGCCATTGAAAGCAATCTGCCGCCGGAAACCCATGACGCCTTTTTTGAGCTGGTCGGTTATCCGGTCCGCTGCGCCGCGCTGGCAAATGAAAAATTCCTTGCGCCGACAAATGCGCAAACGGCGCAGGCCGAAATTCAGCGGCTGACGGACATTTACAACAACCAGATCGCCGGCGGCAAATGGCACGGCATGATGTCGGACAACCCGCACGGGCTGCTCGCCCCGGCGCGCGGACCGGTGGTTCGCACCAATTCCGAATCCGGCAAAGCGCTTCAGATCGCGGAGCCGCTCGCAACAAACACGGCCCAATCAAATTCTGGCGCGGATTTTGTGGAAGACAACCATCGCGTCGTCATCGAAGCCGCACGCGCTTCGGCATTTGTTCCCGGCCAGGACGCACGCTGGCAGAAAATCACCGGCCTCGGCTACGACGGCGAGGCGGTTTCAGTTTTCCCGGCGACGGTGGCGGTTCGCGCCGAGCCGGAAAATATTTTAGCCGAATCACCCTGCCTGCAATACAAAATCAATTTTCAAAGCGCGGGCGACTGGCAGGTGAGCGTCCGCGCGCTGCCGACATTTTCCGTCGAAACCGGCAAGCCGCAGCGCTACGCCATCGCGTTTGACAACGCGCCACCACAAATTGTTTCGTTGCCGTTAAGCCAGGACGAGCACAACCGTGTTTGGCAGGAAGACGTTTTGCGTAACGCGGCGTTGACTTTGAGCGTCCATTCCTTGACGCGGCCCGGATTGCACACGTTAAAAATCTGGATGGTTGATCCCGGCATTGTGCTGGACACGATTTTTGCCGGGAATGGCGGCGTGACAGACTGGGGTTATGCCGGCCCGGCGGACCCGCGATAAAACCATATAAACAACGCTGAAACTCAAAGCTAGCCCGACAGATGAAAAACAGAATCCTGCCCGCAGCCCTGCTGATTTCCACGCTGCTGATCGCCGTCATCTGGCTGGACTCCGGCTGCGTCACCCCACATAAAAATACAAACGCGCGCACCGGGCCGTTCATCCTCGGCGCGGACATTTCGTGGATTCCGGAGGACGAGGCGGCGGGTGCAAAGTATTATGACCACGGCGTGCAGATGGACATTTTTGACATCCTGAAAAAATACAAATTCAACTACATCCGGCTGCGGTTGTTCGTGAATCCCGGCGCGCCCGGCGGCTACTCGGGAATGCGGCAGGGCGAGGCGTTCTGCGATTTGCCGCACGTCGTCGCGCTGGCCAGGCGCGCGAAGGCCGCCAACATGGGGCTGCTGCTTGATGTTCATTACAGCGACACATGGTCCTCGCCCGGCAGCCAGAAAAAACCCGCCGCGTGGGCTAATTTGAATTTTTCCGATCTCACCAACGCGGTTCACGATTTCACCTACAATGCCGTTCATGCGATGGTCACAAACGGCGTCGCGCCGGACATGGTGCAAATCGGCAATGAAATTTCGGATGGGATGCTTTTTCCCGACGGACGACGGACAAACTGGGATAATTTTGCCATGCTGCTGAAGGCGGGAATCGCCGGCGCGAAAGAGGCGGATCCCTCCGCGAAAATCGCCCTGCACCATCACCTCGGCCGCAGCAACGCGGTGATGCGGCCCTGGCTCGACAATTTGATCCAGCGCGGCGTGAAATTCGACATCGTCGGCATGTCGTGCTACGCGCAGGCAAAGGAAGGCGACTGGCAGACCAACTTCAACGACCTCGCCAAGCGCTATCCCGACAAGGGCCAGCTCGTCCTCGAATACTCCGCTCAAAAACGCTACATCAACGACCTCATGTTCGACACGCCGGACAAGAAGGGCCTCGGCACCTTCATTTGGGAACCGACGCGGCATCGCGAGGCGCTTTTTGACAAGGACGGGAAAAATGCTGGCGGCGGACAGGCCTCGAATTTTACGACCGACACCGGCATCAACCAGGGCGCGCAACTGAACACGCCACCGCGTCCGCGCACCAACTTCCTCAACCAGCCCTTTGGCGGCGTGACCCTGACCACCAACCAGGACGGCACGATCACTACCAACCGTCCCGCGCGTTTCAGTTTCAGAAACCGGAACGGCGGGCGTTACGATGCCAACAGTCTTTTTGACCTCTATCCGCAAATGTCCAAAGACTATGGCAACGACGCTTATTCCGCGTCCCAACACAAATGATTTCCGAAATTGCTTGAAAACGCGGGCACCAAAATCGGAGAATTCCCGGCTTGTAACGGCCAATGGCCTTTCAAGTTTGAAAATGAATTTCCGGCGACTGCCGCACACATAAACATATTCAACATCAACATGACAAAATGAAAAAACAACTCACTCTCACCGCCGGCTGCGCGGCACTGGCCTTCTTTTTGTTTGCCGGCTGCAAGCCCGCCAAACCCGCCGCGACGGACGCGACGGCCAAACCCACCGCACCCGCTGCCGCCGCTCCGGCGGCTCCTTCCGGGCCGTTCACCCCGCCCGCGTCGCCGCGCGCGACTTTCAATTTCAATCCCGGCTGGAAATTCATCCGCGAGGACGTGACCAACGCCGAGCAGGTCGCGTTCGACGACTCGAAATGGGCGGATGTCAGCGCGCCACACACTTTCAACGACGTGGATTCCTACACCGACATCATCAGCCACAGCGGCGGCGACCGCCATGCCTGGACGGGCATCACCTGGTATCGCAAGCATTTCAAGCTGCCGGCGGATGCGAAAGGCGAAAAAGTCATTTTGGAATTTGAAGGCTTGAAACAGGCCGGACGGTTCTGGGTCAACGGCAAGCTCGTCGGCCGTTTCGAGAACGGCGTCACGGCCTGCGGCCTCGACCTCACGGACTTTGTGAATTTTGGCGACGCGGAAAACGTCATTGCCGTCAAGGTGGACAACAGCAACGACTATGTTGAGGAGGCAACGGGCGCCGGCTACGAGTGGATGGGCCGGGCATTCAATCCGAATTACGGCGGCTTGAACCACGACATCGTGCTGCACCTCACCGGCAAGGTTTATCAGACGCTGCCGCTCTACGAAAATCTCAAGACGATCGGCACCTACATTTATCCGTCAAAGTTCTCCATCCAGGACAAGACCTGCGACGTGAACATTGAATCGCAGGTGAGGAACGAATCCGGCGACCAGCAATCCATCACGCTCTCGGCGGTAGTCGTGGAGGCGGATGGAAAAGTCTGCGCGAAATTCCAGAGCGACGTGCTGGATTTGGTGACCGGCGAAACGGAAGTTTTCACGGCGACCGGAAAACTGGCGGACGCGAAATTCTGGAGCGACGAAAATCCGTATCTCTACGACGTTTACACCCTGCTCACCGTGAACGACAAGATCGTGGACGTGCAAAAAATCAGGACCGGCTTCCGCAAGGCGGAATTCAAGGGCGGCGTTGGAACGGGCGGCGTTTATCTCAACGATAAATTTGTCTGGCTCACCGGCTACGCGCAGCGTTCGGCGGACGACTGGGCCGGGCTGGGCGAGGCGTATCCCGACTGGATGCATGACTTCAACGCGAATCTGGTCCGCAGCACACGCGCCAATTACATCCGCTGGATGCACATCTCGCCGCAGGCCGTGGACGTGCGAGCCTGCGACAAGGCGGGCATTGTGGAAGTCTGCCCAGCGGGCGACAAGGAAGGCGACGCCAAGGGACGCCAATGGGATCAGCGCGTGGAAGTGATGCGCGACTCGATGATTTATTTCCGCAACAACCCGAGCATTTTGTTCTGGGAAGCCGGCAACAACGGCGTCACCACCCCGCATTTGCAGGAGATGATTGACCTGCAAAAGCAATTCGACCCGAACGGCGGCCGCGTCGTCGGCTGCCGCACGCTAAACGATCCCTCCGCCACGCCTATTGCCGGATATTTCGGTGTCATGATCGGTCAGGACCCGCGCACGGATGCGCTGACAAATCCGACAGAAATGTTCCGCGCCTACAGCGCCGAGCGCCGCGACCGCGCGCCGCTCATCGAAACGGAGGATTTCCGCGACGAGGCCGCGCGCCGTTTCTGGGACGCTTTTTCGCCGCCGTTTTTCGGGTTCAAGCCCGGACCGAACGACACTTATCACTGGAATTCGGAGACGTTCTGCGTCGCCGCCGCCGGACGCTATCACGATTACTTCAGCAACATCATCACTAACACCGACCCGGCGCACTCAAAATGGTCGGGCTACGCCTCGATTTACTGGTCGGACTCAAACGCCGATGGCCGCCAGGACAGCAGCGAGGTCTGCCGCGTCAGCGGCAAGGTGGATTCCGTGCGGCTGCCGAAACAGGCATATTACGTCTATCGCGTGATGCAAAATGACGCGCCGGACATCCACATCATCGGCCACTGGACGTATCCGACAAACACGGTGAAGACCATTTACGTTGCGGCGAACCATTGCGACTCGGTGGAATTGTTTGTGAACGGAAAGTCCATGGGCAAATCCACCACGCCAAGGAACGGCTGCATTTTTGAGTTCCCTCAAATCGCATTTGCCCCCGGCAAAATTTCCGCCGTCGCCACCGCGAACGGCAAGACCGTCGCGCAGGATGAAATTGAAACGGCGGGTGACGCAAAAGCCATCAAGCTCACGCCGCACACCGGCCCGAACGGCTTGCAGGCCGACGGCTCGGACGTGGTATTTTACGATGTGGAAGTGGTGGACGCACAGGGTCGCCGCTGCCCCACCGACGAGGCGCGAGTGGATTTCAAGGTCGAAGGCCCGGCCATCTGGCGCGGCGGCTACAACAGCGGCATCCCCCATTCCGTCAACAACCTGTATCTCGACACCGAGTGCGGCATCAACCGCGTCGCCATCCGCTCCACGCTGACGCCCGGCACCATCACGCTGACCGCGACGCGCGACGGGCTTGCGCCGGCCACCGTGAAGGTTGAATCCAAACCCGTTCAGATCACCGGCGGTTTGATGAGCGCCGGAAATTGACAAAATCCGCACCCACAGATTTCCGTCGGCTGGCACGGCGACGTTGAGCGTTTGCTGTTTGAGATCGAAATCATTGATAATGAAAAAAACACTGTGCGTCCTGTTGTTGTGGTCCGTTTTTTTAAGCCCCGCGCTGGCACAGGACGGCCCGCACACCACGCGCGCCATCGTCGAGCAGGCGGCGGCAGCGGGCGCGGCGACCCCGCCGGGGCCGTTCGCGCCGACGTGGGATTCGATCCGGACGAACTATTCAATGCCCGATTGGATTCGCGATGCCAAGTTCGGCATTTTCATGCACTGGGGGCTTTACGCCGTGCCCGCCCACGCCAGCGAATGGTATGAAAAGCACATGTATGGCAACCCGGAAATCACGAAATGGCACACGGAACATTTCGGTCCGCCGGACAAGTTCGGTTACAAGGATTTCATTCCGATGTTCACCGCCACCAATTGGGATCCGGATGCCTGGGCGTTGTTGTTCAAAAACGCCGGCGCGAAATTCATCATCCCCACCGCCGAGCATCACGACGGCTTTGCGCTCTGGGACAGCCAGGTAAACCCGTGGAACGCGGTCAAAATGGGTCCGCACCGCGACCTCATCGGCGATTTGTCCAAGGCCGTGCGCAAGCAGGGACTTAAATTCGGCGTCTCCAACCACGGCATCGAACATTTCACATTCATCCAGCCGACGCCCGGCGTGACCAACGACCTTTACGATCCGCAGTGGAAGGATTTTTACAGCGTGGCCGACCGCAGCGATGCCGCGTGCGAAAAATTCCTTGAAAGCTGGGTCGCACAAAACGAGGAGCTGATTGACAAATATCAACCGGACATTTTGTGGTTCGACAACGGCGTGAACGGCCGCGTGTTCGACGCGATCAAATTGAAGGTGGCCGCGTATTACTACAATCGCGCGGCGACGTGGGGCAAGCCGGTCTCGCTCGAAACCAAGGATGGCGCCTATCCCGCGGGCAGCGTCGAGGACTTCGAGCGCAGCAGCCGCGCGCCGAAGGATCTGACGAGCTTCGTTTGGGATGTGGATCAGCCGGTGCTTTACCGCTTCGGCTACACGGAAAATTCCCCCATCGCCTCCGCCGACGGCTGCGTGCGGCTGCTCGTGGATTGCACCAGCAAAAATGGCGGGCTGCTGCTGAACATTTCACCCAGGGCCGATGGCACGATTCCCGACGACCAGCAAAAACTGCTGCTGCAAATCGGCGCGTGGCTGGACGTGAACGGCGAGGCGATTTACGGCACACGCCCGTGGAAGCAATTTGGCGAGGACAAAATCCGGTTCACCACCAAGGGCGACACGCTTTACGCCATCTCGCTAGGCTGGCCGACAAACGGAGTCAACATCGCGTCGCTTTCCACAACCAATTCCGGCATCGGAAAAGTTTCCGGCGTCGAACTGCTCGGCCATCCGGGCGCGCTGGAATTTTCACAGAACGAAGGCGGATTAAAAATCACCCTGCCTGCCGGGAAGCCGTGCGATTACGCTTACAGTTTCAAAATCACCGGATTGAATCTAAAATGAAATTTTACGCCACAACTCTGGCGACGGTTCTCCTGTTCTCCGTCGCGGACAATTCTTTACGCGCCGCCGATTTCGCCTTCGGCGCGGACCTGTCTTTTTTGAAGCAGGCGGAGGATCGCGGAACCGTTTTCAAGGACGGCACCAACGCGACGCCCGGCCTGCAGATTTTTAAAAATCACGGCTACAACTGGATCCGCCTGCGCATCTTTGTCGAGCCGGTCGGCGGCAATCTGCCGAACGATTTGCAATACACGCTCGCCGAGGCCAAGGACGCGAAGAAGCTCGGTTACAAATTTCTGCTCGATTTTCACTACGCCAGCACATGGGCCGATCCCGGCAAGCAGCCGACGCCGGAGGCCTGGCTGCCCTTGTCGCACAAGCAGCGGGTGAAAAAGGTTTTTGAATACACGCGCGACACCATCACCGCGTTCCGCGACGCCGGCGTGCTGCCGGACATGGTGGAAGTCGGCAACGAGGTCACGCACGGGATGCTTTGGCCGGATGGCAAGCTGCCGGACAACTGGAAGAATTTCACCGATTACCTCCGCGCCGGAATCAAGGGCGTTGACGCCGGAAGCGGCACCAATGCGCGCCCCAAAATCCTGATTCACATTGACCAGGGCGGCAGCATCGCCAAGACGAAATACTTTTTCGACAATTTGAACCGTTACAAAATCCCCTACGACGTCATCGGCTTTTCCTATTACCCGTGGTGGCACGGAACGCTGATGGATTTGCGGGACAACCTGACGTTCACGGCAAACACCTATCACAAGGACATCATCGTCGTGGAGACGGCCTACAACTGGAGGCCTGCGCGCGAAACCGCCGACCGCGTCGGGCCGTTTCCCGAAACGCCCGAAGGCCAACGTGATTTTCTCGACGAACTGACGCGCGTGGCGCTGGCCACGCCCGACGGGCGCTGCAAGGGCGTTTTCTGGTGGGAACCGGCGGTGGGCAGTCGCGGCGGCCTCGTCTCCCGGAGTTTTTTTGATGAAAATGGAAACCCGCTGCCGGTCATTTCCGTCTTTGACAAGTATACGAGGCCCACGCCAAGAATGGACGGCCAATGATTTTTGCCGACGCTGGAATGGATTCATCGAAAACAACTGCAGCACGGTCGCTGCGATTTTTGACGTGGCTGGCGGCCTTGATTTTTTCCGGGCTGCTGCCGGTTCACGCGGCGGACATGTTCGTCTATTTCGGCACGCACCGGACCGGGACGAACATCGGTTTTTCCCTCGCGCATTTTGACACCGGCACCGGCACGCTCACCCGGCCGGAGTTTCTCGTCCAGTCGCCCTCGCCGGCATTTTTTGTGATTCATCCCGACGGCTTGCACCTTTACACCTGCAACTCCGGCAGTCCCGGCGCGGTGTCCGCCTACGAAATCGAGCCGCACACAGGCCGGCTCAAATTCCTCAACAGCGCCCCAGTGGGCGGCACCGACACGAGCTACGTCAGTCTCGACCAGACCGGACGCTATGTGCTCGTGGCGAGCTATTCCGGCGGCAACATCGCCATCTTCGCCATCAAGCCCGACGGCAGCCTCGGCAGCCGCACCGCTTTTGTGCAGGACACCGGCAGCAGCGTGAATCCGCAGCGACAGACGCGCGCCTACGCCCATTCCATCATCACCGATCCGTCCAATCGCTTCGTGATCGTCGCCGATCTCGGCGTGGACAGGGTGTTTGTTTATCGCTTCAACCAGGACGACGGCTCGCTCACGCCGAACAATCCGCCTTTCGTCGGCATTCAGCCCGGCTCCGGCCCGCGCCATGTAAAATTTCATCCGAACGGACGCTGGGTTTATGTCATCAGCGAAATGGCCGGCACCGTCACCGCGTTTAACTGGGATTCCACCAACGGCACGCTTGCCGAATTCCAGACCGTCTCCGCCCTGCCCGCCGGTTTCCACGGCACGAACACCAGCGCGGAAATCATGGTGCATCCGAACGGGAAGTTTCTCTACGCCTCCAATCGCGGCAACGACAGCCTTGCCGTTTTTGCGATTGACCAGACGACCGGCGTGCTGACGCCTGTTGAACACGTTTCCAGCGGCGGCAGGTCGCCGCGCAATTTCGCGTTCGATCCCACCGGCAAATGGATCATCTGCTCCAACCACGACAGTGACAACGCGGTCGTTTTCTGCGTGGACGAAATCACCGGCAGACTGGCACAGACCGGCCCGCCGGTGCCGGTGCCGTATCCGTTCTGCGAACGCTTTTTACCCGTGCATTGAGAAAACAAACATCCAGATCAATCATCCATGAATAAAAAAAACCTCCTAATTCACCTGCCGGTTTTCGCATTCGTGCTGGCGGCGTCGGCGCAGACGAACAACCCGATGGCCGACGGCGGAAATGCGAATGATTACGACATGGCTCCGGAGACGACGCTGGAAGTCGTCAACGCCGCCGTCGCGCAGATCCCGACGAAGCTGCCGCCGGGACCGTTCCAGCCGACGTGGGATTCGCTCAAGGAGAATTACCAGGCGCCGCAATGGTTCGCGGAGGCCAAATTTGGATTGTTCATGCACTGGGGCCTTTATTCCATTCCGGCGCACCACAACGAGTGGTATGAAAAGCACATGTATACCGATGGCGGGGACGGCCAGTGGCACGTCGAGCATTTCGGCCCGCAGGACAAGTTCGGCTACAAAGATTTCATCCCGATGTTCACCTGCTCGAATTGGAATCCCGACGCCTGGGCGGAATTGTTCAAAAAATCCGGCGCGAAGTTCGTCATCCCGACGGCGGAACATCACGAGAACTTTGCGCTTTGGGACAGTCAGGTGACGCCGTTCAACGCGGTAAACATGGGGCCGCACCGCGATCTCATCGGTGAACTGGCCAAGGCCGTGCGCAAGCAGGGACTGAAATTCGGCGTGTCCAACCACGGCATCGAAAATTTCCAGTTCATCAATCCGCCCGCCGACATGGCAGCGAAGATGAAAGCCGAGCAGGCCGACCTTTACGATCCGAAGTGGGCGGATTTTTACAACGTCGCCGACCGCAGCGACGCGGCATGCGAGCGGTTTCTGACCAACTGGTTCGCGCGCAACGTCGAGCTGATTGACAAATACC
>CAZZPE010000030.1:0-36665 GCA_964655855.1 uncultured Bifidobacteriaceae bacterium
GCGCGGACGACGTGTTCGCCGCCTACGTCAAAAAGAACGAGGTGAATTTCAAGCGGCAGGAGAGCGGCTACACGAAGAAGGACGAAAACGACTCAAAGCACATTTGAGACGCGCTTTCAAAATCCGGCGGAAATTATAATTGCCCCGGCAAAGCGGCGTGCGACACTCTCCGGAAATCTGACAATCATTTGTGACCCGTTCAAACGGCAGCCGCCCCGAGAACAAACCGCTGGCCAAAGTTTCCTTTGCGTTCAGCCAGGTTGTGCTTTGCATTTTCGGAATCCCATTCGCCGCGTTTGGGATTTTTGCTTTTTGTGACGCATGGAAGAATCTTCACGAGGCAACATCCAACCTTAAACACAATCCAATTGTCACGATCATCTTTGGCCTGATTTTTTCCGCGGTTGGTTTCGGAATAATGTTCCGGGCTGTCACCGCCGGACGCAGAAAAAAGAGGGCCGAGGAAAATTTCTTGAAGCAAACCGACGGTGGCACAAAGCCGTGGCTGCTGCGTCCCGACTGGGCGGCGGGAAGAATCAAATCCTCGACCTCATCGCAGATCAAAATGTTCGCCTTCATGGCGTTGGTGTTTTGCGGCATCGGCGCGATGTATGTTTTTGCGGCCCTGCCGAAGGAACTGCGCAACGGGAATTACAAGGCACTGATCGTGCTGGTTTTTCCGGCGGTCGGAATCGGATTTCTCATTGCCGTCGTTCGCGCGTTGCTTGCGCACCGCCGTTTTGGCGATTGTTTTTTTGAGCCGGCGCAGATTCCCGCGCCGCTCGGTGGCACGCTCGAAGGCATGATCCTGACCGGCGCGCCGCTGAAACTGGAACAGGGATTACATCTGAAAATTTCCTGCATCCGCCGCACCGTTTCCGGTTCCGGCAAAAACCAGAGCGTCCAGGAAAGCATCCTCTGGCAGGACGAAAAGATTTTCAAACCCGAGGCCGGCCTGCCCGACCCGGAACCCGGCCGCAGCGGCATCCCCGTTTTTTTCAAGCTGCCCGCCAACCAGCCGGAATGTTACGCGCGCGGCAACGAGTCCGTTTTCTGGCGGCTCGCTGCAAAATCAAAAATGCGCGGGCCGGATTTTTCCGTGGCGTTCGACGTGCCGGTTTTTCAGGTCGCCGGCGCGATCGCCGAAGCTGCCGACGAACCCGACCCGACCGCCGCGCTTCAGGAACCGATTGAGGAACTCCGCCGCGACGAGCACTCCAAAATCCAGATCAATGACGGCCCGAACGGACGCGAGTTTTATTTTCCGGCCGCGCGAAATGTCGGCACCGCGCTGTTCATCACGCTGCTCATGCTCGTTTTCAACGGCGCCGCCCTTTTAATGCACCATCTGCACGCACCGGTCCTTTTCCCGATTATCTTCGGGCTGGTCGGCATTTTGCTCGTCCTGGGAACTTTCAATCTCTGGTTCAAATCCAGCCGCGTGACGATTGATTCCACCGGTGTGCGCGTGACAAAACGCTGGCTGCTGCTTTCGCGCTCCCGAAGCTTTGCAGCGAACGACATCGTGCGATTTGACACCAGGGCCGGAATGCAAAGCGGCACGACGGTGTTTCAGGACATCAAGCTCGTCACCAAAGGCTCGGAAAACAGTTTTGCCGCCGCCCGGGAAAAATTCCAGCAAACGGGGCAGAAGCCGCCGTTGAAATTCAACATCAGCGGTTCCGGCGGTTTCATCCTTGCCAGCAGCATTGCCAGCAGGCCGGAAGCCGGCTGGCTAGCGCAGGAAATGACGAAGGCGCTGGGACGCAAATAAAATTCGGAGGGTTGAGCGCCGCGAGACTCAAATCAAAATTCAGGGACTCGTGGAACTCGTCCCTGCGAAAGCAAATAAAATTTCTCGGCAAATCAGGCAAATCGGCTAGGCTCGGCACGATCACGTTGAACGCGAAACTCAAAACCAAAAATTCAAAACTCAAAACTTCCCGGAATTGGCGCAGGGAAGTCGAGCGCGTTTTGATCACCGAGGAACAAATCGCCCGGCGCATCCAAATTCTGGCGCGCGAAATCGAGCGCGATTTTCGCGGGCGTGAAACCGTCGTCATTTCCCTGCTCAACGGCACGGTGATGTTTCTGGCGGATTTGGTGCGGCATCTCAACCTGCCGCTGCGCCTCGATTTCATCGGCGTCTCCAGCTACGGCCTTGGCACGGAATCCGGCGAACTGGTTTTCACCAAGGAATTGCGGCTCGACGTGCGCGGGCGCGACGTGCTGCTGGTGGACGACATTCTGGACACCGGCAGGACCATGAGCCGCGTGCTGCCCAAAATCCGCGCGCTCAAGCCGCGCCGCATCAAAATCTGCGTCTTGCTCGACAAACCCGACCGCCGCGTGGAAAAAGTGAAGGCCGATTACGTCGGCTTTGAAATTCCCGATTTGTTTGTCGTCGGCTACGGGCTTGATTTTGCCGAGCGCTACCGCAACCTGCCGTTCGTCGGCGTGCTGCATCCGCACATTTACAAGGAAGTCTGCAAACAAGTCTGCCTGAAATGATGGAACTCAAACTCATCAGCCTGCTCGGCTGGTTCACGATGATCGCGGTCGCGTGGGCCATTTCCTACAACCGCAGGCTGTTCCCGTGGCGCACGGTTGTCTGGGGCGTCGGCCTGCAATTCACGCTGGCGCTGCTCATTTTGAAAACGCCGTGGGGTGGCGCGCTTTTTGATTTCGCCGGCCAAATCGTCCAGAAACTCATCCAGTTTTCCAACGAAGGCTGCAAATTCGTCTTCGGCCCGCTGGCGGATTCGGATTTGCTCGCGGATAAATTTGGCCCCGGCAACTCCGTGATCTTCGCCATCCTCGTCACGGGCACCATCATCATCGTCGCGAGCATTTCGTCGCTGCTCTACCACTGGGGCGTTTTGCAGAGGGTTGTCCAGGCCGCCGCGTGGGTGATGCGCAAAATCATGCGCACCAGCGGCAGCGAAACGCTTTCCGCCTGCGCCAACATCTTCATGGGCCAGACCGAGGCGCCACTGATGATCCGGCCCTACGTTCCGCGCCTGACGCACAGCGAACTGATGACTGTCATGGTTTGCGGCATGGCGCACATCGCCGGCGGCGTCGCGGCGGTCTACGCGGCGATGGGAATGCGCGCCGGCTACCCGAACACCGCCGGTCATCTGCTCACTGCGTCCGTGTTGAACTGTCCCGCCGCGCTGATGATTGCCAAAATTCTCCTGCCGGAAACCCAGAAAAGCGAAACCGCCGCCACCGCGCCCGCCACCGTGCCGCGCACCACGGCCAATTCCATTGACGCCATCTGCCGCGGCGCGGGCGACGGCTTCCAGCTTTCGCTAAACGTCATCGCCATGCTCATCGCGTTCATCGCCATGATTGCGCTGGCGAATTACGTCGTCACCTGGCCACAAACGCATTTCGGCGTCAGCCATCCGGCCACGCTACAAATCGTTTTCGGCTGGGTCAACGCGCCGTTCGCCTGGCTCATGGGCGTGCCGGTGCAGGATTGCTTGAGCGTCGGCCAAATTCTCGGTGAACGCATCGTGCTGAATGAATTCGTCGGCTACCTCGACCTCACGGCCAACGCAAAGCAGCTCGCGCTCGACCCGCGCAGCTTCACGATTGCCACCTACGCACTGTGCGGTTTCGCGAACTTCGCGAGCATCGCCATCCAGGTCGGCGGCATCGGCTCGCTCGCGCCGGAGCGCCGCAGCGAGATGGCCAAAATCGGCTTCCGCGCGATGTGCGGCGGCCTGCTCGCGGCCTACATGACCGCCTCGCTCGCGGGATTTTTGTTGTAAAGATTGATCAGCTCTTGCTCAACCGTTCCGCCGGTTTCTCGAAAAACATCCGGTGCGCCTCCTCGAGAATGGCCGGGATGCGGCCGGCGAACGGACTGTTTTTCAGCGCGGCGCTCAAATCGAGTTCGCGCAGCTTTGCGGCGTTCTGGCCGGGAAACCAGTGTTCCGCCTGCCCGAGCAGATTGTAGCGCATCTTGCCCCACGCGGTCAGTTCCAGCGGCTTGCCGTAGGTCCAGAGCCGCAGAATTTCGGTGATGTTGATTTCGCCGGGAATGTCGTTGAAATTCGGCAATCCTTCCGACCAGCGCGCGCACCAGTCCGCGCCCAGGACTTTTTCCATTTCCGCGCGCAGGCGCTTTTCGATCGGCGCAATCGTCCGCGGAATGTCGTCGTAAAATTTCAGCGCGGCGACGTGCTCGTCAAAATCCGACGGCTTGACCACGCCGCAGCTCAAGGTGTGGACCTCCGGCCGGTTGAGGCAGTAAAGGCCGTTGAACTGCATCGGCGTGAGCGGCGCGCAGAGCTGGCTGATTTTCGGCCCCGGTTCCTGCAGCTTGCCGCCCTTGTCGTTCGGACTGATGATGAACACACCCATGTCGAGTTTGTTGGCAGCGACGACGGCGGGCCAGTTCAGGTCGTTGACGAAATACCAGTGGAGGTTGACGTAATCAAATTCGCCGGTGTTCACGGCCGCCAGAATGACGTCCGTGTTGCCGTGCGTGGAAAACCCGATGAACCGGCAGCGGCCCTCCTTCTGCAATTTGCGCGCGGCGGCGAGGCAGCCATTCTTTCGCAGCGACCAGTCGAGCAATTCACGGTTGTTGATGCCGTGAAGCGACAGCAGATCCACATGATCCAGCTTCAGGTAATTCATGGAAGTCTCGAACGTCTTGAGAAATTCCTCCGCCGTGGCGCGCGGCGTCACCTTTGTCTGCACGATCATCTTGTCGCGCGGCAGTTTCGGCAGCACCGCGCCGAGCTGCATCTCCGACGTGCCATAGCCGCGCGCGGTTTCGATGTGGTTGATGCCCAGTTCGAGCGCGCGGTGGATGCATGCCTCGAGGTTTTCCTGGTTGGCGCGCGGAATGTCCTGCGGCGGCACATCCTGCCATTTGTGCTGGTAACGCATCCCGCCGCAGGAAATGACAGGCAGGTTCAACTCCGTCCGGCCAAAACGACGATATTTCATGGCGCGGAAAGTAGTCCGGGTTTGCGCGCAAGGCAAGCGGCGAGCCGTTCGCTGTTGGCGGAGCGAGCGTCCCCGCGAGCCATTTGCACTGAATCGCCATTTTGAAAACGGCTCGCGGGGACGCCCGCCCCACCGAAGCGTAGGAACCTTAAATCAAATTGCACGGCGGGGTGGAATTCGTCAGTATTATCGGCGTAGATTTTATGGCATTGCTCAACGACAATTATCTCAAGCTCAAGGCTGGCTATCTGTTTCCCGAAATCGGCCGGCGCGTGAAGGCATTTTGCGACGCAAATCCCGAGGCCGCAAAGCGGTTGATCCGCTGCGGCATCGGCGATGTGACCGAACCGCTGCCTCCCGCCGTCATTGCTGCCATGCACAAGGCTGTGGATGAGATGGCGTCGCGCGAAACGTTTCGCGGCTACGGACCGGAGCAGGGTTACGAATGGCTGCGTTCCGCGATCGCGCAAAATGACTTTCGCGACCACGGCTGTGACGTGGCAGACGATGAGGTCTTTGTCAGCGACGGCGCGAAATGCGACACCGGCAACATCCTCGACATCCTCGGCGCGAAAAACAAAATCGCCGTCAGCGACCCGGTTTATCCGGTTTATGTGGACACGAACGTGATGGCCGGTCACACCGGCGAGGCGAACGAGGCCGGTGCGTATGCGAAACTGGTTTATCTGTCGTGCAAGCCGGGCAACGGTTTCATTCCCGAACCGCCGAAGCGGCACGTGGATGTGATTTATCTTTGCTCGCCGAACAATCCGACCGGCGCGGCGGCTACGCGCGGGCAGCTTGAGGCATGGGTGAAATACGCGCTCGAACACAAATCCGTGATTTTGTTCGACGCGGCTTACGAGGCTTACATCACCGAGCCGGGCATTCCGCATTCGATTTACGAAATTCCCGGCGCGCGCGAGTGCGCCATCGAATTCCGCAGCTGCTCGAAAAACGGCGGGTTCACCGGCGTCCGCTGCGCGTTCACCGTGGTTCCAAAAACGCTCAACGCGCAGACGAAGTCCGGCGAATTCAAGCCGCTGCATCCGTTGTGGAACCGCCGCTCGACGACGAAATTCAACGGTGTCAGCTACATCGTCCAGCGCGGCGCGGAGGCGCTTTATTCGCCGGAAGGAAAGCAACAGATCCGCGGGCTGATCGAGCATTATTTGGGCAATGCGAAAGTGCTGCGCGAAGGCGCGATCCGGGCCGGGCTGAAAGTGTTCGGCGGCGTGAACGCGCCTTACATCTGGGTGCGCGCGCCGAAAGGCGTCACCAGTTGGCAGGCGTTCGACAAGATTTTGAACGACGCGAACGTCGTCATCACGCCCGGCAGCGGTTTCGGCTCGAAGGGCGAGGGGTATTTCCGCATCAGCGCCTTCAACAGCCGCGCCAACGCCGGCGAAGTCGCGTGCCGATTGCAGGAATTGCGTTGGTAACCGGCGTGTGACGTCTGGGTTCAGTTTGTGGTTGCATCGGCTCTGCGCGGTTGTAGGATTCCGTCGAATCCCCGTAGCAAAAAGAAAGGGCCAATGAGCGAGTTCAAATTCCTTTGCCCGGAGTGCGGCCAGAAAATGCTGGCCGACACCGCAGACAGCGGCATCCAGATTACCTGTCCCACCTGCCAAAAAAACATCACCATTCCCGCCGCCGGCCCGATTGCCCCGGGCAGCGCGCCGCCTCCCGTGCCAATCCCACAAACGGCTCCGCGGGCCGCGTCGCCATTGACCGCCGCCGCCGCGGGTCAAAAACAGGATCCCGGGCGCCTTTCCGCGCTGGCGGCGGCGTCCCTAATTTGCTCGGTGTTCGTGCCGCCCGGCTCCATTCCAGGGATCATTTGCGGACATCTGGCCAAGGCGCGGATGCGCCGCAATATTTTTTTGGAGGGCGAAAAAATGGCCAACGCGGGGTTGCTCATCAGTTACTGCGTGCTGACGGTGACACTGGCGGTGACCGCGACGTTTTTGTTGGCAAACTGGCATTTCAGCCCGGTGAAGGTGATGCGCGAGTCGCCGGAAGCCATCGCGGCCATGCAGCCGCGCGTCGTGGACGAAGTGGTCATCGGCGACAACGAGGACGACCATGATGTGGACGGGCAGATGCACTACTCGCAGGTGAGCAATGGAAAATCATTCCGCAGCGCGGCCCGCGGCGGATCGTTCAGCTACACGATGAAAGTCCTGCCGCATGAGGCGATGACGTTGAATTGTCGCTACTGGGGCGGCGAAAAGAAAGGCCACGAGTTTGACATCGCGGTGGACGACCAGATCATTGCAACGCAAACGCTCACTTCTATCGCACCCGGACATTTCGTTGACATGGAATACAAAATCCCGGCGGGCCTGACCCGCGGGAAAGACCATGTGAAGGTGGAATTTCAAGCGCACGCGGGCATGACGGCCGGCGGGCTTTACGGCTGCGAGATTTTGAAACGGTGAATCGTGAACAAGCTTCAATCATGAAAACATTTTCAAAAATCTTCCTGCTGCTGGCGCTGGTGCTGGCGTTCAATTTGCGCGCCGCGACCAATGGCGCCGCCAAATTTTCCGGCACGGTCGCGGACGCGCAGGGCAATCCGGTGGCAGGCGCGGCCGTGGATTTATACCAATACCCGTCGCGCATGAGCGACGGATCATATGAATTGGAGGCAAAGCAACATGCCACAACTGACGGCCAGGGCGCGTTTGATTTCCCGATGTTTCACGGACAGGCGGTCGTGCTGGTGAAGAAGGCCGGGTTGGCGCCGGGTTGGCGGACTTGGTATACCGCCGCTCCGGAAGACCCCCAAAAAATAGTCCTTGGTGTGTCATCCGCGCTTGCGGGGGTGGTGGTGGATGATGCGGGCCAGCCGGTTGCCGGGGCGGAAGTGTGGGTGTCAGCCGCGTTCGACAAGGCCACGACAGACTTCGGCCAGCCAAATTATGTGTTCGGCAAAATCGCCCGGGAACTTTTTTCCGCGCGGACTTCAGCAGATGGAAAATTCCGCATCGAAAACTTTCCCGCCGACGCGCAGGCCAGCCTCGCGGTGAAAATGACCGGCAAAGCGCTGCGCCAAACTGCAAATTCATTTCAATACGATCAACTGCCATATCACGCCGGACAGGAAGACATCACCCTCACGCTCGACCCGGCCGGAAGCGTCGTCGGAAAAGTCGTCGTGCGCGGAGCCGGCCAGCCACTCGCGAACGCGGTGGTCGGTCTTGAACCGGCGGCGCGGGAGATGGGATTTTCCTCGCTCGGCCAAGGAATAATTGTATCCGCCGCAGACGGGTCATTCCAGATTCCTGATGTTCCCGCCGGTTCTTATCACGTCGTGGCGAATTTCACCAACGAACCCATCGCCGATTGGGTCGCGGATCCGGTTCCGGTCAAAGTTGCTGCCGGCCAGGCCGTGTCCGGTGTGCAACTTCAGGCTTACAAAGGCGGTGTCGTGGAAGTGACCGTCCGTGGAAAAGATAATCACGAACCGCTCGCGGACGCGGGCGTGTCGGTGAACAGCGAAGATTACAATCGCAGTGGTTCGACGGGGACGAACGGAGTGGCCTATTTTCGATTGCCGCCGGGGCAGTTCAGCGTGTTCGCGAACAAGCCAGACTGGTCTCAAGCGCAAACGCAGGCCGCAGTGACGGAGGGACAAACCACCAGCGTCACGATTGAACTGAATGCGCCGTTCAAAGTCACCGGCATCGTGCGGGACGCCTCGGGCGCGCCGGTTGCGGGCGCGAGCGTCGGGGTGTTTCCGAATTACGGGAATGAAAGGACGGACTCAAAAACTGACGCAAACGGACATTATGAAGCGAGCTGGCAAAAACCTTCCTGGGCGGGATCGCAGAACCAGACCTTTTATCTGCTCGCGCGCCATTTGGAACGAAAGCTCGCGGTCATGCAGGAAATGGAAGAGACAACGACAAATCTGGATTTGACCTTGAAACCGGCGATGAGCGTGTCTGGTCGCGTGCAGGACACAAAGGGCAAGGCGGTCACAAACCTGATGGCTTATGTCATGCTGCAATTGGACAACTCGAGTTTTACGATCAGCCGTCAGCCCGTTCATTCCGACGAACAGGGCCGCATCCAGATGGAGGCATTGCCGATGGGAGAGCGTTACGGCTTGTATATTTCCGCCGAAGGTTACGGCAGCGCGCAGCAGGAGATGGATGCGGCAGACCCGAAGGCGGATCACCATGATTTTCCCCCGCTCGTCGTCAAGATTGCCGACCGCAAGCTCGCGGGCCGCGTGCTCGGCACAAACGGCAAGCCCGCCGCCGGTGCTCAAATCTATTTGCGAGGCGAGGGTCAGCCGAATGGCAACGCAATCACCGATGACGATGGGCGGTTTGCGTTTGACGCGGTCTGCGAAGGCGCGGTGTCGGTGTCCGCCAACATGAAGGGCGCTTACGGTTCGGCGGATGCAATGGGCGGCGACACAAATGTGGTCATTCGGTTCGATGCCAGAAACCGTTCTTTCACGGCAGCGTCGCAAACGCTGACCGGCACTGTCTCTGATCCTTCCGGCAAACCCACCGTCGGCGCGCATGTCATCGTGACGCCGACTTGGGGAATGGAGGATACCGCCAAGACCGATGCCAACGGCGAATATTCCGTCAACTGGCAGGCGCAACCCGGAATGCAGGGCACGAAATATTTTGCCATTGCGCGCGATGTCGAGCGGAACCTTGCCGCGATAGAAGCCATCGGCACAAATAAAACCCGCGTGGACCTGCGGCTGGGGCCGGGCTTCTCCATTTCAGGAACCGTGCAGGACGCAAAAGGCGCGCCGCTGTCCCGCGCAAACATCAACTTGAACATGATGGCCGGAAACATGGGCGGCATGGTGGATTATCAGGCAATCAAAGTGAACACCGATGGGACGTTCACCATTCCCGCGCTGCCGATGGGGCAGCAATACATGGTGTATGTCACCGCAACCGGCTATGGCTCCGTGCGGAAAAATGTCGGAAAAACCCAAAGCCAGACCAACAGCATCCAGTTGTCGCCTTTCAAACTGAAGGCCGCCGACCGCCTGCTGGCCGGACAGGTGTTGGGCGCCGATGGCAAACCGTTGTCCGGCGTGCAGGTCAACATCAACGGCAACGGCCAGCCGAATGGCTTCATGAGGACGGATGCCGCCGGACATTTCACATTCAAGGTTTGCAGCGGGCCGATCACCATTTTCGCGTATTCACCTTCAGGGGCGGGTCGGAACAATTCCGCCAACTGGCAGGCGCGCGGCGGCGAAACAAACGTGGTTGTGAAAATGGGCGCGCAGCAGCCACGCCAGGATGTCGCTGTCGAGAGGGAAATTCCGCTGAAGCCCCAGCCGTGGACATTGAACGCGCTCGTGACCTGGCCGGCCAGCCACAAGACCGGCACGATCATTCTGCTCTCGCTGCAAGCCGCGGTGCTGTTGGGAACCGTCGGCGGGATTTTCTGGTTCGCCCGCAAGCGCGGCAAGCGCGAAAGCTGATGACGGCAATGGATGTCGCACGGGAATTGCCGTCGCAATCCGAAAAGTCGTCCGCCGGTTGCGGGAATTGAAGCGGCAAATTCGTCATTGCAGCGGGGATTTGTTCTGGTATCCTTGCCTGTCGTTTTGACCGGATATTTAACCGAAAAAGATTTATGTCACAGCATCCCAGTCTGCGCGCGGCGTCCAAGCTTGGCGGCAAGCGCAATGTTCTCAAGCGTTTCGAGCGCACGGAGCTTCTCAAAAAGCGCGGCCAGTGGAAGGCCGGCGACCGCATCACCGGCCTCCGCAAGACCAAGCCGGAAGTGTAATTCAATTGCGGAATTCGGAATGCGGAATGCGGAATAAAAACCGCGCGTTGTCAGATTTTCCGCACTCCGCACTCCGCACTCCGCACTTTGAGCGTCCGTCTGCAAAAATTCCTGGCCGAGGCCGGCGTGGCTTCGCGGCGCGCGTCGGAACAGTTCATTCTGGACGGTCGCATCGCCGTCAACAGCCATGTTGTCCGCCAGCTCGGAACCAAGGTGGATCCGGTCCACGACAAGGTGACGGTGGACGGCAAGCCGGTCCGCGCCCGGCACAAGCTTTATGTGGCCCTGCACAAGCCGGTCCGTTGCGTCTGTTCGCACGCGGATGAACTGGGCCGGCCGACGATTTATGATTTATTGCCAAAGGAATGGCAATTGGTGAGTTCCGTGGGGCGACTCGATTTCAACAGTGAAGGATTGATTTTTCTGACGAATGATGGAGAATTCGCATTGCGGCTCACTCACCCGCGTTTTGGCGTTCGCAAAAAATACAGGGCGACCGTCGAGGGCGAGGTCAACGGGGAAATGCTGAAGCGGTTCACGCAGGGCGTTTTTGACGGCGGCGAGAGGCTGAAGGCGCTGTCGGCGCGGATGGTTTCGGGAAGCCAGTCGCGGAGCGTGGTGGAACTGGAGTTGGGCGAAGGCAGAAACCGTGAAGTGCGGCGGCTGTTTGAATCGCAGGGACTGATGGTGAAACGGTTGCAGCGGACGCAGATCGGAAAAATCAAACTGGGCGAATTGAAGCCCGGCCGCTGGCGGACATTGACAGAAACGGAAATTAAAACTTTACTTTCGGAAAAATGAAAACGAATTATTGGCTGATTTTGGGGGCGATGCTCACATCGGGTGCCATTGCTCAAAACAACACAAACACGCTGCCGGCAATCCCGGCCCCGGTCACTTCGCCGGCGGCGGAAACCGCCGCAGCGCCTGCCACCGTGAAGCCCGCCGCACCGGCGGCCGCTCCGGTCAAGCACAAGAAACACGTCGCCGTCCCGGCGAAGACCGTGACATTGAAAGAGGCGACCGTCTCGCTCACCCCCGGCCAGGCGGAAGTCACCGTCAGCAATCTCGTCGTTCGCGGCCAGGCCGGCCTGAAAGGCGAAACCGTCTCGCACCTGTCCAAGGGCGACGCGGTGACGGTGCTGAACCAGATCAATCTCGACAAGCACGCCGTCGGCGAACCGGCGCAATGGGTGAAAATTGCCCTTCCCTCCACGGTGCATGTCTGGGTCAACGCCAAATTCGTTGACGCGGCCAGCAAAGCGGTTTCCGCCAAAAAGCTGAACCTGCGCGCCGGACCGGGCGAGAATTACAGCGTCGTCGGCGTCATTGAAAAAGGCACGCTGGTCAGCGAACTCGAAACCAAAGGCGATTGGATCAAAATTGATGCGCCCACAAATGCCTACGCCTTCGTCGCCGCTATGTATTTGAAACAGGAAGCGACCGCTCCGGCGATTGCCGCCACCGCTCCGGTGGAACCCGCTCCGGCTCCGGCCCCCGCGCCGGCCCCGACGCCGACGCCGGTTCCCGAGGCACAGCCGATTGTCACCACTCCTGCCCCCGTGCCGGCTCCGACGCCCGCGCCCGCGCCCGAAGTGACTGCTCCCGCTCCGGCACCTGCGCCTGAAGCGGCGACGGAAAACACAAACGTGCCGGCGGCGCCGCGCATTGTGTCGCATGAAGGCGTCATCCGCCACGTTGGCAGCATCATCGCGCCGACGGAATATGAATTGTATAATTCCTCCACGGACAAGAACATTGACTACCTCTATCCGGCGCTCGGCACCCTTGACTTGAGCCAATACTCCAACATGCGCGTGGTGATCACCGGCGAAGAAGGGCTGGCGGCGCGCTGGAAGGACGTCCCGGTTCTGACCGTCGAGAGCATCCAGGTGATTGAAACCAATGCCGTCCCACATCGCATCCTCCTCAGCCCAAGACAGTCGCAAACTCATTGACGGCCGCGGCATTGCCGCGCAAATCCTTGGCGAACTGACGCTGCGCGTCGCGGAATTAAAAAGCCGCGGCGCGCAGCTTGGTCTTGCGTTTGTGCGTGTCGGCGAAGACCCGGCGTCCAAGGTTTATGTCGGCCGCAAGGAAAAGGCCTGCGCCGAACTCGGCATTGTTTCCGAAACGCACGTCCTGCCGGAAAAGACTTCCGAGGCGGAATTGCTCGCGCTGATTGCAAAATTGAATTTGAGTCCGCACCTGCACGGCATCCTGGTCCAGACGCCGGTGCCGAAGCCGATTCGAGAATCGGTGATTTCCTCGGCGATCCTGCCGCAAAAGGACGTGGATGGTTTCCATCCGGTCAACGTCGGCAAACTACTGCTGGGCGATGCAACCGGCTTCCAGCCCTGCACGCCGGCGGGCATCGTGGAACTTTTGGTTCGCTCGAACGTGGAAACAGCGGGCGCGGAAGTCGTCATTCTGGGACGCGGCGCTCTCGTCGGCAAGCCGATGGCCGCGATGCTCTGCCAGAAAGGCAAAGGCGCGAACGCGACGGTCACGATCTGCCATTCCGCCACGCGCGACATCGCGGCGCACTGCCGCCGCGCGGACATTTTAATCGCCGCGATCGGCGTCCCCCAGTTTGTGAAGGCTGACATGGTCAAGCCCGGCGCCACGGTGATTGACGTGGGCGTCAATCGTGTGCCCGACGCAAGCTCGAAGACCGGCACCCGGCTCGTCGGCGACGTGGATTTCGCCGCCGTCCGGGAAGTGGCCGGCAAAATCACGCCAAACCCCGGCGGCGTCGGCCCGATGACGATTGCCATGCTGATGCAAAACACCGTGAAAGCGGCTGAACTAAAAATTTAAAACAAAAACTTAAAACTTAAAATGAACGCCACCCGAATTTTGCCCGATTTGCAGGCCTCGCTTCTGTGCGAGGAAGTCCGTCAGGAAGCCAATGGAAATTTCTTTCTCATCGGCGTCATCAATTTCATCCGCGTGCCGCAACTGCCGGTCGTCGCCGGGCGGCTGTGCGTCTTCAACCGCTGGACGGCCGGCCTCGGCCAGTTCACCGAAAACATCCGCCTCATCGCGCCCGACCAGACGACGCTGCTCCGCAAGGCCGAGATGAAATTCGAGCTGCGCGACCCGGCGCTGCATTCGACCAACGTCATGGTCTTCGGACAGGTCGAATTCAAGGTTGCCGGCACCTATTTTGTCGAGGTGATGGTGGATGACGTGATGAAGCTGCGCTATCCCGTGCCGGTCGTTCAGGCACCGGTGCCGCCGGGCCAGAATCCGCAAAATCCGCCGGAGGAGAAAAAGGCCTGATCCCCGCGGACACGCCGGGACATCAGAGCACCTCGAAGCCGGCCGCCCCGGCGGTTCGGTGCTTTTCCGCCCCGGCCATTTCGGGTAAGCTGCAACTGGATGAGCACGCTCGCCGAGCCAACTTTCGCCTGGGAACCGCTGACGCCGCGCGGCGTGGCGGCGTTTGCGCGCGCAAGATTGAGCCGGCTCCTGCTCGTGCAATTCATCGTCGCGCTTCTCGCCGCGGCGGCGGTCGTCTGCTTTTTTGACAACGGCTGCTTTCCCACCATCACCGAGGCGATCCAAAAACTGCCCGCCGACGGCGAAATCCGGGCCGGCAGGCTGGACTGGCGCGGCGACCCGACGCAACTGCTCGCCGAGGGGAAATTCCTGGCGTTCGACGTTGATCTGGACCATTCCGGGCAGATTCATTCCACCGCCGACGCGCAAATTGAATTTGGCAGGGACTCGGTCCGTATTTTTTCGCTGCTGCCCGGCTATTCGGAAATTTTTTATCTTCCGGATCGCGGTGCGCCGTTGAACCGCACGGAACTCGAACCGCTCTGGGGCGCGTGGGAGGCGGACATCCTGTTCATCGCCGGCGCGGCGGTGACGGTGGGACTGCTGGCAAGCTGGTGGCTGCTGGCGACGATCTATTTCCTGCCGGTCCGGCTTCTCGGATTTTTTGCCGACCGCAGCCTGAAATTCTGGGAATGCTGGAAATTGTCCTGCGCGGCGCTGCTGCCGGGCGCGCTGTTGATGACGGCGGGCGTGCTGCTTTACGGCGCCGGCATTCTCGACCTGGTTTCGCTTGGATTGCTTTTTGCGGGACATTTTGTGCTGGGCTGGATTTACCTGTTCTTGAGCCAGCTTTTTTTGCCGCGAATTCCCGAACCTGCGCAAATGAATAACCCGTTCGGAAAAGAGGATTGAAGACGCCTTCCGCAACAAGCCGGGGCTTGAACCCCGGCGCAAAACATTTAACCTGCATCCATGTCTCGACTGCCGTTTGAACTGCTCCTCGCGCTGCGCTACCTGCGGCCCAAACGGACGTTTGTCTCCATCATCACGCTCATCTCCGTCGTCGGCGTCGCGCTCGGCGTCGCCGTGCTCATCATCGTCATCAGCGTCATGAGCGGGTTCGACCACGATTTGCGCGGGAAAATCCTCGGCTTCAACGCACACCTGACCGTGGTCCGATGGGATTCGGCAAATCAAACCCCAGCGCTGATGGCAAATTATCCCGCCGTCGCCGAAATTATTGCCACCAACAAAAATGTCATCGGCGTTGCGCCGTCCGTGCTCGGCCAGGTGCTGGTGGAAACCGAGCCGGCGGACACCAATGCCCGGCCATCGCTCACCGCCGCGCCCTATCTTCGCGGCGTGGATGCGAACACCGAGAATTCCGTGAGTGTTCTGCCGAAAAGCATCATTGACGGCGAAACAAACCTGGCCACCGCCTTAAGCGGACGCGGATTGATTGTCGGCAGCGATTTTGCGCAAAAAATGAAACTGTCCGTTGGCGATCGCATCTCGATTTATTCGCCCACCGACGTGAAAAAAATGCGGGAATCCCGCGGCAGGCCAAACGAGGAGGCTGTTCTGCCCGATGACTACACGGTCACCGGCATTTTCGACGTGGGCTATTATGATTTTGACGCGAATTTCATCTGCACTTCGCTCGAAAATGCGCAGGACCTTTACAACCTCGGCGACAGCGTCCACGGCCTGATGGTGATGCTGCGCGATCCGTATCAGGCGGCGGCGGTGAGCAACCGACTGGCCGCCGCGCTGGGCCCCAATTACGCCATCTCCACCTGGATGCAGGAAAACTCGGCCATTTTGGGCGCGCTGGTTGTCGAGAAAAATGTCATGTTCATATTGCTGCTTTGCATTGTCGCCGTCGCGTCGCTTTGCATGTTGAGTGCGCAAATCACATTTGTCATCCGGAAAACCCGGGAGATCGGAATGTTGAAGGCGCTGGGTGCAAAGAACCTCCAAATCTCCGCGGTTTTTTTGGTCCAAAGCGCGATCATCGGTGCGCTGGGCGTGCTGTCGGGTCTGGCGTTGGGAATCCTCGCGGTTGAGTATCGCAATGAATTTCTCGATTTTCTGCGACGAACCACCGGCTGGGAGCTTTTTCCGGCGTCCATTTACGGTTTTGGCGAATTGCCGGCGATCATTGCACCTCACGATGTTGAGCTGATTTGCGGCATCTCATTCGTCATCATCTGTGTTGTTGGCGGAGTATTGCCGGCCATTCTGGCCTGGATTTTGAAACCCGTGGAGGCGCTGCGCTATGAGTGAACCCCTTCTTTCCGTGCGCGGCCTCGCAAAAACTTACACGATGGGCCGGCGCACGCTCGAAGTCCTGCGCGGCGTGGACCTCGACGTGGCGCGCGGTGAATTTCTCGCGCTGCGCGGCGCGTCCGGCGCGGGCAAAAGCACCCTGCTTCATTTGATGGGCGGCCTGGATTCGCCGAACGCCGGAGAAATTCATTTTGCCGGCCAGAATCTCGCACATTTTTCCGAAAGCCAGCTGACGCATTTCCGCAACCGCCGCGTCGGTTTTGTTTTTCAGGCGTATCATCTCCTGCCCGAACTCACCGCGCTCGAAAACGTCTGCCTGCCCGCGCGCATCGCCCGCCTGCCTGTCGCGCGGGCCGTGGCTCGCGCGCGCGGGCTGCTGGCGCGCGCCGGTCTGGGCGAACGCACCGAGCACAAGCCGTTCGAGCTTTCCGGCGGCGAACAGCAACGCGTCGCCATCGCCCGCGCGCTCATCAACGAACCGGAACTTCTGCTCGCGGACGAGCCGACCGGCAACCTGGATTCGCGCACCGGCGGCGAAATTATTGAACTTCTCAAAAGCCTGCATGTCGAAAAACACATGACACTCGTCATTGCCACGCATGATGCCAAGGTCGCCGCGCATGCGCAGCGCGCCATCGAACTCGCCGACGGCCGCATCGCTTGAAATTGCCGCGCGCCGCAGCTAACTTACCCGGTCATGCTTGAGGATCGAGATTATATGCGCGAACCGGATTACCGGGAATCACGCGTGTCGTTCACCATCGCGCTGCTGATTGTCAACGCGACCGCGTTCCTCGTCCAGTTGGCCGCGAACAGTTCGGCCGCCGGTGTGGAAATTGAATACAAGTATTTTGCCTTGAGCCTGGCCGGGTTGATGCACGGCTACGTCTGGCAGTTGCTGACGTTTCAATTCATGCACGCCGGCTGGATGCACATCATCTTCAACTCGCTGGCCATTTATTTTTTCGGGCGCCCGGTGGAAGACGCCCTGGGCCGCCGTCATTTTTTGACGCTCTATCTGGCCAGCGGCGTCATCGGCGGCCTCGTGCAAATGCTGTTTGCGGTTTTGCTCCCGTCTTTTAACGGCGCGGTCGTCGGCGCCTCGGCGGGCGCGTCCGGTCTGGTCGCGGCCTTTGCCATCCTGCACTGGGAAGAGCGGTTCAGCCTGCTGATTTATTTCATACCGGTCAACATGACCGGCAAAATCCTGCTCGCCGTGAGCCTCGTGCTGGCGTTCCTCGGCATTCTGACCCCCAACAGCGGCATCGCCAACGCCGCGCACCTCGGCGGCATCCTGACGGGCGGATTTTATGTGCGCCTGTTCATCCAAGGCCAGTGGCCGCGCTGGAAATTCTCCAGCCGCCGCGCCGCGCCGCGCGAACTGGCCGCCAAACGCGCCGGCAAAACCTTCTGGCGCTCATCCACAAATGAACCGGAAAAGGATTTGCCCGCCGATGAATTTTTATCCAGCGAGGTGGACCCGATTCTCGACAAAATCTCCGCGCACGGCATCCACAGCCTCACGGCACGCGAGCGGGAAATTCTGGAAAAGGCGCGCGCGAAAATGACGAAGCGTTGAATCGCAAATGGTTGCATTGCGCCGTCGGCTGGCACGTGGCGTGTTTCCCAGTGCAACGATTTAACATTTCAACGATGTAACAATTTGCTTATTCTAGCCTCATGATTACGCGCTATTCCCGCCCGGAGATGCGGGCCATCTGGACCGACGAAAACAAGCTTCGCCTCTGGCTGCAAATCGAACTGCTCGCCAGCGAGGCGCTCGCCGCCGGGGGCGTCGTGCCCAAGGCCGACTTCGCCAAAATCAAGGCCGGCGCGGAGCAATGGCTCACCGACCTGCCCGGCCTCGTCACCCGGCAGCGTGAACTCGAAAAAACGCTCAACCACGACGTCATCGCCTTCACTACCGCCGTCGCCGAGAAAATCAACGACGATGCCAGCCGCTGGTTCCATTTCGGCCTCACGTCGAGCGACATTGTGGACACCACCTTCGGCGTCCAGATGGTCCAGAGCGCGGACATCCTTATTGCCGACGTGAAGAAGCTGCGGCCCATCATCGCCCGGCGCGCGAAGGAATTTCAAATGACGCCGTGCATCGGCCGCAGCCACGGCATCCACGGCGAACCGACCACCTTCGGCCTCAAGCTCGCGCTGATGCACGATGAATTTGGCCGCGCGCTCGATCGGCTCGAACGCGCCCGCGAAGTTGCCGCCGTCGGCAAGTTGTCCGGCGCCGTCGGCACCCACGCGCATTTGTCGCCGGACATTGAAAATTACGTTTGCAAAAAACTCGGACTGCGGCCCGCGCCCATCGCCACGCAGGTTGTCCAGCGCGACATCCATGCCGAATTTCAGACCATGCTCGCCCTCGTCGGCGCGAGCATCGAGCGCTGGGCCGTCGAGTTTAGACATCTCCAGCGCACGGAAGTGCTCGAAGCCGAGGAGCCGTTCACAAAGGGGCAAAAAGGTTCCAGCGCCATGCCGCACAAGCGCAATCCCATCACCTGGGAACGCCTCACCGGCCTCGCCCGGGTGCTGCGCGGCAACGCCATCGCCGCCCTCGAAGACGTTGCCCTCTGGCACGAGCGCGACATTTCCCATTCGTCGGTCGAGCGCATCATTTTCCCCGATTCCTGCACGCTGCTGGATTATATGTTCGGGCTGCTCACGCGGCTGATGGACGGCTTGAACGTTTATCCGGAGAACATGAAGAAAAACCTCGGCCTGTCGTTAGGCATGTGGAATTCGCAGACCGTTCTGCTGGCGCTCATCAAAAAAGGCCTGACGCGCGAGGCTGCCTACAAGCTCGTCCAGGACGCCGCGATGAAGACGTGGGAGGTGAAACACGCCGGACGTGATGATGCTGATTTTGTGAAACAGCTCAAGTCCGACCCCAACGTGGCAAAACATTTCAAGAAGGATGAGCTGGAAAAACTTTGTTCGCTGGACTTCCATCTCAAGGAAGTGAAGAACCGGTTCAAGAAACTGGGGCTTTAATCAACCACGACCAAACACAAATGGACCCGGATGGTCTGGATAATCTTTGCAGGCAGAATTCTGCCGTAATCAGGCCCGGTATTGCTCGTCGCTGACCTTTTCAAGCCAGTCCACCGCTTTGCCGTCGAGCTGTTCCTGAATGGCGATGTGCGTCATGGCCGTGGTTGGCGCCGCGCCATGCCAGTGCTTTTCGCCCGGTGGGAACCACACAATGTCGCCCGGCCGGATTTCCTCAATCGGCCTGCCCCAGCGTTGCACGCGCCCGCAACCGGCGGTCACAACCAAAGTCTGTCCCAGCGGATGCGTGTGCCAGGCAGTGCGGGCGCCGGGTTCGAACGTGACAGTTGCGCCGGTGACACGTGCGGGATCGCTGCCCTTGAACGGCGAGTCAATGCGCACCGTGCCGGTAAACCAGTCGGCCGGTCCTTTGTTCGATGGTTGTGAACCATTTTTGATGATGTTCATGTTTTGATTCCTTTCGCTTTTGCGTTGGCGTTGTAGCGGCGGTCTGTGACCGCCGGCTTTTATCAGGCCATGCACGGCACTCACAGAGTGCCGCAACAGGACTTTTAAAGAGAACTTGTTTTCAGAATTTGAGCGACGCCATATCAATCACGAAGCGGTATTTCACATCGCTCTTGAGCATGCGTTCGTAGGCGGTGTTGATCTCGTCCATGCGGATCATTTCGATGTCGCAGGTGATATTATGTTTCCCGCAGAAATCCAGCATCTCCTGCGTCTCGGGCAGGCCACCGATGAGCGAGCCGGAGAACGAGCGGCGGCGGAAGATCAGCGGGAAAACGGCGACGGACAGCGGCTGGGCGGGTGCGCCGACCTGCACGAGGTTGCCGTCACGTTTCAACAGGTTCAAATAGGCATTGATGTCGTGCTGCGCTGAGACGGCGTCGAGGATGAAATCAAAACTGTTGGCGTGCTTCGCCATTTCAGTCTCGTCCTTGGAAATCACGACCTCATGCGCACCGAGGCGTTTGCCGTCTGCCACCTTGCCAGGCGACGTGGTGAACAGCACGACGTGCGCGCCAAAAGCCTTGGCAAACTTGACGCCCATGTGACCGAGACCACCGAGACCGACGATGCCGACCTTCTGACCGGGGCCGACTTTCCAGTGCTTCAGCGGGGAATAGGTGGTGATGCCCGCGCACAGCAGCGGCGCGGCGGCGGCGAGATTGAGGTTGGCCGGCATGCGCAACACGAAATCCTCCGTCACAACAATGCTCTGCGAATAGCCGCCGAAGGTTGGAGCGTTGAGATGTTTGTCCACGCTGCCGTAAGTCATCACCATGTTGTCGCAGAACTGCTCCAGCCCGTCACGGCAGTCGGGGCAGGTGCGGCACGAGTCCACGAGGCAGCCCACGCCGACGGTGTCGCCGATCTTGAACTTCTTCACGCCACCGCCGGTGGCGGTCACGCGGCCGACGATCTCGTGGCCCGGCACCGCCGGATACTGGGTGAAACCCCATTCGTTGCGGGCGAAATGGAGGTCGGAGTGGCAGACACCGCAGTATTGGATTTGAATCTGCACATCCGTTGCGCCGGGTTCACGCCGGACGATGCCGTGCGGAGCGAGGGCGGCGGTGGCGGCTTGGGTGGCGTAGGCTTTTATATTGTTGGTTTTCATAATCGTTTTGGAATCTAGCACAAAGTTGTTCAACGACCAGTGAGTTGTTCCAACGCCTCCGGATACCGGGCGCCTTCCACTTTGATCTTGGCCGCCGCGCCTTCGATGTCGCGCAAATCTTCCACCGTCAGTTGCACGTTCGCCGCACCGAGGTTTTCGTCCAGGCGATGCAGCTTGGTTGTGCCGGGAATCGGAACAATCCACGGCTTCTGCGCCAGCAGCCACGCCAGCGCAATCTGCGCCGGCGTCGCGTTTTTCTTTTTGGCGATCCGCCCAAGCAGATCAATCAGCGCCTGATTCGCCTGGAGCGCCTCCGGCGTGAAGCGCGGCAGCTTGCTGCGGAAATCCGTGCTGTCGAAAGTGGTTTTTGTGTCCATCGCGCCGGTGAGAAAACCTTTGCCCAGCGGACTGTAAGGCACGAGGCCGATGCCCAATTCCTCGCAGGCCTGCAGGATGCCGTTGGTCTCCACCTGACGAGTCCACAGCGAATATTCATTTTGGAGCGCCGTCACCGGCTGGATTTTGTGCGCGCGCCGGAGCGTCTGCGCGTTTGGCTCGGACATGCCGAAATGCTTCACTTTGCCGGCCTGGATCAATTCCTTCACCGTGCCCGCCACGTCTTCAATCGGCACGGCCAAGTCCACGCGATGTTGATAAAACAGATCAATGGCGTCCACCTTGAGCCGCTTGAGCGATTCGTCGGCCACCTGCCGGATGCGCTCCGGCCGACTGTTCAGGGGAGCCGCACCGGGCCGTTTGTCGGTGCCGCTCAAGTCGAAACCGAACTTGGTGGCGATGACCACCTTGCCGCGGAATGGCGCGAGCGCCTCGCCCACGAGTTCCTCGTTGGTAAACGGGCCATAGACCTCGGCGGTGTCGAAGAACGTGACGCCACGCTCCACGGCGGCGTGGAGCAGAGCGGTCATCTCCGCTTTGTCCTTGGGTGGACCGTAGGAAAAACTCATGCCCATGCAGCCCAGCCCGATAGCCGAGACTTCCAGATTGCTGTTTCCAAGTTTGCGCTTTTGCATATTTGAATCCTTTCTCGTTGTTAAATGTTGAAAGGAGCTTAACGCACCTGCGCCCGGCTGTCGCCCGCAGTCTTGCTCCATATGTTGCGAGATTGCTCGAAAGTGGGAAGTTGAACAGTTTTAACAGGAGCAAACTGAAGGAACAGAGAATGAATGGAGCCTCACATTTTCTCCGTTCCCTCCTGTTGATTTACCTTTGCCGCCGGTAATCGCTCGGGGCCAGACCGGCTTCCCGGCGGAAGAGTTGCGCGAAATGGCTGGGATTGGCGTAGCCCACGTCCAGCGCGATTTCCACTACGCTCCGCTTCGTCTCGCGCAACAGCCGCCGCGCCACGTCCATCCGCAGGCGGATGTGGTAGCGCGACGGCGACATGTTCATCGCGCTTTTGAACAGGCGGTTGAAGTAAAACTTGCTCAATCCCGCTTGGGCTGCCAGCCGGTCCAGGTTGAACTCCTCGGCGACGTGCTCCGCCATCCAGTCCGTGATCTGCCGCAGCTTGTAGCCGGGCAGCGACGGACTGCCGCGGCGCGATTCGCCGTCCGTCCCGGCATAGTTCCGCGCCAGATGGATGGCGATGGCCTGCGCGATGCCTTGCAGGAACAGGGCGCTGGCGTGCCGGCGCAACAGTTCCTCATGCACGCGCTCCATCAGGGAATTCAACGCGGGGTCATGGAACGCGGAAAGGTCCCGCAGCCGGGCGCGTGGCGCATCGTCGCCGAAAACTTCCTCCAATGCGCGTTGCAGCAGCGGCAGCGCGATGAACACCGCCATGGATTGAAACGGCTCGTCGCTCACCGCCTTCCACCGGCAATCGTAGGGCGCGCCGCCGGAGGTGAGAAAGAACGAGCCTTTCGTGATGCGATGCGTGACCCACGGCTGGTTGCCTTCGCGCTCCTGAAATTCCGCTTCGCCGGAAACGCTCCACGCGAGGAACGGTTCGCTGACAGCGGGCAGCGACACCATCTCGACGCTGCGCGGCGGGGCGATGATCCACGCCTTGATGTCCCGCCAGGCCTCGCCGTGACAGGCCACCAAAACTTGCCCACCAACGTAACGCCCGAAGGCCTCGGCGGAGGTTGTCTCAGGTATTGGCATGAGATTCGACGGCGACATGCTAGTGTATTCCATCGGCAAATCAAAGCGCTGACAAGTTTGTCCCGCGTTGGAGGGCAAACCGCATTGTCATCCTCTCGGCATCTGTGAACCCGGCAGCGCCGCCTCAACAAGTATTTATCCGCAATTGCCCAAACTGCCCAACGTCACCCGTTTATCATAGAACCGTAACCAGCCCGCTACAATTTATCCCGATAATTCCAACTTGTGAAGGCACCTTGTTTGGAAGCGGAAAATTCAGCTCACGCCGTGAAACTGTCCGGCGTTGAACAGACTGATCTGGCCACGCTGGCCGGAAATCAGCAATCGGTGGACGCCGATTGCCGTCTGCACAAGGTCTATCAGCAATTCCAGTCGCACGAACACGATTATTGCGCGGTGCTGGAGGGCAAGCGGGTGATCGGGCTGTGCTCGCGGGCGCGCGTCGGCTTCCTGATGGGCCATCGCTATGGGTTCGCCATCTACAGCGATCACAAGATTCGCGAGCACATGGTCGAAAATCCATTGTTTGTTCAACGCGGCACCCCCATCCGCGAGATGCTCGAACAGACGCTGGGGCGTCAGGGAAAAGAGTTCAATGATGACGTTATTCTCGTCGGCCCGGCGCAGGAGTATCTTGGGATTATTCCGGTGCCGGCGCTGGTTCAACTCCAGTCGGCTCTGGTCGCAGAAAGGTTTCGGATTCAGGAGGAAATGCACCGGCGAATGCTCACACTTTCGCGCCAGGCGGGCATGGCGGAGGTGGCGACCAGTGTCCTGCACAATGTCGGGAACGTGCTGAACAGCGTTAATGTTTCAAACAACCTCATCCGCGAAAAGCTTCAAGGCTCGGAAGTTGCCACGCTCGTCAAGCTTGGCAGTCTTCTCCAACAGCATGAGGGCGACCTGCCGGCGTTTCTTGCCAACGACCCCAAAGGCAAATTAATCCCCCCTTTCATCATTCAACTGGCCGGCCAGTTGGAGGCGGAACATACCCTTCTGCGACAGGAGCAGGACCAACTCACCCGCAACGTGGAACACATCAAGGAAATTGTCGCCATGCAGCAGAGTTACGCGCGCATCTCCGGCTTTCTCGAGCAGGTGGCCGTGGCCAGCCTGATGGATGATGCGCTGCAAATCAATCAGGCCGGACTTTCCCGGCATGGAGTCCGGGTTGTGCGCCAATATTCCGACATGCCTCCGGCCACGGTGGACAAACACAAGGTTCTCCAAATCCTCGTCAATCTCGTGAACAATGCGAAATACGCCCTCGATGAATCGGGGCGCGAGGACAAATGGCTTACCGTCGGTGTCGGTATGAATGGCGACAGCCGGTTCAACATTACCGTCAGTGACAATGGCGTGGGCATTCCCCCGGAAAACCTGACGAAAATATTTTCCCACGGCTTTACCACGCGCAAGGGCGGACACGGCTTCGGCCTGCATAGCGGAGCCAACGCCGCCAAGGAAATGGGAGGCAAATTAAGCGTTCACAGCGAAGGCGTTGGCAAAGGCGTCACTTTCACCCTCGATCTGCCCATGGACGGTTCCAAGAACAAAACCAAGGATTAAAACATGACCCACACAGACATGCCTAGAAACGATCGTATTCTGATCATTGATGACAATCCCTCGATCCATGAGGACATCCGCAAGATACTTGCCGACCGGAAGGAGCAAAACAGGGCTTTGGACAACAACAAGGCGCTGCTGTTTGGCGACGAGATTCCCGAACCGGAGCCGTCCCGCTTTGAAATTGACTCGGCGTTTCAGGGCAAGGAAGGGCTGGACAAGGTGCAACAGGCGGGCGCGGACGGACGGCCCTATGCCCTGGCATTCGTGGACGTGCGCATGCCGCCCGGCTGGGATGGCATCGAAACCATCAGCCGCATCTGGAAGGCGCATCCCGACTTGCAGGTGGTGATTTGCACCGCCTATTCCGACTACTCGTGGAAGGAGATGATCCAGCAAATCGGCCAGTCCGACAATCTGGTGATTCTCAAAAAACCTTTTGAAAACATTGAGGTGATGCAGTTGGCACACGCCCTGACGGAAAAGTGGCTGCTCAATCATCAGGTCAAGAGCCGTCTCTGCGACCTCGACCAGGCAGTCCGCCAGCGCACGACCGAACTCGAATCCGCAAACGAGCGGCTCCAGCAGGAAATAGGCGAGCGGATGCAGGTGGAAAAAGCATTGCGCCTTTCCGAAGAACGCTTCTCAAAAGCCTTCAAGGCCAGCCCCATTCCCATGGCAATCCGAAGTTTGCGAAATGAAACTTATGCGGACGCCAATCAGGGTTTCCTGAAGCTGACCGGTTTTGACCGCGCCGAACTGATAGGACACACCGCGCAAGAATTGAGCCTCTGGAAAGACCCCGATGAATACAGCGCCGTGATGAAGCAGCTTCACCAGCAAATGTCCGTCTGCAACTTCCCCTGCCATCTCCGCACCAAGTCCGGCCAGTTGCGAGACATTTTGTTGTCCGTGGAGTTGTTCGATTTGAGCGGCGAGCCGCTTCTTCTGATCATCGCACAGGACATTACCGAGCAACTCATTCTGGAAAACCAGCTCCGTCAGGCCCAGAAGATGGAGGCCGTAGGCCAGCTTGCGGCCGGCGTGGCCCATGATTTCAATAATATTTTGACCGTCATTCAGGGCTATTCGAGCCTGCTTCTTGCCTCCAATCCGCCCGAATCCGACGACTATAAATCCATCGAGCCAATCGCGGCGGCAGCGACACGGGCCGCCAAACTTGTCCGACAACTGCTTGCCTTCAGTCGCAAACAATTCGTAAATCTGAAACCGACCGACGTTGGCGACACCCTGTCGTCCATCTCGGACATGCTGCGCCGCGTGTTCCCGGAAAACATCGTGGTGACCATCAACATTGCCACCATACTGCCCCGCATCAATGCCGATGAAGGCATGTTGGAGCAGATGCTCATGAACCTAGCTGTCAACGCCCGCGATGCCATGCCCGATGGCGGCTGGCTGACCATCAGTGCGGAAATGGTGGATGTCAGTCCTGCTGTTGCCGCAAAGAATCAGGAGGCGTGTCCGGGACAACACCTGTGTTTGAGCGTTGCCGACACGGGGTGTGGCATGACACCGGATATCCTGCCCCATATCTTCGAGCCGTTTTTTACCACCAAACCCATCGGCAAAGGCACGGGATTGGGTCTGGCTGCGGTTTATGGAATCGTCAAGCAGCATGAGGGCTGGGTGGATGTCCAAAGCCAGCCGGGTCAGGGTTCGATATTCCAAGTTTTCATCCCCACCTGCGCCGCTGAGTCCAAGACTGATGCCATCCCCGAGAAACGGGAACCCTTGCGCCGTGGCAACGAAACCATTCTGGTGGTGGAAGATGAAACAGCCGTGCGCGATTTTGTGGTCGAATTATTGCAAACCCACGGTTATCAAACCATCGAAGCCGAGTCGGGACCCCAGGCCTTGGAACGTTGGACACAACATTGCGGCAAAATCCACCTCCTGCTGACTGACATAATGATGCCCGGGGGCCTTACGGGGCGGGAAGTGGGCGAGCAGTTATTGGCGCAGGACCCGACTTTGAAAGTGATTTATTCCAGCGGTTACAGCCCCGGCATGGCCGACAAGGCGCCCACACTCCTGCGGGGAAGAAATTTTTTGCCCAAGCCCTACAGCGCGGACAAATTGCTCAACAAGCTTCGGGAGTTTTTGGATGACAAACCGGTGAATTGACCCCGGAAACCGGCGACTCCATTTTTGCGTGATGGCATTGAAATACGGGACGGGGCAAAAAAACCTGCCCAACCTTGCACAGCCGAGTCATCGCGCCAGGAAAAACCGGTCGCAAGCATCCTCGTTGCTTGCGGCCAGCTTGCTGGACAACAAGTCATTCACACCGTCCGCCAGCCAGTCAGAATCGTTCATCGCGCTTTTCATCCAGTGCCAGATGAAGTTCCGCCCCATTTGCTGTGCGCAACGTATCAACGGTCTCACCACGAAATCCAATTCGTCCGTCGTGGTTTCTTCATCGCCGAGCATGCCGATAATCAAGCCGGAAACATGGCGGTCGTTCTTGCGGGTTTCCAGGGAATTCAGCCAGTGAATCAGATCGGGCCGGCTTTGTTTCAATGAACTGCTGCCGCAATGGCGTTGCCGGGGCGCGATCCCCGTCTGGCAGCCGGCCAACGGCAGCGATTCTGGATGGTCAAAGCGTCTGATCGGCCGGTCCGTGGTGACCATGTGGGGTATGGACGCCCGGCAGGCGGATCATAGGTCGCAAGCAGCATCTGTTGGTGGATACCTGCCGTCTCCTTCAAGAATCGCTAAATTTGGGTTCGTGATATTTGTCTATGTCGGAGCGCAGAGCAACTTTTCAGAAGGCCGCATTGAATTAGCCGATTAACGGATTTTTCGCACATACCAGGCAGTTCAGCCATTTTTTTTGACATGTAGGCGAGCTTGATTTTAACCCACTCCGCAGCAAAACATTCCTGTAGCGATTGGACGCCGAATGTTCTAACTTGCCTCAAATTATCCATGAGCGACATCACGCTGGTTTTGGAATCCGTTGGTCGTGGTGAAAGCAAGGCCACGGAGGAGTTATTTCCGCTTGTTTATGAAGAGTTGCGCCGGCTGGCGGCGGCACGGATGGCCAAAGAAGCTGCCGGTCACACGCTGCAACCGACGGCACTCGTGCATGAGGCATGGCTGCAACTGGTGGGTGCGGGTGGTCGCACTTGGAAAAATCGCGCGCACTTTTTCGGAGCGGCGGCGGACGCAATGCGGCGCATTCTGATTGACAACGCACGGCGCAAAGCCGCCTTGAAACACGGTGGCGGGCAGGAGCGTGTGTCCATTGAGGATTTGGAAATCACCGCCGCGACGCTCGATGAACATATCCTGATGATTGACGAGGCGCTGCAACGACTGGAGGGCGAAGACCCGCAAAAGGCACGGATTGTGTCGCTGAAATTCTTTGGCGGGCTGAGCAATGAAGAAACGGCGGAAACGCTCGGCATCAGCCTGAGCACCGTGAAACGCCAGTGGATTCTCTCCCGGATCAAATTGTTCCGCTGGATTCACGAGCAGACATGATGAACCCGGAAGCTCAACTGGAAGAGGCGGTTTGTCTCGCCGCGTTGCACATCACGGAGTCGGCTTCCCGGGCGCAGTTTCTGGCCCGCGCGTGTGCGGGTGATGCGCGGTTGCGCGCGGCGGTTGAGGAAATGCTGCTGGCAAGCAACGCTGCCGAGAATTTTTTTGATAGGTGCCGGGCGGCGGTGGACGCTACCAAACTGGACGCGCAGGCGGCTGGCGCACTCAAGGAAACGGGGATTGAACTTGATGATTTGGCCGACGAACAGCTCGGCAGCCGACTCGGACGTTACAAGCTGTTGCAAAAAATCGGCGAGGGTGGTTGCGGGGTGGTTTATCTGGCGGAACAGGAAGAGCCGGTCCGGCGGCAAGTGGCGCTCAAGGTGATCAAGCTGGGCATGGACACAAAAAGTGTCATCGCGCGTTTCGAGGCCGAGCGGCAGGCGCTGGCGATGATGGATCATCCAAACATCGCGCGCGTGCTCGATGCGGGCGCGACGGAAACTGGCCGGCCATTTTTCGTGATGGAACTCGTGCGCGGCACGCGCATCACAAAATACTGCGACGAAAACAATCTCGACACGGTTCAGCGGCTGAAATTATTCATCCAAGTCTGCCGCGCCATCCAGCACGCGCATCAAAAGGGCGTCATTCACCGCGACATCAAGCCGTCAAACATTCTCGTGTCATTGCACGACGGCGTGCCGGTGCCAAAAGTAATCGATTTTGGCATTGCAAAAGCAACGGAAGGTCGGCTGACAAACAACATCTTGTTTACCGCCGTCGAGCAGTTTGTCGGCACCCCGGCCTACATGAGTCCTGAACAGGCGGACATCAGCGGGCTGGATGTGGACACGCGCAGCGATATTTATTCGCTGGGCGTTTTGCTTTACGAACTGCTCACGGGCCGGACGCCGTTCGACACCACTGTTCTGATGCAATCGGGACTGGATGAAATGCGGCGGACATTGCGGGAAAAAGATCCGCAACTGCCCTCGACGATGATCACGTCGCTGCAACGAACGGAGTTGACGCTGACTGCCGGGCAACGCCACACGGAACCGCCGAAATTGATTTCGCAAATCAAAGGCGATCTGGACTGGATCGTGATGAAGGCGCTAGAGAAAGACCGCAACCGCCGCTATGACACCGCCAACGGCCTGGCACTGGACATCCAGCGCTACATTGAAAGTGAACCGGTGCTGGCCCGTCCGCCCAGCCGGCGTTATCGGTTTAAGAAACTGGTGTTGCGAAATAAAATTGTGTTTGCCGCCAGTGGCGCGGTGGCGCTGGCGCTGTTGATTGGTCTTGGCATGTCCACCTGGCTTTTTTTCCGCGAGCGCGAGGCGCGTTTCCACGAACGTGATGCGCGCGAACGGGAGGCGCAACTGCGGATGGAAGCAGAAGACCGCGCCAAGATCACGCAGGCTGTGATGTTTGTGAGTCAGGCAAAATTTGATGACGCGGATGCCACACTCAATCAGGTAAAAAACTTCCCGCTCAATCCGACCTTGGATTGCGCCTCGGCCTTGCGCTCGGTGGGCGAGTGGCAGGCGCTGCAAGGCCGCTGGGAGCCGGCCCGCGAGCGTTATTCAGCCCTCGTCAAAATGGACAAGCTGGACAGCTTGAGCCAGATCATCTTTGACTATCAGGCCTACGGCGTGGTTCTGGCCGAAAGTGGTGACTCGGAACAATACGGGGGGTTTTTCCAGATGGCCGTCACCAATTTCTCCGCGAATCCGAACGGCAGCATCCTCATCGCCTCGCTGTTGCTGCCATTAAACAAATCTCAAATCGAAATGCTCAAGCCGATGGCGGCGGCGGCGGAAAAACAGCTCCACGCGGTGCCCAAAGACCACCGCAGCGAGTGGACGTTCATGCCGTTTTGCCTGTGGCAATATCGGTGCGGCAATTATGAGGCGGCCATCCAGTGGTGCCAGAACGCCCAGACACAAAGTATAAAATTTCCATGCAGCGATGCCATTATTCATGCCGTTTCGGCCATGGCTTATTATCAAAACGGCCAAACCAACGAAGCCTGCACTGAACTGGCGCAAGGTCGCCAGTTGGTTGACGAAAAATTTAGGACCGGTTTGGATCATGGCCGGCCCGGCTCCGGTTTCTGGTATGACTGGGTTTATGCCCGCCACCTTTCGCAGGAAGCGGCAGCGTTGATCCATTGCGATTCCGACAAATCTGCCACCGAATAGCGCATCAGCGGGGCGAGCCAAAAGGACCGCTTGTTTTACGGGCAAAACTTCAGATCAGGGCTTCGGCTTCGGATAAATTACTCATCTGTTTACGGCTTGTTTTCAGTGCCTAAAAAAATTCTTCAATAATTTTGAACCTTTTTGGCAGCCGTTTTCCGCGTAAGTAAGCAGAACCTAAATAATGTTTAGCCAAAGCCATCATGCCGCGCAGACGCGGGCAAATTGTGCAAATGCCCGTTCGTCGGCATATTTCCACGCTACGCGACTGCTTTGGACTTGCTAAAACCTCTCAAACAACAACCCACCAGTCCCATGAAAAAAAACGCTTTAGTTCAAATCACCTGCCTCCTCTTTTTGGCCGGCGGATTAAATCTGAAAGCCGCCAGCGGCACTTGGACTGGGGCCGCTGATGCCACTTGGGCCGGCGCAAACTGGAGCGCCTCGCCGGTGCCCGGCACCGGTGATACGGCCACTTTCAATGGCATGGGGAATGGCAAGACCACGATTGATTTGGGATCGGGCGTCACGATCTTGAACCTGCTGTTCAACACCGGCAGTGCCACGGCCTACACCATTGGCAACGGTGCGGTGGGCAGCCAGGCGCTCACACTGAATAATTCCGGCGGCATCACCCTGAATTCCACGGTGGCCAACAACGAGCTGTTCAACGCGGCGATTGTGCTGGGGACCGATTCGACGGCGCAGTCCTACACCAATGTCAACAACAGCGCCCAAACCCTGACCTTCGCCAGCAGCATTTATGGCGGTCCTTCAGCCGGTTCGGGCACGGCCGGCACCAAGACGCTGGTGATGGGCGGCTCGGGCAACACGGTGATCAGCGGTAGCCTGCTCAACGGCGCATCATCACTGCCGGCGACGACGACCATTGCTTTGACCAAGTTAGGTGCTGGCACGCTGACTTTCAATGGCACGGTGGATGCCTCCCTGCTTGGCGGCGGTGCCGGCGGCGGTGCTTATGGCACGGTCACTGTCAACCAAGGCACGCTGGCGATTGATTTTTCAAATGCCGGTGCCGCGTTTGATTTGCTTAACTCCTACTCGCCGGTTTTCCTGGGCGGCGGCACGCTTCAGGTCATTGGCAATGCCGCCAATGCGAGCACGCAGAATTTTAACAACGGGTCGGGCATGACGGTTAATCCGGGCTTCAACGTGATTTCCGCCGGGCCGAATGGCGGCAATCTGTCAGATCCGCTACCGACCCTGAATCTCGGTAGCTTTACAAACCAAACGGCGGGTTCACAGACGATGTTTGTCGGGCCGGCCTATGACAACAATGCCTCCGGCGCGACGGCCAATCTGGTGCCGGCCACGGGAACAATTACAACCACGACACTGGGCAACCAAAACAAACTGCTCTGGCCGAACACCCGGCAGGCCATCGCCACGGTGGGTCTTTACAATTGGGCCTCGGTCGTCACCTCCGGCACCGGTGCGCAGAGCATCCTTGCTGGTGATCAGGTCAGTGGCTTTTATACCACAGTGGCAAATGGAGGAACGGCTGCCAACAATGATTTGAATTACGATTTGCTTGGCAACGCAACTTTTAACAATTCGAAGCCGGCCTACGTTGACACGATTCGATTCAATGTTTCAGGGGCGTTCACCGCAACAACCGGCGCGGGCGGAAGCGGATACTTGTTTTTGATCGGTGGCATTCTCGTGACGCCCAACGTCGGGCCCTACAACGCCACCCTTGCCAGCGGTGGTGAGTGGGTTGCCGGCGCCTACACCTCGGCTGGCAACTGTCCCATTGATGTCTATCAAAACAACATCGCCGGCAAACTGTTCATAAACACCCCGTTCTATTACTACAGTTCAACTGCACGAGCGACATGTTACGTCAAAGGCGGCGCAGGCACGGTGGATCTTACCGGGTCGGGAACCAGCAGTGGTAACTACGGGGCACCTTATCTCAATGGTGGTTGCACGGTGATCAACAACAACACTCAAATCGGCCGGGCAGCATCGGCAGCGACGCTTTACTTGAACGGCGGCACGCTCGTCGCCAGTGGTAATACAACCCTCGACAATTCGGGTGCCAACTTGCGTCCAGTGACCTTGCTTGGCAATGGCGGCGGCTTGGCGGCGGCGACGGGAAATACGTTGACCGTTGACGGCCAGATCGGCAGCGGTGCGAACGCTGGCCCGCTGGTGATCGGCATTCCGGCTTCGAGTGCGAACGGCAATTTTGCGGGCCTGCTTCCGGGCACGGGTGGCACCGTTTCACCTGGTCTGGCGGCCGACACGGCGAACCCCACGCCGGTGTATGGCAATGGCACGGTGAAATTGAACAACACGACCGGCAACTTTTATTATGGCGGCGTCAACATTGTGGGCGGAGCCACATTGAACATCAACGGTATTTATGCGCTCGGCGGGGCCAACTACCTTGGCGGCGTGACCTTTACCAGCGGCACGCTGCAATATGCCACCGGCACCTTGCTGGGCGGCGCGGACATCACCCTTGGCGGAACCGGCGACACGGTGCCACAGACGGTGAGCATCCTTGGGAATGCGACCATTGACCTCAACGGCCAGACAGCGACCTATGCCGGCAGCATCGGCAACGCTGGAAGTGGCCAGTTGACGGTGGCGAATTCCGGTTCTGGCGGCGGGTTGTTTTTGAACGGCGGTAGCACGCATACCGGCGGCACGATTGTGGCCACCAACGGCATCCTCGGCGGCAACGGAACCATTGTCGGCGACGTGACGGTGAGCAGCGGCGGCAAGACGCAGCCCAGCAGCGGCGCGGGCGCGACCAACACGATTACCGGCAATCTTACCTACACCTCCGGCAGTCCCACCAACAGTGCCAATTTTAATTTGAGCAGCAGCGCAATGACCGGTGCCAACGACCAGATTGTTTTGAGCGGCAGCAGCAAGACTTTGACCTGCGGCAGCGTCATGGTCGGCATTAGCTGCGGTGCAAATCTTGATCTGGCGAATGACTATGTGCTTTTTAGAATTACCGGCAGTTCGCCCACCATCAGCGGCAACTTCAATGCCGCGCCGGTTTGGCTGGCAACCACGCCGAGTGGTGCCGGCAACTATCAGGTTATTACGAGCGGCAGTAACGTGGTGTTGCATTATTCGGGCAGCACGCCGCCAAATATTTCAGCCAGCAGCGCCATGCCGTCAACGGCGGTTCGCAACCAGAACAATGTATCCATCGGCATGTCGGTGGCCGGAGCCGGTGCCTCGACCATCACCGGTGTTTCGGTGAATTTGGCGGCCATCGGCGGAACGTCAGCGAGTTTGTCGCTGACCAGCGGCACTTCCGCGAACGGCACTTGGACGGGCAACATCACGGTTCCGGCGTCCAGCAGCTTGGGCACGTTCACCTTGCCGGCGACGGCCACGGATAACAATGGTAATACGGCGGCAGCCAACATCTCCCTGACCGTCAATGCGGCCACGGACACATGGGTTGGCTCTGGCAGCGGGAACTGGAGCGACAACGCGGACTGGGTGAACTTCGCTGGTAATTTTGCGCCGGGACCGGTGGGCGACACCTTGATTTTTGCCGGCTCAACCGGTCTGACTTCCACGATGAACAACAGTTACAGCGTTACCGGACTGACGTTCACCAATGGCGCGGGCAGCTTCAACATCGGGACTTCGAGTAGCACCTTGACCACCACGGCCAACGGCGTGACGAACAATTCCACCAATGCTGAAACCTTGAACGTGCCAGTGCTCCTCACGAATGCGGCGCAGACCTTGAGCGCGGCGGCGGGCAACCTGACCTTGGGCCAGAGTGTTGACAACGGCGGCAATTTGCTGACGGTCGCCGATGGCGGATTTAACACCACCATCAGCGGGCCGGTCACCGGCACGGGCGGTTTGACCAAGACCGGCAGCGGCACGCTGACGCTTGGGGCGACGAACGCCTACATAGGCGCGACCACGGTCAATGGCGGCGCGTTGGTCGTGAATGGCACCGGTGTGATTAGCAACGGCACGACACCGGTGATTGTTGGCAACGTGGCGGGCAACTCAATTATGAACATCACTGGCGGTTCGGTGAGCGCCAACGAGGCCATCAATCCCGCCTTTGCCATCGGCAACGTGGCGAACGCCAGCGGATTCCTGTTCATGAGTTCGGGCAACCTCGAATGCGGCGCTGGAGAATTCCATATCGGCCAGGTGACGAACGCCTACGGCGCGTTTGACTTGAGCGGCGGCACCGTCACGATAGGAGATATTAATGCCGGAGATGCTTATTTCGTTGTCGGTGGTGCTTATGGTGCCAGTGCCTCCCAAGGTGTATTCAACATGAGCGGTGGGACGCTTAACGACAATGCTCAAGAGGTGGGACTCGGCGGCATTGCCAGCTCGATTGGGGTGTTGAATATTAGCGGCGGCACATTAAACGGCTCCAAGGGCATCCATGTGGGCGAGCGCGGCACGGGCATATTGAATGTGTCTGGTTCTGCGGTGCTCAACTTGACCGGTTCCACGTTGCAGTTTGGTCTTAACAGCAGTCCTGGAGTTGTTGGCACGGCTAACCTGTTGGGCGGCACGGTCACGGCGAATTCTGTTGGAGTAGGTAATTCCAGCCCCACTGCCCGATTAAATTTCAACGGCGGCACGCTGAAAGCCGCTGCCGCGAGCGCGTCATTCATAACCGGCTTGACAGCGGCGACAGTTTACAGTGGCGGCGCAATCATTGATGACGGCGGGTTTGCCATCACCAATTTGCAACCCTTGCTCGCGCCTACTGGCAACGGCGTAAGCACCATACCGCTGGCAACAGGCGGTGCTGGCTATCTTGATACCCCCATCGTCACTATCAGTGGCGGTGTCGGTGTCGGAGCCACGGCGGTGGCAAACATTTCCGGCGGTGCAGTGACTGGTATTACGATAACGAGTCCGGGCACGGGCTATACATCAGCCCCCACCGTGACACTCTTTGGTGGCGGCGGCAGTGGTGCGACGCTTGGAACGCCCACCCTTGCGCCGAACGTGAGCGGCGGGTTGACCAAGCTGGGCGCAGGCACACTGACATTGAGTGGCACTAACTTTTACACCGGCAACACCACCATTGGCAACGGCACGTTGATCATCAATGGCATCAACGCAATCGGTGGCACCAACTATGGCGGACTGACCATCACCAATGGTGCAGAGTTACAGTATGCGACAATGTTCAGTGGAAATGGGTCAGGTGATCTGACATCCATCGGAACGGCTGGAATCACAATTGGAGTGGGCGGCGGTGTTATTGACATAAACGGGAACAACATCACTTACTCCAATTCCATCGGCAACAACGGCTCCGGGGGATTGACCATTGTGAGCACGACTCCGGGTGGGGTGTTGAACTTGAATGGCACTAATACCTACACGGGCAACACAATTGTGGCCAGCGGTGCAACGCTGGGTGGTGGCGGCACCACCATTAGCATGTTGGAAATTCAAGGTGGAGCCATTCTCGCTCCAGGTTACAACGGCGTGGGAACCAATACCTTTGGTGCGCTGACACTGGATTCGGGTGCCCTCGTCAATACCGAATTCAACGGCCATGGGAATGATCAAACCGTGGTCACAGGCGGTTTGACCATCAATGGCGGGACATTCAATCTTTATTCCGCAGACAGCACGGTTCCCTGGTCAACCCCCGGCACCTATACACTCATCCAATACACTGGCTCCAATCCGAGTCTGGACAGTTCGTGGACGACCGTCAGTTCCAGCAATCCACATATTGGAAATCCCCAGTCGAGCCTGACATATTCGTTTGCCGCCAGCGGCGGGGAATTGACGCTGACCATCGGCTTGAGCGGAAATACGGTGTCCGGCCTGTGGACCAACACGACCGCCAGCGGCAGTTGGGCGACTGCGGCTAACTGGAGTAGCAACCCCAAGGTGCCTCATGCTGCGGGTGACTATGCCTCGCTCGGCAACGGCACTGGCCTGACGACCGTCACCTTGGACGGCAGCAAATCCGTCGGAACGATTACGTTCAACAACAACAACTCCTACCAGATAAACCAGGGCACCGGCGGAACACTGACCTTGGACAATAACGGTTCCGGAGCTGTTGTCAATGTGACAGCCGGCACTGCCAACCAGATCAATACCCCGGTCGCTTTGAATGATAATGCAACGCTTTCGGCGCTGCCCGGCAATTCAGTGTCAATCTCCGGAAACATCCAGAACGCGGCCTTCGCCAGGACAGTGACGGTGAACTCGCCGGGCACGCTGGTTCTGTCGGGCAACAACACCTACGGACCGTCTGCGGGCGGCTT
>CAZZPE010000031.1:0-36623 GCA_964655855.1 uncultured Bifidobacteriaceae bacterium
CAGAGGACTGAAAATCCTTGTGTCGGCGGTTCAATTCCGCCCCCAGCCACCACTTTCCGACGCTTTCTCCGAGAACAACGGCCTTCACCATGAAAAGTTCCAAAGAATTCTGCTGGAAACGGCGAGCGCCTTGGGCTTCCATTCGTGCGTGAATGATCAAGCTGCCAGCAAGTTTCGCGCGCTTTCCAGTCCGGCTTTCATCTGCCTGCTGCTGGCTGCCGTGACGCTGGCGGTTTTCTGGCCGGTTGTTCACTGCGATTTCGTCAATTACGACGACCCGGAATATTTCACCGCCAATCCGCACGTCCTTACCGGGCTGAACCCGGCAAACGCCGCCTGGGCATTCAACACGGGACACGCGGGCAACTGGCATCCGCTGACGTGGCTGTCGTTGATGCTGGATGCAACGCTGTTCGGCAAAGGCGCCGGCGGGCCGCACCTCACGAACCTCCTGCTTCACACCGCCAACACGGCGCTGCTTTTCCTGCTGCTCCGGCGCATGACGGCGGCGACGTGGCGGAGCGCATTGGTGGCGACGCTGTTCGCGCTCCATCCGTTGCATGTGGAATCGGTGGCCTGGGTCGCAGAACGCAAGGATGTCTTGAGCACTTTTTTCGGTCTGCTGTCGCTGTGGGCATACGCGGATTACGCGCGGAAACGGTCGGCTGCCGGGAATGACGCTCCCGATGGCTGGCGTGGGTCTGTTGATTATTTTTTGGCGTTGCTTTTCTTCGCACTCGGACTGATGAGCAAACCCATGCTGGTGACGCTGCCGTTTCTGATGCTGTTGCTGGACTGGTGGCCGTTGCAGAGGTTCAAGGTTCAAAGTTCTGGGCGCAGTGTTCAAAGTTTGGTTTGGGAAAAAATTCCCTTCTTCGCGCTGTCGGCGGCTTCGTGCGTCGTGACGTTTATCGTGCAGCAAAGAGGTGGCGCGGTCGCCGCGCTGGTCGAAGTCCCGATGAACGTCCGGCTGGAAAATGCCTTTGTTTCCTTTGCCCGTTATTTGGGCAAAGTCTTCTGCCCGGTGTCTCTCGCCAGTCCGTATCCGCTCCCGGGGCACTGGCCGGTTCTGCCGGTGTTGCTGGCATTTGCGCTGTTTGCCGGCATTTGTGGCGCGGCTGTTTTTTACAGGAAAAAATTCCCATTTGCGTTCACCGGCTGGTTCTGGTTTGCCGGCGCGCTTGTTCCCGTCATCGGCCTGGTTCAGGTCGGCAACGCCGCCATGGCCGATCGCTACACTTATCTGCCGTTGATCGGTGCGCTCATTGTTCTGGTCTGGGGCGCGGGTGAAGCGGTCGTGAAGCGGCGTCTGCCGCAATTGTCCGTGGCCGTCATCACCGTGCTTTTGCTGTCGGCCCTGGCGGCGCGGACGCGGGATCAGATCGGTTACTGGCAAAACAGCGGAACCCTTTTCACCCACACGCTCGCCGTGACGGAAAATAATTTCGCCGCCGAAAACAACCTCGGCACCTGGCTCTCGAAAAACGGCCAGTTCATCGAGGCGAAGGAACACTTCCAACGGTCGCTGCAAATCCAGCCGGACAATCCCGACGCCCTGTTCAATCTGGGCAACGCGCTCGCCCGGCTTGGCGACTGGGACGGGGCGATCACCCGTTACCAGCGCGTCCTGCAAATCGCGCCGCCCAAGGCGGATATTTTCGTCAATCTGGGTTTTGCGCTGGCGGTGAAAAAACAATCCGCCGAAGCCGTCAATAATTTTGAGGCGGCGTTGAAGCTGGACCCGGATTCCGCCGACGCCCACAACAACCTCGCCACCGTTTTGTTCACCGAACACCGTTTTGACGAGGCCGCCCAGCATTACCGCGAGGCGCTGCGGCTGACGCCCGACGACCCGCGGATTTACGCCAACCTCGGCGATGTCCTCGTCCGTCTGGGGCAAATCCCCGACGCGGCGCGGTGTTATCAGGAATCGCTGCGGCTCAAGCCGGGCAACGCGCCGGTGGAGGGCAAATTGCGGGCCTTGGGCGTGGAAATCCCGAAATAAACGACTTGAGTCCGGATGCCGGCAGGCTCGCTATTTTTGAGGCTGCAACTTGGCGCGCAGGACGTGGATGAGCGCCTTGACGGTGAGCTCGATGAAAAGAAACGGCTTGGCGATGAAATCATTGCCGCCAGCCATCAGTGAGCTGGTGCGGCTGTCGAAGTCGCTCAACGCGGTGACAAAGACGACCGGTGTTTTTTTGTGCTGCGGCAGGCTGCGCAGCTTGGTGCATAGCTCGAAGCCGTTCATGCCTGGCATGTCCACGTCAAGAAACACCAGATCGTAATTTTTTTCCTCGAGCAGCTTGAGCGCGGCGTTGGGATCCTCGACGCTGGTGGACTGGAGATGCGCCTTTTCAAGGGCGTAGGTGATGGCGCGGCGGGAAATCGGCTCGTCGTCCACGACCAGAATGTCACCGACGGGGATTTCCTGTTTTTCGGGCGCAGTGGCACAGCCAAAAAGAAAGCCGAGAAAATCCACGCCGGCGGCAACGGTGCGGAGCGTGGAGGAATTGATGCTCCTCGGCTTTTCGTAAAGCTCCTTGAGCAATGCCTCGACCGCGTCGGACATCTTGGAGATTTGGGTCAGGCCCACGATGCCGGCGTTGCCGGTAAGCGAGTGTAGGCGGCGGTAAAGTTCGTAAATCTGCTTGAGCTGCGACATTTCGTCGCCGGCCTTGACGACGCTTTGCATGCCGGTGCGCAAGGCGCCGAGCGTGGCGGGCAGGCCGTCAATGAATGTTTTGCACAGGTCGGCCTGAAAAAGGGCGTCCTGCACTCCACTGGTGGCAAGTTTCCCCGCGTCGTCCGCCTGTTCAACCATGCCTTCCACCTTTGCGGGTGCCGGCTGTGTGTTCGGCGTGATGCCGCTGTCGCCGATGGTCTGATGCACGACATCCAGTATTTCCTTGGGTGAACAACTGGCCTTGGACAGGCACTTGTTTGCGCCGGCCTTCCATGCCTCCTGGATCAGGTTGGTCAGGTATGTGTTTGAAAAAACAATGATCGGCAGCTTGCCGAAATCCGGCTCGCTGCGGACCGCCTTGATGACGTCAACGCCCGACATTTTGGGCAGCATGAGATCGAGGATGATGATGTCGGGCCTGAAGGTCCGCATCATTTTCAAGCCGGCCTCGCCGTCAAAGGCAATTTCGGTCTGGTAGCCGTCCACCGCAAGTTTGTTGCGGTAAACGTTCGCGACAATCTGATTGTCTTCGATGAGAAGTATTTTTTTCATTAAAATTCATGCCCCCGGCGGCGTCACGGCGAGCGTGGGATGCCCTGCGAGAAATGACTGGATGTCTTTGAATTCGCGCCGGGCCTCGGCGCAAAACCCCTCGGCTCCGGTCAGCACGCCCGACTTGCCCAGTTTTTCCAGCTTGAGCAGCACCGCCGCCAGCCGCGTCATGCCGAGCGTGGCACTGGCGCCCTTGCAACTGTGCGCAATGTGCCCGACGGCGGCAAAGTCGTTCGCCCGCACGGCGTCCTCGATTTCCTTGAACTGCCGCTCCGTCTGCTTGTAAAACATGTCAACCAATTCCCTCATGCTTTCCGGGCTGCCCTCGGTCAAATCCGCCAGCCGGCTCATGTCCACCGGCGGTTCACCGGTCGGTGCCGAAGTCGTCTGGCTGGCCGGGGCGGCGGCGGTTTCCGGCGCGGCCACAGGCCGGGCAGCGGCGGCGGGATGGATTTGCGGAGCCCAGCGTTCGATGACGCCCCGCAAGTCCGACGGGCGGATGGGCTTGGCCAGATAATCATCCATGCCAGCGGCAATGCAACTCTCGCGGTCCGCCTGCTGCGCGTGCGCGGTCATGGCGATGATGAGGATGCGCGAATCATAATTCGGATGCGCCGCGCCATCCTTCTGCCGTTCGCGGATGGCGCGCGTGGCCGTCAGACCGTCCATCTCCGGCATCATCATGTCCATGAAAATCAGATCATAGTGCTGCCGGTCAATCGCTTCAAGCGCTTCGCGCCCGTTGGCCGCGATGTCGGACTGGTAACCAAGCTGCTTCAGAATGCGGGCGGCAACCTTCTGGTTGATGGCGTTGTCCTCGCACAACAGAATGCTCAACGGCAGGCGGTCGGCAAGCAGCGGTTCGGCCTTCGGCGAAAGCGGCGTCTCGGCTTTTTTCCGGCTGAACAATGCGCGTTCAATCACGGCGAAAAATTGCGCGGGCTTGACGTGTTTGGTGATGCTGTGCGCGAAGGTGATGCCCCGATCCGGCGCCATGCCGGCGCGCGTGCCCGGCGGCGTGAGAAAAATCAGCGGCATCATCGCCGCGCCGGGCAGCTTGCGCATTTCCATGGCCAGATCGAGGCCGTCCATGCCGGGCATTTGCGAATCCACCACCGCCAGGTCGAACTGTTCACCGGCGCGCAGCCACTCGAACGCCTGCAGGGCGCTTTCGGCAGCGCGCGGGTTCATCCCCCATTGCGCTGTCTGCTCGGACAGCACGCGCCGGACGGTCGGGTTGTCGTCCACGATCAGGATTTTCAGATCGGCCAGCTTGGGCTGGCGGCCCGCCAGCGGAAGCGACCCGCCGGTTTTGTGCGGGGTTTCCGTCCGGAAGTTTGCCGTGAAATGAAACGTGGAGCCTTCGCCCGGCACGCTCTCGGCCCACATTTTGCCGCCCATCATTTCCACGAGCCTCTTGCTGATGGCCAAACCCAATCCAGTGCCACCGTAGTGCCGTGCAGTGGATTTGTCGGCCTGCATGAACGGCTCGAACAGGCGTGCCAGCTTATCCAGCTTGATGCCGACGCCGGTGTCGCGCACGGAAAAATGCAGATGCAGCAGGGAATGGCCGGACGCATCCGCCGCCTGCGTTGAAAGCAGTTCCACCTGGACAAAAACCTCGCCTTTTTCGGTGAATTTGATGGCGTTGCTCAAAAGATTCACCACCACCTGCCGCAGACGGAGCGAATCGCCCTCGATAACCACCGGAACGCCGCTGTCTACCTGATAGACAAGGTCCAGATTCTTTTCGGCGGCCCGGGTGGACATCAGATCAAGCGATTCCTCGATTTGCGTCCGCAGATCAAACGGCCGCAAGTCCAGTTCCATCTTGCCCGCCTCGATTTTGGAAAAATCAAGAATGTCGTTGATGATGGCCAGCAGCGATTCGCCGCTGGTCTGGATGGTTTCCAGATAGCTGCGCTGATCGGACGTCAGCGGCGTTTCCATGAGCAGGCCGACCATGGCGATGACGCCGTTCATCGGCGTGCGGATTTCGTGGCTCATGGAGGCCAGAAAATCCGACTTGGCGCGCACGCCGGACTCGGCCACGCGCGTCGCCTCGATCAACTCCTTGTTGTGCCGGACCAGCTCATCCTGCCGCCGCCTCATTTCGAGCGCGGCCCGCAGGCGCGCGCGCAGGACGGCGGGATCGGTCTTCTTGCTGATGCAGTCCAGTGCGCCGAGTTCAAACGCGCGCAGCCGCGTCGCCGCGTCCTCCCCGGCGCTGAAGGCGATGAACAGCGTGATGCCGTCCAACGGATGTTCCTTGAGCTGGCGCAGTAGCTCCAGACCTTCAGGCGATTCCACGTCCGCCAGCACCAGATCGGCGGGATTTTGGTGAAGACATTGGAGAGCCTCTGCGGCGGTTCGGACCGGAGTGGACGCGGCACCATCCGCCGCCAACAGGGATGACAGTTTGTCCGCCCACTGGGCATCGGCCCCGACCAGCACAATTTGGGACGCCGTCCGGCTCATGACAAACAGTTCTGGTTCATTTTCAGTTTTACCAAGCGCGGACATTAAACACGTTTTCCTTCAATCCGCCAATGCGATTTTGCAAATAGAAAATTCCGGCGCGGAAAGAAACATTGCGGCGCGGGGATTCGCCGGTAAAATCGCTCCATGCTCCAATCGGTGCAAGAACCTCGCAGGGCGGAACCGCCGGCAACGTTCCGAGAGACCTGCCTCGCCGCCAGCCGCTTCATGCTGCTGGCGCGCGTGCTGGATGACAAGTTCGCCGCGCTTTACCGCGCCGGGAAGATCCATGGCGGCGTTTTTCTTGGCCGCGGCCAGGAAGCCTTGAGCGTTTCCATCGGTTTGTCCCTGAAAAAAGGCGACGTGTTCGCGCCGCTTATCCGCGACGCCGCCGGGCGGCTTGCGTTTGGCGAGCCGGTCATTGACGCCCTGCGGACGTATCTCGGTTCCGCACTCGGCCCGATGCGCGGGCGCGATGGCAACGTCCACCGGGGCAGGCCGCAGGAAGGTTATCTTCCGATGGTCAGCCATCTGGGCGCGATGATTTCCGTCGTGAACGGCGTGCTGCTGGCCCGAAAATTGAAGGGCATCTCCGGCACCGTCGGCGCCACCTGCATCGGCGACGGCGCGACCTCCACCGGCGCGTTTCACGAGGCATTGAACCAGGCCGCCGTCGAAAAACTGCCGCTCGTCCTCGTTATCGCCAACAATCAATACGCCTATTCGACGCCGACCTCGCGCCAGTTCGCCTGCCACGACCTCGCCGACAGGGCCGCCGGCTACGGCGTCGAACCGCATTCGGTGGACGGCACGGATATGGCCGCGTGTCTGGAAACGCTTGGCCGCGCCGTCGCCCGCGCCCGCGAGGGCCGCGGCCCGCAACTGGTCGTCGCCACCCTGCTCCGCCTCTGCGGCCACGGCGAACACGACGACGCCGGCTACGTTGACCCGAAATTGAAAACGTCGCCCGCCGGGCGCGACTGCCTGAAGGTCGCCGAGGATTTCCTGATCCGCCAGAAATGGATGGACGCCTCGCAACTGGCCGCGCTGCGGAACCGGCTGGTGCTGGACGTGGAGGAGGCGGTCGCGCAGGTGCAGCGCGAGCCGGCGCCGGATCCGTTCACCCAGGACTGGTGCGCGATTTCAACCGAACATCTGAATGAAGGACATGAATAACATGAAGGCAGAATTGAGAATGAAGAATGTGGAAACAATTCCAGCCCGCTGGGCGCCCGGTTCATTTATTTCTGCATTCTGCATTCTGCATTCTGCATTTCCCGCATGAGCATCACCTATTTGGAAGCCATCCGCGAAGCGCAGGCCCGCGCGCTGCGCGACGACCCGCGCGTGTTCATTTACGGGCAGGATGTCGGCGCGTTCGGCGGCGCGTTCAAGGCCACCAAAAATCTGGCGAAAGAATTTCCCGGCCGCGTGCTCGACGCGCCCATCAGCGAGGACGCCATGATCGGCATGGCCGTCGGCGCGGCGATTGAAGGCATGAGGCCGGTCATCGAAATGCAGTTCGCGGATTTTTCCACCGTCGGGTTCAATCAGATTGTCAACCAGGCCGCAACGCTGTTCTGGCGCACGAACGTGCCCTGCCCGATCACCGTGCGGCTGCCGTTCGGCGGCACCTCCGGCAGCGGGCCGTTCCACAGCCAGTGCATCGAGGCGATCTACGCGCATTACCCCGGCCTGGTCGTGTTGACGCCGGCGACGGTCGAGGACGCCTACAGCATGCTGCTCGAAGCGGTGGCGATTGACGACCCGGTGATTTTCTGCGAGCACAAGTTTCTGTATTACCATCTCAAGGCCGAAAAACTGCCGGACGAGGCGCTGCCGGTCGGCAAGGCCCGCATCGCGCGCGAGGGCCGCGACCTGACCATCGTGGCTTACAGCGCGATGGTGCATGAAGCGCTCGAAGCCGCCGCCGAGCTTGTCCCGGAAGGCTGGGAAATCGAGGTGGTGGATTTGCGTTCCGTCAAGCCGCTCGACACCGACACCGTGATGGCCAGCGTCGCGCGCACCGGAAGATTGCTGTGCGTGGGCGAGGCGTGGCCGTGGGGTGGCGTGACGGCGGAAGTCATCGCGCGCGTCACGAGCGAGGGTTACGGTTTGCTGGACGTGCCGCCGCAACGGCTCAACGCCAAGGACACGCCGGTGCCTTATCATCCGAATTTATGGACCGCGCACCGGCCGACCGCCCGCAGCGTGGCCGACGCCGCAAGAAATCTTTTGAGGCTTTGAAGTGAAAACCGAAAATCATTAACCGCCAATTTCAAAATGCCTTCCATTCCCATCATCATGCCGCAGCTCGGCGAATCCATTGCCGAGGCCAAAGTCATCAACTTCCTGGTCAAGCCCGGCGACCTTGTCGAGGCCGACCAGGATCTGGTCGAGGTCGAAACGAACAAGGCCAGCATGACCGTCACCTCGCCGTGCCGCGGGCGCGTCATAAAACTCACCGCCCAGGCGGGCGAAAATTACGCCGTCAGCGCCGTGCTCGGCCAGATTGAAGCCACGCCGGAAGAACTGGCGCGGCTGGGACTGGATGTTTCCGCTCCGGCGAAAACCGGCGACACGGACCACATTTCAAACGCGGAATCCGGCGGCGGGAAATACCGGGTTCAGCCGACCGTGCGCGGCCTGCCCGTGCCGGCGAACGCGGCGGGCGCGAGCTACCTCTCGCCACGGCTCAAGGCCCGGATGCACGAACTCGGCCTGAGCGCCGCCGACGTGGCGGGCATCGCCGGCAGCGGCGCGGCCGGCCGCGTAACCGTCGAGGATTTTGAACGATTCATCGCGCACATTGAAAAGCAGAGAGTCAGCCAGGCCTCGACCATGCGCGTGGCCGTGGCCGACGCGATGCGGCGGAGCTGGACGCGCCCCATCGCGCACGTCGGCATGCCGGTGTGCCTCGACCCGTTGTTCGCTTACCGCAAAATCGCAAGGCCCAAGCCCGGCCCGGCGCTCTGCGCCCTGCGCGCGATGGCCGTGGCATTGGCGGAAAACAGCGCACCCGCCGGACGGCTCGTCGGCAACAAAATCATCCATCCCTCGGCCATAGACATCGCGTTCGCGGTCGAGGCCGAGGACGGCGTGCTCGTGCCGGTGATCCGCAACGCGGACAAAAAATCGCTGAAAGATCTGATCGCGCCCTACAACGAACTGGTGGAGCTGGCGCGTGCGCGCAAATTGCCGCCCGACGCCACGGGCGGTTCGATCGCCACCGTCACCAATTTCGGCACCTTCGGCCTCGAATGGGCCACGCCGATTCCGCTGCCGGAGCAGACACTCGTGCTCGGCATGGGCGCGGCGCGTCATGCGCCGCATTGGGATTCGGTCAAAGGAAAGTTCGTGCCGATCATGGAGGCGAACTTCACCCTGAGCTTTGACCATCGCGTGCTGGACGGCGGCGCGGCCGGGCGGCTGCTCCAGCGCATCGCGGAATTGATGTCCAAGCCGGGGACGCTGTAAGCCGAAGCTGTTTAATTATTTTCCAATTTGAACGCCGCCACGATTGGCCGGTGGTCGGAGCCGACACCCCAGTTTGGAATCACAGGAATGAAGGTTTCCGCCTTGAGCCAGTCGCGCGCCAGCGCCGGACTCAACAGGATGAAATCCATGCGGGTGTAAATATCCTCCTTGCCGTAGAATTCCGTCCAGGTGACGTTGCGCGGATCGAAATTGGAATTCTCCGAGGGCGCGCTGTCGCCGTTGCGCTCGGCGGGCCGCGTGTCGGTGAGCCTGAATTTTCCACGACCGACAATTTCCCTGATCGCATCGGAATCCTTCACGTCATTGAAATCGCCAAGCACGACGAGCCGGGCGTTTGGATTGTTGGTAAAATGTTCATCCACGATGCCGCGCAGGATTTTTGCTTCCTCAAACCGTTCCTCAGCCTCGTCGGCCACTGGCGATGACAGTTTTGATTTCAAATGCGCGGCGATGAGCGTGAAGGTGAAGTTCGTCGCGGCCTGAATGTCCACCTCGGCAAAGCCGCGCTCCACGCGAAATTGTCTGCCGTCGAGCAGAAAGAGATCGTTCGTGTGCGGCCGGCTCGCGACGATGGGCAGCCGGCTCAACACGGCGATGTGGATGTTCGTGTCCGCGCCGCTGACATGTTCCCAAAACGGGAAATCCAGCCCGTCGGCCTTGAGCGACGCGCGCAATTCCAGCAGCGCATTGGTCGTGCCCATTTCCTCGAGCGCGAGCACATCCGGTTTGATGGCCTCGATGCTCTCGCGGATTTTGGCCCTGGCCTCGGCGGATTTGACGTGCAGGCGCGATTCGGTCGGCTGGTCCAGATAATTTTCCACGTTGTAGGTGGCGACGCGAAAGGTGTCGGCGGCGTGGCTGGTCGAACCGAACGCAACAAAAAAGCTAAACAGAAATCCAATAGCGAACTTCGTGTAATTCATAATTGTCCAGAATTTTCGGAGTCGGGCTTCATTTAATGCATGGCGGCAAAGCACGGTGCCTGCGCCGCTCCGCCAAAATTCCGGCTGAACATAAATCGCCGCAATCTCACCAATTTCTTCCGGTTTTGAATCTTTGTCCCGCGACGGAATGAAACAGCAGAACCCGATGATTTCTTTTTCCGATTCAGCCACCGCAATTCCATGCGGCTGTGTTGCAAGCTGACTGTTCCAGACAGTTTCGCGACGATCCATGTCGAGAGCGTCCAGGACAGCATCCGGCATTTGACCGCGATATGCCGCGCGCCATGTTTCAACATGGATTTGTGCGATCCTTCGTGCGTCGGCAACGGTGGCTTGGCGGACTTGCATGAGTTAGGCGAAGTTTTCAGTAATTTAATTCTGCCATATTTTAAGTCCAGCCGCGTTTTCAAGAGAACATTTTGCGAATTTTCCGAAACCTGCTATTGTTCCGCCATGTCTCGAAAAGGCAGGAACACCGTAAAATCTCGCCCGGCGGGGGAAAATTCCGCCGCGCATTTGCACGACATGCAGAGCCGTCCCGACCACCGCGAACTGCGGATTGACAAGGTCGGCGTGCGCGGGCTGCGCTTTCCCATCGTGGTGCGCGACAAGGCGCGGAGCACCCAGAACACCGTGGCGACCATCGGGATGTTCGTGGATCTGCCGAAGGAATTCAAAGGCACCCACATGAGCCGGTTTGTCGAGGTGCTCAACGCGCACGGCAGCATCATTCATGTCCAAAACATCCGGGACATTTTGCTGTCGCTGCGGAAAAAGCTGAACTCCGCCACGTCGCACATTGAAATCGAGTTTCCCTATTTCATGTCCAAGCGGTCGCCGGTGTCGCGCGGGGAAAGCCTGATGGATTACATCGCACGGTTCGACGCGGCGGCGTGCGGCGATGAAATTGATTTTGTGCTGACGGTGAAGGCGCACGTGACAACGCTGTGCCCCTGCTCGAAGGCGATTGCCAAATACGGCGCGCACAACCAGCGCGGGCTGGTGACGGTGGCCATCCGCATGAACAAACCGGTCTGGATCGAGGACGTGGTGGCGATCATCGAAAGCTCGGCCAGCTCGGAGCTTTACGCGCTGCTCAAGCGGCAGGACGAAAAGTTCGTGACCGAGCGCGCCTATGACAATCCGGTGTTCGTGGAGGATCTGGTGCGCAATGTGGCGGTGAAGCTGAATGCGCATCCACAGGTCCGGTGGTATAAAGTCGAGGCGGAAAACTTCGAGAGCATCCACAACCACAACGCCTACGCGTGCATCGAGAAGGGATGAAATGTTTTGCGGCGCCATTTGAGCGGGACGATTCCGCATCTCGGAACCGTCACAAAATTCAGCCGGCGCTGGAAAGCTTCAATTTTAGCTGTTCAACCGGCCTCGCGTCTGGCAACCTCGGCGCAGTTTTTTGGAGAAATCAACGCATACTTGACAAGTAACATGGACAAACCAGCTACAACCAATCAAAAACTGATTTCCTGGGTTAATGAGATGGCGGCACTCTGCCAGCCGGAACGCATCCATTGGTGTGACGGCTCTGACGCCGAGAACCAGAGGCTCTGCGACCTGATGGTCAAAAGCGGCACGTTCATCAAGCTCGACGAAAAGAAACGCCCCGGATCGTTCCTCGCGCGCTCGCATCCGAGCGACGTGGCGCGCGTGGAGGACCGGACATTCATTTGCGCAAAGTCAAAGGACGAAGTCGGGCCGACAAACCATTGGGCCGACCCCGCCGAGATGAAGCAGAAACTGCTCGGCCTGTTCAAGGGCAGCATGAAGGGCCGCACGATGTATGTGATTCCCTTCGCGATGGGACCGCTGGATTCCCCGATTTGCAAAATCGGCATTGAAATCACCGACTCCGCCTACGTGGTGGTCAGCATGCGCATCATGACGCGCATGGGCCGGACCGTGACGGACAAGCTCGGCGCGAATGGAACTTTCATTCCGTGCCTGCACTCGGTCGGCGCGCCGTTGCAGCCCGGACAGCAGGACGTTTCCTGGCCGTGCGAGCCGGATCCAAAGAAAAAATACATCGTTCATTTTCCCGACGAGCCTTCCATCTGGTCCTACGGCTCCGGTTACGGTGGCAACGCGCTGCTTGGCAAAAAATGTCTCGCGCTGCGCATTGCCTCGACGGTGGCAAGAAAGGAAGGCTGGATGGCGGAGCACATGCTCATCCTCTGCCTCACGTCGCCGCAGGGGAAAAAATATTTCATCACTGCCGCCTTCCCCAGCGCCTGCGGCAAGACGAATCTCGCCATGATGGAGCCGTCGCTGCCCGGCTGGAAAGTGACGACGCTCGGCGACGACATCGCTTGGATTCGCATCGGCAAGGACGGGCGGCTTTACGCCATGAACCCGGAGAAGGGTTTCTTTGGCGTCGCGCCCGGCACCTCCGCCAGCTCCAATCCGCACGCGCTGACAGCCTGCGCGAAGAACACCATTTTCACGAACGTGCTGCTCACGCCGGACAACGACGTTTGGTGGGAGGACATGGGCGTGCCCGCGCCGGCCCACGGCATTGACTGGGAAGGCAACGAATGGACGCCAACCTGCGGCCGGAAGGGCGCGCATCCGAACTCGCGCTTCACCACACCGGCGGCGCAATGTCCGGTGATTGATCCCGACTGGCAGAATCCCGAAGGCGTCCCGCTGTCGGCAATTTTGTTCGGCGGCCGCCGGCCCGGCACGATTCCGCTGGTGAATGAGGCATTCGACTGGGAACACGGCGTGTTCATGGGTTCGGCCTGCGGTTCGGAAACAACCGCCGCCGCGCTCGGCACCGCCGGCGTGTTGCGCCGCGACCCGTTCGCGATGCTGCCGTTCTGCGGCTACAACATGGGCGACTATTTTGCGCACTGGTTGTCGTTCGCGCAACGCACCGACCGCGCGAAGCTGCCGAGGATTTATTTCACAAACTGGTTCCGCAAGAGCAGCAGCAACCGCTGGCTCTGGCCCGGCTACGGCGACAATTGCCGCGTGCTGAAATGGATTTGCGAGCGCGTGGAAGGCACCGGCAAGGCGCAGAAAACCGCAATCGGCAACCTGCCCACGACGGACGCGCTGGATTTGGCCGATCTCAATCTGCCGGCGGAAGACGTGAAACAGTTGCTGGCCGTGGACGTCGCCGGCTGGAAAAATGAAATCGCGGACGTGGCGGCGAACTACGCCAAGTTCGGCAGCCACCTGCCCAAGGCGCTGACCGAACAGCTCGACGAATTGAAAAAGCGGCTGGCTTGAGCGGTCATCACTTCCTTTGCGGCGCGGCGTGAAGCCAACTTCACCCGCGCCTGTTTGCGCTCAAGAACGGCCGCTCGAAGCAGTGAAACCAGATTCCGCCGACCGCAACCGAGATCAGCGCGCCGGCCGGCTGCAAAACATCGGGCAGAAAATTGCAGATGGTCAACGGCTCCTGCCACAAATAAATCGAGTAGGTCCGCTCGCCGAGCCATTTCAGCCAGATTCCGGGGATTGCGCGCATCGGCCGGCCGAACACATAAGCCATCAGGCACGGCGCGAGCAGCAGCGCGCCCGTCGCCACCACCGCCAGTTTCATTTCCAGACCAAAAAACATCAGCAGCAGACCCAGCCCGCCAATTCCGATGCCGGACCAGAAAATCAGCGTCGCCAGCAGGGCCGGAATCCGCTGGAGCCGGTCGCGCTGATGCTCGCAACAAAAACCCAGCATCATCGGCCAGACGGCAAATTCAAAATGATATTTGCCGCCGCCGGCAAACGGCTGGGCCGCACCCAGTCCAACCAACACCACCAGCAGGATTCCGAAAACCAGATTCCGCTGCCGCTGCGTCGCTCCTCCGGCAATGAAAATCAGCGGCGCGATCAGGTAGAATTGCATTTCGCACGCGACGCTCCACAAATGACCCAGCGACCACGAGGCGTTGCCGGAATAATTGATGGTTGCCGTCAGCGCCAGCGGCATTGTTTTCAGGTAGGAAATGAAATCCGAATCCGGCGGCAGGTTGGGCCGGTGCTGGAGGAGCCACGCCAGCGGCAGCATCATCAAGACGTAGGCCGCAAGCGCCGGATACAGCCGTCGCAGCCGCCGCCACCAATACGAATGCGTCCGCTCCCAGGCTGTTGACGTGCGCGACCGTGCCAGCGAACGGAAAACCAGGATGCCGGAGATGAAGAAAAACAAATTGACGCCGACGCGGCCAAGCCCGCTGACGCGGTCCGTAAAATAAAACCCGTGCGAAACCAAGACCAGCACCAGCGCCAGCCCGCGCCACTGGTCGAGCGCGATGGAGCCTAGACGATTTTGTTCTGAAACCGCTTCCGGTGTCGCGCCCGTGGAAACGGTGGCATTCATCAGCCGAGCAAAGCCTTCGCCTTGGCCAGCGCCTCGTCGAGCTTCGTGGCATCCTTGCCGCCGCCGCGCGCGTTGTCCGGCCTGCCGCCGCCACGGCCACCGACAATGGGCGCGATTTGCTGGATGATTTTCCCGGCCTGCACGCGCTTCACGAACTCGGACGAAACCGCCGCGACGAGCGCGACGGCGCCGTTCGCCGCGCCGCCCAGGACGACGACGCCATTGAACTGCGATTTCAGCACATCCGCGACCGTCTGCAACGCGTCACCGTCCGCCTCGCCGAGATTGACGATAATGGCCGGAACGCCGGCCACCGTCACGACCTGGGCAAGCAGGTCCTTTGCGCGGCCCGCCGCCGCCTTTTGATTGGCCGTCCGCAACGACTTCTCCAGCTCCTTCTGGTGTGCCAGCAGGGCTTCAATCTTTTTATCCAGCTCATGAACCGGTGAATTCACCCGGCCCGCCAGCGTCTTGATCAAATGCAAATCGTCGCTCGCCTTGCGATAAGCCTCCAATCCGGCGACGGCCTCGATGCGCCGGACGCCTGCGGCAATCGCGTTCTCGCCGACGATGCGGAACAGGCCGATCTCGCCCGTCGCGCGCACGTGCGTGCCGCCGCACAGCTCCATCGAATAGCCATCCAACTTGCCCGGCTCGCCGCCGATTTGCAGCACGCGGACGGTGTCGCCATATTTCTCGCCGAAAAACTGCTGGATGGCGCTGCAGCCCTTGATTTCCGCGTAGGGCATTTCCACCCACGTCACCGGCCTGTTTTCAAGAATGCGCTCGTTGACAAGCCGCTCGACGTCGGCGACCTGCTGCGGCTTCAGAGGCGCGCTGTTGAAGTCAAACGTCAGCTTGTCCGGCCCGACGAACGAGCCTTTCTGCGACGCGTCCTTGCTGGCAACCTCGTGCAACGCCCAGTGGAGCAAATGCGTGACGGTGTGATGGCGCTGGATGGCATTGCGGCGTGGAGCGTCAACCTGAAGAACAACTTTATCGCCAATCGCGGGAAGATTGTCCCCATCCACAAAGTGAAGCCATGTATTGCCGGACTTCTGCGTATTCGTGACTCGTAGCAGCGGACGTGAGTCCGCTCCAACTAAAGATTTGAGCCGACTTACGTCGGCTGCCACTGGAAAAAAGATTTCGCCGGTATCGCCGACCTGGCCGCCCATCTCGGCGTAGCAGGCGCTCGTGTCGAGGATGACGGCGGTCTTGTCCTTGAGCGAAACGACCTCGACCACCTTTGCCGGGGTTTCCAATTTGTCGTAACCGACGAATTTCGTGGGCGTGGTGGTCTCGATTTGCGAGAGGGAAATGACTTCTCTCTTTTGCGCGGCGCGGGCGCGGGCGCGCTGCTCGTCCATCAATTTTTCAAAACCGGCGGTGTCCACGGTCAAGCCGCGTTCGCGCGCCATCAACTCGGTGAGGTCGAGCGGGAAACCGTAAGTGTCGTAAAGGAGAAATGCGGCATCTCCGGTTAATTTTCCCTTGCTCTTCTTTAGCGAAGCAATTCCTCGCTGAAGCCAAGTGATTTGCGCGCCAAACGTATCGCAAGTGTTGGAGTAAACACTGGCAGGAAGATTAGAATCCAGAATTGCTTCGGCTGATTCTTGAATCTCGTTCAACGTAATCACAAACAATCTGATCTCTTGCTCATAAGCCTTGAAAAAAAGTTTTTCATCAAGCGACTTCGAGCGGGACTTGATAAAATCCAAGTCGCCACGAAGCGGAAGTAAAAGTTTTTCAAGAGGCTCACCTGTTTCAATTACATCATCATCTGCTTTCTTGAGCTTGGCTACACTAGGTTCAATTTCGACGACAACTTCTTGCAGCTTGTTTCCCAAATTCAGCAGTTGTTCAAAAACTTGCAGACCGCTATCCAAAGTTTTGTTAAACGCCTCTTCCTCCCGCTGGATGGTTTCCTGCACCTGTTTCTTCCGGGCGCGGATTTCGGGGAAGACGTCGCCCATCGTGTCGGCGAGCACGTCCACGAGCTTGTAGAAAAACGGCTCCTTGAAGCCGAGTATGCGTCCGTAACGCACGGCGCGGCGCAGGATGCGGCGCAAAACGTAGTTGCGGTCATTGTTGCCGGGCTGGATGCCGTCGGCGATGGCGAACGAGAGCGTGCGGATATGGTCGGCAATGACACGAAAGGCGATGTCCACGGCCTCTTGGTTGGCGTGTCCGGGCTGCCCGGTCGTCTGTCCGAGGGGTTCGGACGCTTGTCGGATGTTCTCGGACGCGCGTCCGGGAAGCTCCGCCGCTTGTCCGGGGTTCTCGGACGGGTGTCGGAGCAACTCCGCCGTCTGTCCGAGCTTCTCCGTCGTCTGTCTGGGCGATTCGGACGGTTGTCCGAGCTTCTCGGACGCGCGTCTGGGCAATTCCGACACGCCGCCAAGGGGCTGAACTGTCTGTTTTTGACCACCTGGCAGGGTGCTTTTATAGGTTTTGCCGCTTAATTGCTCCAATTTGTCAAAAATCGGGCGGAAAATGTCGGTCTCGTAATTGGAGATTTTGGCATGGGTGAAGTCCTTGAACCCCTTGGTGCCTTGAATAATGGAGGCGACGCGCTCAAAGCCCATGCCGGTGTCAACGTGCTTTTGCACCAGCGGGACGAACTCCACTGTAGCGGCGGTCTGTGACCGCCGATCTCTCTCGCCTTCGCCACGGCGGTCACAGACCGCCGCTACAGGCTGGGCGTTGAACTGGATGAAGACGAGGTTCCAAATCTCGATGCAGCGGGCGTCGCCTTTGTTCACCAAACTGCCTTTGGTGTCGCCGGCAGGCGTGAGGTCAACGTGAAGTTCGGAGCATGGGCCGCACGGACCGGTCTCGCCCATCATCCAGAAATTGTCCTTTTTGTTGCCGTTGACGATGTGAACCGCCGGATCGAGTCCGACGGAACGGAATTTCTCGGCCCAATAATTCCAAGCTTCCTGGTCGAATTCACTCGGATCGTTCTTTGATTTATCCGGCGAATAAACCGTCGCGTAAAGCCGCTCCGGCGGGAATTTCCATTTTTCGACGACGAGCTCCCACGCCCAGGCGATGGCCTCCTTTTTGAAATAATCGCTGAAGCTCCAGTTGCCGAGCATCTCGAAAAAGGTGTGGTGATAGGTGTCGAGGCCGACGTCTTCGAGGTCATTGTGCTTGCCGCCGGCGCGGATGCACTTCTGGGTGTCGGCGGCGCGGCCCGGCGTGTAGGGGCATTGGGTCTGGCCCAAAAAGATGGGGACGAACTGGTTCATGCCGGCGTTCGTGAACAGGAGGTTCGGCGAATCGGGCATGAGGCTCGAAGACGGCACGATGGAGTGCTGCTTCGATTTGAAAAAATCGAGAAACGACTGGCGGATTTGAGTGCTGGTCATCATGTAAATCACGGGATTCTAGGCAAAACGCGGCAGACAAGGCGAGTTGGAAGTTTTGCGTGCCGCCCGTGGTTCCGCGCATTTCCAAGCGGATGGTTCTTGGTGAATGCCAAAATTTGGCCTACAATGGAAATTGTCAGCAAAGGAAAATGTGCCTTCTGGCACAGGACATCGTTTCATGCCGCAATCATCGGACATCCGCAAGGTCGCGTTTCTCGGCGATTATCTGCCGAGGAAATGCGGCATCGCCACGTTCACGACCGACCTGCGCTGCGCGGTGGCGGCGGAGTTTCCGGCGATGCAATGCCTCGTCGTGCCGGTAAATGATATTGCGGGCGGTTACGATTATCCGGCGGAGGTGCGGTTCGAGATCGCGGAGCAGGACCTGCCGTCGTATCTGCGCGCGGCCGATTTTCTGAACATCACGGACGTGGACGTGGTGTGCGTGGAGCATGAGTTTGGAATTTATGGCGGGCCGGCGGGCAGCCATGTGCTGGCGCTGCTGCGCGAACTGCAAATGCCCATCGTCACCACGCTGCACACGGTGTTGCGCGATCCGAACGCGGAGCAGCGCCGCGTGATGCGCAACCTGATCCGGCTCTCGACACGGCTGGTGGTGATGAGCGAACGCGGCCGGGAATTTCTGCGCGAAGTCTATCAGGCGCCGGAGAACAAGATTGATCTCATCCCGCACGGCATTCCCGACATGCCGTTCGCGGACCCGAATTATTTCAAGGACGAATTCGGCGTGGCGGGCAAACAGGTGCTGCTCACGTTCGGCCTGCTGTCGCAGAACAAGGGCATCGAGTATGCGCTGCACGCGCTGCCGGACATCATCCGGGAATTTCCCAACGTCGTCTATATCGTGCTGGGCCAGACGCATCCGAATCTGCTGCGCAACGAGGGCGAGGCCTACCGTTTGAGCTTGGAGCGGCTGGCGAAGGATCTCGGCGTGCAGAAGCACGTCGTGTTCTTCAACCGCTTCGTCGAATTGGAGGAGTTGATGCGATTCATCGGCGCGGCGGACATTTATCTCACGCCTTATCTGACCGAGGCGCAAATCACCTCCGGCACGCTGGCGTATGCGTTTGGCAACGGCAACGCCGTGGTGTCCACGCCCTACTGGCACGCGGCGGAATTGCTGACGGCGGAGCGCGGCAAGTTGGTTCCCTTCCGCGACGCCAAGGCCATCGCCGTCGCCGTGGTGGATTTGCTGCGGGACGAACCGTTGCGCCATTTGATGCGCAAGAACGCCTACAAGCTGGGCCGCGACATGATCTGGAGCCGCGTGGCGCAGCTTTATGAGAAATCCTTCGAGCAGGCGCGACAGGATCACAGTTTCATCGGACGTAAATCCTCGCCCATCAAGACGCTCGACGAACAGCCGGGCCAATTGCCGGAATTGAAGCTGGATCATCTTTTTCGCATGAGCGATTCGACCGGCATTTTCCAGCACGCGAGCTTCACCGTGCCGAATTTCGCCGAAGGCTATTGCACCGACGACAACGCCCGCGCGCTGGTGCTGGCGCTGATGCTGCAAAAACTGGGCAACGACTCGCCGCGCCTTGGCGAAGCGGCCGCGAGCTACGCCGCGTTTCTGAATCACGCCTTCGACCGCAAGCTCGGACGCTTCCGCAACTTCATGAGCTTCGACCGGCACTGGTTGGAGGACGTCGGCTCGGAAGACTGCCAGGGTCACGCGCTGTGGGCGCTGGGGCTGTGCGTGGCGCAGGCCGGCCAGGGCAGTTTTCAAATGCTCGCGGCGCAGCTCTTCGAGCAGGCGCTGCCGGTGGCCGCCGAGTTTGCGTCGCCGCGCGCCTGGGCGTTCACGCTCATCGGCATTGACGAATACCTGCGGCGGTTCGGCGGCGACCGGCGCGCGAACCAGATTCGCGAATCGCTCACCACGCGGCTGATGCAGAGCTACGGCGACACCGCAGGCGAGGACTGGCACTGGTTTGAGGAAGTCGTTTCGTATGCAAACGCCAAGCTGCCGCACGCGCTCATTCTCGGCGGACGCTGCATGAACTCCGCGCCGATGCTGGAGACCGGCCTCAAGGCCCTGCGCTGGCTCATCAAGGTGCAGACCTCCCCGGCCGGCGCGTTCCGGCCCATCGGCTCGAACGGATTCTTTTCACGCGGCAGGGAACGCGCCATCTTCGATCAACAACCCATCGAAGCGCAGGTCACGGTTTCCGCCTGCATCGAGGCGTATCAGGCGACGGGCGACACGTTCTGGGTCGCGGAGGCGCGGCGCGCATTTGAATGGTTCCTCGGCCGGAACGATCTGGGCCTCGCGCTCTACGACTCGACCACCGGCGGCTGCCGCGACGGGCTGCACGTGGACCGGTTGAGCCAGAACCAGGGCGGCGAGTCCACGCTGGCGTTTCTGCTCGCGCTCGCGGAAATGCAGGCGCTGCAAAACAGCCTCACCAGTTTCAAGGAACCCGCCGGGAAGTAGCCAGCTGTTTCCCCGAAACCCCGGCAGGACGCGTCACTCCGTGCGCCGTCCGGCCTGTGGCCGGAATCAAGGCGCAGCCTCGACACTATGGCAACCAACAACAATATCGGCACAGAAGCGCGGTGATCGGAACGCCTCCTACCGCCGCTACAATCAAGGGCGGGTTTTGCAGAGGTCTCGGAAAGTTATTTTCTGCGCCGCGTAAATATGCGTGGTGACTGCCCCATTTCCCGTTTGAATATGCGGGAGAAGTGATAGGGGTCGCCGAAGCCCGCGCGCCGGGCAACCTCCTTCACCTGGCATCGGTCGGTCATCAGCCATTCGGCGGCGCGGTTGATTTTTTTGCGGATCAAATAGCTGTAGGGGGAGGGATAACCATGTGACTTGAACAGCCGGCAAATGTAGGACTTGTCCATGCCCGCCGCGCGCGCGACGGTGTCAAGGTCTTGAAATTCCAGGTGCCGGCTGTCAATCAGGTCGCGGCAGGCTTCAAAGGTTTGCATCGGGCCGCCGGCCGTCCCGGCGCCGGGAATCTGCGCGCCCGCCATTTTCCAGATCAGGATGCGGAGCAGTCCGGCGCAGATTTTTGGCGTTGTCCGCAGACCGCGTCCGCCTTCGGACAGCACCATTTCAAGGAGTGTCCGGCAGCTTTCCAGGTCGGGAATCTGCATGGCCGTTCCGGGCGCGACCGATCCGGCGCTCAACAGGCCGGACGCTTCCCGTCCGAAGAAATCCAGGAAGTATTTGCACAGGGGATTTTGGGGATTGCTGACAATGTGATGCCGGGTGTTGGAGCCGTAAATGAAAAAAATGCCGGCCCGGAGCGGAAAAATTTGATCATTCAGGCGGGCCGTGCCGCTGCCGCGTTCGACATATTCAAGGCCGTAACAAGGGAACGTCGAACGCTGGAGGGAGTAATCGGGACGGCAGATTTCATATCCGGCGCAGGCCACGTGCAGGCCGGGCCGTGATCGCTCGACGCGTTTTTCCACATGGCAGTAGCGCGACTGGCTGACCTGGAGCGAAACGGGCGGGATGGATTTTGCGTGCATGATGAAATGTCAACAATATCCATCTTTTTGTCAACCGCAGCCATTTTCAATGTCCCCGGAAATGTTAGCGTTGCTTACATGAATCCGGATCATTTTCAGCCGCGCAAGCAGACATTCCGCGCGTTCACCCTGATTGAACTGCCGGTGGTGGCGGCCATCAGCGCCAGCCTGGCGGCGGTGCAAGCTCTGGAATCCCGACAATCAACCTCACCATTGACCGGCAGTTGTCGTTCAACCTAAACCGTTTTATGGAATCCACGTTGACCAGTCCCCGCAAAGACCCGGCTGCTCCAAAATTGGTTCGCGATGACCGGATGCAGCGGCTGGTCGGGCGCCGCGACCGTCTCGGATGCGAGGGGCGGCGGAGCAACTACGTGGACAACCCGGAGTTCCTGGTTTATCACTGGTCCGGCGTCGGCGAAGGCTTTGCGCCGCCCACCGGCGAACAGGCCGTCAGCCAGCGCATCAACATCGGCGACAACAACTGCCGCGTCGCCCTCGGCATTCCTTTCCCGCACGCGGCGGAAATGCCGTCGCGCGTGGATGGCCACGTGGATGAGGCGCTCAACTGGGCGCGCGACTACGCGTTTTTTCTGGATCACAATCCCTGCGAGATTCATCCCGAGGAGGAAGTGGTCGGCGAATTTCACTGGCAGTTGGACGAGGCGCGTCGTTTCCGGTATCCCGACGAGGTGCGGGAAGCCGGTTTCAACGCGCGCAAGCTAGGTGCCGGCGGCATCAGCTACGCGCACACCTGTCCCGATCTGGCCATCGGCTTGGAATTGGGCTGGGGCGGATTGCTCCAGAAAGTTCGCCACTGGCAGGCGCGCCACGCGGCCAACGGCAACGAGCCGGCGGCGCGTTATCTGGCCGCGCAAGAACTGGTCGTGACCAGCATCCAGCGTTGGGTTAAGCGCCATGCCGAAAAGGCGGCCCAGCTCGCGGATGAGGCACCGCCCGAACTGTCCCGGCATTATCACGTGGTCGCGAAAACCTGTGAAGCCATCGTGAGCGAGCCGCCGCGGACATTTCTGCAGGCCGTCCAGTGGATTCAATTTTTCCAGCTCGCCGAGCGCATCATCGCGCACGGCAACGGCTATGGCCGGCTGGACCAGTTGCTGGCGGATTTTTACCGGCGCGATCTGGCCGCCGGCCGCATGACCCGCGACGGGGCGCGTGGCTGGATTGCCGAATTATTCTGCAAATACGGCGGCAATTATTTTTCCGTCGGCGGCCGCGACCGGCTGGGCCGCGATGCCACGAACGAATTGAGCCGCGTCATCCTGGAAGCCTACGATTTGAATGGCGGCGACAACAACCTCGGCGTCATGTGGCACGCGGACATGGATAAGTCATTTTTCAACTACGCCTGCGAGGTGCTGGGCCGGCACGGGACGGGCACACCGGTTTTGATCAACTATGACGTGTTGCGCGACAGCGAACTGCGCAGCGGCGTCAGCGAGGAGCACGCCTGGAACGTCGCGTATTCCGGCTGCCAGTGGTATTGCGTGGTGGGCCGCGAATACAACGACCAGGATTTGAATTCGCTGGTGCTGTTGCAGCCGATGTGGCGGGCCATCCGCCGGGCGGTTGAGACGGACGTGAAAGATTTTGACGAGCTGTTCCGGCTTTTGAGCGAAGAAACCTTGGCCACGGCGAAAGCCTTGCGCGATCTTAAGAACGCCACTTATATGTGGCAATGCCGCGTCTGGCCCGAGATGGTCACTTCGCTTTGCATGCACCACTGCATTGAGCGCGGGCGCGACTGCACGGACGCCGGCGCGGTGGATTACAACCTGACTTCGGTGAATGTTCTCGGCGTGCCAAACGTGTCGGATTCGCTCTATGCCATCAAGCGGCTGGTCTTCGACGAGCATCGCCACACCCTGGCCGGGGTGGAAGCGGCGGTGAAATCCGACTGGGCCGGAAAAGAAGCGATGCGCCACGAATTTCTCCACGTGGAAAAATTCGGCAACGACCTCGCCGGGCCGGACGCGATGATCGTGCGCCTGTCCGCAATGGTGCGCGAACATCTGGAATCGCTGCGCCAGAACAAGGGCGGGCATTTCCGGGCGTCGCTCTTTCAATACATGGGCCACACCTACGCCGGGCCGATGCTGGGGGCCACGCCGGACGGACGCCATGCCGCCGAACCGCTGGCGCACGGCATGAACCCGATGCACGGACGCAACACCCGGGGCATGACCGCCACCGCCAATTCCTTTTGCAAGGTGAATTTCCGGAAATTCCAGGGCGGCTCGTTTCAAATCGAGCTGGAGCCGTCCTATTTTCCCGAAGGCGCGCGGCGCAGCGATTTGATTGAAGTGTTTGCCCGCACCTTTTTCAAGCTCGGCGGCGTGCAGATCAACCTGAACATCCTGTCCATGGAAAAACTGAAGCAGGCGATGGAGCATCCGGAACTGCCCGAAAACCAGGCCATCGTGGTGAAGGTGACGGGCTACTCGTCGCACTTTCTCATCATGGACCGGAAATTTCAGGAGGAATTCATCCAGCGGGTCAATTATCCGGCCTTGTGAAGCGAAGGCTGAATGGCATCCAAAAATTCACCAGCCGACGCCTTGGTTTTTGACGTGCAGCGCAACTCGACGCACGACGGGCCGGGCATCCGCACGACCATTTTTCTCAAGGGCTGTCCGCTGCGCTGCCAGTGGTGCCACAATCCGGAGAGCCGGCGGCCAACGCCGGAAGTCTGGTGGTTCGGTCAGAATTGCATCGGCTGTTTCCGGTGCATTCAGGCGTGCGAACGGAAAGCATTGACGGCGACGGCAAGCGGCATTCAAATTGACCGCGCGATTTGCGATGGTTGTCAGGTTTGCGCCCGCGCGTGTCCGGCGCTCGCGATGCGACCGGCAGGTGAACCAAGAAATCTTTCGGCACTGCTGGCGGAGGCGGAGGCTGATCGTCCGTGGTATGAAGCCACCGGCGGCGGGGTCACCTTGTCCGGCGGCGAACCGTGCGCGCAGCCGGATTTTGCGCTGGCATTTCTGGCGGGCTGCCGCGAGCGCGGATTGCCCACGGCGCTGGACACATGCGGCCAGGTGGCGCCGGAAACTTTCGCCAAGGTGCTTGATGCCGTGGATTTGGTGTTGTTTGATTTGAAACATGCGGACGAAGCCGTCCACCGTGAACTGACCGGTGCCGGGTTGGCGACTGTTCACGCCAATTTGCGCGAAGCCGCCCGGCGGGCACTTGCGGGAAAATTGAAACTCTGGATTCGCACGCCGCTGGTTCCCGGCGCGGCGGCGGATGCGGCGGTATTGCATGGCATCGGAAATTTTTTGCGCAATGAATTTGCCGGGGCCATTGAACGCTGGGAGCTTTGCGCTTTCAATCCTTCGTGCCGCACGAAGTATCATCGGCTGGGACTGGTCTGGCCTTATGAAAACGAAGGATTGCTGGACGAGACGAAAACCGCCAGCCTGCTGGCCGCCGCGCGGGAAGCGTGCGGAGATGCGAGCCTGGTTCATCTGCAAGGCATTCGGCGCGGCCCGGCGGCAAAGGGATAAAGCATATTAAATCAAGCCACGCTCAATTGAAAAAATCATGACCACCCTGGACGAAAATAAATCACCGGCACCAATCCAATCCAAAACCCGCTCCGGCATGTTCCGCGCGCCCGACGGCGGCAGCTATGCGGTGACGTTTGCGCTGGTCTGCTCGCTGTTCCTGCTTTCGGCGTTGTGCAACAGCATGATTGACGTGCTGAACAAGCATTTCCAAGAATCGTTGGGCGTGTCCAAGGCGCAGTCCGCTTTAGTGCAAGCAGTGTGGTATGGGGCGTATTTTGTCATGGCTCTTCCCTCCGGTTGGGTGGCGCGGAAATTCGGCTATCGCGCGGGCATCATTATCGGGTTGGTGACGGTCATTGCCGGATCGCTGTTGTTTGTGCCAGTGACGAATTTCCATGCTTCTCCCGCCGTCGTCTTTGCCGCCTTTCTCGGCCCGCTGTTCGTGGTCGGCGCAGGGCTGACTTTTCTGGAGACAATCGCCAATCCGTATTCGACAGTGTTGGGTCCTCCAGAATCGGGTGTCGCGCGCATCAATCTCGGTCAAAGCTGCAATTCGTTGGGCTGGATTCTGGGACCTTTCCTTGTCGGCAGTTTCGTCATGTCCAAGACCGGCGCGGCCAACACCAGCAATGCTTCGATCTATCTGCCTTACCTGATTGTCGCCGGCATTGTCGTCGTGCTGGTGCTGGTGTTCAGTATCGGCCCGATTCCGGAAATCCACGCGACGGCGGAAACCAAACCCGTCACCGGCAATGCGCGGCACGAACGTCCGCTTTACAAGGAATGGCATTTTGTTCTGGCGATAGTCTCGCAGTTTCTCTACTGCGCGGGACAAATCGGCATTTTCAGTTTTTTTGTGAATTACATCAAGGATGACCGTTATATGCCCGCTCTGCCATTGTGGGTGGCCCACCTGCTGCCCGCGACGATGAAATATGCGGAAACACCGGATGTATGGCGGATCACAGGATTCGGTGCGACCATTTGTTTTTCCGTGGCCTTTTGGTTTTTCGCCGCTGGCCGTTTTTCGGGAAGCTTGATCACCCGCTATTGCACACCGCACATCACACTCGGCGTTTATGCGGTCATCAACGTTGTCATGATGACACTGGTGGTTTTACAACTCGGCTGGTTGTCGGTGGCGGCGCTGTTTTTGAGCTTCTTCTTCATGTCCATCATGTATCCGACGCATTTTGCGCTGGGCATTCGCGGGCTGGGCGAAAAGACCAAACTGGCCGCGTCGTGGATGGTCACCGCCGTGGTCGGCGGCGCAATCATGCCGTATTTCATGGGGCGGCTCGCGGACAAATACTCCATGCGTGTCGGCTTCCTGATGCCGCTGTGCTGTTTTGCCTTCATCGCCTTTTACGGATTCAGTTGGCGAAAGTTTTACCGGCATGACATGGAACCGGAAGGAAACAACACTCCCGCGCCCGGCCACTGATTTTCACTCAAGGCAAAAGACCCTAAAACCGCAGTTCATCCGTGGTTGAACTGCGGATCTGGCGGATGTTGAAGCGGCTCCCCATCCGTCTTGTGAATCAAGAAGCGGAATCAATGCTCGCTTTCCTGTCCATGCAGGCGAGAATTTAACCGATTGAAAAACACCACTATCCACGCCAGACGCATCGGACCGACTTTGACGCCCGATCGTTCGCGTGTGCTGTTGCGCCCGTTTGGCCCGACCACCGACGACATTGCGCGGCGAATTGTTGCACGCGTCATGGCCCTCCCGGACGAGGAGGTTGCCCGGTTGCTGGGCCAGGTGCTCGGCGAATTTGCGAACCGGCACGAACGGGTTGAGGAATATTTCCGCAAACGATTCGGACAAGTGAACATTTACCTCGAACCGAGTTCGCAGCCGTCGCCCGAACGGCAGATGCTCATCGGCGCTTATTTCACGCACGAGTATTCGCCGGAGTCGGTGGCGCTGTTCAACCCGTCCATCGTGCCGCATCCCGACCAGTCCGGGCTGCCGAAGGGCGCGCTGCGTTTCATCTTGAGCCTGCGGGCCACGGGCGAGGGGCACATTTCCTCCATCACCTTCCGCATGGGCACGGTCAGCGCGCAGCATCGCATCACGCTGGCGCCGGCGGTGCCGTTTGTGACCGAGCCGGAGCGCGTGCCCAATGTGGCCTACGTCAAGGGGTTGTTTGCCCACAAATTGGAAGAGGCGGGCGTGCAGAATGATTTTTGCCGGCGTGTGCTGGACCAGTTGCACGACGATTTCACCTTGAAGGAACTGCACCAGGTTCTGCTGGCGTCGGGACTCACGGCGGACACCTCCGACGCCACGGCGGCCCGTGCGGCGCGCGGCATCCTGCTGCTGGCGGAATCCAATTACGAGGTGAACTTCGCGCCGGACAGCCGCGTTTCGCAGCGCGTGCTTTTTCCGTCCGCACCCAGCCAGAGCAACGGCATCGAAGACGCGCGCTTCGTCCGCTTCCAGAACGACGACGGCAGCTTCACCTACTACGCGACCTACACCGCCTACGACGGAAAAATCATCCTGCCGCAATTGCTGGAGACGCCGGACTTCGTGCATTTCAAATTCAGCACGCTCAACGGCCCCGCCGTGCAGAACAAGGGCATGGCGCTGTTCCCGCGCAAAATCAACGGGCAGTTCGCCATGCTCTCGCGCCAAGACGACGAGAACATCCTCCTGATGTTTTCGGACAACATCCATTTCTGGCAGACGCCCCGGCTGCTGTTGCCGCCCGCGCAACCGTGGGAATTCATCAAGATCGGCAACTGCGGCTCGCCGGTTGAAACGGAGGCGGGCTGGCTGGTGTTGAGCCACGGCGTGGGCGCGATGCGGAAGTATTGCCTCGGCGCGTTCCTGCTCGATTTAAACGACCCCAGCCGCGTCATCGGCCGGTTGCGCGAACCGCTGCTTTCTCCGAATGAATCGGAGCGCGAAGGCTACGTGCCGAACGTCGTCTATACCTGCGGCGCGCTGCTGCACGGACGCGAACTGATCGTTCCTTACGCCATGAGCGACTCGGCCACCAGCTTCGCCACCGTCTCGCTGGATGAACTGCTGGCCGCGATGGAATAGAGCAGGCGCGTCGTCTTTTATGCACACATTGAAACTTTTTTGCCGGAGAATCATTCAAATTGCCTGCCTGCTTCCCAAAACCGTCGCGAATACCATCCACCAGAGACAGAGACAGGCCGTCCTGAACAATCTGGAGACCGAACGGCTCGACCGGATTCGCAATCCGTCGAAGTATCTCGGAAAATGATTTCAACTGTTGTTGTCCGGTGTCTGGCTTGTTCGGCAAAATCCGGCATGGCGGTCGGCGAAAGCTCCCGTTTAGGTTGAACGGCGGTTTTCATATTGCGACGGCGGCCGGCGGTCTGTAGCTTCCGCCATCGCAACCCATGAACGCCGCCATCGAGACCACCAATCTGACGCGGGATTTCGGGAAGTTCCGCGCCGTCAATGAACTGAACCTCCGCGTCGAGGCCGGGCGCTTCTACGGTTTCCTCGGCCCGAACGGCGCGGGCAAATCCACGACCATCAAGATGCTCACCGGCCTGCTCGCGCCCAGCGGCGGCGCGATGCGCATTCTCGGCGAAGATGTCGGCGACCCGAAACGCGCGCTCGCAGTGAAACAGCGCATCGGCGTGGTGCCGGAAAACTTGGCGCTGTTCGACAATCTGACGGCGCGCGAATATCTCACCTTCATCGGGCGGATGTATCTGCTGCCGCGCGACACAGTGCGGACGCGGGCGGATGAATTGCTTGCCATGATGGACCTAGCGCACGAGGAGAAAAAGCTGACGCTGGAATTTTCGCACGGAATGAGGAAGAAACTGTCCCTCGCCGCCGCGCTGATTCCGAATCCCGATTTGCTGTTTCTCGACGAGCCGTTTGAAGGCGTGGACGCCGTGGCTTCGCGGGTGCTGCGCGACACGCTCAAACAATGCGTCGGCCGCGGCGCGACGGTTTTTCTCACGTCGCACGTTTTGGAAATCGTGGAGAAGCTTTGCACGGACGTCGGCATCATCGCACAGGGAAAGCTGGTGCATCAGGGCACGATGGAGGAGTTGCGGCGTGACGGCTCCTCGCTGGAGGACAAATTCCTCGCCGTCGTCGGCAACGACGGTCACGAGGCGCAAAAATTAAGCTGGCTGGAATGAACTGGGAACAGCTCAAGACAATCCTGTGGCTGCGCTGGCGGCTGATGTGCAACCAGGGACGGCGCAGCGGCGGACTCGGCGCGGTAATCACCGTTGTCATTGGCATTGGCGCTTTCCTGATGGCGGCTTTGTGTTTCGCGGGCGCGTTGCTCGGCGCGGTGTTCGGTCTGGACAAGGCATCGCCGACGGTTGTGATGATGGTCTGGTTTTGCGTCACGGTCGTTTTCCTTTTTTTATGGATGATCGGGCTGCTCACGGAATTACAGCGTTCCGAGACGATTGATCTGCAAAAGCTCATGCACCTGCCGGTCGCACTCGGCCAGATGTTCACCGTCAATTACTTCGTGTCGCACTTCACCTTGAGCATCGTCGTCCTCGTGCCCGTCATGCTTGGACTGGGCATCGGCCTGGTGATGGTGCGCGGGCCGGAAATGATTTTGATGATCCCGCTGGCGTTGAGCATGGTCTTCATGGTCACGGCGTGGACGTATTGCCTGCGCGGCTGGCTGGCGACGATGATGAGCAACCCGCGCCGCCGCCGCACGGTTATCATGTGCATCTCGCTCGCGTTCGTGCTGATCGCCCAAGGGCCGAACCTCTACTTCAACGTCTTCCAACATCGCACTTATTCCGGCGGACAAACCGTCACCCGCGAAGAACGGCAGCATCAGAACAGGGAGCAGGTTGCTTCAACGAAAAAACTGTTCGACAACCTGATTGCGATGCAGAGCTACATCCCGCCGCTGTGGGTGTCCGTCGGCGCGCGGTCGCTGGCCGATGGCAATCCCCTGCCCTCCCTGCTCGGCACACTCGGCTGCGCCGGCATCGCGGCGCTTGGCCTGCGCCGGGCCTATCGCGGCACCGTGCGGTTTTATCACGGCGCCACCGGCGGCATGGCGGCGGTAAAAATAAAACCTTCAGCCGAGGTGAAAAAAACATCCGCCCCGCGCGACAAAACCAAAACGGATTTTCTCGAACGCACCATTCCGTTTGTGCCCGAACAATCCGCCGCGGTCGCGCTGGCCACGCTGCGCTCGCTGCTCCGCGCGCCCGAGGTGAAAATGGCCTGGGCGACTTCGTTCATCGTGACGCTCATCATCGGCGCGACGGTCATTTTTCGAGCGACCACGAACATGTCAGACGCCGTGAAACCCTTCGCCGCCACGGGCGCGGTGGTGTTCCCGGTTTTCTTTCTCGCCCAGTTTTTCACCAACCAGTTTGGTTTCGATCGCGACGGCTTCCGCGCGCTGATGCTCTCGCCCGCGGACCGGCGGCTGATTTTGCTCGGCAAGAACCTCGCGGGGCTGCCGATCGCCGCCGCGTTTGGCGCACTGTTGATCGCGCTCACCGCCGTGCGCCTCCAACTGCCGCCGCTGACGGTCCTGGCGACGCTGTTTCAATTCGCCAGCGTGCTGCTGATGGCCGGCATCGCCGGCAATCTGCTGTCCATTCTCATTCCCTACCGCATCCAGCCCGGCTCAATGAAGCCGACCAAAATGCCCGGCCTGGCGATGGTGGTGCTGATGCTCTGCCAGATGCTGTTTCCCTTGGCGATGCTGCCGGTGTTCGCCGGCCCGTTGCTGGAATTACTCTGGCAACGGTTTGATTTGCCGGCCTTTCTGCCGGTCAACCTCGTTTTTTCCGCGCTGTTTTGCGGCCTGATGGCGTTTGCCTACCGGCAATTGCTCGCGCCGACGGGCCGCCTACTCCAGCGCCGCGAGACAAAAATTCTTGGCGTGATCACGGTGGAAGTTGAATAAAACCGGGACCAAAAGTTTTTGAAAAAAATTCTTGAGAAATCTCCGGCAGCGGGCGATATAGAGGCAGCGACAGTTGTTCTTTGGAAAACAAAACCAGATTTGCCCTGCCCTGTTCGTGATTCGTTACAAATCCCTGAACCGTAGTAAAACGATCAAAGGGGCCGGTTCGCGGTTGTGGCCGACATGCCTTCAGTGGAAGTCGAAAGCAGCCCGGCGGGTTCCGCATGTTGTATGACATGTTCACAGGATGCTGTAGCACACGGCAAGGGCGGGGTTTTTATTTGCGGTGGCGGATCGTCGGCGTTCGATTTGCAGCTTCGAACCGGGAATCCCCAACCGCCATTGAAGCCGCGCTCGTCGCGGCTTTTTTGTTTTGGGCAATTCACCGCACCGCTGCTAAATTCACCCCATGGCGCGCGATGATTTATTTCAAAAACCGGCTGAAACCAGACCGGAAGCGGCGTCCGCCGCCGAAAGCCATCCTCGCAACCAGCCGCTCGCCGCACGGATGCGCCCGCGAAACCTCGACGAATTCGCCGGCCAGACGCACATCCTCGCGCCGGGACAACTGCTCCGCCGGGCGATTGAAGCCGACCGCATCCAGTCGCTCATTTTCTTCGGGCCGCCCGGCACCGGCAAAACGTCGCTCGCGCAAATCATCGCCCGCCAGACCAAAAGCAAGTTCGAGCGGTTGAGCGGCGTGGAATCCAACGTGGCCGACATGCGCCGCGTGCTGGCCGGCGCGTTGAACCGGCTCGAAAACACCGGCCAGCCGACGATTCTGTTCATTGACGAAATCCACCGCTTCAACAAATCGCAGCAGGACGTGCTGCTGCCGGATGTCGAAAGCGGCGTCGTTAAACTTATCGGCGCGACCACGCACAATCCGTTTTTCTTCGTCAACTCGCCGCTCGTCTCGCGCTCGCAGATTTTTGAGCTGCGCCCGCTGACCGAGGACGAATTGTTTTCGCTCCTGCAACGCGCGGTGGCCGACGCCGAACGCGGCCTCGGCTACCTGAAAATTTCCACCGACGAAAACGCGCTGCGGCATCTCGCCAGAATCTCCGACGGCGACGCGCGCAAGGCGCTCAACGCGTTGGAAATCGCCGCGCTGACCACTGCGCCGGAAAAAACCGGCATTGTCCGCATTGACCTCGCCGCCGCCGAGCAGAGCATTCAGAAAAAAGCAGTGGTTTATGACGACGAGGATGCGCATTACGACACGATTTCCGCGTTCATCAAATCCATGCGCGGCAGCGACCCAGACGCGGCGCTTTACTGGCTGGCAAAGATGATTCACGCCGGCGAAGACCCGCGCTTCATCGCCCGGCGGATTGTGATTTGCGCAGCGGAGGATGTCGGCTTGGCCGATCCGATGGCGCTGGTTTTGGCCAACGCGGCGTTGTCGGCGTCGGAATTTGTCGGCTGGCCGGAGGCGCGGATACCGCTGGCCGAAGCGACGATTTACATCGCGACGGCGAACAAGAGCAATAGCGCCATTTGCGCGATTGACGCGGCGCTGGCGGACATAAAATCCGGCCGGACGATTCCAGTGCCGGAGCATTTGCGCGACACGCATTACAAGGGCGCGGAGCGGCTCGGCCACGGCAAGGGCTACGAATACGCGCACGACCATCCCGGCCATTTCGTAGCGCAGGATTATCTGGGCGTGGACAAAATTTATTACGAGCCGACCGAACAGGGCGTGGAAAAGAAAATCAAGGAGCGGCTGGAAAACTGGCGGAGGCAATTTGCTGAAAAACGAAAAGCCACGGATGAACATGGATAAACACGAATTGAAGGCAGGACTGCGCAATGAAATTCACGCGGCGCTGGAAAGAATTTCCCCGGCGGTGCGGGCGGTGGAATCCATTGAGCTGTGCGACCGGCTGGAGGCGCAGTTGCGGAGCGCACGGACGATTTTATTTTTCGCGCCGCTGCCGGATGAACTGGATGTCTGGCCGCTGCTGGAAAAATTCCTGGCGTCGGGAAAAATCTGCGCCCTGCCCTTTTTCGATTCCGTCACGCAAACCTACTCGGCGCGGCGGGTTCAAAATCTGGCGGCGGACATTGCCATCGGGAAATTCGGCGTGCGCGAGCCGGCTTCAAGCTGCCCGGAGATTCCGCTGGAGCAGTTTGATTTGATCCTGGTGCCGGGCGTGGCATTTGACTGGAACGGCAACCGGCTTGGACGCGGACGGGGATTTTATGACCGGCTGCTGGCGAAATCCGGCGGATTGAAATGCGGCGTGGGCCACGATTTTCAGTTGATCGGGAAAATTCCGGTGGAACCGCACGACGCGAGGGTGAATTTTGTCGTGACGCCGGGGCGCTGTCTCAAAGCGGCGGGATGACGGAACTGCTACTCATGCTGTTCGTTCATCATGGGCATGCCGCCTTCCCAACCCTGCGGCGTGTTCCACGGACGGACAGACTCATTTCCCGGCTCATCGCTGGCGCAACCGCTGACACCAAAAAGCACCGCACCCAAAGCAAGCAGCCAGAGCCAGTTGGCGGCGCGGTGTTTCATGTCAGGAGGCCGGATGCGCCGGAGAAACCAGATCGCCTTCGAAAACCTCGCCCAGCTTCCAGCCGGGCATGATGTTTGCGATGCAACGACCCTTTTCCACGGTGCGGACGATGACCTTGGCAACCAGTTTGCCATCGCGGCTGACCAGCAGTTCGCCATTTTCCAGCACGCCCTGCTCATCACCGATGTCCAGCACCACAAAATCCCATTTCGGATCCACCACGACCACCTTGCCCTTGAGATCGGCGGGAAGCTTGATGATATTTTCTCCGTTTCCAATGAACCTGTTCAATTCGCTGGTGAGACGCGCCACGGAGCGGGTCAGAACCGCCTTCTCATCATTGATGGCGGCAATCGTGTCCGAATCCTGCTTGATCAGGGCGACGAGCTTGAGGATTTCATCGGGCGATTTGCCAGTGGCCTTGTAGGCGGCGAGATCGGCCTGCGCGGCATCGCGATCCTGCGTGACCTTGGCCAGCTTGTCGGACAAATCGGCGGCGATTTTGGTCTGCGCGGCGGCGGTGTCCTCGGCCTTTTTGCGCGCGCTCTTGGCGTCGGCCAGTTGTTGCTGCGTCTGCGCCAGATCGGTTTTGGTGCTGGCCAATTCCTTTTGCGTCGTGGCCAGCGTGGACTGGGTCTGGGTCAAATTGGTGTGGTAATCGTCACGCTGGGAAATCAGCGTATTGATTTTGCCGCGGACCTGAAGGATGTTCAGGGTGCCCGCCCCCAACGCCGCAAGAATGGCGACAATCAGACTAATGCGCATCAACATGGTGCGGTAAAATTAAACTCTTGCGCCGCACGTGTCAACGCCGGTTTGCATCTTGCGTAATTCCGGTTGGGGTGCATCTTTTAAGTAGAAGACAAGCCATCCGGATTATGCAACTGAACCACGGCATCCAGCTCGCCTACAGCACGAACGTCCACCGCGGCGAAACCTGGCGGGAGATGTTCGACGCCCTCAAAACCCACACGCTCGCGGTGCGCGATCGCGTCTGCCCGCACGCGCCGTTTGCCATCGGCCTGCGCCTGAGCAACCGCGCGGCAATGGAATTAAGCGACGGCGAAACCTTCCTCGAATTCCAACGCTGGCTCGGCAGGAACAATTGCTACGTCTTCACGATGAATGGTTTTCCCTACGGCCAGTTCCACGGCACGCGGGTGAAGGAGGCGGTCTTTCTGCCCGACTGGTCGTCGCCGGAACGGCTGGCCTACACGAACCTGCTGTTCGACCTGCTGGCACGGCTGGTTCCGGCGGGCATCGAGGGCAGCGTCAGCACCCTGCCCGGCTCGTTCAAGGAATTTCATCCGCATCCCGACGCGCTGAAGGCCATGCGCAACAACGTCTGGCATTGCGTCGAACACATCGCGCGCGTGAGCGAGGAAACCGGGCGCACCCTCCATCTCGGCCTCGAGCCGGAACCGATGTGCCTGCTGGAAAGCAGCGGCGAGGTGATCCACCTGTTCGACCGGTTCCGCGCCGAACATCCGCGCGACACGCGGCTGGACGAGCATCTCGGCGTGAACTACGACACCTGCCATTTCGCGGTGGGTTTTGAGGAGCCGCAGGACGCCCTGCCCTGCCTCGTCGAACACGGAATCAAAATCAGCAAAATCCATTTGAGCGCGGCGCTGAAAATCCAGCCGACAACGGAGGCGCGCGCAGCGCTGTCTCATTTCGCCGACGATGTCTATCTGCACCAGGTCGTCATCCGCGACGCCACGGGCAACCGCCAGATTTATCACGATTTGCCGGATGCTCTCGCCGACCAAAGACCCGGTGAGGAAACGGAAACGGACGAATGGCGGATTCATTTTCACGTGCCGCTGCACAGCCCCGCCGCGCCGCCGCTCGACAACACCGCCGACCATCTGCTCGGCGTGATGGATTTGCTGGCGGAAAATCCAAAGCTCTGCTCGCATCTGGAAATGGAAACCTACACCTGGGAAGTGCTGCCGCCGGAATTGAAATCGCAAAACATCGTCGAGCAGCTCGTGGCGGAATATGACTGGACGCTGGCGCGGCTGGCCGAACGCGGACTCGCCGGCGAGACGCAGGCAGCTTGCCCGCCTCAAGTTTCCTGACGCAACCCGCGCCAACCGCCCGCGCTCCGACAATGCGGCTTTCCAGCCGCCGATTTTTCTGCTTTCCTTCCGGCACGATGAACCGGGATATGGTCCGCCAACTCCGCACGCTGCTCGTTTTGGGCCGCGTGGCGGATCTGCCGACGGTCTGGTCAAACTGTCTCGCCGGCTGGTGGCTCGGCGGCGGCGGAAATTTCGGAAAACTGCTCCCGCTCCTTTTCGGCGTCAGCGCCCTTTACACCGGCGGCATGTTTTTGAACGACGCCTTCGACGTGGAATTTGACCGCCAGCGCCGGCCTTCGCGCCCGATTCCGTCCGGCGCCATTTCACTGGCGGCGGTGTGGCGCTGGAGCTTCGCGTGGCTCGGCGGCGGTGCGCTGGTGCTGGCCGCCCTCGGCAAAACAACCGGCGTGCTGGCCCTGGCACTGGTGGCGTGCATCATCATTTTCGACGCCACGCACAAGGCCGTCACGGCGTCGCCGTGGCTGCTGGGCCTGTGCCGGTTTTGGGTTTATGTCATCGCCGGTTCGACAGGCGTCTGGGGCGTGAATGGCGGGCCGATCTGGTGCGGCGTGGCGCTGGCATTTTACGTCGCCGGTTTGAGTTCCGTGGCGCGGCGGGGAAATTTTCGCGGACCGGTTCCCTATTGGCCGCTGCTGCTGCTGGCCGCGCCGGTTTTTCTGGCGATGCTCATGAACGCGGGTGAGGCGCGGCACGCGGCGATGCTGTTGTCGCTCGTGTTTGCATTGTGGGCCGCACGATGTGCGCGAGCCATTTTTCAGCCCGGCGAGGCAAATGTTGGGCGCATCGTGTCCGGCCTGATGGCGGGAATCGTCCTAGTGGACTGGCTGGCTGTCGGGCCGCTAATCTCCCACAGCCTGAGCGGTGTCGTGTTCCTTGCGCTGCTGGGTGCGACGCTCTGGCTCCAACGCTTTGTCCCCGCGGCCTGACTGCGCCGCCCGGCCCCTCAAACTAACAATTCAAAGCCGCTCTTGAACAGTGAAACGGCTTAAGCTATAATCAATTTTCGCTTATGAGCATTGAAGCGCCGGCAAAGCCGACACACAACGAAGACATCAAGAACGCGATCCCGACGCTGGCCGGCACCATTGCCGCGACCATCGCCGACGCGACCACGGATCATTTTTCAGAGGACGACAACCAGTTCCTGAAATTCCACGGCTCCTA
>CAZZPE010000032.1:0-35343 GCA_964655855.1 uncultured Bifidobacteriaceae bacterium
TCCGTCTGCGCGTGCTGCTGCCAGCTCACGCTCACCGAACGCAGCAGCGCGATGAGCGATGCCGGCGTCGCCAGCAAAATCCGCTTCTCCGCCGCCCAGACAATCAAATCGTGATCGCCCTCCAGCGCCGCGCTGAACAGCGATTCCGCCGGCACAAACAGCACAACATAATCTAGCGCGTTCGGGAACTGGCGCGGATAATCGCGGTCGGCCAGTGCCTTGATTGTGCCCTTCAATTTCGCCGCGTGCGCCGCCAGCGCCTCGGCGCGTTTCACCGGCTCGGCGGATTCCAGCGCGTTGAGAAAATCGAAATCCGGCACCTTCGCGTCCACGATGATGAAGCGGTCGCCCGGTAGTTTCACAATTAGGTCCGGCCGGGTTTCGCCCGATGCCGTCTGCTCGGTGAAATCGCAGTGCGCGCTCATGCCCGCCGCCTCGACGACGCGCCGCAGTGTTTCCTCGCCCCATTTGCCGCGCGCCTGGTTTGAGTGCAGCACCAGCCGGAACTGCTGCGTTTCCTGCGCGAGCGACTGGTTGGATTGCGCCAGCGTTTCCAGATGTTTTTTCACCTCGCCGAGCGCCGAGGACTGTGCAGCGCTGCTTGACTGCAAATTCTTCTGGTAAGTTTCAAGCTGCTGCTTCAGCGGCTCGACCAGTGTTTTGATCGCCTCCTGCCGCTGCGCGAGATCGCCTTTAGCCGTCTCCTGAAATCTACCGAAGCTCTGTTCCGCCAGCCGCAGAAATTCCGGCGCGGATTGCTTCAGCGCGTCGGCGCTCAACGCCTTGAACGTGTCGCGCAAATCGGCCAGCGCTTTTTCCTGCAAAACCTTTTGTTCTGCCAGCAATTTTTCCGCCGCGTTCTGCCTGGCCTCCGCTCCCGCGCGCGCGTTGCCGGTTTCCGCCAGTTGCGAACGAAGCTGCGCCAGTTCCGACTCGCGCTGCCTGATTTGATCGCGCAATTCATTTTCCAATCGTGCGTCGGAACGCCCGCCGCGCCAGAGGAGCCAGCCGATGAAAATGCCCAGCGCACCGCCGGTGAGCAGCGCAAAGAGAAGTTGGATTCCAAGCGGCATGGTCAGAAATGCGCGATGACCTCGATTTCCACGTTCGCGCCCTTCGGCAGCGCGGCGACTTGAACCGTCGAGCGCGCCGGGAAATCGTTCGTGAAATGCTTCGCGTAAATCTCGTTCATCCCGGCGAAGTCGGCAAGGCTTGTCAGAAACACCGTGCTTTTGACAACGTTGGCGAACGTCAATTTCTGGTCGTCCAAAATGGCCTTCACATTTTGAATGACGCGCTCGGTTTGGACTTTGATGTCGCCGGTGACGAGATTGCCGGTTTGCGGGTCAATCGGGATTTGTCCGGCGCAGAAAAGCAGGTCGCCGACGCGCACGGCGTGGTTGTAGGGCCCGACCGCCGCCGGCGATTTCGCGGGTTTGATGATTGTCTTGGTCGCCATAAATGTGTGGCGAGTTTGTCGCTTTTGCGTGGCAGCGTCAAGGAAGGCAGCTCTGTTTTCATTCGCCCAATTGTGGCGGCGCTGCTATTCTGTGCGGCCAAACAAATGTCTGTTTTGCACCACAACGACGCCCTTGCGCAATTGAAAGCCGCTGCCGAGATTCTCGAAAAGGCTGTTGCCGATCGCGCGCTGCTCGGCGGGCTTTCGGAGACGGAACGGACAAGGCTGCTTATGGCGGCGGGCGCGGTTTATTGTCCTGATGTGAATGAGCGGCGACGGCTCGTCAAGGCAACGGTGCGCCGGCGCAAGGCGGAAAAAATCAAACGCGACGAATCCAAGCTGAACGAGACGGGCATTCGCAAACTGCGCCGCGAAAAAGTTTTCACCACACCGAACATTTTGCCGCCGAAAAACTTTGCTCAACGGGAAGTCACCGACAATCCAGACTTCCGCGAGGTCGTCGAGCCGCAGAATTGCTACATCTGCAAACAGGATTACTCGCAAATTCACCACTTCTACGACCAGCTTTGCCCGAAGTGCGCGGAGCTGAATTATTTCAAGCGCACGGAATCCGCCGACCTGCGCGGCCGTGTGGCGCTGCTCACCGGCGGGCGTGTGAAGATCGGCTACCAGGCGGGCATCAAACTGCTTCGGGCTGGAGCGCAGCTCATCGTTTGCACGCGTTTCCCGCGCGACTCGGCGATGCGCTATGCGGCGGAACCGGATTTTAAGGAGTGGGGCCACCGGCTGGAAATTTTTGGTTTGGACCTGCGCCACACGCCGAGCGTGGAGGCGTTTTGCAAACATCTGCTGACGACGCGCTCGCGGCTGGATTTCATCATCAACAATGCCTGCCAGACCGTGCGGCGGCCGCCAGATTTTTACGCGCACATGATGGAACGCGAGAATGGGTCGTTGCACGACTTGCCGCCTGACGCGGCCAAGCTGCTCGGCGCCTACGAAGGTTTGCGCGGCTATCACATTTTGCCGGAAGGTGGAACGGTTCGCGAGGACGGTCCGAGCCGGACCGGCCAACATTCCACCGGCGCGATGGCGGACGTTGGTGGGGCGAGCGTCCCCGCGAGCCGCGCAGGCCAGGTGCAGGATATTTCCAAACTCGCTGGTCTCGCCCACGCCGCCGCGCTGTCGCAAGTTCCATTGCTGCCTGAAGAGTTGGCCGCGCAGAAGGCGTTGTTTCCGCAAGGCCAGCTCGATCAAGATTTGCAACAGGTGGATTTGCGCGACCGCAATTCCTGGCGCTTCCTCATGCACGAAGTCCCGACGGTGGAACTGCTCGAAGTGCAGCTCGTCAACGCCGTCGCGCCGTTCATCCTCAACGCGCGGCTCAAGCCGCTGATGCTCCACACACCGGAGCGCGACAAGCACATCGTCAACGTCTCGGCGGTGGAGGGACAGTTTTACCGGAAATTCAAGACCACGCGGCATCCGCACACGAACATGGCCAAGGCCGCGCTCAACATGATGACCCGCACCGCGGCGGCGGATTACCACGCCGACGGCATCCACATGAATGCCGTGGACACCGGCTGGGTGACGGACGAGGATCCGGCGCACATCGCCGAGCGCAAGGTGGCGGAGCATCGCTTTCATCCGCCGCTGGACATCGTGGACGGCGCGGCGCGCATCGTGGACCCGATCATCGCCGGCTTCAACACCGGCACGCACGTCTGGGGAAAATTTCTGAAGGACTACCGCGAGACGGATTGGTGAGGGGAATAAACTCAACCTCTGCGACAACAGTCTTAATTCATAACGGGCGGAGCTGCTTCATCAAGCCGCTCCCTAAATTTTGTGACGATCGCGCGTTTGTTCAGAGATATTTGGCCAAAATTGGATTCAACGCGGCCACGGTTTTCTTCGGCCAGAATTTTTTGTCGGTCAGAATGGCGTATTTCAGCGCGGAATGGCATGACCATTGTGGTTCGGCGGGGATTTTTGCAACGACGGCGGCGACAATTTTTTTTGCGGTGTCGGCGTTGCGGTGCAGATTGGCGATGATCATTTCGAGCGTGACGTGCTCGTCTTCCTTCCAGCAGTCGTAATCGGTGGACATGGCGAGCGTCGCGTAGGCAATTTCCGCTTCGCGGGCGCATTTGGCCTCGCCGAGATTGGTCATGCCGATGACATCGTAACCGGCAGCATGGTTGGTGAGGGATTCGGCGCGGGTGCTGAACGCCGGGCCTTCCATGTTGACGTAAGTGCCGCCGTCGTGGACGGTCGCGCCGCAGCTTCGCGCCGTTTTCAGCAAGATTTGGCGCAGATCCTCGCAGATCGGTCGCGCGAATGCGACGTGCGCCACGATACCGCGCCCGAAAAAGGTGTGCGCGAGCGACTGTTTTGTGCGGTCTAAAAACTGGTCAATGACGACGATGTCGCACGGCTTGTATTTTTCCTGCAACGAGCCGACGGCGCTGACGCTGATAATCCATTGCACGCCGAGTTTCTTCATCGCCCAAATGTTGGCGCGATGGTTCAGCTCGCTGGGCAGAATCCGGTGTCCGCGCCCGTGACGCGGTAGAAAAACCACTTCGCGTCCGGCAAGTTTGCCGGTGAGCAGATCGTCAGAGGGCTGGCCGAACGGGGTTTTGATTTTCACCCATTTCTGGTTCGTGAAACCTTCGATGCCGTAAAGTCCGGTGCCGCCGATGATGCCGATGCGATGCTTTGACATGGGCGGATTAATAACATTTCAATGCGAAGGGCCGCCAGCATTTTCCCCGCTGGCGCTGGCGGGATGATTTGGTAAGCTGGGGTCATGGAATTGTTTAATCGCATTCTCAAAACGGCGGTTGAGGGCGGCGCCTCGGACGTGCATTTGAAGATTGGCACGCCGGTCATTTTCCGCATCAGCCGTGAACTGGTCGCCATAGATTCCCCGTTTCCGACGGTGGATTGGATGAACAAAATCGTCGAGGAAATCACGCCTGTGCATTTGAAGAAGCGGCTGAACGAGGAGCGAGAAGTTGATTTTTCCTACTACGTTCCGAACGTCGGCCGTTTCCGCACGAATCTTTTCCAGCAGCGCAGCCAGTGGTGCCTGGCGATGCGTTTTGTCAAAACCCTCGTGCCGAGCTTTCAGGAACTGGGTTTGCTGGAGCAAATCAAGAAGGTCGCGGAGTCGTCCCGCGGCATTGTCCTGCTGGCGGGATCAACCGGTTGTGGCAAATCCACGACGCTCGCGGCGATGGTCGAGCACATCAACAACAATTTCAAAAAACACATCATCACGCTCGAAGACCCGGTGGAATACGCCTTCGAAGACAATCAATCTGTCATCGAGCAGCGCGAAATCGGCCTCGACACGCTTTCATTTCATTACGCGCTCAGAAACATCCTGCGCCAGGATCCGGACGTGATCATGATTGGCGAAATGCGTGACGACATCAGCTTTGCCGCCTCGATGAGCGCCGCCGACACGGGACATCTGGTTTTGTCCACGCTGCACACGACGAACGCGTCGCAATCCATCACGCGCATCCTGGATTTCTTCAAGGCTGAGGAGCGTGAGCAAATCCGCCGGCAGCTCGCCACGACGCTGCGCGGGGTGATTTGCCAGCGCATGATCACCACGGTGGACGGCAAGCTGACGCCCGCGCTGGAAATCATGCTCAACACGCCGCTGGTGAGAAAATTGATTGAGGAAAACCGGCTGGACAAACTGCCCGCCGCCATCGAAACCGGCACGGATGATGGAATGCTCACGTTCAACCAGTCGCTGTTCAATCTGGTCAAGGCTGGGCGGGTGACGGAGAAGGAAGCCCTGTCCAAGGCCAGCAATCCGCAGGCGCTGGAAATGAATTTCAAAGGTATTTTCCTCGACGAAGGCCGGCGAATCATAAGTTGAGATTTAGCGAGCGCCGGCATTCTGCCGGCGAGATTCCTGTTAACACGCCAGGCAGAGGCTCGGTGTTCGGAAAGAAATGGCGTTGACTTAATGCCGACTTGTTTTATCGTGTATTTTAATGAGGGTTTCAAAGAAAACCGATTACGCTTTGCGCGCCCTGTTCACGCTCGTGGAACACTTCGGCGGCGCACCGATACCGATTCGCGAGCTCGCGCGACGCAATGATGTTCCCAAGCGCTTCCTGGAGCAAATCATGCTGGATCTCAAGGCGCAAGGCTGGGTGGACAGCGCCGCCGGAATTCGAGGCGGTTATGTGCTCGCCAAAAATCCAGCCAAAATCACAATGGGCGAGGTGGTGCGGCATTTTGACGGCATTTTGGCCCCAATTGACTGTGTTTCGCTTACCGGCTACCAGCGTTGTTCTCAAGAGCCGGTCTGCCGGTTCCGCCGCGTTTTTCTCGACGCGCGGAATTATGTGACTGTGTTGATGGACCAGGCGACGCTGGCCGAGGTGGCCAAGGGCGCGCCGGTTTCCAAACACGAGGTTTCCGCCGGTTTCATCGGCGGGGAAGGCATTTAAAAATATTTTCAAAAAACCGTTGACAGATTTTGGAATTTGTGGAAAATGACGACATAACAAGTCGTTATTAGACTGTTGAAAGAAAATTGAGATGAATGCGTTAAAAGTCAATCTGGGCGAAAATGACACCGGGAAATCCGGCTGGCTGGACATTGTTCGGCGGCAGGTTGAAACTCTGCATTACGGTGTTGTGCAAATTGTGGTGCATGATTCACAGGTCACGCAGATTGACAAGACCGAGCGCGTGCGACTGGACAAATTGCGCACACCGGCAATTTAATCCAACCAGAACACTGGAGGCAAAAAAACGAAACAAAGAACGCCGACCGGGAAAACCGGAGGCCGAATAAAGAACAAAAAATGAATCACACAACAATCTATTCTGGCCTCTGCCTTTTGGGGGTTGCCGGCCTGCTGTCAAAAACCAACGGCGCGGACACTGCTGCGGTCGGATCCGGTGCGGCGGCGTGGCAAAAACCGGCCTGGCTGACCGACCTGACGCTGGGTGTCAAGGAAAGCTACGATGACAATCTGTTATTGGTGTCTGGCAACGGTCTGGCGCCTCAATCGTCTTGGGTCACCACCGTGTCCCCCAAGATCGGCTTCAATTTCGCGCCGCTGCTGGGAAATCAAAAGACGTTGCAGACGCTGTCGTTGGTTTACTCGCCGGATTTCAATATTTACGAGAACGCGCCGTCGCAAAACTACGACGCGCACAAGATTGGCGATTCTATCAAGGGTCAGATCGGTGATTTTTCATACTCGCTGGACAATGCCTTTCTTTACAACGACGGCAATCATCAGGCGCCGATTTATGGCCCCGCCGGCGGGGCGGGTGGCAATGCGTTTGATCAATTCCGCAACAACTACGCCCATCAAGTCTCCCGCGAACGGCTGGCGCAGACCCAGGACCGAGCCACCGTCGTGTTGCAATATGACTGGGACAAATTTTTTGTCCGACCGACAGCATCACTGCTGGATTATAACCTGATGACCGACTGGCACAACACCAAAACCAGTCCCTGGATTGGATATCAAAACTATGTGGACCGTTACGACGTGAACGGCGGCGTGGATTTGGGTTACAAGCTGACGCCGGCTCTGGCCGCGACGCTGGGTTACCGCTACGGCTCGCAATATCAGCAGCAATTTCCATCGGCAATCACTTCGGACAATCATTATTCCTCCAGCGACTATCAGCGGGTGCTGCTGGGACTGGAAGGCAAGCCGTTGAGCTGGTTGAATGTGAAGCTGGCGGGCGGCCCGGATTTCCGCAGTTACAACTCCATGACCCCGGTCAATGATTTGCATCCGATCAAATACTACGGCGAGGCCGTCCTCACGGTGACCATCACGCCCAGCCAGACGGTGACGTTCAATTACAAGCAATGGCAATGGGTTTCCAGCACCGGCAAAGTGCCGTATTTGGACAGCACCTACGGTCTGACCTACCACTGGAACGCGACCAAGCAACTGGGCTTGGATTTGGGCGGCAAAGTTTTGGAAGGTGACTACACCGTCGGCAACGAAGTGACTCCGACTTCGACCGGCCAGAATTCGAGCCTGCGGGATGACATGGAGTATGAGATTTCAGCGGGCGTGACCTACGCCTTTACCAAACATTTGAGCGCTAATCTAGCCTACACCTATGATGTTGGTGCCAACGCCATGAACAATCTGCCTGCGTCTTTGGGGCCGGAATACCGCAACTTCGAACACCAGGTGGCTTCAATCGGCCTCCAATACAAATTCTGATCTGATTCAACCCCAATTTAGCATACAAACAAAAGACAACATGAAAACCATTCTAAAAATTCTGCTGGCTTCGACGATCGCCATTTCCGCGAACGCGAAGGAAATCAAGCTGCTCAACGTCTCTTATGACCCGACGCGCGAGTTGTATCAGGACTACAATGTGGCGTTCGCCAAATACTGGAAGGCCAAGACCGGCGACGATGTGACCGTCTCGCAATCGCACGGCGGTTCCGGCAAACAGGCGCTGTCTGTCATCAACGGACTCGAAGCCGACGTGGTGACGCTCGCGTTGGCGTATGACATTGACGCGATTTCGCAGCAGGCAAAATTGCTGCCCGCCGACTGGCAAAAACGTCTGCCCAACAACAGCACGCCTTACACCTCGACGATTGTGTTCCTGGTTCGCAAGGGGAATCCCAAGAACATCCAGGATTGGAACGATGTGGTGAAACCGGGCGTGACCGTTGTCGTGCCGAACCCGAAAACCTCCGGCGGCGCGCGCTGGGCTTATCTCGCGGCTTACGCCTACGCGCTGGAAACATTTGGCCACGACGACGCGAAGGCGAGGGACTTCATCGCGAAGCTCTACAAAAACGTGCCGGTGCTGGATTCCGGCGCTCGCGGCTCGACCATCACGTTCGCGCAGCGCGGCATCGGCGACGTGCTGCTGGCGTGGGAAAACGAGGCGCATCTGGCGCTCAAGGAATTCGGCGCGGACAAGTTTGACATCGTCACGCCGCCGCTGAGCATCCTGGCCGAGCCGCCGGTGGCCGTCGTTGACAAGGTTGTGGCGCGGCACGGCACGCAGGCCGTCGCGCAGGCGTATCTGGAATATCTTTATTCGGACGAGGGGCAGGAAATCGCGGCGAAAAATTTCTACCGCCCGCGCAACGAGGCCATCGCCGCCAAATATGCCGCCAATTTCACGCCGTTGAAACTGGTGACGGTGGATCAGGAATTTGGCGGCTGGACCAAGGCGCAGAAAACCCATTTCGCCGACGGCGGCGTTTTTGATCAAATCTTCCAACCATCGAACTAATTCGTGATTTCTCCGGCAGGGCGGCGGCCCGCCTCATCGGCCCGCCGCCACTCGCAAAAGAAAACCAACACCAAACCAAATCACATGACCATCGCCGATGCTCCATTCAAACTTGCGGCCCAATCGCCGCGCGCCCGCCGGCGCTCCATTGCCGAGCTGCTCGCGCCGCTCGAAAAAATTGCCGCCGATTCGCCCAACTTGGTCGCGAATCACGAGGCGCGTTTTGAATCCGGCGGCGAGGCTTATGAATTGCCGCGTTACCTCTTCGTCGGGCCGAAGGGCGGCGACACGCCGATCCGGGTTGGCATTTTTGCCGCCATTCATGGTGACGAGCCGGAAGGCGCGCACGCGATTGTTCAATTCATCAAACTGCTCGAAGCGAAACCGGAGCTGGCCGCCGGTTACTACCTGTCATTTTATCCGGTTTGCAATCCGACCGGTTTCGAGGACGGCACCAGATTTTCGCGTGACGGAAAAGATTTGAACCGTGAGTTTTGGAAGAACTCCGACCAGCCGGAGGTCCGGCTGTTGCAGGCGGAACTCGTCTCGCGTTCGTTCAACGGCATCATTTCGCTGCACACCGACGACACGAGTGACGGCTTTTACGGCTTCGCCCACGGCGCGATGCTGACGAAGCATCTGATTGAGCCCGCGTTGCAGGCCGTCGGAAAACTGCTCGCCCGCAACGAGCGCCAGACCATTGACGGTTTTCGCGCCCGCAACGGCGTCATTTCCGACAAATACGACGGCATCTTGAGCGCGCCGCCGAAGGTGCGCCCGCGCCCGTTTGAAATCATTTTGGAAACGCCCGCCGCGCCGCCGGCTTTTGTCAAAGAAAGCGCGCTGGTTGTGGCGCTCAAAACCATTTTGACCGAATACCGGCAATTTATCGCCTACGCACCCAATTTGTGACGACAAAATTTTACGCCCACCGGAAAACTGGAGGCGAAACGAACTACTGCAATCCGCATCAGACTGACCGGACCGCCGGAGGTTTGCTGGCAACAAAATTAACAGCAAATATGAAAGCCTACCGATACGTCCGTGAAGAAAAAATCAACCAACGTCAGCGAAACCGCTCCGTCACCGCCCTTGCCGCGCTGCTGGTTGCAGCCGCCTGGAGCGTGAATGCGGATGAAACCTCCACCAACACACCGCCGGCCCAACCGCCGCCCGAAGCCAAAACCGCAGAAAAAGGCGCGCCGCTGCCGTTGCACCAGATCGAAGGCAATGGCGGCATTTTCGCCACGTTGTCGGCCTACATCGTCAACCCGCCGCGCAACGGCGAGGCGGTGGGACGCCCGAGTGTCGGCTTTGCCTACGTCGACCTCGGCTCCGACAAAAATCTCGAGGCGTTCACGCTCACGGAATCACCGTTCAGCCGCCTGGAGCTCGGCTATGGCTGGGATCACCTCGGTTTGGGCGACCTGCCGCTAGCGTTGAGAAACGCGGGTCTGGTCAATTATCATCAGGACGAGGTTCAACTGCACAACTTCAACGCGCGTTTCCAAATCTTGAAGGAAAACGATTTCGACCAGAAATGGATTCCCGCGCTGACGGCCGGTGTGCATTACAAATACAACGACGGCATCAGCGAGGTGAGAAGTGAAGTCGCAAAGGATGCCGGCACGGATTTGCTGGGCAATGCCGGCCTCTCGCGCCAGCAAGGCGTGGATTACACGCTCTACGCCTCGAAACTGTTCACACAATTGCCGCGGCCGGTGCTGCTCGAACTCGGCGGCCGCGCCACCGAAGGTGTCTGGGAAGGTTTGGGCGGATTCACTGACAGTTACAACTTCGTTTTTGAAGGCAACGTCGTGGTGTTTGTCACCAGCAATTTCGCGCTGGCGGCGGAATACAAACAGCAGCCGCGCGACTATCAGGCCATCGGTAATTTGGTGCGGAAGGAAGGCGACTGGTGGACGATCGACGCGGCCTACGTCGTCAACAAGCATCTGACACTCGCAGCGGGCTATGGTCACTTCGGCAACGTGTTGAATGACGAGGCCAACGGCGTCTGGGGCATCACGACAAAATGGGAATTCTAAATGCCAAAACGATTCAGGCTGGGGGTGGCACTGGTGTCCGCCTTTGCGGCAACGTGGTTCCTCCGCGCACACCGTTTTGCGTCGCCGGACCGCCTCCAGCCCAAATCAAACAAATCTGAACCATAAAATCTATGTCACACATCTACAACGACATCACCGAAACCATCGGCAACACGCCGCTGGTGCGGCTCAACCGCACGGCAAAAAAACACGGCGCGCTTGCCGACGTGCTGCTCAAGCTCGAATTTTTCAACCCGCTCTCCAGCGTCAAGGACCGCATTGGCGTGGCCCTGATTGACGCCGGCTTCAAGGCGGGCAAGATCAACCCGAACACCGTCATCATCGAGCCGACCAGCGGCAACACCGGCATCGCGCTGGCGTTCGTCGCGGCGGCCCGGGGATTGAAACTGATTTTGACGATGCCCGAAACCATGAGCATCGAGCGCCGGAAGCTGCTGAAAATTCTTGGCGCGAAACTCGTGCTCACCGAAGGCGCTCAAGGCATGAAAGGCGCCATCGCCAAGGCCGAGGAATTGAGCAAGCAGATTCCCAACAGCTTCATTCCCCAGCAGTTCACAAATCCGGCCAACCCGGAAATTCACCGCAAGACGACCGCGGAGGAAATCTGGCGAGACACCGATGGCCGGGTGGATTTTGTCGTGGCGGGCGTGGGCACCGGCGGCACGATCACCGGCATTGCGGAAGTCATCAAGCAACGCAAGCCGTCATTCAAGGCGGTGGCCGTGGAGCCGTCGAAGTCGCCGGTGATTTCCGGCGGTGCGGCAGGGCCGCACAAGCTGCAAGGGCTCGGCGCGGGATTCATCCCCGGCAATCTCAATGTCAAAATCGTGGATGAAACCATCCAGGTGAACGAGGACGATTCCGGCCCGGTTTCGAAGGAGGTCAACCAGCTCGACGGCATTCCGGTGGGGATTTCCAGCGGCGCGGCGATTTGGGCGGCGCTGCAAATCGCGAAGCGCCCGGAAAACAAGGGCAAAACCATCGTCGCCATCGTGCCGTCGTCAACTGAACGCTATCTTTCGACGTGGCTCTTCGCCGACATCAACACCGACGCCGACGACATCAGCAATCTTTTTTCGCACGATACATAATTGCATTCAACCAGTTCCGTAATATCATTAACAAACAATAACCATTAACAATATAGAGTATGAGCAATCAAACAAAAGGTCTCAGCACGCTGGCGCTGCACGCCGGCCAAACCCCCGATCCCACCACCGGTTCACGCGCGGTGCCGATCTACCAGACGACGTCCTACGTCTTTAAGAACACCGAGCATGCGGCGAATCTGTTTGCGCTGAAGGAATTCGGGAACATCTACACGCGCATCATGAACCCGACCACCGATGTCTTCGAGCAGCGCATCGCCGCGCTGGAAGGCGGCACCGGCGCGCTGGGCATGGCGTCCGGCTCGGCGGCCATCACCTTTGCCTTGCTGGCGATCACCCGGCTTGGTGACGAAATTGTCGCGGGCAACAACCTTTACGGCGGCACTTACCAACTCTTCCATTACACTCTGCCCAAGCTGGGGCGCACAACAAAGTTCGTCAATTCCCGCGATCCGGAAGCGTTCCGCAAGGCCATCACGCCCAAGACCCGCGTGATTTACATCGAGACCATCGGCAACCCGAAACTCGACGTGCCGGACTTTGAGGCGATTGCAAAAATCGCGCACGAGGCCGGACTTCCGCTCGTGGTGGACAATACGGTCGGCGTTGGGCTGGTGCGGCCGTTCGAGCATGGCGCGGACATCATCGTCGCCTCGGCCACAAAATACATCGGCGGCCACGGCACCAGCATCGGCGGCGTCATCGTGGATTCCGGCAAATTCCAGTGGAACAACGGCAAGTTCCCCGAATTCACCGAACCCGATCCGAGCTATCATGGCCTGGTTTACTGGGATGCGTTGAGCAACGTGCCCGGCATGGGCAACGTCGCCTTCATCCTCAAGGTGCGTGTCACGCTGCTGCGCGACATCGGCGCGTCGCTGAGTCCGTTCAACTCGTTCCTCTTTTTGCAGGGACTGGAAACACTGCCGCTCCGCCAGAAACAGCATTCCGCCAATGCGCTCGAAATCGCCAGATGGCTTAAGGCGCATCCGCTGGTGACTTGGGTGGCTTATTCCGGCCTGCCGGATGATCCGAGCCACAAGGTCGCCGCGAAATATCTCAAGCGCGGCTTTGGCGGCCTCGTCGGCTTCGGCATCAAGGGCGGCCTGGAATCCGGCAAAAAATTCATCAACTCGGTCAAGCTGCTGTCGCATCTGGCCAACATCGGCGACGCCAAGAGCCTGGTGATTCACCCGGCCTCGACGACGCACTCGCAATTGTCACCCGCCGAGCTGGAAGAAACCGGCGCGACGCCGGATTACATCCGGCTCTCCATCGGTTTGGAGGATGCGGAAGACATCAAGGCGGATATTGACCAGGCATTGCGAATTGCCGCAGCATGACGGAAACAACATGAACAGGATTGGGTTTCAATGCCGATGACAAAAGGACCAGCCAGCACCGCTCAAGGCGATCTTCAGGACCAGAAGGTCACGAATTACAAGTCGCCATTGGGCGTGACGCGGACGGAAACCGTCACGCTGCCGGGGCTGCGAACCCAGTCCGGTTTCATGTTTGACCGGGTCGAAGTTTCATTTCAGACGCTTGGAAAACTCTCGCCCGAAAAGGATAACGCCGTCCTGATCTGCCATGCGCTGTCCGGCGACGCGCACGTGGCCGGCATGAATCCCGAGACGGGCCGGCCCGGCTGGTGGGATTATCACGTCGGCCCCGGCAAGGCGATTGACACCGACAAATTCTTCGTGATTTGCAGCAGTGTGCTGGGCGGTTGCAACGGCAGCACCGGCCCGGCGTCGCTTAATCCCCAAACCGGCAAACCTTACGCGATGGATTTTCCGCCCGTGACCATCCGCGACATGGTGGCGGTGCAGACGCGGCTGATCCGGCATCTCGGCATCGAACGGCTCTTTGCCGTCGTGGGCGGCTCGATGGGCGGCATGCAGGCGCTGGTCTGGGCGCTGGATCACCCGGAGCTGGTCCACACCTGCATCCCGATTGCGACCTGCACGGCGCACAGCGCGATGCAAATCGCGTTCAACGAAATCGGCCGGCGCGCGATCATCACCGATCCCGACTGGAACGGCGGCAATTACACCGCCGCCCGCCGGCCCAGTCACGGCCTGGCCGTGGCGCGCATGGTGGGGCACGTGACTTATTTGAGCGAATTTGCCATGACCCGGAAGTTCGGGCGGAAACCGCAGATTCAACCCCAGACCGACGAGGATTCGCCGGCGGATTTCTCGGTCGAAGGCTACCTTCATCATCAGGGGCAAAGTTTCGTCAAGCGGTTCGACCCCAATTCCTATCTCTACCTCACCAAGGCGCTGGACCAGTTTGAACTGTTTGAAAACGTCCCCGTCGCGGACGCCTTGCGCCGGGTGCGGGCGCATTTCCTGGTCATCTCGTTCGCGTCCGACTGGCTTTACCCGCCGCCGCAATCGCGCGACCTGGTCCGCCTGCTCAAGCGCGCCAGCGTCCCCGTGACCTACATCAATCTCGAAACCGAATACGGCCACGACTCGTTCCTGATCGAGAACCCGGCCTTTGCAAACGTCCTGGGCCATTATCTGGAAAACGAATACCACCAGCGGCGGAGTTGAATCATGCATCCCGGCATTTACGAAACGGTCTCGCGCTGGATTCCCGAAAAATCCCGCGTGCTGGATTTGGGCGCCGGCGACGGCGCATTTCTCGCCCGGCTGGTCCGGGAACGGCAGGTGGCGGGCGAGGGCGTGGAAAAGGATTCCGCCCTGGTCGCGCGCTGCGTCGAACGCGGGCTGGTGGTGCACCAGAGCGACATCGCGGACGGCCTGGACCAATACGGCGACCACACCTTTGATTCCGTGCTGCTGCTCGGCACGTTTCAGGAACTCGTCCTGCCGGCGGAAATCCTCCGCGAGGCGTTCCGCGTGGGACGCGACGTCATCGTCGCCTACACCAATTTCGCCCACGTTCGCGTGCGGCTGCAGATGCTGTTGCAGGGACGCGCTCCCATTACCCGCTCGCTGCCGCAGCCGTGGTATCGCACGTCGAACCTGCATTTTCTTTCCGTCCTGGATTTTCAGCAATTTTCCCGCGACCTCGGCTTCCGCGAGGCCGACCGCGCCTTTTTCAACGCGCGCGGCGCGGTTCGTTTTCTGCCCAACCTCCGCGCGGAGGAGGCAGTCAGCCGGCTTCGCGTCGAGGCAGTTTCTCCGTCTCCCATTCCAGCAAAACCGGGAAAAACAAGGGACGAAACGTATCAAATCTGAACCATAAAATCTATGTCACACATCTACAACGACATCACCGAAACCATCGGCAACACGCCGCTGGTGCGGCTCAACCGCACGGCAAAAAAACACGGCGCGCTTGCCGACGTGCTGCTCAAGCTCGAATTTTTCAACCCGCTCTCCAGCGTCAAGGACCGCATTGGCGTGGCCCTGATTGACGCCGGCTTCAAGGCGGGCAAGATCAACCCGAACACCGTCATCATCGAGCCGACCAGCGGCAACACCGGCATCGCGCTGGCGTTCGTCGCGGCGGCCCGGGGATTGAAACTGATTTTGACGATGCCCGAAACCATGAGCATCGAGCGCCGGAAGCTGCTGAAAATTCTTGGCGCGAAACTCGTGCTCACCGAAGGCGCTCAAGGCATGAAAGGCGCCATCGCCAAGGCCGAGGAATTGAGCAAGCAGATTCCCAACAGCTTCATTCCCCAGCAGTTCACAAATCCGGCCAACCCGGAAATTCACCGCAAGACGACCGCGGAGGAAATCTGGCGAGACACCGATGGCCGGGTGGATTTTGTCGTGGCGGGCGTGGGCACCGGCGGCACGATCACCGGCATTGCGGAAGTCATCAAGCAACGCAAGCCGTCATTCAAGGCGGTGGCCGTGGAGCCGTCGAAGTCGCCGGTGATTTCCGGCGGTGCGGCAGGGCCGCACAAGCTGCAAGGGCTCGGCGCGGGATTCATCCCCGGCAATCTCAATGTCAAAATCGTGGATGAAACCATCCAGGTGAACGAGGACGATTCCGGCCCGGTTTCGAAGGAGGTCAACCAGCTCGACGGCATTCCGGTGGGGATTTCCAGCGGCGCGGCGATTTGGGCGGCGCTGCAAATCGCGAAGCGCCCGGAAAACGAGGGCAAAACCATCGTCGCCATCGTGCCGTCGTCAACCGAACGCTATCTTTCGACGTGGCTCTTCGCCGACATCAATGCGGATTCCGACGACATCAGCAGCCTGCTGACATCGGCGTAACAGTTTCCGCCCTGGCGGTTTCAAAACATTGTGGAGATCAGACGAACAGGAGTGAAAAAATTCAAGGTGCTGCCGGGCTTCAAATTGACGCTCGGCTGCACGCTGTTTTATCTGGGGCTGATCGTGCTCATTCCGCTGGCGGCGACGTTTGGCAAGACGGCGTCGCTCTCGTTGGCGCAATTCTGGCGCGCGGTCGCCTCGCCGGACGCGCTGGCGGCGTTCCGCTTGAGCTTTGGCGTCTCGTTTTTCGCCGCGCTGGCAAATCTGGTCTTCGGCCTGCTCGTCGCGTGGGTGCTGGTGCGCTACCAATTCTGGGGCCGGCGGCTGATGGACGCGCTGGTGGATCTGCCATTCGCGCTGCCGACGGCGGTGGCGGGCATTTCGCTCGCGGCGGTCTATGCGGAAAACGGCTGGGTCGGCCGGTGGTTCGCGCCGTTTGGAATTAAAATCTCCTACACGAGCCTGGGCATTTTTGTCGCGCTCACGTTCGTCGGCCTGCCGTTTGTCGTCCGCACGGTCCAGCCGGTGCTGGAGGAATTCGACGTTGAAATCGAGGAGGCCGCCGCCACTCTCGGCGCGAACCGCTGGAAAACCTTCTGGCGCGTCATCCTGCCGATGGTGATGCCCGCGCTGCTCACCGGCTTCGCGCTCGCCTTCGCGCGCGCCCTCGGCGAATACGGCTCGGTCGTTTTCATCTCCAGCAACATCCCGATGAAGTCGCAGATTGTCCCGCTGCTGATCATGAACAAGCTGAACCAGTTCGACTACGCCGGCGCCACCGCACTGGCCGTCGTCATGCTGGTGATTTCCTTCCTGTTCCTGTTCGCCATCAATTATCTGCAATGGCGCAGCAGCCGTCACCGCGTGCAACCTTGATACATGCAAGCGCCCTCCACATTTCATGCGCCGCGCCGCGTCCGCCGTTGCGGTCCGACGACGGAGCCGCTGTTCGTGCGCTGGCTGCTCATCGCGGCCGCCCTGGTGTTTCTCGGCCTGTTTCTCGTCGTGCCGCTGATCGCCGTGTTCGCGGGCGCCTTTGCCAAAGGGGTCGGCCATTATTTTCACACACTCGCCGACCCAATGACCGTGAGCGCCATCAAGCTGACGCTGCTTACCGCGGCGATTGTGGTCCCTCTGAACTGCGTTTTCGGGGTCGTGGCGGCGTGGGCGATTGCGAAATTTGATTTCCCGTTCAAAAACATTTTGACGACACTGATTGACCTACCGTTCGCGGTGTCGCCGGTGATTGCGGGCTTGATTTACGTTCTGGTATTTGGCGCGCAGGGCTGGTTCGGCCCGTGGCTCATCGCGCACAACATCCGGATCATTTTCGCCGTGCCGGGCATCGTTCTGGCGACGCTTTTTGTGACGTTTCCGTTTGTCGCGCGCGAATTGATCCCGCTCATGCAGGCGCAGGGCCGCACCGAGGAGGAGGCCGCGCGCGTGCTGGGCGCCAGCGGCTGGCAGACGTTCTGGCGCGTGACGCTGCCCAACATCAAATGGGGCCTGCTCTACGGCGTGATTTTGTGCAATGCCCGCGCCATGGGCGAGTTCGGCGCGGTCTCCGTCGTCAGCGGCCACATCCAGGGCGTGACGGACACGATGCCGCTGCACATCGAGGTGCTTTACCAGGGCTACGATTCCGCCGGGGCGTTTGCCGTGGCGTCGCTGCTGGCATTTCTGGCGCTCGTCACCATCGCATTGAAGGCATGGGTGGAGGGCAAGGGCGCCGCGCTGCATCCGCCCGAGGAGAAAATTTCCGCATGAGCGTCGAAGTTCGCAACATCACGAAAAAGTTCGGCAAATTTGCCGCGCTCGACGACGTGAGCCTCAAGATCAATTCCGGCGAGCTCATCGCGCTGCTCGGACCGTCCGGCTCCGGCAAGACGACCCTGCTTCGCATCATCGCCGGGCTGGAGTTTCCCGACAATGCCGGCGCGCAGGTCCTGTTTTACGGCGAGGACGTGACCGGCGCGCCCGCGCACAAGCGTCGCGCCGGTTTCGCGTTCCAGCACTACGCGCTGTTCCGGCACCTGGATGTCTTTGAGAACATCGCGTTCGGACTGCGCGTGCGCCCGTTTTTGACGCGGCCCCGGGAGTCCGAAATCCGTGAGCGCGTGGAAAAGCTCCTGAAGCTCGTCCAGCTTGAGTCCCTGGCGAAACGGTTTCCCTCGCAAATTTCCGGCGGCCAGCGCCAGCGCGTCGCCCTCGCCCGCGCGCTGGCCGTGGAGCCGAGGGTGCTGCTGCTCGACGAGCCGTTCGGCGCGCTCGACGCGAAAGTCCGCAAGGATCTCCGCCAGTGGCTCCGCCAGTTGCACAAGGAGATTCACGTCACCACGCTTTTTGTCACGCACGACCAGGAGGAGGCGCTGGAGGTGGCCGACCGCGTCGCCATTTTGCGCGGCGGGCGCATCGAGCAGATCGGCACGCCGGCGGAGATTTACGATCATCCCGCGACCCGGTTCGTCCACGATTTTCTCGGCAACGTCAATTCCTTTGCCGCGCCCCGCATTGCCGGCGAACAGTCGGTGTCCTCGACCGCGTTTGTGCGTCCGCACGACATCCGCGTCGCGCGCGATCCGGCCGGCGAGGCCACGCTCAAGGCGCGCGTCAAGCGATCCAACGCCGTCGGGCCGGTCGCGAATCTGGAACTCGAGCGGCTCGACACCGGCGAGCCGTTCACCGTCCAGTTGAGCAAGGAACAATTCCGCGAATTGCGACCGCAGCCGGGCGAGGAGGTTTTTGTGGAATTGCAGAACGTGAAAATCTTCCCCGACGATTATTCCATCTGAATTTTTGCCGTGCGCCTGTTCCTGTCCCAAACAAAAAAGGGTCGGAACGGTTTCCCGCCCCGGCACTATTCAGCGGCTGTTCGAATGTCTGAGAGAACAACAGCCTGCGAGGCTCCGTGTATGTTAAGATGGAGACAGGCGCGACGCCTGTCCTGCGCTGCCTTGAGCGAGAAATCAGAATTGTCGAGAGACCGGACGGCAAAACACTTCATCTTTGCTCCAAAACACTTTTGCCCGAAAACAAAACACATCATCTTTGGAGCAAAACACTTCATGTTTGAAACAAAAATCTTCATCTTTGCGCAAAACACTTCATGTCTGAAACAGAACACTTCATCTTTGGAATCAACAACTTATGTCTGGAACAATACACTTCATCTTTGAAGCAGAACACTTCATGTCCGGGAAAAACAATTCATGTCTGGAACAGAACACTTCATCTTTGAAGAGGAGCACTTCATGTCTGGAACAAAACACATCATGTTTGAAAAAAAAACAATTCATCTTTGTGCCCCAAAATGGCGGTTTAAAGGCCAAATTTCGTAAAGAGGTCAAAATAACGTTAAAGTTGAGTGGTCAAAAAGCAACAGTTGAGGCTGGGCAAACCATGCCGCTGTCCGGGAAACCAAAGGTCAGCCCGGAGGGCTGCGGGAAATTAGCCGCGGATGGCATCCCCGGAACATCGTCCGGGAGAAATCATGCGCCCTGAAGGGGCGTGGAATGATGCGGCGTCCAATTCACGGGGGATGCCCGCCGCCCCTGCCGGGGCGGGAATGCTTGTTGCAATGTTGCGGGGGCGTTGCCCCCGGCTCATTTCCATTGTCGCTCCGTGACAGGAGAATGGCATCACTGAAAATAATCTGGACAGGGTCCGGCGGCGGGCGGATTCCGCCGGGCAAAAGTAGTTTATGCTTTGCAAATTTCAGTATTTCAGGTTTCAGTTTTTTCCTGCATTTTCCCCCTTGCCGCTGCCGGATTTCAGGCGCACAATGGCCGTGTCCCAGCAAAGTTTTCGCCATGAGCTACCTCGAACAAGCCATTGCGGATGGCCACGCTAGGTTTTCTGGCAAATCCGAACGTGAACTGGACGACCGCACCCATGATGAATTCCCGGAACGCTCGCAAATTCCCGTGCCCGGTTTGGAATTCCGGCGAAACACTTTGGAACGATTGGAATTGGTTTGATGAAAAATCTCGACACGGTTCGGAAATGGCATTGTTCAGCCCGGCCAAGCCCCGCTGGGGGCGGCATAGTTGTAGCAGCCAGCGGAAAAGAAGCTCCGTGCCGGAGTAGCGCGGCCGTCCCCGGCTGCGGGTGCGGGCGGCGTCTCGCCGCCAGTTCCAACACCGGGCGGGACGCCCGGCCAACCCGCCGGCGGGACGCCGGCGCTACAAGGTTCACGCAAAACTATGCCGCGCCGATGGCGCTGGGGCGCATTGAATTGAAAATCCCAATAAAATTCTCGACTCGGTTTGCAATTGGGCGTAGAAATTCAACAGAAATACAAACATGGATTTTTTTAATTTATCCGAATTAAGTTCAAAGGCTTCAGCGTCCATTCAGGCCAGAAAGGCGCGGTCATACGGTTCTCTATATGAGACTGCCGACATTGTCATGGCCAAAGATGCAAGCGATTATGTCTCCAAGAATTTTGATATTTTTCTTTCCCACAATTTTTTGGACGCAAATGTCGTTTATGGGTTGAAGACTGTTTTAGAAGAAAATGATTTTTCTGTGTATGTTTATTGGGTTGACGATGCAGCAGAGAGTTCCAAAGTCACACCTGCGACCGCAGATCGGATAAGAAGGCGAATGCAATCATGCAAGTCTTTATTATATGCAACTTCTGACAACGCAGAACATTCCAAATGGATGCCTTGGGAGTTGGGATATTTTGATGGAATACGCAGTAAGGTCGCAATTTGCCCAATCACACGCAGTTCATCATACGATGGCCGCGAGTATCTAGGTCTTTATCCATTTATGGAAAAGGATTTGTGGCTTCGTAAACCAGATGGGCAAGTTTACAAGAAATTAGGAACTTGGATTAATGAGAATTAAATAAATGAAAGGATAACGATATGGCTAAAAAACGAGTGTTTATCAGCTTCGATTACGACAACGATGAGGGCGCGAAGATTATGCTCGCCGGGCAGGCGAAACTGCCTGATAGTCCGTTCGATTTTACTGACGCATCTGTAAAAGATCATCTAACAGGTGATTGGAAGGACAAAGTCCGCCGCCGAATGGATAACATTGACGTTGTCATTGTCCTTTGTGGCGAGCAAACACATGCTGCAAGCGGCGTAACCGCAGAACTCACTATCGCTCAGGAAAAGTCTAAAGCGTATTTCCACTTGGCAGCTTATTCCGACAAGAATTGCACTTTGTCTTCGTCGGCAAAAGCTGGAGACAAACTTTATAGATGGACATGGGATAATTTGAAAACCCTGATTGATGGAGGTAGGTAAACGTTATGCGAAAAGCTCTCGTCGTCGGCATCAACGATTATCCAAATGCTCCGCTTCGCGGATGCGTGAATGATGCGAACGCGGTAGCCAATATTTTTGGATCGCACGGCGATGGCTCACCAAATTTCGGCATTAAGCTTATCACCTCACCAAGCGAAACCGTCTCAAGACCCAAGCTCAAAGCCGAGATTGAGGCTCTCTTTTCCGGCGATTCCGACATCGCTCTCCTTTATTTTTCAGGCCACGGCATCATCAATAGCCTCGGCGGCTACATCGTTACGACGGATTTCAAAAAATACGATGAGGGGGTTTCGATGGACGATATTTTGAAATATGCGAACCAGTCAAAAGCAAAGGATAAAATAATCATTCTGGATTGCTGTCATTCTGGTGCATTTGGATCACCAGCAATTACTGGAAGCAACGTCGCCCAACTGTCAGAAGGCTTATCAGTCTTAACAGCCAGCCGGGACTCGGAATCCGCTCTTGAAATAAACGGTTGTGGCGTCTTTACCGCGCTTGTTGTTAATGCTCTGCACGGCGGCGCAGCAGATTTACGCGGTCACATTACGCCCGGCAGCATATACGCCTACGTTGACCAAGCACTCGGACCTTGGGACCAACGACCAATATTCAAGACGAACGTAACTCGCTTTACATCGCTTAGAACCATTTCGCCACCAGTGCCACTTGCGACGCTCAGGAAATTAACTGTTTACTTTCCTACACCGCAAGACGCACATGCGCTTGACCCTTCCTATGAATTTACGGAACAAAAGGCCAAGCTGGAAAATGTGGCGATAATGAAAGACCTTCAAAAGTTTGTGAGTGTCGGATTGGTTCTGCCTGTTGACGAAGAACACATGTATTTTGCGGCCATGAATTCCAAGTCGTGCAGATTAACTGCACTAGGGTTTCAGTATTGGAGGCTGGTGAAAGAAAAGCGAATATAGTTCTCATGAAACGGGTCGCATACATCTTTGGCACAATGTTCACGAGTTTCGCTGGGTGTGCTGTTCTCTTTTGGTTTTTCGCGCCCTACAACACTGTCGGAGTAGCAGACGCCCTTCCGGGCCGAAGTATAGGGACATTTCTGGTTGCGGCACTCGTTCTCATTCTCAATTCGACCTGGCGGCGTTTTGGCCCATCGCCAATTGCAACCGCATCTTTTTCACTGAACAAGTCAGCGCTCTTGATGATTCGTCGATTGGTTCTTGTTACGAGTTTGATTTCGCTTGCTCGCTTTTGTGGCCCATTAATTTCACACAGGCTACCATTTGTAGGAGCGAAACTAACGCCAAATGAGAGCATCGTTTATTTGTTGTTACTCGCTGGAAGCACGGCTGCGCTCCAGATCGCCAGAACGTTCGTTAAAAGACTGGTGGCAACGGCTGACGAAATCCTAGCCATCGACCATCGCAAACCCGTCATATACTTTCGTTCGTTTGAAAACGAATTGTCAAAATCAAAGGTTGGATTTCGACAAAACGGTTTGATGTATGCCATCAAAGGCATTTCAAACAAGGATGCGGACGGAATATATCTACACGCTACGGCGTCCCCTCGTCCGCCATCAGTGGGCGCAATGACATTTTATCGAAACAATCGAAAGATGCGATACATCCTTGGCATTTCAAAAGCGAGAATGGATGAACAAATTGTATTTGCGTTTGCCATGAGCAACATAGGCCCTTATGTGGCACTTGGTCGGCCTACAGAGAATTGCCAAAACATGGACTTAGGGGCGGCGAAAAAATTTGTTTCAAACGAGGACTGGAAAGATTCAGTGGTTGACTGGCTAAACAAGTGCAAAGCCGTTGTGGTAGAGTCTGCCGATTCGGCAAGCTTGGGTTGGGAAATCGAACAGACAATCAAGGTTGTGCCACCAACCTGTGTTTTGATTATCTGCCCGCACACCGACTCTGAATATCAATCGTTTTCCGATGCCTATAAAAATTTGTTTCCAAAAGGACTTCCTGAAGTTAGGCCTAGAAGCCGCTTGCTAACATTTAATGAAAATTGGTTGCCGAAAGAGTTGTCCAATATTGACAAGGAACTCACTGGGTCGCTTCAACCGTTCTTTCAGCAGGTTCAAACAGGGAAATTCATTGAATCAAAGACTTTACCTGTGGTTTTGGAATGACCGTTCCCCAGCCATTTCAATATCAAGGCAGCAAGCGGGCGCTGGCGCCGTTGATTCTGCAATATCTGCCCATCAGCACCACGCGGCTGGTGGAGCCGTTCTGCGGTTCCGCCGCGTTGTCCATCGCCACGGCGGCGCGCGGCCGGGCCAAAGAATTCTGGCTGAATGATTTTAATGCGCCGCTGGCCAAGCTGCTGTCTTTGATCGTCAACAGCCCGAAAGAGCTGGGGAAATTTTACCGGGAACTCTGGCGGGCCGACCATGCGGATGCGCTGGAGCATTATTATCAAGTGCGCGAGTCGTTCAACCGCACGCAGGATGCGCAGTTGCTGCTGTATCTGCTGGCCCGCTGCGTGAAGGGCGCGGTGCGCTACAACGGGGAAGGCTTGTTCAATCAAAGTCCCGACAAGCGCCGCCTGGGCACGCAGCCGGAAACCATGCAGGCCAACCTCAACGCCATTTCGGCCTTGCTGCGCGGCAAAACCATCGTCACCTCGTTGAGCTATGAAAATGTGCTGGCGAATGTGCGCGAGGATGACGTGGTGTATATGGACCCGCCGTATCAAGGTGTCTGCGGGGAACGTGACTCGCGGTATTTCGCCGGGATTGCCTTTGATGATTTTGTGGCGCAGCTCGCGGTGTTGAACCTGAAAAACGTCCGCTATCTGGTGAGCTATGACGGGCGGCTGGGCAATCGCAGCTACGGCAAGCCACTGCCGGCCAAGCTGCATTTGACGCTGGTGGAGATCGAAGCCGGACGTTCCTCGCAGGCCACCTTGCTGGGCCGGGACGAAATGACGGTGGAATCTTTATATCTGTCGCGGGCGCTGGCGGAGGAGTTGGAAGTTGTGCCCACGCTGCACCGGCACCGGCGGGACGAGCAGATGCAATTGATGGAAAAACCTGTTCCTTATGGCAAAACCAAAATACCCAAAAGAATTCCTTGAACTGTGCGCCTCGGTCACCGGCAAGCGTCCCAAGACGGTTATTGACCACATTCTCAAGCACGGTCACATCACTACGGAAGAGTTGAAGAACAAATACGGCTACGACCATCCGCCACGGGCGGCGCGGGATGTCCGGGAGCTGGGCATTCAACTCGAAACCTTCCGGGTGGAGGCGGCCAATGGCCGGAAGATTGCCGCCTACCGTTTTGCCGATCCGACGAAGAAACAATTCCGGCGTTTCAGCGGGCGCACCGGTCTTTCCAAGGAGATCAAGGATCAGCTCATTGCGAAGTATGGCTGCCAATGCTTCATCTATTTGGAGAAGATGGATGCGGCCAATTTGCAGATTGACCATCGCGTGCCTTACGAGGTGGCCGGCGAGGCGGACGAACTCAAGACCAAGGACTTCATGCTGCTGTGCGGTTCGGCGAACCGCGCGAAATCATGGTCGTGTGAGCATTGCGAGAACTGGAAAAGCGCGAAGGACAAAAATATCTGCCTGTCGTGCTATTGGGCGTTTCCGGAAAAATACAATCATGTGGCGATGCGCCAAATCCGGCGCGTTGACCTGGTGTGGCAGGGCGAGGAAGTCGCGCAGTATGACAAATTGAAGTCGGACGCAGCCAAGGCTGGGTTGGAAATTCCGCAGTTTGTCAAAGAGGTGCTGGCAAAAACTTTGAAATAAGGGCCGGGCGCGGCGTGTATTTATTTCGGTCTCTGGACTGCCTTCGGATGACATCCGGGCGATTAAAACATCTGTGAAAATCCGTGTTCATCCGTGGCCAAAAACCTCTGCGCATCTGCGTCTCTGTGGCCAATCTTTGTTGCATTTGAACCTGTTCCGGCTGCGTAACAAAAGGCCATGGATTATTCCTGCCCCCATTGCCGGGAAATCCGTTTTTTCACGCCTTTGCGCCTTTGACACCTATAAGAACGAAGCGATGGCCCGCGCAAAGACGGGCAGCAAGTGCGAGACTTTGAATGTGCCAAGTCTGGCAGGGCTGAATTTTCTGTCAACCACGCCTTTGCCTTGATTTGAAAAATATCCGTGCGCGGCCGCGCCGCCGTTTGTATGCTGCCGCGGCTTTATGGCGACGATCAAACCCTTTGCCGCGCTGCGACCGAGTCCCCGGCTCGCCCCGCAAATCTGCGAGCTGCCCTACGATGTGCTGTCGTTGGACGAGGCGCGCGGGCTTGCCGCGGGCAATCCGTTGAGTTTTCTCCACGTCAGCCGGCCGGAGGCGGATTTGCCGCCGGGCACGGACCTCCATGCGCCGGAAGTGTATGCGAAGGGGCTGGAAAATTTTCAGAAGCTGCTCTCGCAGGACGCGCTGAAACAGGACGCGCAGCCGTGTTTTTATTTATACCGGCAAATCGCGGGCGGGCATTCGCAAACCGGCCTTGTCGCCGCCGCGAGCTGCGAGGATTACCTCAACGGCGTCATCAAAAAACACGAGTTGACGCGACCGGACAAGGAGGATGACCGCGTCCGCCACATCGAGGCGCTGAATGCGCAGACCGGCCCGGTTTTCCTGGCACATCGCGGCGGCGAGGCGCTGGACAAGCTTGTCGCCAAAAAAGTTTCTGGACAACCGGACGTGGATTTCACCGCTGCGGACGGCGTGCGGCACACGTCATGGACGATTTCCGACGCCGACGAAATCAAATTCGTCGAACGGACGTTTGCCGGCATCCCGCAGCTTTACATTGCCGACGGCCACCACCGCAGCGCGGCGGCGGCGCGGGTTTATCTGAAACGGAAAGCGGAAGGCGGAAAGCGGAAAGCGGAAACAGATGGCAGCGGTTTTTTCCTCGCCGTGATTTTTCCGCAGGATCAGATGCGGATTTTGCCCTACAACCGCGTGTTGAAGGATTTGAACGGCTGGACGCCGGCCCAGGTGCTGGAAATTCTCGGGGAGGCCTTCGCCATCAGCGGGGACGTTCCGCCGGTGCCCGCGCACCGGCATGAATTCGGTTTTTATATGCAGGGCAAATGGCGGCTGCTCATCTTCCGCGGAAAATTCCTGCGGCTGGACAAGCCCGACGACAATTTGAGGACGGACTTGTCCCAGGAAGAAGCGAACCCCGTCGAAAGTCTCGACGCGACGCTCCTGCAAAAAAACATTCTCGCGCCGGTTTTTGGCATTAATGATCCCCGCACGAGCGACCGCATCCATTTCGTCGGCGGCATCCGCGGCACGGCGGAGCTGGAAAGGCTCGTGGACAGCGGCGAATACGCCTGCGCGTTTTTGATGTTTCCGACGGGCATGGACGATTTGATGGCGGTGGCCGACGCGGGCGGAATCATGCCGCCCAAGAGCACCTGGTTTGAGCCGAAGCTGCGCGACGGCATGTTCTGCCACCTGATTTAGCGGATTGCAAAATGCACGAACCGGGCGAAAATTCTTTTGTGTCATTTTGTGCCATTCGTGGTTAATAATTCCGCGTGCAACCCGACCGCCTCGAACGCAGCCTCCGCGCCACCTTCATTGGGCTGGCGGTGAATGTTTTTCTCTCGGCGACGAAACTGGCTGCGGGCCTCATCGGTCATTCCCATGCGCTTGTGGCCGACGCCTGCGAATCGCTCACGGACATTTTCAGCTCCATCATCGTCTGGCGCGGTGTCGTCGTGGCGGCGGAACCGGCGGACGAGGATCATCCCTACGGCCACGGCAAGGCCGAACCGCTCGCGGCGGCGGTGGTTTCGGGAATTCTCCTGCTGGTCGCGGGCTGGATTGTGATTGAGGCGCTGCACAACCTCGGCCAGCCGCGTCCCGCCCCAAAAGCCTTCACGCTCCTCGTTTTGTGCGGCGTTATTGCGATCAAGGAATGCCTGTTCCGGTTCGTGGCGCGCGAGGCCGAATCGGTGGCCAACGCCGCCGTCCGGGCCGATGCGTGGCATCATCGCAGCGACGCCATCACCTCCTTTGCCGCAGCCATCGGCATCAGCACGGCGCTGATTGGCGGCGCCCAATTTGCGTGGGCGGACGATGCGGCGGCGATGGCGGCGGCGGGCGTCATCGCGTGGAACGGCTGGCGGCTGCTGCGCTCGACGTTCGGCGATTTGATGGACACCGCGCCTGACCGCGAAATCAGGGATGAAATCCAGCGGCTGGCCGAGACGGTTCCCGGCGTTGCGCGCGTGGAGAAATGTTTCGTCCGCAAAATGGGCTGGCAGCTTTACGTGGACATGCACGTGGAAGTGGAACCGCAGATGACCGTGCTGCGCTCGCACGAAATCGCCCATGCCGTGAAGGACAAAATCCGCGAGGGAATGCCCGCCGTCAGCGACGTGCTCGTCCACATCGAGCCGCTGGAAATTGACGCGAACAGGCAGAATGAAGAATGAAGAAGCGCAGGGCGCGGGAGGCATGCCGAAAGATTTCTTCATTCTTCCTTCCGCCTTAATCCTTCAATTTCCTTGTTCCCTTTTCCGCCCCGGCGGACATTTATAGTTGAATGCCGGAACCGGACGACATCGCGCTGCTGAAGCAATACGCCGAGGAACAATCCGAGGCGGCCTTCGCCGGGATCGTTGCGCGATATGTCAACCTGGTTTATTCCGCCGCGCTGCGCAGCGCAGGCAACGCGCACGCGGCGCGGGAAATCACGCAGGCCGTCTTCATCATCCTGGCCAGAAAGGCGCAAACTCTTGGAGCTAAAACAGTGCTGTCCGGCTGGCTGTATCAAACTGCGCGGCTGACGGCGGCAAATTATTTGCGGACGGAAATCCGCCGCCAGAACCGCGAACAGGAGGCGTATATGCAGGCGATTTTGAACGAACCGGAATCCGAAGCGTGGCGGCAAATCGCGCCGCTGCTGGACGACGCGATAGGCCGGCTCGGCGAGAAGGACCGGAATGCGATTGTGCTCCGGTTTTTTGAGAACAAAAACCTGGCGGAAGTCGGCGCGGCTTTGGGCGCGAGCGAGGACGCGGCGAAAATGCGCGTGAACCGGGCGCTGGAAAAGCTGCGGAAAATTTTCTCCAAACGCGGTGTGAATTCGACAACTGCGGCGATTGCCGGAGCGGTCTCGGCGAATTCGGTTCACACCGCGCCGGTGGCGCTGGCAAAAACCATTTCCGCAGTTGCGATTGCCAAGGGCGCGGCGGCGGGCGGTTCAACCTTAACCCTTGTGAAAGGAGCATTGAAAATCATGGCATGGACAAAAGCAAAGACAACAATCGTCAGCGGCGGGGTTGTGTTGTTTGCCATCGGAACCACCACCATCACCATCAAAGAAATTCAAGCGCACCGGACTTATCCGTGGCAAGTTCATGAAGGGATCATTAACGATGCGCAAATTAACCAGCCGCCACAGGTCAGGATTCTGCCCAGCAAATTTCACACTTCCGACTGGGCCACGATCAACGGCAAAATGATCGGCACGGGGGTCCGCGCGCAAAATGTCGTGGCTTCCGCTTACGGTTTCATCACCTCGGCCAGAGTTGTTTTCTCCAACAGCCTGCCGGCCAGCCGCTACGATTACATTGCCTGTCTGCCCGGCGGCGAAGAGGCGAACAAACGGGCGTTGCAGGCGGAAGTGAAGCGGAAATTTGGCGTCATGGGCAAAATCGAGACGCACGACACGGACGTCTGGCTGCTCAAGGTCAAGTATTCCAATGCGCCCGGTTTGAAGCGCAATGATAAGGATCATGGCAACGCCCTTTTCACCAAGCCGGATGGATACCATGGCTGGCATGAAGCCATGTCTAACCTGGCTTACAGTATCGAGGACAATTCCGATGTTCCAGTCTTTGACTGGACCGGACTCACGGATCATTTCGATTTTGATTTGAACTGCACGGAAAGCGACTTGAATAATCACGATTGGAATACGGTGAACTTGGCGCTCGGAAAACTCGGCCTCGAACTTGTTCCCACAAATATGCCCATCGAAATGCTTGTTGTCGAAAAGGTGAAATAATTTGTCTCCCTTTGCCGTCGGCGTCCATTTATTAAATGGATGATGAATGACGACATGGCGCTGGTGCGGGAATACGCCGCGAGCCAATCCGAGCAGGTGTTCGAGACGCTGGTTTCGCGCCATGTCAATCTGGTCTATTCGGCGGCGCTGCGGCAGGCGCGCGACGCGCAACTGGCGCAGGAAATCACGCAGGCGGTCTTCATCATTCTGGCGCGCAAGGCGGGGTCGTTGAGTCCGAAGACGATTTTGTCCGGCTGGCTATACCGCACGGCGCGGTTTGCCGCCGCCGACGCGCTGAAAATCCAGCGCCGCCGCCAGCTTCGCGAACAGGAGGCCATCATGGAAGGAGTTTTTCAAAACGAACCCGACGCGGCGTGGGAACAATTGTCGCCGCTGCTGGACGAGGCGATGGCGGCGTTGCGCGACAAGGACCGCGACGCGATTGTGCTGCGCTTTTTCGAGAACAAGAGCTTGCAGGAGGTGGGCGCGGCGCTGGGCTTGGAGGAGCGCGCGGCGCAAAAACGGGTGGCGCGGGGATTGGAAAAGCTCCACGCCTTTTTTGCCCGGCGCGGCGTGGATTCCACGGCGATGGGCATCGGGGAGACGATTTCAGCCAATTCGATTCAGGCCGCGCCGGTGGCGCTGGCCAAGACAATTTCCGCCGTTGCGATAACCAAAGGCGCGGCGGCGGGCGGATCAACCCTGGCTTTGGTCAAAGGAGCATTGAAAATTATGGCATGGACAAAGGCAAAAACGGCGGTCGTCGCGGCAGTGGCGATGATTCTGGCGGCGGGAACGACCACCCCAATCATCATTCATCATTACCGGGCGGCTGGTTCAATTTTTTCTTCGACGAAAGATTTGACCGATAGCGATAACGCGCGGTTTGCAAAGCTGACGGGCACGATGCCAACTGATGTGGCCAGGACATTTTTTGATGCGTGTTCGCAGAATGATTGGGAGGAGGCCGCCAAGTTCTGGCCACCGGGCGCGCTGAAGCAGAGGCCAACATTTTTGAACGCGTTCACAAACATATATGGCGGGTTGGAAAGCGTCAGTCTGGGCAAGCCGTTCAAAGGCAGGGTGATCATGTTTGGGAATATGGAATACGGCGGCGTGTTTGTGCCCTACGAAATCCGGCTGAAGGACGGCACGGTCAAGAAGTGGAATCTGGCCATCCGCTGCGACAATCCTGAACATCGCTGGTATTACGATGGCGGCATGTAATCCGGCTGGTTGTAACCGCTCATCTTCGCTGATTCACGCCAATCGAAAACCATCAGCGCCGATTGGCGCCGATTGGCGCTCTTAAAAAAGCGGTGAATTTTGTCCGATTTTGGCGTCGGGCGGACATATAAGTAAGAAGGCTTGGACAAATTCCATGGTCAGGCGCGTCATTCCACCGGACGGCAGGAATGCGGTGCTATAATTTTTCATTTAGTTTGTAACTGAATTCAGCGGGCGTTGTTGTTATGGTAGAGAGATCAATGAAGCCGGACGAACAAAACCGTTCGCGTGGCAGGCCGCTTGTCAGCATGGAAACGCGGCGGCGCGGTTCTCATGTTCAGCCGATTGTTCCGATTTGCGCAAAGGAAATGGAGCCGCCGATTGTCAAATGGGGTATGAACCGTCAGGTAGGGGCGTTTACCCTGATCGAATTGCTCGTTGTCATCGCCATCATCAGCATCCTGGCGGCAATGATTTTGACGGCGGTGAGCAAGGCCAAGAATTCGGCCTGCAAGGTGACGGACATCAACAACCTCCGGCAGATCGTGATTGCCCTCCAGGCCTTTGTGTCCGATGACGATGATGTGCTGCCGCCGCCGAATTGGGACAACGGCGGTTTTGCCAGCGCGCAGGGCACCAACACCGGCTGGCTTTACGCGGTGAACCTGAACGCCAGCGGCACAAACAAATTTAATGTGAAAACAGGATTGTTCTGGGACGCGTTGCAGAATCCAAAAATCTATTTTTGCCCGATGGACAAGCCTGATGAGAGCCGTGCGTCGGCGTATTTTGGCGGCGAGGTGATAGAGCGTCCGCAGCAAATTTCGAGTTATGCGATGAATGGCGCGGTCATCGGTTACATGTCCATGATTTATCCGCCGGTGAAGCTGGAGCAAATGCAGCCGGAGGATTGCGCGTTTTGGGAAACGGATGAAACCGACCCGCACAATTTCAATGACGGTGCGAATTATCCCGGCGAGGGCGTCAGCCCGCGGCATTATCAGGGCGGCATCCAGGCCACGTTCGGCGGACAGGTCAATTATGTCCGGCTCCAGGACTGGTATAACGACGTGGCGGCGACGAATAAAAACCGCCTGTGGTGTTATCCGCTCAGCGCGGACGGCGGCGACCCGGCATATCCGGGCCACACCCAGCAGTAGCCGGAAATGAAGGCGGATGTCGGAAAACTTTGAACGGCGGCGATGAATTTTTGTTGAATAATGAAATGGATGCGTAAGACTCATCCATTACCGCCCGCCGGGAGAATTAAGTTGCTGAAATTTTATGAAAACAATCGGGATGATCAACGAACGAAAGCCGGGAGCCGGATTCAACGCAAACGCCGGTTTTCGGCGGGCTTTTGCTTTCACGCTGATGGAGTTGCTGGTGGTCATCTCCATCATCGCCATTCTGGCGTCGCTGCTGCTGCCGGTGTTGTCCGCGGCCAAAAAACGGGCAGGGCAGGCACAGTGCATCAACAACCTCAAGCAGCTCGGCCTTGGCATGCAGATGTATATTGACGACAACCGCGACACGTTCCCGGGCATGGCGTCGCAGCACAGCGGCTTTCAGGCGTCCGACTGGATTTATTGGCGGACAACCTCGACCAACCCCCCGGTCCAGCAAAGCCCAATCGTTGTCGCGATGGCGAATGCGAGCCCCAAATTGTTTCGCTGCCCGCTGGACACTGACGACAGCGTGCGAATTGCCCAGGCGGACGGGGTCAACGGCCCTTACCTTTACAGCTATAGTTTGACCAGCTACGAAACCACCACTACCCCGGTTGACGCAAACGGCAACTCCCACGACATCAATCCGGGAATGTCGTCGAACTTTGCAAATGGCCAAAATCTACCCTTTACCCTGGCCGCCGTTCGCAATCCCGATACGAAAATCATGTTTGCGGAAGAGGTGGCGTCGCACAGCAGCAGTGACAATGGAACCGGCGTGGTGGATCTTACGGTCATCAATGACGGTCGCTGGGAGCCTGCAAACGGTGATCCATTGACCATCCGGCACGGCGGCAAGGCGGATGTGACTTTTGCCGACTTCCATGTGGAACCGGAGACATGGGAATTTGGAGACAACATCACCAATTCCGAACCGGATTTGTGAATCGCCACGGTTTTTACCCACTGAATCTTAAAATTTATGGCGTGGACAAGAACAAAAACGATGGCGACCACGGGCGCCACACTCCTGGTGATGATCGCGTTGGTGGTCATCGTGAAACTGGCATTTTTCCCGTCGGTCAGCGACAAATTTTTTCAGACCAGTTCCATATTGCGTCAGGCACCGCCGGGGCTGGCCATCGTCCGTCCAACGCATTTTCCCAAAGCGCCGACCAATGGAATCACTTTTTCAACCGTCAAGGGGTCGCAGTGGATAGTGGGTCGCAACGTGCCGTTTCAGAATGTCATCGCCCTGGCTTACAGCTACAACCCGGGTCGCATTTCACTACCGTTCGGCGCGCCAAAAAACAATTTCGATTTTCTGGTCACGGTGCCCAAAGACCCGGAGGCGGGCTTGCGGTCGGCCATTCGCAAAAAGCTGGGTTACACCGCGCAGGTGGAAACACGCGACACGCCGGTGCTCGCGCTCAAGGTGGAGGATCCGAATTCGACAGGTCTGAAGGTGAGCACGGCCTCGAAGGAAAATAAAACAGAAAAGAACGGCCGGCTTTATTTCACGCACATGAAACTGAATGTGATCATGGATGGTTTGGAGAGCGTTCTCAAGACGCCGGTGGTGGACAAGACGGGCCTGACGAATTATTACGATTTCTCGCTCATTTGGGACACGCAGACGGCGAAGCAGATTCAAAGCGGAACGCTGGATCAGACCACCGGGCAGAAAATCCTCACCGAATGGGGGCTTGGGCTGGAGCCGGACATGGCTTCGCTCGAAATGCTTGTGGTGAAAAAGGTCAATTAGCGGATGTTTATGGCTGAAGGTCGCCAGTCAGGAGTCGGAGACATGAACCCTGGCGCGCGCCATCCGGCACTTTGGCCACGCGAAGCAAAACGAAAACGGCACAGTGCCCGCCCCGCCTTCACGCTCATTGAGCTGCTCGTCGTCATCGCCATCATCGCGATTCTGGCGGCGCTGCTGCTGCCGGTGCTGTCGGCGGCCAGACAGAGGGCCAGGGCGGTTGACTGCCTCAACAACCTGCGGCAGATCATGCTGGCGATGAAATTGTATCTGGATGACAACCGAGGAATGATGATTCCGTTGTGGGTGGAGCAGGGATCTTCCGGCTGGCCCGCTTGGAACTACGATCCTACGACCTTTGCCATCCCATACACGCCCGGCGCGGATTTTCTCTGGTGGCCGGACAAGCTGCGGCTGGACGGCTTCGTTCCGTCGCAAAAAACCTTTTGTTGTCCCGCCCTGACACTGCCGGCCACCGACGCCGGCGGCGGGTCTGTCAGCACCAATTACACGTTGGGCATCGGCATGAATTATCCCGAATACGGATGGATATCGCCAAGGCAGGGATTTCCGCATCCGGTCTACACCACCTCCCTGGAAGATCAAGTGGCCAATCCCGGCCAGTCCATCGTGTTTGCGGATGCCGGCGGCATCGCGAACTACGAGGAGACCGACGCGGACAACTGGCAGGAAATCCCGGCCACGGGCTGCGCCTATTTCCGGGTGCCGAGCGATTCCTATTACGAGATTTTGAAGGGCGACGCGCGCTCGGTTCCGAGACATGCCGGGCAGGTGAATGCCGCCTTTTTCGACGGTCACGTTCAGAAACTGCGCAACAGCACCATCCGCTACGATTTGCCCAGAACCAACAACGCCGTTCTCTGGGCGAAGAACAACAACGGCGCCAGTCCTTGATCAAAAAATTAGCTGGACAAATTTTATGATTCACCGCGTCATTGAAACGGACACTATGAACCCTCCGGCACCGGCAAAAGGCAGACGGGCATTTACCTTGATGGAACTGCTTGTGGTCATTTCCATCATCGCCATTCTGGCGGCGCTGCTGTTGCCGGTGCTGTCAGCGGCGAAGCAAAGGGCCAGATCCGCTGACTGCCTCAACAACATGAGGCAGATCATTCTGGCGACAAAATTATATCTGGATGACAACCGCGAAGCCATGGTTCCGTTGTGGGTGGAGCAGGGCGCTCCCGGCTGGCCGCCCTGGACTTTCGATTACAACACCTTCATCGTCCAAAAAACAACCTACCTCTGGTGGCCGGACAAGCTCCGTTTGGACAATTTTATTCCGGCACAAAAATCGTTTAATTGTCCCGCCCTGACCCAGCCCGCCATTGACGCGCATGGCCAGTCCGCCAGCACCAATTACGCCCTTGGCATCGGCATGAATTATCCCGAATACGGAGCCGTCGTGCCGAAGGCGGACAACCCGGATCCGGTCTATGCCTCCGCCAGTGAGGCCCAGGTGAGCAATCCAAGCGGGTCCATCGTGTATGCCGACGCAGCCCAGCTTGTTTCGGATTTCGACGAATCCAACCCGGACAGTTGGACGGAAATCCCCGCCACCGGCTGCACCTATTTCCGCGTGCCGAGCGACACGCATGATTATCCGGGAAATGATTTCAGCCGTTCGGTTCCGAGGCACGGCAAACGGGTGAACGCTGCATTTTTTGACGGCCATGCGACGCTGCTGCGCAACAGCGCCATCGGCTACGATCTGGACCGAACCAACACCGCCGCCCTGTGGCCGAAGAACAACCTCGGCGAAACGCCCTGACGCGAATTTGTTTCGCGGACCGTTGAATCGTT
>CAZZPE010000033.1:0-34823 GCA_964655855.1 uncultured Bifidobacteriaceae bacterium
GCGCCACCGGCTTGCGGAGCTGCTTGAGGCCGTTGATCCACATCTTCGACGGCGAAAACGTGTGGCACCAGGTGATGAGGCCGATGCACTTGGCGGCGTTGTTCGCGGCCTGGCAAAGCTCCGTGACGCCGTCCGGCGTGACCAGCACCGGCTTGAAAACGACCTTGACCGGAATCGCCGGCGAGGCGTTGAACGCCCGGGCAATCTCCTGCGAATGCTCGGCGACTTTTTTCAGGGTTTCGGGGCCGTAAAGATGCTGGCTGCCGGTGACAAACCAGACTTCGAATTGTTTCAGATTGATGCTCATAATTTATGTTTGTTGGTTGTTTTGTTTGTTGGTCGGTAGGGCGCGTCACTCCGTGCGCGCCGACGGCGGGCAGGGGACTGCCCGCCCTACCAGGTGTTAGATGAATTCGTTGATGAGGTTTTCCAAAAATTCCTGGCGGCCGCTGGCGTTCGGCGCCACTTCGCCCTTTTTCAGGATGTAGGCTTCAATTTCCTTCAGCGACGCCTTGCCCGCCTCGATTTTCGCGCCGATGCCGGAATCCCAGGACGCATAACGCTGCTTCACAAATGCCGCCAGCCGTCCGTCCTTGCGGATCGCCGACGCGATTTTCAGGCCGCGCGCAAAGGCGTCCATGCCCCCGATGTGTGCGTAGAACAGATCAATCGGCTCGAAGCTCTCGCGGCGCACCTTCGCGTCGAAGTTCAATCCGCCGGTCTTGAAGCCGCCGTATTTCAGCACGGTCAGCATCGTGAGGGTCGTCAGGTAAATGTTCGTCGGGAACTGGTCCGTGTCCCAGCCGAGCAGTTCGTCGCCGGTGTTGGCGTCAATCGAGCCGAGCGCGCCCGCGCCGCCCGCCACTTCCAGGTCGTGCTGCATCGTGTGACCGGCCAGCGTCGCGTGGTTTGTCTCGATGTTGAGCTTGAAATGATCCATCAAATCGAATTCGCGCAGGAAATTCAGGCACGCGGCGGCGTCGGAATCGTATTGGTGCTTGGTCGGCTCCTTCGGCTTTGGCTCGATGTAAAATTGCCCCTTGAAACCGATGGCTTTTTTGTGCGCGACGGCGAGGTGGAGGAACTTCGCCAGATGCTCCTGCTCGCGTTTCATGTCCGTGTTGAGCAGCGTCATGTAGCCTTCGCGCCCGCCCCAGAACGTGTAGCCCTGGCCGCCGAGTTCGTGCGTCACTTCCATCGCCTTTTTCACCTGCGCGGCGGCAAACGCAAACACATCCGCGTTGCAGCTCGTGCTCGCGCCGTGGACGAAGCGCGGGTTGGAGAACAGGTTTGCGGTTCCCCACAGCAGCTTGACGCCGGTGCGCTTCTGTTCCTCCTTCAACACTTTCGCCACCGCGTCAAAATTCCGGTTCGTCTCGGAAAGCGTTTTGCCCTCCGGCGCCACGTCGCGGTCGTGCCAGCAGTAATAGGGCGCGCCCAGCTTGGAGACGAACTCCAGGGCGACGCGGGCGCGGTTCTGGGCGTTGCTGACGGAATCGGAGCCGTCGTCCCACGGGCGCTGCATGGTGCCGGCGCCAAACGGATCGCTGCCGGTGCCGCGAAAGGTGTGCCAATATACCACGGCAAAGCGCAGGTGGTCGCGCATCGTCTTGCCCTCGACGATTTCGTCGGCGTTGTAATGTTTGAACGCCAGCGGATTCTTTGATTGCGGGCCTTCGTAGTTAATGTGGCTGATGTCAGGAAATGCAGGTTTCATGGGCGTGTCTGGTTGTATTTTTTGGTTTTGAGTTTCAGTGTTGCCGGCGGGCGGCGGTAAATTTTCGGGCCGGCATGGCCGTTGTTCTGCGTGTCCGGAACGACCAGCCGGTCAATGCCGATGGCCACCAGCCCGGCAAAGCGGCGTCGCGGCGCGGAGATGCACTCCACGGAACCGAACTTGGCCCACATGGAACCGTTCTGGATGGACTTCGCCAGGTGCGCCAGCACGGCGGGCGGCAGTTCCGTGAGGCTGCCGGTGATGACGACGCGGCGCAGGCCCAGCACGTTCAGCGCGCCGGCGATGGCCACCGCCGCCGCGTCCAATGCCTGCGCGAGCCACGGCCGGATGCCATTTTGCCCGATGTCGGCGCGCAGTCCGGCCCATGAATTATTTTTGCCGGAGCGGTTCGCGCTGAAGCTTTCCATCAGTCCGCGCGTCGAGATGAGCGTTTCCATGCAGCCGGTCGCGCCGCAGCCGCACTGGCGTCGGTTGCCGAGCACGGGCGTGTGGCCGATTTCGCCGCTGATGGGCAGCGGATGGGCGAGCGGCTTGCCGCCGACGATGACCGCGCCGCCGACGCCGTCGCCGAAATCCACCAGCAGGAAATCCTCCTGTTCCGGATGATTGACCTGATGGCCGAGCGCCAGCGCGCACTCCTCCTGCACCAGCAGGACCGGCGCATTCCAGATTTTGCGGATGACCGCCACCAAGTCCACGTTTTCACTCCAGTGGATGTTTGGCGAAAACAGGATGCGATTGGCGGATTCGTCCACCACGCCCGGCACGCTCAACATCACGCCCAGAAAATTCCGGGAACGAAGCCTGCGCGCCGCCGCGCGCATCTGGCATTCCCATGCCTTGGCGGGATTCCGGTGCGCCGTCGGAATCTGAAAGGAAGCATTCCAGTTGTCCGCATCCGTCACGCCAATCGGCAGTTCCGCCAGCCAGGTTTCGGTGAGGCCGAGCTGGATGCCCAAAAAACGGGCTTCGGAACGGTTCAGTTGCAACTGCCGTCCGGGCCGTCCCATCCGCCCCGCCACCGGGCCGTGGCCGTTGGTTGCCGGCATTTCAACCTCTTCCAGGATCTTCAGCGCGAGCAGATCCTCCACAATTTTCCCCGCCGTCGGCTGGCTCATGCCCAGCGACCGCGCCAGATCCGCCCGCGACGACACCCCGGCCTTTTGCAACTGCCGGATGAGCGCGCGCTTGTTCAGGCGGCCCATGCGCGAAGGGGAAAAAATCATTAATTAAGAAAACTACGAAAGTATGCAGTCCCGTCAAGCCCTTTTGGAATTTTTTTTCATGCCGCCGGCTTTCGGCAGAATTGCCTGGTCTTGATGCCCGGCAACGCGCCCGGTGGCGCGATTTGTCCGCGATGGGGCCGGCGCGGACGGACGGGTTCTTCTTTTGAGTCTGATTCGCCTGAAAACCCGCGTGGCGTTCAATCCAGATGGAACACCTCGCGCAAGTCGCCGCAGACCGGCGCGTGGTCGGGATGCGTTTCCATCAGCGGCGCCATGTAATCCCACCATTTGCGGACAATGGGTAGATTGGGCAAAGTCGCGGCGGAATTGTTGTCGTTCAACTTTTGCACGGCAAAAAGCGTGAGCGTTTCCTCGTCCAGAAAAATTGAATAATCCGAGACGCCCGCCGTGCGCAAGGCCGCCGCCAGTTCCGGCCAGATTTCGTCGTGACGCTTTTTGTATTCGGCAACCTTGCCGGGTTTCAATTTCATTTTAAACGCGTTGCGTTTCATTTCAGAAATCAAACTGGTCAATGTTGTCCTGGTTGAAGGTGAACGGCTTGCCGAGCATGATGTTGTCGCCCTGAATTTCAAATTCGCCGAGCGAGCCGGCCTTGAACGTCTTGTCGCCGGGTTTCAACGCGCCCTTGGCCAAAGCGTCCGCCGCGTAAACGGTGAGATAGCCGAGGTCCGCGGTCTTCCACAAAATCACGCCCTGCGTCACGCCGTCGTGAACGTAGCGCTTGTTTTCGTTCGGCAACCCGAGGCCGATGTTTTTCACGGTTCCGGTTTTGCCGGCCTGTTTGATGGCCTCCGCCGCGCCGGGCACGCCAAGCGACGTGGTGCTCAAAATCAGTTTTAAATCCGGATACGTGCTCAACAGCGCGGTGGTTTCGCTTTGCGCCTTGTCCTTCAAATCGTCGCACGCCTCCACCGCGACGCATTTCATGTCCGGATACGCGGCGGCCCGGCGTTCCTCGACAAACTTCCGCCATTCCGTCTGGTTTTCCGCCGTCAGCGAGCCGGTGATGACGGCGAATTCGCCGTTAGTCCCGCACAACCGCGCCGCCTCGTCCATGAGCGCGAAGCCGATGCCCTGCGGCGTGGCCTGGTTCACGAAAAACGAGCGCGCGTCCGGCAGCGCGTCGGCATCGTAGGTGACCACCTTGATGCCCTTGGCCTCCGCCTTGCGCAGCGCGGTGGAAATGCCCTCCTTGTTCTCGCATGAGGCGGCGATCACGTCCACGCCCAGCGTGATCCAGTTTTCGACGATTTCATTCTGCCGCGCCGGATCGGGATCGGTCGGGCCGTCAATAATCAATCTGTCGCCGAGTTCGTCGTCGGCCTTTTGCGCGCCCTTCGCGCAGGAGACAAAATAGGCGTTGCCCTTGGATTTGGGCAGGAACGCGATGGTTATTTGCCTTGCGGCGGGAGTCGGGGTGACGTTGCCGCCGGACGGAGCCTTGGAGCTTTGGTTGCAACCGGAAATGGCTGCGACGGCCACGGCGAGCAGGAGCAGGAGCGTTTTTCTCATGGAATTTGTTTCGCCAATCTGGGCGTGGATTTGCGCGCGCGCAAGCCTGAAATCATTTTGGGCAGCGTCGAGCCGGCCAGCGCGAGAATCAGCAGGACCCCCGTGAGCATCCCGGCCATTTCGCCCGGCAGCAGCGCGTGGGCGATGCCGCTGTGCAGCACCGCAATCGCCGCCACGCCGAGCAGGGTGCCGTGAACCGAGCCGACGCCGCCGAAGATGCTCGTGCCGCCCAGCACGACGGCGGTGATGGCGAACAATTCGTAGCCGGTGCCGGCGTCGGCCTTCGCCTGGCCGAGCCGCGCGGTGTAAATGATGGCCGCGATTGCGGAGACAATTCCCGCCAGCACATAAACCATCGCCATGCGGCGTCCGACGGGGATTCCGGCATAGCGCGCGCCTTCCGGCGAAAATCCGATGGCCCGGAACGACCGGCCAAAAGTCGTTCGATGCACGAGCAGCCAGAAAAAAATCACGGCGGCGATGAAAACCAAAGCCTGGGCCGGAATGCCGAGCCAGCGTTCCTGGCCAAGAAACAGAAACGACGCCGGAAAATCCGTGAACGTGTCCACGCCGTGCGTGATGGCCTCGGCCAGCCCGCGAAATAGCGAAAAGGTTCCGAGCGTGACGATGAGTGGCGGCAGGCGCAGCCAGGCGATGAGCGAGGCATTCAACCCGCCGGCCAGCGCGCCGACGCCAATCGTGCAAGCGGCTGCCAGCGGAAGCGGCATCCCGGCGTCGCGCCAGAATTTTCCGAACAAAATCGCGCACAGCCCCAGCAGCGAGCCAACCGACAAATCTATTCCTCCGGTCAGGATGACCGGCGTCATCGCCAGCGCGAGCAGCCCGATTTCGCAGGAGTGTCGCAGGATGTCGCAGGTGTTGTCGTAGGTGCCGAAATTGTGTCCGACGGCGTCAAAGAAAATCCATTCCACTGCGAGCACGACGAACAGAATTGTCTCGTGCCGGAGCAGAATGCTTTTGTATCCGTGTTGATCAGTGTTCATCCGTGGTTAAATACTTTTCCTTCGGTTGCGCAGACCGTCCGTAACGACCGCCAGCAGGATGATTGCGCCTTGAATCACTTTTTCCCAATACGCTTCGACGTGCAGATGCGTCAGCGCCGGGCTGATGCACGCGAGCAGCAGCAGGCCGGCGAACACACCCCACAATTTCCCGCGCCCGCCGGAAATCGCCACGCCGCCGACGACCACGGCGGCGATGGTTTTCAATTCCAGTCCGGTGCCGGAATTCGGGTCCACCTGCGGCGACTGGATGGTGTTCATCATCGCCGCCAGTCCGGTCAGCGCGCCCATGAAAACAAAAACGCCAAACGTCATGAGCCGCGGACGGATTCCGGCCAGCCGTGCAGCCTCGGCATCCGAGCCGACGGCATAAATGAACCGTCCGATGGCAAAATGTTTCAGCGCCAGCGCGAGCAAAATCAAAATCGCCAGCGCGACGAGGACGAGCGTCCATTGGCCGGTCATTTGCGGAAGGCCGAACCATTGCACGCCGTTGGGCAAATCCACCCAGACGCCCTGCCGCAGCCAGCGCAGTCCTTCGCGCCACGTTACCATCGTCGCCAGCGTGACTACGATGGACGGCAGGCCGAGTCCGGCCACCAGCGCGCCGTTGAACGCGCCGAACGCCGCGCCGATCAGAACCGAGGCGGCGAGCACCAGCACGAGCGGCCAGTGCATGGCCGCGAACAATCCGGCGCAAACGCTGCACACGGCGAATTGCGAGCCGACGGAAATGTCAATCTGCCGACAGATGATGACCAGCGCCATGCCGCAGGCGACCACCAGCGTCGGTGCTTCGCGCGTGACGAGCGACAGCAGCGGTTGCGGCTGGAAAAACGACGGCGCGAAAACTGCCAGTGCCAGCAGCAAGATGCCGAGCGCGGCGGCGACGGAAATTTCGCGGAAATATTTTTTCATCCGGCACCGCCTTTTTGTCCAAGCGCCGCGCTCATCACCTCGTGCGCGGCGCTTTTGCCAGGCAGCATCGCCGCAATCGTGCCGCCGCGCATCACGGCGATGCGGTCGCTCATGCCGAGAATTTCCGGCAGGTCGCTCGAAATCATCAGCACGGCCAGGCCGTCCTTCGCGAGCCGGCGGATGATTTTGTGGATTTCACTTTTCGCACCCACGTCCACGCCCTGCGTCGGCTCGTCGAGAATCAAGACCTTCGGTTTGGTCGCCAGCCAGCGCGCGAGCGACACTTTTTGCTGGTTGCCGCCGCTCAACGAATGGCCCGGCGCTTCCGTGCCGGAGGCGCGCACGTCCAACTGGCGAATGAAATCCAGCGCGCACGCGCGTTCCACACCGAGCCGCAGCCAGGTTCCCGGAAAGAGCTGCCGGTGAATCGCCATCGTCATGTTTTGCGCGATGGACATTTCGAGAATGACGCCGTGTCGTCGCCGGTCTTCCGGCACGTAGGCAATGCCGCGCGCCACGGCCTCCTGCGGTGACCGGATTTGAACTTTTTCGCCGCGCAGAAAAATTTCACCGGCATCGGCGGGCGTGATGCCGAAAATGGTCCGGGCCAGCTCCGTCCGGCCTGCGCCAACCAGTCCGGCGAGACCGAGAATTTCACCGGCGCGGACCTCGATCGACATATTTTTCACGCCGCCGGCGGTGCAGCCGAGCTTTTTGAGCGAGAGAACGATTTCGCCCGGCGCGCTTTCGGCAGGCGGAAAAATCTGGGATATTTCGCGGCCGACCATCAGCTTGATCAAATCGCCTTCCGTAATTCTAGCGGCGGATGTGCGTCCGCTCTGACTTTCTTCGGGAGACATTTGAGCCGGCTCACGCCGGCTGCCACCGACAAAATACGTTCCCACGCTTTCGCCGTCGCGCAGCACGGTCACGCGGTCGGCGAGCTGGAAAATTTCCTCCAGCCGGTGCGAAATGTAGATGATGCCCACGCCGCTGCCGCGCAAATCGCGGATGACGGCGAAGAGCAGGGCGGTTTCCTTTTGCGTGAGCGAGGCGGTCGGCTCGTCCATGATGACGATGCGCGCGCCGGTGCCGAGTGCGCAGGCGATTTCGACGAGCTGCTGCTCCGGCATGGAAAGCGAGCGGATTTCCGCGTCCGGCGAAATGTCCGCGCCGATGCGCCGGAGCAATTCGGTGGCGCGGCGGCGGCATTCCTTCCAGTTCACGCGCGAAAGGGAATTCGCGCGTTCCAGCCGAAGCCCGATGTTTTCGGCGACCGTCAAATCGGGGAACAATGCCGGCTGCTGGTAAATGCAGGCGATGCCGAGCTTGCGCGCGGTGGCCGGCGAAAGTTTCCCGACGCGCTCTCCGGCGATTTCAATCGTGCCGCCATCCGGCTGATGCGCGCCGGTGATGATTTTGATGAGCGTGGATTTGCCCGCGCCGTTTTCGCCGAGCAGGGCGTGGACTTCGCCGGCCCGCAAATCGAACGAAATATCCTTGAGCGCCCGGACGGCGCCGAAGGATTTGGTGACCGCCGAGAGTTGCAGGAGTTGTTTCATTCAAACGGCTGACGCGCCTATCTTGGCGGATTTGGCGGCATTGTCCAGCGGGTTGCAAAAAACGGACAACAAAGTTTGATTGCGAGACTTGCCGCTTGTCGCGCGCCGGACGCTTGGCTAGTCTTGCCGGAACAGCATCGCTTCACACCCCGATTTCAAGGGCGGAAGAAGCGCGCATAAAACCAAACAACCTTGGCCCGCGACTCCGCCAAAATGCGGCGGTGATGGCGGGCATCCATTGGAAACAACATGAGCGCCAAGACAATTCTGGTTCCCGTTGACGGAGCCTCCAACATCAAACTCGAAACCCTGGATTTTGAAACCCTGGCCACGGTGCATTCCGCCAGCACCGACAGTCCCGGCATGGAAAACGCCGGGCTGAAATACAATGCCACCGGCAAGGAATTTGACTGGTTTGACAGCATCATCCAATCGCTGCCGGAAAATCTGCGCGCGGCGGCGGTGGTCGCGCCGGTCGCGCGCGGCGCATCCGGCGGTTTGGTCGGGGCCGACAACTCGCTGATGGAAGTGCCGGGCGAGCGGCTGACGCTGGCTTACACGCAGGGTTATTCGGAGGCCGTCAACGACGCGTTTGCCAAACTCGCCGGTTCGAAGGAGGATTTTTTTCAGGAGACCGGCTCGATCCGCGATTTTCCCGGCTCGCTGACGTTGCTGAAGCGGCTGGTGTTTGAGGAACTGGTTCGCCCGCAATTGTTCGCCAAGGCGGCGGCGTTCGGCCAATACGGCGCGCTGATGGGCGGACATTTCATCGGCGACGATTATCTTGCCGCCATCAAGCAGGCCGGCAACGAACACAGCTATTGGATGTGCCACAGCGGCACGCGCGACGTGCGCAGCAAGCCCGGCACGCCCAGTAAGGCCACCAAACTGGTTAAAGGTTTTCAGAAGCTTGTGCCCGCGCAAACTTCCGTCTGCTACAAATCCATCGGCACCATGCCCGCCGCGCAGGCGAAGAAATTGAAACTCTCAACGCAGCCGCTGGTGGTTCCCGGCGGACACGACACCTGCCTTTCGCACCTGCCGATTCTTTCGACGTTTTATCAGGCCTACCCGGCGGCGATTGGCAAGCCGGTGGTGCAGGTGGAGGCCGGCACCTGGACGATGATTGCGCAGATGGGCGGCGCGGCCAAAGTGCCGGGCGACGGCTACACGCGCGACATCATCATTCAAGGCACGGTGGATGGCGAGCCGGTCGTGACCGCGCGTTACGGCGGCGGCGCGGATTTCTCGGAGATGAAGAAACTCGCCAAGGCGAAGGGCTGCGCGTTCGACAACAAATGGACCGAGGCGCAACTGCTCAAGGTCTTGAAGGCGGCCAACAGCTTCGTGCTGCCCAACATCGCCCCGTCCAACCACGGCACCGGGCCGTTCCCGCAGGTCAAGGGCCGCATCATCAACGAGGCGGCTTACTACGCCGACGGCGTCACCGCCTACCTCGTGGGCAACGTGATGACCGTGCTGGCCACGGCGCAGCAGGTGACGGCGATTTCGTCCGACACGACGGTTCCGGTGGTGTTGACGGCGGGCGGCTCGAAGGACACATTCTTCGCGGCCGTGCTGGCGACGCTGACCGGCCATCCGGTTTACGCGATGTTCGACAAGAACGGCCAGGCTGTGACCGAGACGACGACGCTCGGCGCGGCGATTGCCGGCAAGGCGGCGTGTCTTGGAATTCATCCCTACAAGGTGGACACGTCGGCGCTGGGCGTGAAATACCGCCAGGTGCCGGCCTTCACCGGCGAACTGGCCCAGTCGCTTCTGGCCTATCGCGTGAAGTGGATGCAGCAGGTCAGCGGGAAATAAATTTTTGCGATGGCGGGGGGCATTCCGGCGACGAGGCGTCGCCGGCACCCCCTGCGACGGGGGCGTCGCAGCCACGCGCAACGTCGTTTCGCTTTCCAACTGCATGGTTCCGGTCAAAATTACCAGCAGTTCCGTGATTTAGACCTCCGGACGCCTGCCTAACCGGATGGGAGGGGTAAAAACCCCCTTTCATCCGGTTTTTCACCGCTCCCATTCGGTTTGCCAGCGCACTGACTCGGTGATTCACCGGGTTCATTCGGTTTACCACCACTCTGATTCGGTAAATCAGCCCTCCCATTCGGTTTTTTAGCGCTTCGGCCCGGTTTTTTACCCCTCCGATTCGGTGATTTACCGCGCTCATCCGGTTTTTCACCCCATCGGAGCGGTGAATTACCGCTCCCGACCCGCGCCGGACAGGGCGGATGGGGTTCAGCCCCGACCGGGACGGGCCGTTTGCGGAAACTGCGGACGAAAAAACGTCAAAAGCTCCGTCAGCGACATTTCAAATTGGGTGGGGCGGGCGTCCCCGCGAGCCGCTGTAGCGTCGGGCCTGCGGCCCGATGGGAGTCGAGCCACAGGCTCGACGCGACAATATGCCACTCCAACGGGGCTGGGACTTGGGAGCAACACATTCCATTGGACACCCCGCCGGGACGGGAATAGCATCGAATCCAAGCCTATGAAAACGAGAAGGAACCTTGTTCAATTCTGTCTGCTGTGTGCCGCAATCCTGCAATCGCTCTCCGGTGGCGCGCAACCCGTGACCCAGATTGCCGCAGGAGAATGGGACAGTCTGTTTCTCAAAAGCGACGGCAGCTTGTGGGCTGTGGGCTATGAAGCTCTAGGCCAACTGGGCGACGGCACTTACGCCTATCAATATCCCTATGGAACCAATCGCCCTGAGCAGATTCTGGCTGCATATAATCAAATATCCGGCCGACTTTTGGGCGGGACCAATATGCAGTTGAATTTCGTGGGTGTTGCCAATTCGAAATACGTGCTGGACCGTTCCAGCAGCCTGTCACCGGCCAACTGGATTCCGCAGGCGACCAATGCCGCCAGTTCGTTCGGGCCGCTGGTGTTCACCAACGCGCCGATCGCCGGCACGAACAATTTCTGGCGCATCCGCTCCGTGCAGTAGCTGAAGAATTTTAACGCAAAGGCGCAAAGCCGTGAAGCCTTGTCCCGCAGGGACATTTTGAAAATAGCCCGGCATTTCAATGCCGGGAAAAATCCGTCCAAATTCCAAGTCCCGGAGGGACGGCAGACGTTTTCGGTCGTCCCTCCGGGACTTGACGTTATCTTGCAGCCCACCCGGCGTTGAAACGCCGGGCTATTTTCGGTTCGTCTCTCCGAGACGGGTTGCCGCGTGATTTATTGCCCCGAATAAAAGGCTTCCACCTTGGCGGAGACGTCCTTGTAGCCGGCGTCCATCTCGTAAATCTGCTTGAACTGCTCGATGGCCTCCTCCTTTTTGCCCATGCTTTCGAGCACGGCGCCAAGGTTGTAGATGAGGTCCTTCTTCTCGTCGTCGAACGTGGGTTTTTCCTTGATGGCGTTCTGGAGGGTGCGGGCGGCGAGGTCGAACATCTTGCGTTTGGCGAAGCATTGGGCGAGGAAGCTCATCGCGGCGAGGCGCTTGTAGGGGTTGCCCTGCGCCTTCTGGAATTCCTGGATGGCCGCGCCGATGTTGCCGGTCTGGAAATAGAGCGCGCCCATCTCGTAGCGGATGGCGAGGTCGGTGGGATATTTCTCCACGCGCTTCTTGCATTCGTCGAGCTGGAAGGCGAGCTTGTCGGCCTTGATTTTCTCCATCTGCGCGGCGTGTTCCGGGTCGAAGGGATTGAGCTGCTCCAACTGGAAGTCGAACCGCTTGACGACGGTGCCGGCGATGGACTGGTCGAGCGAGGGGTCGTTGCCCATGTCGGATTTCTTGACGCGCTCGTAGAGTTCGAGGGCGCGGTCGAATTGTTTTTTCTGGGTGTAAAGCTCGGCGAGGGAGCGGACGAGCTTGATGTTGTTGGTTTCGGTCTGGAGGCGTTCCTCGTATTCGGCGATGAGGCGCTCGGTGACGTCCTCGGATTTCTGGACGCGTTTTTCCTGTTCGAGCGACTCGGCTTCCTTCTTGTCCTTGAGGATGTCGCGGTAGGAGCCGCCGCCGCCCTCGAGCGCGGCGTAACCGCCCTCGTCCATCGTCTTGCGCGCGGACAAATCCTTGAGGGCCATGTTCAGGTCGCCGTCGCCGGGCATTTCGCGCAGCAATTCCATGAGGATGTTTTCCGCGCGGGAGCCTTCGCCGATGGCGGAGACGGCGCGGGCGAACTCGATGGCCAGGTCCTTGTCCTTGGGCGAATTCTTCACGAGCACTTCGTAGGACATCGCCACGGTGTGGGGCATTTCCAGTGCGTTGCCGGCGTCCACGATGATGCGGTGGGCGGCGGAGCTGTTAGGGTCGCCGTTCAACATCTGCTCGGCAATCGCCATCGCCTCGGCGGGGTTTTTGCCCAAGGCCATCCGGGCCTTGGCCTCCTGCGGCGAGGAACCGGCGCGGCTCAGCATTTTCTTGAAGAAGCCGCCGCCGCCATCGCCGGCCTTGCGGAATTGGGCATCGCGCAGCGCCTTGCGGCAGTCGAAAAAGCCCGGCTCCGTTTCCAGCGCCTGGTTCAACAGCGTGATGGCATAATCCAAGTTGTCCTGCGCCAGCGCCTGCGTGCCACGGGTGAACAGGGCGCGCGCGTCGCGCGATACTTCATTTAATTTTTTTTCAGCCATAAATCAAAATCGCCCCGCAGGGCGGAAATTCAACCGCATTGCGCCCGGTGCCGCAGGGCGTGGTCAACCAAAACCAGTGCGGTCATCGCCTCCACCATCGGCACGGCGCGCGGCAGCACGCACGGGTCGTGGCGTCCGCGGCCCTTGAGCGTCGTGTTGTGAAATTGCTCATCCACCGTGTCTTGCTCGTGCATGACGGTGGCGACGGGCTTGAAGGCGACGCGGAAGAAAATCGTCTGGCCGTTCGAGATGCCGCCCTGGATGCCGCCGGAGCGGTTCGTGGTGGTGAACACCTTTCCGCCGCGCGAACGGAATGCGTCGTTATGTTCCAGGCCCGTCAGCAAAATGCCGCCGAAACCGGAGCCGATCTCGAATGCCTTTGACGCCGGCAGGCTCAACATCGCCTTGGCCAGGTCCGCCTCCAGCTTGTCGAAGACCGGTTCGCCCCAGCCCGCCGGAACGCCGTGCGCGACGCCCTCGACGATGCCGCCGACGGTGTTGCCTTCGTGCCGCATTTTCTCGATGAGGCGGATCATTTTTTCTGCCGCCGTCGCGTCGGGGCAGCGGACGATGTTGGATTCAATGTCCCTGGACTTCACCTTGTCCGGGTTCACATCGGCGATGAGCTGTTGGACTTGTTTGACGTAAGCCAGGATTTCGACGCCGAATTTCTCGCGGAGGATTTTTCTGGCGATCGCGCCGGCGGCGACGCGGCCGATGGTTTCGCGGGCGCTGGCGCGGCCGCCGCCCTGCCAGGCGCGGATGCCGTATTTGGCGAAGTAGGTGTAGTCCGCGTGCGACGGGCGGAACTTGGTCTTCATTTCCGAGTAAGCCTCGGACCGGGCGTCCTCGTTTTTGACCCAAAGGCAAATCGGCGAGCCGAGCGTTTTGCCGCCGCTGGAAATGCCGGAAAGGATTTGCACCGTGTCGAATTCCTTGCGCGGGGAGACGATTTTGGACTGGCCGGGCCGGCGCCGGTCGAGGTCGGGCTGGATGTCCGCCTCGGAAAGTTTCAGGCGCGGCGGACAGCCGTCCACGATGACGCCCACGCCGCCGCCGTGGGATTCGCCCCACGTCGTGATGCGGAACAGTTGTCCAAAACCGCTTGCCATGCCGGAATGATGCGAAAAAACAGTCGTTGGGTCAACCTATCCGCAGATTTCGCAAATTGCCGGTAATGAATCCGCGTCGTTGGCGGATTAACTTGAAACTTGAAACCTGAAACTTGAAACTGTGGCGGATGAACCGCATCGTTGAAAAATTCGCCGCGCTGAAGCGCGCCGGCAAAAAAGGCTTCGTCGTCTACATCGGCGCGGGCGATCCGGATCTGGACGCCACGCGCCAGCTCGCGCTCGCTTTTGACAAGGCTGGCGTGGACGTGCTGGAACTCGGCGTGCCGTTCAGCGACCCGCTGGCCGACGGTCCGGTGAACCAGCTCGCCGCGCAGCGCGGCCTGGAATCCGGCACCACGCCGCCGAAGCTGCTGAAGACGATTGCCGCCATCCGCAGGCAGTCGCAAATCCCCATCGTCCTCTACATTTATTTCAACCTCATCCACCGCGTCGGCGTGAAGGAATTCATCGCCGCCGCGGCGAAGGCGGGCGTGGACGGCCTGCTGGTGCTCGATTTGCCTCCGGAGGAATCCGGCAATTACGAGACGCTGATGAAACAGGCCGGCCTCTGCCACATTTATCTCGTCGCGCCGACAACGCCGGAGGACCGCATGGAACTCATCGTTAAGCGCGGCAGCGGGTTCATTTATTACATCTCGCGCGAAGGCGTCACCGGAATGCAGACGAGCGTCGCGGCGAATCTCGCGTCGCAGGTCGCCAAAATCCGCGCGCACACGGATTTGCCGGTTGCCGTCGGCTTTGGCATCTCGAATCCGGCGCAGGCCGGGGAGGTCGCGTCGGCGGCGGACGGCTGCGTGGTCGGCAGCGCGGTGGTCAACCAGATTGCCAGGCACGGCAAATCGAAGACGCTGGTGAAGCAGGTGGGCACATTCGTGAAATCGCTGGCCGACGCGGTGAAAACGATTTGAGCCACGGATGGGCGCGGAGGAAACGCAGTTTCCCCGTGAAAATCTGCGGCTGAAAATCTCCGTGCCTCTGCGCCTCCGTGGCAAATCCAGTTTGAACCACAAAGTCGCAAAGACACGAAGGAGACAATGAAAAACTTCGTTCCCTTGTTCCTTGGTTGTTGAACCAGAGCCGGCTGGCATCGGCTGCACCGGCCATTTCCATTTCTGCGACACTGCCTCCCGCGGCCAGTCCCAAGCATGGGGGTAACACCCCATGTCATCCGCGCGTTGACCCGGACTATCCTTGCATGGTGGATGCACCGGCAATCGCGGGTGCCGTGGCAATGGACAATCCACGGAGACACTTGAAATGAAAGAAAACAGAATGAATAAAAACATATGCAGTTATTGCAAACTGGCCGCTTTGGGGGCAACACTCGCCTTGGTCGCCGGTTGCAGCACGGACAATTATTATCAAACCTCCCCGCCTGGCGGCAGGAGCGATGCAAGCCAGGCAGCCATGCCGGTTGTGCAAACGCAGCCGGAGGGAACGTCTGGCGCAACTTCGGATGTCACCAATGGCGTCGTGGCGGGCAGTTCCGGCGTGCATCCTGCGTGGAACGAGGACAGGACTTCTTTGAAGGCGGAAAAGGTTTACTTCGCTTTTGACAAATCCGCCATCAAATGGCTCGACCATTCCAAACTCAACGATGTGGCCGACTTCATGAAACACAACGCGCAGGTCTCGATCCGCATTGAGGGAAATTGTGACGAACGCGGCACGGAGGAATTCAACCGCGAACTGGGCGTGCGTCGCGCCGAGGCTTCCCGCGATTACCTGGTGAGACTGGGCATTGATTCCGCCCGCATCCAGACACTCAGCCGGGGAAAGGATAATCCCGCTGTCACTGGAAATGGAGGCGAGTCCAGGTCATTGAACCGCCGGGATGAATTCGTGGTCCTGACTTCGGACAAGGCCATATAAAATGCGCGTGGCATCTGTCGTGAATTGGCCACAGATCGTGAACGACCCGAACGATTGGGCGCGGGAACACGATGACCGGAAATATATCCTGAACCTGCTCAAAAGCATCATTACCGTGAGCCTGGAGACAATGAAGGTGGTGTAGACGCTGCCGGCGTTGAACGGGAACAAACAGGTTCAGGACGTGAAAGTGAAACATAAAAAAATAAAGCGCGTCTTCAGCCGGAAGCCGATTCAGGATGAATTCACGGTGCTGAAGATTTCCAAGCAACGCAAATGGCAGTTGCGCCGCGGCAAGGCTGGTCTTTGCCAGATATGTTCGGCCCCGGCAGAGCCGAGTGGCAGGTGCAAAAAACACTGCATCCAGCAAGCCTTGCGTCAACGGAAAAAAATTAACAGTCCCAGGCAGAACCGGGGGAAATGGGTTGGCCCGCCGCAGAATCGCCCAGCTGGCTCAAAAGCATCATCACCGTGTGCTGGGAGACGATGACGGTGGTGAATGGGTTTGGACTGCGGCACCCGATCGGCACAAGCCGTGCAGTCAGCGGTTCAATAACCGATTGCATTCCAGTCAAAACACGGTTTTATGTAACCCGTCACGGCGGATTCCGTCTGGTTCGGAAAGCAACCCTGCATAAGCATCGGGTTTATGCGGGCTGGTTTTTCATCCGAACAACAATATAAAAGCATCTTTTATGGTCATGATTGTTTCTGCCCGCCCGCGCCTTCTTCTTGCGTCTGCCTTCATTGCCCTGACCATGGTCCTGTCGGCGCCCCTCGCCACTGCGGCTCCGGTGGTTGCCAAACCTGTGGTCAACACTCCCGTGACCGTCACCGAAAATGATGCGTCATGGACGCTGGACAACGGCATCATCAAGGCCACCATCAGCAAGTTCAACAGCCACATCACGTCAATGATTTATCATGGTGTCGAGACGATGGGGCCGGGCGGCATCTGGGAACAGGCACCTTCCGGTCAGGTGACCCGGTCGCTGACCATTGACCCGGCGAAGAATGGCGGCGAGCGCGCCGAGATTTCCATGAAGGGCGTGAACGGCCGGATGGACATTGAAGTGCGCTACGCCATGGAACGAGGCGTGAGCGGCATATACACCTACGCCATTTATTCCCACGGGACCAATTATCCCGCCGCGGGCGAGGGCGAAAGCCGCTTCATCAACGAGCTGAATCCCCGCTTCGACTGGCTCTCGGTGGACGCCGACCGCAACATGCCCATGTGCCAGAACGCAGATTTGCGCGCGGGCGTCGTCATCCACGCCAAGGAGCAGCGCATCCTGTCCACCGGCATCTACAAGAATTCCGTCGAGCACAAATACAGTTACTGCGCCGAGATGTATGAATTGCCGGCGTATGGCTGGTCCAGCATCAGCAACCACATCGGCATCTGGTTCATCAACCCGTCCAACGAATATCTGGGCGGTGGCCCCACAAGGCTCGATCTGGTGTGCCACATGAGCGCGACCATGCTCGACTACTGGACCTCCGGCCACTACGCCGGCGGCGCGGAATGCAACATCCCCGCCGGGCAGGCTTGGAACAAGGTTGTCGGACCGATTTTCGTCTATTGCAACGCGCTGAAAAAATTCCAGACGCCTTCAAAGGCAGACCTAGACACGTTGAAGGCGACCGAAGGCAACCCCACCGTGCCGCCCGCCTGGACGGCCAACGCCAACGCCCTCTTTCACGACGCGCTCGACCAGGCCAAAATCACCAAAGCCCAATGGCCCTTTGACTGGGTGCAGGGCGTGGATTACGCGCACAAAGACGAGCGTGCCACGGTCACCGGCCGGATCGTGCTGAACGATCCACAGGCGAAGACTGCGAAGCTGCCGCATTTGGCTGTCGGTCTGACCCACCCGGATTTTACCGGTCCGGCGAGGGCTTTTTCTCTGCGCGCCGGAAATGGCACCACGGTCACTTGGACTCACGACGCGAATTATTACCAATTCTGGACCGATGGCGCGAAGAACGGAAAATTTACTATTTCCAACGTCCGCCCCGGCACCTACACGCTCCATGCCTTTGCCGATGGAGTGCTCGGCGAATTCGCGGCGACGAACATCGCTATCGCGGCAGGCCAGGCGCTGAATTTGGGCAAGCTGGATTGGAAGCCCGTGCGCTACGGCAAACAAGTTTGGGAAATCGGTTATCCCGACCGCACTGGCGGCAAATTCTTCAAGGGCGACGGGGCGAATTACTGGCTCTGGGGCTGGGATCTGCGTTACGCCCTGCTTTTCCCGAACGATATCACCTATACCATCGGCAAGAGCGATTACCACAAGGACTGGTTTTTCGAGGAAGTGCCGCACGCGACGAACCTGACATTTGTCAATCCTGCCGCAAAGGATCCTGCCAACCAGCGTTTCGGCTGGGTCAAGGCCGAGTCCCCTGATGAATATCCGCAGAACAATCAATTCGATCCCTGGCGCGTGTATGGCCATGGCCGGGCTACCACCTGGACGATCAAATTCAAGATGGCCAAGGCATCGAAAGGCCAGGCGACTCTACGTCTGGCGCTGGCCGGTGCCGACGGCGGCGGCGGCCTTGCCAATCCCGGCGGTTCCGGCGGTCTCGGAGTGGCGGTCAACAGCCAGAGCGTTGGCTCCATCAAAACCGTGGCCACCAACGCCATCCGCTACAACACCGACAAGGGTGTCTGGCGTGAATACACGCTGACCTTCGACGCCGCGCTGCTGAAACCGGGCGAAAACGAAATGCAACTCACCGTGCCCGCCGGCGAACTCACCTCTGGCGTCGTCTATGACTATCTGCGACTGGAGCTGGACGAAAATCACAAATCCGACGGCGCCCCTCTCGCGGCGGCCAGCCTCAACTGATGGGAATGAATTGCCAATCGGGTGACAGGTGAGGTTGAAAGCCACCTCCTGTGGCGGGTTGGGTTGCCTTTTCTATCGTGTCATGTCGTGTGTTTGTGATTCTGCTTTTGGAATCAGTATTTTATCCGGCTTGTTTTCCGGCGCGGTTTCGCTGATTTTCTATCTCCAAGTCATGCAAACAAAATTCACCTTCCGGGTTTATCTTCACAGTTTTGTCCTGCTTTGCGCCGTCACTGCTTGCGCCGCGCCGATTGACCGTCACGCGCTCGTCACGCGCCACGACGTGGTGCTGACGAATTTCGACGCGGCCAATCCGCTGTCCGTCGGCAACGGCGAGTTCGCCTTCACGGTGGACGCGACCGGCCTGCAAACGTTTCCGGAGGCGTTCGAGCACACGACGCCGCTCGGCACGCTGTCGGACTGGGGCTGGCACACGGCGCCGAATCCGAACGGCTGGGATATTGACAAATTTCAATTCAAGGAATTCCCCGACCTGACCGGCCGGCTGGTGCCTTACGCCGACGTGCCGCACAACCAGCAGACGCCGGAGATCAAATGGCTTCGCGAAAACCCGCACCGGCTCCATCTCGGGCAAATCAGCTTCGTCCTGAAACACGCCGACGGCTCGCCCGCGCAGACGAATGATTTGACGGACATCGAACAGAAGCTGGATTTGTGGAATGGCAAAATCACCAGCCATTTCCAGTTTGACGGGCTGCCGGTGGATGTCGAAACGGTTTGCGACCCGAAGCTGGACGCAGTTGCGGTTCATGTCCAGTCGGCATTATTGACACAGGGGCGGCTCGCCATCCGGATTCATTTTCCCTACGGCACCGGCGACACGACCACGGCGGACTGGAGCAAGCCGGATGAGCATGAAACTATTTTGACCCAGCCGCAGCCGAACGAGGCGGAATTTCACCGCAAACTGGACAACGATGTTTATTTTGCGGCGGCAAAATGGAGCAGCGGAGCAACGTTGACAACGGTCGCCAAGCATGAATTTGACGTCAGCCCCGGAGCGCAGCACGACAAAACGCTGATTGGTATGCGAGGCGAACTGGAACTGGTCTGCGCATTTTCGCCAAAAATGCTTGCCGCGAAAAACCTCCCGACGTTCGCGGAATCCAAGCAGGCCGCACAGAAGAACTGGAACCAATTCTGGCAGACCGGCGGCGCGATTGATTTGTCCGGCAGCAAGGACCCGCGCTGGTTTGAACTCGAACGCCGCATCGTCCTTTCGCAATACCTCACTGCCATCCAAAGCGCCGGCGACAATCCGCCGCAGGAAACCGGGCTGACTTACAACACCTGGGAGGGCAAGTTCCACCTCGAAATGCACTTCTGGCACGAGGCGCATTTCGCGTTGTGGAACCGGCTGCCGCTGCTGGAACGCAGCCTCGGCTATTACCAGAAAATCCTGCCGCGCGCGGAAGGCACGGCCCAAAAGCAGGGCTACGCCGGCGCGCGCTGGCCGAAAATGACCAGCCCCAGCGGCGCGGAATCGCCTTCGCCGGTCGGTCCGTTCCTGGTCTGGGAGGAGCCGCATCCGATCTTTTACGCGGAACTCTGCTGGCGCCAGCATCAGGACAACGCGACGCTGAAAAAATATCAGGACGTCGTTTTTCAAACGGCGGATTTCATGGCGAGCTACGCGACATGGGACACGAACACGAGCCGCTACGTTCTCGGCCCGGTGCTGCAATGCGCGCAGGAAATTTTCCCGAAGGACAAAACCTTCAATCCGACGTTCGAGCTGACTTACTGGCGCTGGGCTTTGGAGACGGCGCAGCAGTGGCGCATGCGCCTCGGCCTGCCGCGCGAGAAGAAATGGGACGACGTTCTGGTCGGCCTCGCCAAACCGCCGGTGGGCGGCGGCAAATATCTCTTCACCGAGACGACGCCGGATTGCTACACGGATCCGAAATGGAACAAGGATCATCCGGCGGTGGTGGGCGCGTTGAGCTTCGTGCCCGGGCCGGGAATTGATTCGGCGACGATGCGGAACACGCTCGACTGGATCTGGACCCACTGGAACTGGCCGGACACGTGGGGTTGGGATTATCCGATGCTGGCGATGACGGCGGCGCGGCTCGGCGAACCGGCGCGCGCGATTGACGCGCTGCTGCTGGACACGCCGAAAAATCATTACGGCCTCAACGGTCACGTCTACCAGCGGCCCGGCCTGACAATTTATCTGCCGGCGAACGGCGGATTGCTCTACGCCACCGCATTGATGGCCGCCGGCTGGGACGGCGCGCCGAAGCGGAATGCGCCCGGGTTTCCCGACAACGGCCAGTGGAACGTGCGCTGGGAAAATCTCTCGGTTGCGCCATAAAAATCCTGCAACGAGACGCGGCGCGCCGCCTCGTGTGCTGGCATTTGCACTGCGCGGACAAGACCGCGCTTTCAAGGGAGGGCTGCAATCTTCACTTTGCCAGTTGCGCCGCCAACTCCTTCACCCTCCGCAAATCGAGTTTGCCCGTTCCCAGCAGCGGAAACTGCTCCACGCGGAAAAACTGGTCGGTGCGCGGCTTCCACAAATTCGGCAGATCGCTTTGCGCGAGCTTTTCCAGGCACGGCGCGAGCTTTTCGTCCGGCAGCTTGTGCAGCACCACAAGGCGCTCGCCTTTTTTCTCGTCCGGCACACCGGCAACTACGAACGTCTGTTCCGTGGCTCCGGCAAGCTCGTGCAATTTTTCCTCCACCCTCACGTGCGGCACCATTTCGCCGCCGATTTTGCTGAAGCGGTTCAGCCGGTCGGTGATTTGCAGAAAGCCGTCCTCATCCAGCGCCGCCACGTCGCCGGTGCAATACCAGCCGTCGTGCAGCACTTCCGCCGTTTTTTCGGGCCTGCCGAGATAACCCAGCATCACGTTCGGGCCGCGCACCAGCAGCAGACCGCTTTCGCCGAGCGCTAGCGGATTTCCGCTCCATGGATTTTCCACGTCCACGACGCGCACGCAGACGCCGGGCAGTGGATGGCCGATGGTCCCGCGTTTCACGCCGACCTGATGAAAACCGGCGGCGCGAAAATCCGGCGCGTTCACCGCCACTGCCGGCGCGCATTCCGTGCAGCCGTAACCTTCCATCGGCCGGATGCCAAAATGCGCCTCGAATGCCGTCGCGAGCCGGTCGGGCAATTTTTCCGCGGCCGTCATCACGAGCCGCAGGCTGCCGAAATCCTCCGGCGCGCAACCGCGCAGATAGATTTGCAGGAACGTCGGCGTCGCCAGCAGATAGGTCACGGCATGATGCTTCACGAGCGGGCCGATGGTTTTGGCGTCGAGCGGATTCGGATGGAACACCACACCGACGCCGAGCGTTGCGGGCAGCCAGAGCGTGCCGGTGAAACCGAACGAATGGAAAAACGGCAGGATGCCCAGGAACCGGTCGCGGCGGTTTAAATCAAACACCTGGTCCATCTGTTCGATGTTCGAGCCGATGTTGTAATGGGAGAGCATCACGCCCTTCGGTTCGCCGGTGCTGCCGCTGGAGAAAATCACGGTGGCCAGATCGTCCAGCGAGTGCGGAGCGCGGAATGCGGAGTGCGGAGTTGAAGACAACCCACGCTCCAGCAAATGCACAGGCAGAAAGGCTGCCATCAGGAATGCCAGGAGTTTTTCTGAAAGCGCCGGTTCGGCGGCGAGGTCTTCGAGAAAAACCGCCTCGCACGGCAGGGCCAGTTTCACCTTTTCCAGAAACAGCCGCGACGTGATGACGGTCTTGAGGTCGCATTGCTTCGCGCAGGAGGCGAGCGTGGTTTCGGACAGGGTGTAATTCAAATTGACCGGCACCTTGCCGCAGAGCAGAGCGGCGTAATTCACCAGCGCGCCCGGCACGGACGGCGGCAGGAAAATTCCGACCATTTCCCCCGCCGCGTCGGAGCGTGGCGGAGACGGGTGGCCGGCCCAGATTTTTTTCAGCCGGCGGGCCAGAAAAACGGTTTTCACCAGCGCCGCGCCGAAGGTGACTTTTTTGTTCTGCGCGTCGGCCATCGCAAACCGCAGCGGGAATTTCCGCGCCGTCCGCACGAACTGGCGGTGCAGCGGCTTCATCCGGTCGCGGCGATGCCGCCAGGCGGAGGCGAGCAGTTCCTGCACGGCCTGCCGCGTCTCGAACGGCGTGGCGGTCGGCGGCAGCGGCGCGCCAAAGCTCACGGTGACCGGATGCGGGATTTTGCGCGGCCATTTCCAGACGAAGCGGTGATGTTTGTAGCTGGAAATGCTGCCCCGCACGCCGTCGAGCGCGACCGGCACAATGGGCGCGTCCACGTTTTTCATGATGCGCTCCATGCCGCGCCGGAACGGCAGCAACTGTCCGATGCGCGTGATTTGTCCCTCCGCGAAAATGCAAACGACCTCGCCGCTGCGGATGGCGTCGCTCGCGGTTTGCAGCGACTGGATGAGTTCGCGCGGATGCTGTTCGGCGGAAATCGGAATGACGCCGAGGATGCGCGCGCCCCAATGAATCCACCGCTTTTCGTAAATGTCCTTGAACATTAGGAAGCGGATTTGCCGGTCGGTGGAGGCGAGGAGCAGCAGCGCGTCCATCCAGGAGGCGTGGTTGCAGACGAACAGCGCGCCGCCCTTTTCGGGAATGTTGTCGCGCCCGTCCACGCGGATCCGGTAAAACGTTTTTGTCAGCATCCAGAGCACGAACCGCAGCAGCGAGTCCGGCATCAGCACGAGGCAATAAAGGGTTCCCGCCAGCGACAGCATCGCGCCGAAGAGAAAAATCTGCGGCGGCGTCAGGTGCAGGACCACCTTGAGCAAATAATAAACTCCCGCCGAGAGCAGCATGCCGATCCACGAGAGCAGCGCGGACACGGCGATGACGCCGCCTTTTTTGTCGGCGTCCGGACGGTGCTGGATGATGGCGTTGACCGGCACGTTGAAGAAGCCGCCGAAGAAGCCGAGCAGGGCCAGATTCAGCGCGAACGGGGCCGGGGCCGGCTTGATTTGCGAGAGCGCCACGGCGAAAACCGTCAGCCCTGCCATTCCCAGCGGCACCAGGCCGTATTCAATCTTGCCGCCGGACAGAAAGCCCGCCGCAAGGCTGCCCGCGCCGAGGCCAAGAATGAGCGCCGCCAGCAGATAGGTGATGTGCGTGTCGTCCAGCCCCAGCGTGTCCTTGCCGTAAAACAGGATGACCAGTTGCAGCAGCGCGCCGAGAAACCACAGGAACGTGTTGCCCATCACGCCGAGAAACAGGACGCGGTCGCCGCGGATCGCCTTGAATTGCGAAAAGAAGTCGCCGATGAAATTCGCGCGGAATTTTTTGCGTGGATCGGCGGCGGGCAGGCGCGTGACACCGCAGCAGAGCGACAAGCCGACCAGCGCCAGCAGGATGAGCAGCCCGCCGGAGTAAATCTGCTTTTTGCCGAACAGGTCCGACAGTGTGCCGGCAAAAATCTGCCCGGCGATGCTGGCAGCGAAGGTGCCCAGCCCGAAAATGCCGTTGCCCCAGGACAATCTTTTTTCCGGCAGCAGTTCCGGCAGCATGCCGTATTTGGTCGGGCCGAAAATCGCGCTGTGGGTGCTCATCAGGAAAATGGCGGCAAGCATCAGCGGAATGTTTTCCAGCCACAGGCCGAGCGACACGATGGACATGATGCCCAGCTCGGCGCATTTCACGGCGATGGCGATGTTGCGCTTGCTGAAGCGGTCGGCGAAATAGCCCCCGGCCATGGAGAACAGGACGAACGGCAGCGCGAACACGGCGCTGACCAGCGGCACGAGCGAATCGCGTTTTTCCAGCGACAACCCCATGCCGATGATGAAGAACGTGACGATGAACTTGAGGGTGTTGTCGCTGAAGGCGTTCTGGAACTCGACCACAAACATCAGCCAGAAGCTGCGTTCTCTTTTGCCGCACTCCGGCGCGACAGGCTTCGCGTCCGGCGTCCGGCGTCCGGCATCTGGGATTATGGTTTCCATTGCGGCGCAAACTTAAATCATCCCGCGCAAAAGTGTGAATTGAAAAACCTGGCGTCAACATCAATCCTGCCAATGCCCGCGCCAGAAATTTCTGGCGTTTTCCGGGCGGCGCGTCATATTCGCCCGGATCATCAGCCCTATTGTGAAAATGGAAGGATCCGACGCGCAATGAATCCAGATGCTGCCAGCGGCAGATGCATCTTCTACATCGAGGACGATCTGGTGGTGCTGACCGCCTATCGCGCGCGCCTGCAAAAGGCCGGCTTTGATGTTGAAAGCTCCGTGGACGGGATCGAGGCCATGCGCATCCTTGCCGTCCGCGAGTTCGATTTGATCATCCTCGACCTGATGTTGCCCCGCTTCAGCGGTGCGGAAATCCTGAAGGCCATCCGGAAGAATCCCCGCCTCCAGACGACTCCCGTCGTCATCTTTTCCTCCAACCTGGAAACGGCGCATCCCTCCGTGCTGGAGCTGGCCGACAGGCTCCTCCTCAAGGGCGATTGCACGTTTCAGAACCTGCTGCAAAGCATCGAGGATTTGCTCGCCAACGGCCGCAACGGCGGCGATTGACCTTTGTCCGTGGCGGCTGCGTCAATTCACGCTGGCCGAGGTGTGCGCGGCCATCCACTTCCAGTCCGTCTCGTCCGGCGGGTTCACAATCGTTCCCTTTTGCTTTTCGGCGCGATAAATCCAGTGGTGCGTTTCGGAATGTCCGTCGGCAAAGGCGAATCCGCAGCCGGTGTTGTGATAGGTTCCCGGCAAATCGTGCCAGTAGGGATTGACCATCTCCATGGCGAAGGCCGCGTCGTTCAGGCCGCTGGCGTCCTCGTCCACGAGCACCCAGAGATCGGACGGCGAGGGCGGGCCGGCGTCGGACATTTTGCCGAACGTGCGCCAGGGCGTGTTGCGGCGATTGGTCCGCTGGCCGTTGAGCCACGGGCCGTTGACCGAAAGGACGGGCGCGCCGCTGTGAATGAAGCCGGTGCCGGTGAACTCGGTGGCCTCGAAACCGGGATCAATCGTGCCGACGGCCTGGCTCATCGAAAAGGTGCGCGCGGCGGGAACAATCCGGCCGAGGAGCGATGAGTTGGTGCCCTGATACAATCCCGTGCGCGTGTCTGCCGGACAGCGGAACAGCGCGGCGCTGCCCGAGAGGTAGTCAATGAGCAGTGAAAGGTTCGGGTTGAGCAGCACGTCGGGGTTGAACTCTTCTGCCTGCCCGATGCCGGCGGAACCGCCGCACCAGTTGTAGCCGGGAATGGTGTTGCCGTCGTCGGGATTGGGCGGATAGAAATCGTTGTTGTCGCTCGTGTAAAGGTGCATGGCGAGCATGAGCTGCTTGCCGTTGTTGAGGCAGCTCGCGCCCTGCACCCGCTGCTTGGCACGCGACAGCACCGGCATCAGCATCGCCGCCAGGATCGCAATGATGGCGATGACGACCAGCAGTTCAATCAGTGTGAAGGCGCGATTTTTCAAGCGAAAGGTTCAAGCTTAACAGACGCAACGAATCCCTGCCGGGTTTCACCATTCCGAAACATGTTGCAGACTGAAATGCCGGCATTTTTGTGAGTTGCCATGTCAGGAAAATCGGGTCAGCGCGCAACAGCCGCCGTTTCTCATGCAGACGAACAACTTTGAGGCGGGACAGAAGCCCAGCGCGGCGATGGTCTTGAGGACGCACAGCGCCAGCAGGCAATACCATCCGGCCTGCGGCGCCGCCAGCATCGTCAGCACGACCGCCAGCGACATGGCCGCGCCCATGCCGTGGGCAAAGCGCATGGCCGGGACATCCAGATATTCGAAGCGCTCCGCCGGCAACAGCCGCAGCACGGTCTGCTGGTAAAGCTGGATCATTGGCGACCGCTGGACCTTCAAAATAACCGACAGCGCCAGAATGAAAAACACCGCCACCACCAGCCAGACGCTGTGCAGGCACAAAGCAATCCACAGCAGCGCCGTCAGCGAAATCCGGCAGAACGCAAACGCCGGGCGTGGAATTTGCGCCACTTCCGGTCCCATCGAGATCGGAAAAAACATCCCGGTCTGGTTGCGGTAATCCGCATAAGTTGGAAATTGCGCGACCAATATCTTCTCCTCCAGCTTGGCGCGGAAATACACGCCCGGAAGGAAAATAAAAATGGTCGCCAGCAGCGCAATCCAGTTTTGAAACACCAGTGCCGCGCCGGTGAACATCCAAATCAGTCCGGCGTAAAGCGGATGCCGGACGACGCGATAAACACCGCCGGTCACCAGCGTGTGATCCTGATAAATGACGACCTGGTTTCCCCAATTTCTGCCCAGCGCGAACCGGCCCATGATGTTTATTGCCGTTCCGAGAAACAAAAGCACGAGTCCCAAAATCGCCGCGGGATAATAAATGCCGGGAATTTCATAAGCTCCGACGCGCAGCCGGATCAGCAGATAGATTCCAGCGAAAAATGCCAGCATGGAGCCGGTTGCCACGATGCTTTTTCGCCGGCTGTGAACCGCGTGGCCTTCCTTGGCCAGCATAAAATTGACGAACACCGCCGTCAGCACCGAGACGGTGCAGAGCGTCACGAGCAATCGCGCACAGCCCTCGAACGTTTGGAGTTCTTCGGCCAGGCGGCCCGGAATGTCGGTGGATTGGGATGCGAGGATGAACATATTTGGATCAGGTTGCCGGGGCGGTTGTCTGTCGCCGCATTGCAAATCCTGCGGCACCGAGCGCGAAAATGGCGAGCGCGGCGATTTGATAGCCGGAAACCGGCCCGACGATCTGCGGCGTTTCGCGGAGAAATTCGTGGAAGAAGCGGAAAAGTCCGTAAGCCATCAGGTAAATGTGAAAATGCTGGCCGGGCAGGATTTTTTGGCGGCGCAAAATCAGGATCGAGCCGAGCATCAGCGCGTTGAACAGCAATTCCACCAGCGCCGCCGGCCAGCGCGCCACGCCGTTCGCGTCGTTCACCGTGAACCACGACGGCTCGCACGCGCGGCCGAGGCAGCAGCCGTTCAGGATGCAGCCGATGCGGCCCAGCACAATTCCGACCGGCACGATGACCGCAAACCAGTCGCCGGTGGTTCCCCGGTAGCCGAGCAGGCGCTTGGCGATTTCCACGGCGAGGTAGCCGCCGAGCAGCGCACCGGTGACGGATTTGCCGGTGGCCAGAATCACCCAGCGGTTCGGGTCATGCCAGTGCAGCCAGCCTTCCGCGCCGAGATAAACGAGCTTCGCGCCGAGAAACGCGCCCGCCAGCGCCGCCACATAAACCAGCACCAGCCGGTCGTCGCGCTTGATCATTTGCGACCAGAGAAAGATGCTCGTGAAAATTCCCGCAAGCATCAACCAGCCGTAGGCGGTGGAATGGAGCAATGGAAATTTCATCAGTCAAATCGGTCATGATTGCGAACAGGCCTGAAAAACGGCGACAATCACTGTCAGGGCAAAGAAAAAAGCCGCCAGCAAAACTCCGAGAACGATGCGGGCGGCAACATTTTTCATTCGGCCTAAACATCCAATCCCGCCCACCAGATTGCAGGCTGGAATCACAATCATTGCAATCGGCATTAGCGATTGAGCCAGTGCGTTGTCGTGTTTCACCACGGAAATCAAGATCAGCACCATTGGAATGGGAGCCAGGCCAATGAGCAGCCAGACGAAGATGAGGTTGGGATTGTGTTTCTTAAGATTGGGACTTGGCTCGTCGCTCATAAATTCATTTTCTCATTTCGATTTGCAATCGGCAAAACCGGAGTAGTAGCGGCAGAACGAATCCAGCTTGCCGTCCGGGCGGATGACGTGCGTGCAGCAGCGGTCAATCCGGTCCTGGTCCCACGTCGCCGCGTCCATGAACGGCTTGATGAACAGCCGGAACGTGTGCGTCTCGTCCAGCTCGAATTGCTTGAGCAGCTCGCCCAGCGGCTCGGATTCGCAGCCGCATTTCATCAGGTCTTCCAGCTTGTAGCGGACCTTGGTGCCAAGAAATCCCTGCACGTTTTTGAAGTCAATGAAATCGCTCACGGAACGGATTTGCCCGCCGATTTTCAGCAGGTAGCCGATGGCCGCGCAATTCGGGTCGCCGCACGGCAGCGGCGTGAAATCGTCGAACCGCAGCTTGCCGGACGATTGCCCGGCGGCGGCGAGGATGATGTCGGCGATGTTCAAACGATGGAGTCCAAAGTCCAAAGTTCCACGTCCAATGTCATCGCAGTTTGGACGAATCGCGCCATTTTCGACTTTGGACTTTGGGCTTTGGACTTTGGAGTGATTCGGAATCCGCCCGCTCCCGAACACCGGTTGAAAACAAATTCCCCGGACGTTTGGCCGCTTCAGCCCAAACTCAATCGCGTCCCAGAGGAACGGCAGGTTCTCCGGCGTCACCGTCATCGCCAGCGTGACGGGAATGTTCATTTTGCGGCAGCGTTCCAGGCAGCGCTCGCGCGTGGCGCGCAGGTCCGCGCCGCGCAGCAATTGCTGGCCCGGCTTCTGCACGCCGTCGAATTGCAGGTAAAGCTGGAACGAGCCGTAGCGGAACGCCGCGCCGAGTTCGCGTGCGAACGCCTCGTCGCCGGCCACGCGGACGCCGTTGGTGTTCAGCATCACATAATCAATCTTCGGATGATCCTGCAACCAGCGGAGCAGCTCGAAAAATTGCGGATGCAGCGTCGGCTCGCCGCCGGAGAGCTGGAGAATCTCGATGCCGCCCTTGCGGTCAACCACGCCCTGGATGCGGCGTTTCAAATCGTCCAGCGGCACGGCATCCACTTTTTGACCGGCGCCAGCCGGAGAATTGCTGAAGCACGTCGGGCAGCTCAAGTTGCAGGAGTGAACGATTTCGATGAGGCACAGGCACGTCGCGAGTTTTTCCATCAGGCCGAGGGCGTCGCCGGGGTTGGCGTTGCGGCCGAGCGTGCCGGGATTGCTGCCGGCCGCCGACTGGCAGCAGTTCAAGAGGCCGGAGCAGCAGGCATTTTCGGATTTCCCCTTTGCGAGCCAGTAGAACCGCGCGTCGGAGGCGATGCAAACGCTTGCCTCACCGTGCCGGGGACAGGTGCGCTTGAGAAAAACCTTCGGCGGAATTCCGCCCGTGCGCCAGACTTCGGCGGGACACGGCTCATGGCAGACCGGGCAGCGGCTCGTGGTGCGCTTGAGCAGTTTGTCAGTCAGCCGGAAATTCAGGAATGCGGGAAAATTCATCCACCAATCCTCATTTGGTAGCCGCCGATACCGCAGCCGAAACAGCAAAGCATGATGCAAACGATTACCATGATTGCCGACATAAGAACCGAAAGCGCGATACGGGCCAGGAGGGTGCGCGAGTTCCATCCCAGCATGACACCGCAGATGACTCCGCCGATGACACCGCCAGCCAGAGCGATCGTTGGAGAAACACCTTCACCAATCGGGTGCGACGAAATCACGAACCGCATCGTCGCCGCCGAAAGCAGCGTCAGCAAAGCAGGAGACAACAGGACGCACAAAAACAACCGCCAGCGGAATTTCACCGGCGGCAATTTCTGAAACGGTTTTGCTTCCGGCAACCAATTCTTTCCGCAAAATGGACACCAAGCCGCGCCATAATTTTCCGGCAGTTCCCGTTGGCAGTGCGGACAGTTCATTTCAATTCCCCAGCGTGGAACAACAGCCGCCGCCCGCCGTCATCAGCCAGTTGACCGACCAGAGAATTGTGGCGATCAGCGGGCCGAGCAGCGCGAAGCTCGCGCGGATTTCGCGGATGCCCGCCGCCAGCCAGAACCCGGCTGCGAGCGGGCCGGCCGCCACCGGCAGGTTCGCCGCCGGAAAATCATGCCCCGCGAGATGGAGCAACGCCGGCAGGAATGCCAGTGCAAAAAACAGCGGCAGCGCCGCGGCGTTGAGCGGGCTGGAAATCAAGCGCGGCAGGCTTTGGGCGGAGCGAATGAGTGTTTTCATAATTCAATCACAATCACGCGGGTTGAGTTGACAATACCGGTTTGCCGTTTTGGGGCAAGTCATTGTTCGCCGGGCCGGCTTCAGATTTCCCCCTTGCGGATCAGTTCGTTGCATTTTTCCAGCGGCAGCGGCGCGCTCTTCTCAATTGAGGGGATCACCTTCAACTGCTTTTCCGGCGGATTGAATTCGCGCACCAGCCGGTCGGTCACATCCAGCTTTTCAGCGTCCGGATATTTTTTCAAGGCCGCGTCGTCCCACTTGGAAACCAGCGCGGCCACGCTGGCGGCCTGCTGGATTTCCGGCAGGCGCTCCTTCAGTTCGTCCAGCGCCCCGGCCGGCGGCGCGGTGCTGAAGACCTCCCGGTGCATTTCGTCCTGGTGCAGCCGCAGCCTGGCGGCAAATTCCCTGAACCGGTTCGTGTCGCCGGCGGTTTTGGCGTCGCGGGCGTTTTGCATCAGTTCCTTGAGCCGGGTCTGGTGTTGGCCGCTCCAGAACCACGCGAAGGCCACCGCCCGCGAATCGTAAATGCCGATGCGCGCCGGCGGGTTGTTGGTTTCCGCCGCCCGCAAACTCCCCGCGCACAAGGCGGCGATCAATGCGGTGGCGCCGATTGACAGCAGGATGTTTTTCATGACGGAGCGACCATACCACCGCGCGACGGCCCGGCGTTAATTGATAAAACTTTCCCGGACATCGGCTGGCTCAATGCCGGGGTTTTCCGGTTCATGCCTTTGCGCCTTCGCGTCTTTGCGTGAGCTGCCGCCGGAAAGCTCACTTGAACCGCACCACATACCACGCCTGCGGCCCTTCGGCAACCTTCTGCGTCGCGTGGGTGCCGGCCACAAACTCCGCGCCCGTCTTTTGCATCCAGGCGTCCAGCGTCGTGCCGCGCAATTGCAGGTTCAATCCGCCCACGACCACGTATTCCACTCCCGCCTGCCGGAACCGCTCCGGCGGATCGCTCAACAGGAAATGTTCCACCCGCCGCGAACCCAGCGGCTGCCACAGCGAAATGTCGCAGTCATCCTCCGCGCCGATGAAGCCGACCGCCTTCGCGTCCGGCGGCAGCAGCGCGCGGACATCGGCCAGCGGATCGGATCGTCTTGCATACACGGAATAAACGTCCAGCGCTCGGGAAATCAAATGTGACTCCGGATGCCGCGCGGCGAGTCCGGACAAAACGGTTTGGGCCGGCCACAACGGACGGTCCGGCGTCAAAATCAAGACCGCAAACGCCAGAACCAGCACGCCGCCAACGAGCGCCCGCCACCAGCCATGCCGGACGATTTGCGACTGTCCCGCGCCGGCGAGCAGCAGCGGCAGCAGCAGCGGATAATACGGTGCGATCAGCCGGTCGGGCGTGACCATGCCGGATTTCATGCAATAAGCCAGCAGCGCCAGCCACGGCGCGAGCAAAACAAAAGCGGAAAGCGGAAAGCGGAAAGCGGAAACGTGCTGCGCCCTGCGGATAAAAAATCCCGCCGCCACCGAAACCGCCAGCAGCACGCTCAACCCGAATCCGATGCCCGCCCAGTCTTCCGTCGGCAGCTCGCCCAGCCACAAAAATCCCGGCTCGAAGTTCGCCGTCATCGGCCCGGAAATGAAATGCGGCAGCGCCGCCAGCGCGTGCGCGTTCCACCAGCCTGCGAACGGAAACAGCGGCGGCGTGAAATTGTCCAGCGCCAGCAGCAGCCCGTTGCCCCAGACGCCGACGAACGGATTTTTCATGTTCATCCCGGTCCGCTCGATGGACAGCCCCGACCAGTCGCCGAGATAATGCACGTTCAAAATCGCTGTCGGCAGGAACGAAACCGCCGCCGCCACCAAAACCACCAGCGCCGTCGCGGCGATTTTTTTCCGCAGCAGCGGGACGAGCGGGAAAATCGCGACCGCCCACGGCAGCAGCAGCGGCAGGTTGCTGGCCTTGGCGCCGGTCAGCAGCGCAGCGGCCAGAACCGAGTGCCACAAGTCGTTTCCGCCTTCCGCCTTCCGCTTTCCGCCTTTGCCTTCATCCGCGTTCATCTGCGGGCAGGCAGTTTCTGCTTTTGTCTCCGTGCCGCTGCGCCTCTGTGGCAAACCCTCCATCTTCCTTTGCGTCTTTGCGTCTTTGTTGTTAAAGACCCCGCCTTCCGCTTTTGCCTTTCCGCCTTCTCTCGCCCGCAGCGCAAAATCCACCGCCGCCAGCGCATACACCGTCGGAAACGTGTCGTTCGCGATGCCGCCGGCCTGGAGCAGAAAATTATATCCCGTCGGCAGCAGCCACATCCAGTGCCACGCCACCCGCGCCCGGACGCCCAGCCGCGTGAAAATGCTGAAAATCAAACCGGGCAGCAGCAGAAACGGCAGGAAATTGATCAGGAACAGGGCGCGGGTCGAATGCGTGAACAGCAGCACCGGCGCGGACAGCCATTCGATGCCGCACGCGCGGTCGTTCATCCGGAAATCCGCCGTGTGAATCCAGAACCAGTGGCCGTGCGACAGCCATTGCAGCACCCGCCCGGTGCGATACGCCAGCCCCGTGTAGTTGCCCGGCGCGTGAATCGCCCCGCCCAGGAAAACCAAAACCGCCAGCGCGCCAAAACAAAACGGCAGTGCCCGGCGAAACCGGCGGAAGATGCTGAACCTTGAACTTTGAACTTTGAACTTTAAACTTTGAATCCCGAATTCCTTCCGTCGGAGAAAAATGAAAACCGCGAAGACGGCAAATGCCGCCGCATAGCCGCGGCGATTCAGCTCGCCCGCCGCCGACAGCCCCCAACCCGCCAGACTGGCGAATGCCGAAATCCATAGCCACAGCCTGACAAACGGCGTCATGAAGCAAATGCTAGAGGCTGAAGGCTGAAGGCTAAAGGTTAAAAATGGAGGTTTCCGCTTTCCGCTTTTCCATTTCACTCGCAGATTTCGCAGAGGGCGCAGATTTTTTGATCTGCGTTCACCTGCGTCGTCTGCGGACAGTCAGTTTGTCCTTTGTGATCTTCGTGTCTTCGTGGTTATCCTCTTTTTTCTTGGCGCTCTTGGCTTCTTGGCGTTTGAAAAATCCGTGTTTCATCCGTGTTCCATCTGTGGCTAGATGTCTCCGTGCTCAATGTCATCCATGAGGACGCCGACCTGCTCGTCGTCCAGAAACCGGCCGGTCTGGTCTGCCACCCGTCCAAGGACGGCGAGATGTCCAGCCTGATCGGCCGCGCCCGCCTCTATCTCAATCTTCGTGGCAGCCGACGTGAGAAGGCTCCATCTGAAATGCGCGAAATGAAAATGGAGCCTCCTTATGTCGGCTGCCACCAGATTCAGGGTGATCCGGCTCCTGTTTCACTCCAGCCTTCAGCCTTCAGCCTCCGGCCTTTTCTGGTCAACCGCCTCGACCGCGACACCGGCGGCGTGGTTTTGATCGCGAAAAATTCCCAAACCGCCGGCGAACTGGGGAAAATGTTCGAGAGACGCGCCGTCGTGAAGGAATACCTCGCCATCGTCCACGGCCACGTCGCGGCGGAGCAGGGGACCATCGACGCCCCGCTCGGCAGGGACGAACACAGCCGCGTCGCCATCAAGGATTGCGTCCGCCCCGACGGCGCGCCCGCGCAGACGGATTTTTTTGTCGAACGCCGGTTTGTCCGCGCTGTGCAGCAGGACGGCGAGAAATTCTCCCTCTCCGCGTTGCGAGTCGGCAAGCAATGGGGCGAGGGCCGGGGCGAGGTGCCGTTTTCCCTGCTCCGCCTCGTTCCCCGCACCGGCCGCAAACACCAGCTCCGCATCCACCTCGCGCACCTCGGCCACCCCATCGTCGGCGACAAGATTTACGGCGGCGACGAGGAATGTTATCTGGCCTTCGTCGAACGCCGCCTGACCGAAGCGCAGCGCGCCCGCCTGATTTTTGCAAACCACGCCCTCCACGCCCGCTCCATGAAATTGCTCTGGCGCGGCCGGCCGCTTGAATTTTCCTGTCCGCCCGAACCCTGGTTCACGGAATTTATGGCCACCGAGGCGCAGAGCCACAGAGAAAGTAAATAATTGCTTCCTCCGTGCCTCTGTGTCTCTGTGGCAAACCTATTCATCCGCGCCATCTGCGGATCAGTCCGGTTTTCTGCTTTCTGCTTTCCATATTTCCGATTTTGTTTTCCGGTCTCCGGTCTCAAGTTTTCGCCTTCCTTCGCGTCCTTGGCGTCTTGGCGGTGATATCGGTTTTGCCACAGAGACACGGAGGCACGGAGAAAGAGGTGATTGTTTTCAAACGGCTCTGCGTCTCTGTGCCTCTGTGGCAACCCGTGTTTTGCGTCCTTTGCGGGAGAAACGCATCTTCGCGTTTGAAAAATCCGTGTTTCATCTGTGTTCCATCTGTGGCTAAATATCCCCCGTGTTCGACATTCCTAAAACCATGCGCGCCGTCGTTTATCGCGGCGTCAACGACCTCCGCCTCGAAACCGTCCCCGTCCCCTCCATCCGCCCGGGCGAACTCCTCGTCCAGGTCGCCGTCTGCGGCGTCTGCCCCACCGACATCAAAAAAATCCAGCACGGCAC
>CAZZPE010000034.1:0-33754 GCA_964655855.1 uncultured Bifidobacteriaceae bacterium
CCAGCCACGATGCGATTCACGACACGACGGACCAGGGCAAGGCGTTCGTTTATGCCTCGCGCATTTTGAGCGACACCAGCCGCGTCAGCCTGATGGGCAGCGCATCTGACAGTAATTTTCAAGTTCCCAACACACCGGGATTGCCGCCAGGCACGGCCCCTGGTCTGGGCAATCCGCAGTGGGAACCGGGCACTTTTGATTCGTCCGCTTTGAACGAAAATCAAGCCGAACAAAATTATTACGGCGTGGCGACCTACCAGAAATCGGCGGGAGATTTTAATCTTCAGGCCTCCGTTCTGGGCCGCAACAGCGGCGTGCATTTCACGCCCGACCCCGTCGGTGATTTGTTTTTCAACGGCGTCGCCAGTGACGTGAATCGAAACCTCTATTCCGGAGGATTGCAGACGGACGCGAGTTATGCCCTCGGTGAAAAGCACACGATCCGCGGCGGCGTGATGCTGATGGAGGAATACCTGTCCGCCGATTCAACCACGACGGCCATCCTGATGGACGGCACTGATCCAGCCACCTTTAATCCGCTGCCCGGTTCACCGACAACAACCATCGTTCAGAATGGCATCTCACACGCGCTGTTTGCCGGCGTCTATTTGCAGGACGAATGGAAAATTCTGCCGGAGGTCACGATCAATTACGGGGCGCGCTTTGACGAGTATTATTCCACCTACGACCAGGAGAACCAGCCCAGCCCGCGCGCGAACATCATCTGGCAGCCGACGGATTCGACGACGCTGCACGCCGGTTATGCGCGTTACTTCACGCCGCCGCCGCTCGAAAACGTGTCGGCGGGGAGCGTGGCGGCATTCAACGGCACGGCCAATGAATCGCCCGCCGGCCCGAATGCGCCAGACAGCACCGTCAAGGCCGAGCGCGCGAATTATTTCGACGCCGGCATTTCGCAGAAAATCGGGAAGCACCTGCAGGTCGGCCTGGACGGTTATTACAAGGAATCCCGAAACCAGCTCGATGATGGATTGTTCGGGCAGACGCTGATTCTCTCGGCGTTCAACTACGACAAAGGCAGGATTTATGGAACGGAATTGACAGGCTCATACAACAACGGCGGTTTTTCATCGTATGCCAACCTCGCCTGGTCGGTCGCGCAGGGCGAGGGTTGGAACTCGGCGCAGTTCCTGTTCTCCCCGAATGACGCGGCCTACGTCCAGAATCATTGGATTTATCTGGACCATGACCAGCGCGTCACCGGCTCGTTCGGCGTGGCTTACACTTGGAACGAATCCGCACGTCAAAGCACGCGAATCTATGCCGACGCGATTTATGGCAGTGGTTTGAGACAGGACGGCGGTGGCGCAGATGATGCCGCGGGCGATCCCATTCCCAATGGCGCGAGCGTGCCGCAATACTACTCCATCAACCTCGGCGCGGAACAGAGTTTCAAGCTCGCCCGCAACCGGTTTTTGAAGGCCCGGCTCGATGTCGTGAACGTCACGGACAGCATTTACCAGCTCCGCAGCGGCTCCGGCGTCGGCGTCAACGCCGCGCAATACGGCGAACGGCTCGGCTTCTTCGGCTCGTTAAGCTATGTCTTTTGAAATGTTCCGGCGATGAACAACACGGATGCCAATCAAATCCTGCCCGGCTACGAGTTGAAAGACGATTTGGCCCGGCTTTGCCTGCCGCCGGCCAACCGGGACGCAAATCTCAAGCTCGCCTGGGTGAATTCGATTTGCATCCTCTTTCTTTTGATCGGCATTCTCGGCGCACGGCGCGGTTTGATTGCCATCAAACCGGTCCCGCCCATTCAGGAAATGATTCCCGTCGTCATCCAGCCGACGGTGCTGCCGCCGCAGGCCATTGCTCAAAAGCCGGAGCAGGCGGAACAGATCAACCAGCCGCAGGTTCTCGTCGCCCTGCCGGACGCGCCGAACGTCAACTTTGGTGTTCCGACCGTCGGCACACTCGTCGTGCCCGCCGCGCTCGCGTCCGCGCCGCAAATAGCGCCGATGCGCATCGGCTCGCTCAACAACACCGGCGCGGGCGGCGACCGGCCCGAACCGCCCTATCCGCCCATCGCCAAGGAAACCGGCGAGCAGGGCACGGTGAAACTTCTGCTGGGCGGCGACGCGGCGGGAAACATCATTTCCGTGGACGTGAAGGAATCATCCGGCTTTCCCGTCCTCGACCGCGCCACGGTGGATTTCATCAAGCGCCACTGGCGGCTTCCGGCGGGCGAAGGCAACCGCCTTTTCGAAACCAGCATCACCTACCTGTTGCAATTGAACTGATTCTAATCATAACCAAACTAAATCCATGAATCCCATGCTCGCAAACATCGTTCTCGAATTCTTCCTCAAAGGCGGCCCGGTCATGTGGCCGATTCTCGTCAGCGCCCTCGTCGCCGTCGCGGTTGTCGGCGAACGCGCGTTCTGGTGGTGGCGCGAAAGCCGGAAGCGCGACCCGCGGAAAATGGAGCAACTGCTGGCCGCGCTGGAAAACTCCGACCTCGACGCCGCGAAGAAAATTTCCGAAGGCTCGGAAGACCCGGTCATCCGAATGATTCATCACGGCCTCGCCCACGTCGGCCACAAACACAGCTCGCTGCTGGGCGCCCTGCAAGTGGCGGCGGGTGTTGAACTCAAGCGCGCCGGGCGTTTCCTTACGGTCATGGACACACTCGTCACACTCGCGCCGCTGCTCGGTCTGCTCGGCACGGTGACCGGCCTCATGCGCGCCTTTCTCAACATCGGCAGCGCGGAATTATCCGTCGTGGGCGTCACCGGCGGCATCGGCGAGGCGCTGATTGCCACCGCCTGCGGACTCGGCATCGCCATTTTTTCACTGATTCCGTTCAATTATTTCTCCGCCAAGGTCGCGCAATTGCAATTTGACTTGGAAACGGCGGCGACGAACGTCGAAGTCTTGGTCGGCGGCGGCGGAAAGACGGACGACGCCATTCATTTGCACAAGCCGGAAGCGCCAGGCCAGGCCACCAGCCACTGATTGAAATGACTAAACCCTAAATCCGAATGACTAAAGAATTCCCAATGACAAATGACAAATGCCGAATGAAACCTCGGTTCTCGCCCGGCCATTTGTCATTTGGATTTCGTCATTCTTTAGTCATTAGCGTTTCGTCATTCGTCATTTTCCCATGAAAATTCCCTCGCCCATCCCGAAACGTCGCTCGCGGATTGTCATCATTCCGCTGATTGACATCATGTTTTTTCTGCTCGCCTCGTTCATGATGCTGGCTTTGGAGATGAGCAAGACGGAGAACATCAAGGTCAATCTGCCGCCGGCCTCGCAATCGCGGCAGGATTACCGGCCCGACATGGTCAACATCGCCGTGGACAAATCCGGCGCGGTGTGGCTGGAGAAAAAGCAGACTTCGCTCGCTGAACTCGCGTCCGTCTTGAAGGACCGCTTCCACGCCAACCCGGACGTGCCGGTTTATATCAGCGGCGACCGTGACGCGCTCCACGGCGACATGGTGAAGGTGTATGAAACCGTCCGCGCGGCTGGCATCCAGAAAGTCGCATTCATGACCGAAAGTCAAAAATAGGCCGCAGATGAACACGGGTGAGACACAGATAAAAGACGTTTTGAAGCCGCGCGAACAACGCGAAGGTGGCGATGGCCTTGAAGAAGACTTTGCTTCGCGCTCTCTCGCGGCCTTCACGCGGAGAAATCTGCGTTCAATCAGTGTTTCATCTATGGCCAAAACAATTCGATGAAAATCCGCACGCCCATCCCGGAAAAAAAGTCGCGGCTGGAAATCATCCCGCTGATTGACATCATGTTTTTCCTGCTCGCGTCGTTCATGATGGTCAGCTTGCAGATGCAAATCGTCCGCACCGTGAAAGCGAATTTGCCCACCGCCACGCTCGCCACTCCCTCAAAGAAGCCCGACATCGTGAATTTGAACGTGAACAAGGACGGCCAGGTTTCCGCGGACGACAAACCCGTCGCCTTCCCCGAATTGTTCACGATGCTCACGAACCGTTACAGCCTGAACACCAACCTGCCGGTTTACATCACCGGTGCGAACGACGCCACGCATGGTTCGGTGATGTTCGTGCTCGATTTGGTGAAACGCGCCGGCATCCAGCGCGTCGCCATCGCCGTCAATGCGGCTCCCGACCACCCGACCCCATGAAAAATTTTCAAGTGAACCTGCTCATCGCCCTCGCGCTCGGCCTCTGCGGCCTGTGCGCCCGGCAGTGGTATGAACAAACCGTCCAGCGCGACGAAATCCAGAGCCTCAACCGGATGGTTTATGACCGCGACGCGTCAATCCAGAGCTACACCAACTCCATCGCCACGTTGAATCATCAGGTGGACCAGATGGACGGACGCATCACCGGAATCAAGGCCGCCGCCGCCACGAATGAACAGCTCGTCATTTCGCAAAAAGCCAAAATCGTGCAACTGCAATTCGCCAACGACAATGCCACCAATGAAATCGCGCAATACAAAGCCGCCGTGGACGCGCTGGAATCCAAGCTGAAGGAAGCCTACGCGGGCATTGACAAGCAGAATGAAGCCATCACCAATCTTGTCGCCCAGCGCAACGACCTCGTGCAGAAATACAACGACGAGGTCAAGGACCGGAATGACATCGTGTCCAAATACAACGATCTGGCGAAGCAGGTCCAAAAGCAGCAAGACAGTTTGAAACAGTGACCCGCCTCATCCCATCACGGTGATCGCGATGCCGGCGAGGATGCCGATGGCGGCGAGGATTTTCTGCCAGTTGCTCCGTTCACCGAACAGCAGCAGCCCGCCCGCGAAGGCCACCAGCGTGTTGCCGCGCCGCAGGCTCATCACGACGGAGACCAGCGAGCCGGGCTGGCGCAGCGCGCCGAAATAAATGTAATCCGCCACCAGCAGCGAGAGCGCGATGACAGGGATGGTCCAGCGCCAGCGGAATTCGTTGCGCTCCCACCAGCGCCGCTTCCAGCCGATGGCAAACGGCGTGAAGAGCAGCACCAAATAAATTGAAAACCACGCCTGCACCGTCGGCACGGTGAAGTGCGCGCGGCCCAGCAGGTATTTGTCGTAAAGCGAACTCACCGCGCCGAGCATCGTGCCGGCCAGCAGGAAGCCCACCCACTTGTCGCGGTAAAAATGCACGCCCTCCAGCCGCCCGGCCATTGAAAGCCCGAAGAACGCCGCCAGCGTCGTGATGACGCCGAGCAATTGCAGTCCGTCCGGGCGTTCGCCCAGGAACAGCAGCGCGCCGAACAGCGTCCACAGCGGGGTCGTCGCGCGGATGGGCGAGCCAAGTGAGAGCGGCAGGTGCTTCAATCCGAAGTAGGTGAAAATCCACGACGCCGTGACGATGGCGGATTTCAGCAGCAGTTGCAGATGTTGCACGGGCGTGAGCGGGTCGGTGACAAGCGACGCCGGCAGCAGTCCCGGATGCGCCGCCTGCGTGAGCATCAGGGCCAGCCACACCGCCGCGCCGGTCAGCGTGCTGAAGAACAGCACGGGCAGCACGGCGTTGTTCCGGATGGCGTGCTTGATGCAAATATCATAGACGCCAAGGAACAACGCCGACACGAGGCTGGCATCAATCCAGTTCATTCAAAAAAGCAAGACGGGCGAACCGTTTTGGCCCGCCCGTCGAGCTGTCCAATTTCCAGAAGATTACATGTGCGAGATGATATTGTCACCGAATTGCGAGCACTTGATTTCCGTCGCGTTGTCCATCTGGCGGGCAAAATCGTAGGTGACGCGCCTGCTGCCAATCGCACCGTTCAAGCCTTTCAAGATCAAATCCGCCGCTTCCGTCCAGCCCAGATAGCGGAACATCATTTCGCCGCTCAACACAACGCTGCCGGGATTCACGACGTCCTTGTTCGCGTATTTCGGCGCGGTGCCGTGCGTGGCCTCGAAAATGGCGTGGCCGGTGATGTAATTGATGTTGCCGCCGGGCGCGATGCCGATGCCGCCCACCTGCGCCGCGAGCGCGTCGCTCAAATAATCGCCGTTCAAATTCAACGTCGCGATCACGTCAAAATCCGTCGGGCGCGTGAGCACCTGCTGGAGCGTGATGTCGGCGATGGCGTCCTTGATGACGATGCCGGCGCCGGGCTTGCCGTCGGGAATCCTGCACCACGGCCCGCCATCAATCTCCACCGCGCCGAAAAATTTCTTCGCCGTATCGTAGCCCCAGTCGCGAAAGCCGCCCTCGGTGAACTTCATGATGTTGCCTTTGTGGACAATCGTGACGCTCTTGCGCTTGAACTTGATCGCGTAGGCAATCGCGCTGTGCATCAACCGCACGGTGCCACTGTAGCTGATGGCCTTGATTCCGACGCCGACTTTCACGTCGCTTGGAAAATCTTTTGCGCCGACCGCCTTCCAGAAATCCTCTGCGGCGGGTTTGGTGCCGAAGCGAATCTTTTTGAAATCCTTCGGAAATTCCTTGGCGATGAAGTCCAGAACCTTTTGCGCCTCGGGCGTGCCGCCGGCGTATTCGATGCCAGCGTAAATGTCCTCGGTGTTCTCGCGGAAGATGACCATGTCCACCTTTTCCGGGTGCTTCACGGGCGAGGGAACACCATGAAACCATTGAACCGGACGCAAGCAGACGTAGAGATCGAGCATCTGGCGGAGTGCGACGTTGAGCGAGCGGATGCCGCCGCCGACGGGCGTGGTGAGCGGGCCTTTGATGCCGACCAGATATTCCTTGAACGCCTCCACGGTGTCATCCGGCAGCCAGTTATTGAACTTCTTGAAACTTTCCTCGCCGGCGAAAACCTCAAACCAAGAAATCTTGCGCTTGCCGCCATAAGCTTTGGCCACCGCCGCGTCAAATACGCGGACACTCGACGCCCAGATGTCCGGGCCGGTGCCGTCGCCGCGGATGAACGGCAGGATGGGATTTTCGGGAACGGTGAGCTTGCCGTTCGCGATGGTAATTTTTCCGCCCGTGGGCGGGGTCACGTCTTTGTAGGCCATGTCAATTTACGGTTTTCGATTTACAACTGCCAAATTTAACCAGTGAATGAAACCGCCTAATGCGGGATAAATCAAGGAAAGAAATGCCGCCAAGCGCGGCGAATACGGGGCCGGTTTGGAGTGCGGCGACGTGTCGCCGCTTTCAACGACGCGACATGTCCGCGCACTCCAAATCACGGGGACAGCCGTTCGCGGTGGGGCTGGTGGTCGCGGTTCCAGCGGCTCAAGGCGGCGTCGCTGGTGTCGGCAAAAAGAAATTGCAGCGCCGGCGATTCAACGTGGCCGTCGCAAAACACCACGTTGGCTTTTCCTTGATGACGCGCATAACTGGTTTTGGTGCTGCCCAAATGATCCGTAACTCCATAAGTTCGACATAATGTCCAGCCTTCCCGAAGAACGCCGTTCCCGCCAATGAATCCATCACCAATCGCCATCATATCGCTGGGACTGGCAACTTCCGATTCGCTCACTGGCGGAGACAACGGCATACGTAACGTGCCGTTGATGTAAATACGATGTCCGCCAAGCCCGAGTGAATTAGCTTGGGTCGGGGCATCTAACCCAAAATCATTGTAACCATAGCTGAGATAGTTGTGGTATTCTGCTTCGGTTATGAACTCCGGTGGCCTGATCGCCGAAGGGCATTGCCAAACACCTTGATGAATCCAAATGGCGTCGCTGGGACCTTTCTTTCCTAAAAATTCATTCCGAATAGTAACCGGCCATTCAATCAAGCCTTCTTGATAAATTCCGCCGGGCTGCGTGTTAAAAAGCGGATAAGTGCCATTGTCTGCAACAAATTCTAGCATTCCTTGTCCGAGTTGCCGCACATTATTTGCGCATTGAATTCGCAACGCTCTTGCTTTGGCTTGAGAAATGGCCGTCAACAAAAGCGCCGCCAGAATTCCGATGATGGCGATGACGACCAAAAGTTCAATCAGCGTGAAGCCGGAGCTGAAAGTTTTTCCTGCCCGAGGCATACTGGATTAGACCAGCAGGCGTCCGAAGTGTCACGGCAATTATTTCAAGCCACTTCAATCAGCCTCGTCGCCGTCGTTGCGGCTTCGCCGAAATGCGCCTTCACCCTGGCGACGGTGTTCTCGACGGACAGGCCGTATTTCTTCCGCAGTTCGTCCTGCGTCGAGGCGTGTTCGATGAATTGATCCGGCCAGCCGATGCGCACCACGGGCGTCGTCACATTTTTCTCGCTGAACAGTTCCAGCACCGCCGAGCCGTAGCCGCCCATCAGCGCGTGGTCTTCCAGCGTCACCACCAGATCCGCCGCCTTGCCGAAAAATTCGGTCGTCCCGGCGTCAATCGGCTTGGTGAACCGCGGGTTGATGACGGCAACGTCGAAGCCTTCCGCCGCGAGCTGTTCCGCCGCCTTGCGCGCGATGGCGCACATCGGGCCGAGACCGAACAGCGCGGCCTTCTTTTTGCTGTTGCTGGAAAAATTCCGGATGACCTCGGCCTTGCCGATTTCGAGCAGCTTCGGTTCTTCCTTGATCGGCACGCCTTCCGCCACACCGCGCGGGTAGCGGATGAACATCGGATGATTCGAGTGCGACGCGGTGAACATCATGTCCACCAGTTCGTCCTCGTCCTTCGGCGCCATCGCGGTGACGTTCGGCAGGGTGCGCAGGTAGGCAATGTCGAACAGGCCGTGGTGCGTCGGGCCGTCGTTGGCGGAAAGCCCGGCGCGGTCCATGCAGAAAATCACCGGCAAATCCTGCAGGCAGATGTCGTGGTGGATGCAGTCGAAGGCGCGCTGGAGGAAGCTGGAATAAATCGCCACAACCGGATGCAACCCCATCGTCGCCATGCCGGCGGCAAAGATGACGGCGTGTTCCTCCGCGATGCCGACGTCGTAATAGCGGTCGGGCATCGCCTTTTCGAGATGCTTCATGCCGGTGCCGCTGGGCATGGCGGCGGTGATGCCGACGAGCGTGTTGTTTTTCTGGCAGAGCCGGACCATCGCCTGACCCATCACGTCCTGATACATCGGCGCGGCGTTGGGCTTGGGCGCGGGCGTTTCGCCGGTCTGCGCGTTGTAAGGCCCGAGACCGTGGAATTTTTCCGGATATTTCAGCGCGGCTTCAAAGCCCCTGCCTTTTTTCGTCAAAATGTGAATGACAATCGGATGGTCGCAGGTCTTGGCAAATTCCAGCGTGCTGATGAGCAGCGGCAAATCGTGTCCGTCAATCGGGCCGAGATAGCGGATGCCCATTTCCTCGAAGAACACCGGGCTGCCGTAGCCGCCGCGCCCGTCGGCGTCCTCCGGCTTGCCGGTCGGCTGAAGTCCCACGCCGGTGATGGCACCCTTGAAGCCGCCCTCGGCCTTGTGTGCAAGCTTCAGCGCCAGTTCGCCCTTGGGCAGGCGGCGGACGAAGTTCACAAAATCATTCGACAGCTTGTTGTAGCGCGGATGGGTGATGAGCTTGTTGAGATAGGCGGAAATCGCGCCGACGTTTTTGGCGATGCTCCACTCGTTGTCATTGAGGATACCGATGAACCGTTTTGTCGTGTGGCTGATGTTGTTGAGCGCCTCGAAGGAGATGCCGTTGGTCAGCGCCGCGTCTCCGAAGATGCAGACGACATTTTCGTCCGTGCCTTTTTTGTCGCGCGCCGCCGCCATGCCGAGCGCGGCTGACAGTGCCGTGCCCGCGTGGCCCGCGCCGTAGCAATCGTGCGGACTTTCCGTGCGCAGGGCGAAACCGTTCAGCCCGCCGGTCTGCCGGATGGTGCGGAACCGGTCCTTGCGGCCGGTGAGAAGCTTGTGGACGTAGACCTGATGGCTCACGTCCCAGACAAACTTGTCCTTGGGCGTGTTGAAGACGCGGTGCAGCGCGATGGACAGCTCGACCACGCCGAGGTTCGGGCCGAGGTGGCCGCCGGCCTTGGCCAGCCCGCCGATCAGCTCCTGCCGGATTTCGCCGGCCAGCTCCTGCAATTGCGGCAGCGTGAGTTTCTTCACGTGTTCCGGTCCGTTGATCATGTCGAGGTATGTGCTCATAAAATTATTATCCGCAAATTTCGCAAATTACCGCGAATGAAAACTGATTCCATTAATTCGCGACAATTGGCGGAATTCGCGGATCCTTTATTCTTCCGGCAATTCAACCGGTTTCAATTTGATTTCGCCCGACGCCGTTTTTTCGAGCTGCTGGATTTTCACTTCCGCCTCGGCGAGTTTTTCCTGGCAGAGTTTCACCAGCTGCGCGCCCTCCTCGTATCGGGACAGGAGCGTTTCGAGCGGCAAATCGCCGGACTCCATGGCCTCGACGACGCCTTCGAGCCTTTTCAAGGCCTCTTCAAACGGCAGGCCACCCTTGGCCGCATCAGCCCTGGCTGGTTTTGACATCCCGGAATGCTAATAAAAGCCGCCCCGCTCGTCCAGCTTGGAGCGCGCAGCCCCATTTTGAAACGGCCACGGCGCGCAATTGCATCCTGAACCCGCCAGCCGGGAGTTTGCGCGCTTTTCCCGATGAAATGGAAAAATCCGATTGCGCCACTCGCGCCATTTACTTTCCCCCGCCCGGCTGCTAAAACTTCCCCATGCTCAACGATGCCGCCATCTGGAAGAATCTCAATTCGCCGCGCCGGCTGTTTTTGATCGCCGGACCGTGCGTGATTGAAAACGAAAAACTCTGCCTGCAAATCGCTGCCGCGCTCCAGAAAACCTGCGCCGCGCTCGGCATTTTCTACGTCTTCAAGGCCAGCTTCGACAAGGCCAACCGCACCTCCGGCAAATCGTTCCGCGGCGTCGGCTTCGACAACGGACTGAAAATCCTCGGCAAGGTCCGCGCCGAATTCGACGTGCCAGTGCTGACGGACATCCATTGCGAATCGCACGCCGCCGTCGTGGGCGAGGTGGTGGACATTCTGCAAATCCCCGCGTTCCTCTGCCGGCAGACGGACTTGATTGAAGCCGCCGCCGCGACCGGCCAGATTGTGAACATCAAAAAGGGGCAATTCCTCTCGCCGGCGGAAATGGCCCAGGTCGTGGACAAGGCCCGGCGCGCGGGCGCGGAAAAAATCCTGCTCACCGAGCGCGGCACGACGTTCGGCTACAACAATCTCGTGGCCGACATGCGCTCGATTCCCATCATGCGTCGCACCGGCTGCCCGGTCGTGTTCGACGCGACGCACTCGGTGCAGTTGCCCGGCGGCGGCGGCGACAAATCCAGCGGGCAGCGCGAATTCGCGCCGGTGCTGGCGAAGGCGGCGCTCGCGGCCGGTGCCAACGGCCTGTTCATCGAAACGCATCCGCACCCGGACAAGGCGTTGAGTGACGGACCGAACATGATTCCGCTGGCGGAAATGGCGGCAACGCTAAAAGACCTGCTCAAAGTTTTCAACGCCGTCCGCTCATGAAAAATCTCCAAGCGCGGCTTCGCCGGATAAAATTGTTCCTTTGCGACGTGGACGGCGTGCTGACGGACGGCTCGGTGTTCATCGGCGGCGAGCGCGAGGTGAAGCGGTTCAACATCCGCGACGGCCTCGGCCTCGTGCTGGCGCGGCGCGCGGGGCTGAAAACCGGCTGGGTTTCGGCACGTCCGTCGGCGGCGACCCAAATGCGCGCGGCGGAATTGAAGATTGATTTTCTCGTCCAGCAGGGCGACAAAATCAGCAAGACCGGCGCGGTGGAAAAACTTCTGGCGCGCGAAAAACTGGATTGGAGCGAGGTTTGTTTTGTCGGCGACGATGTGGTGGATTTGGGACCGTTGACGCGGGCGGGTTTCGGTGTGGCGGTGGGCGACGCGCGGCCGGAGGCGAAGGCGGCGGCGCATTTCACGACGAAGGCCGACGGCGGGCGCGGCGCGGTGCGCGAGGCAATTGAAATGATTTTGCAGGCGCAGGGAAAATGGGAGCCGGTCATCGCCGTCTATCGCAAATGAAAATGAAATGCGCGCAACTGATTTTGCTGGCCGGCGCGGTGCTGCTGGCCGGCTGCAAAAAATCCGGCGACACCGCGGCGGATGCCCCCGCGCCAAAGGACGCCGCGGGCCACACGCGCGATTTCACCTATGTTGACTATTTCCCGGAGCCGAACCAGACGCAGATGAAATCGCGGCTCTCCGGCGCGGAAGCGCAGCCGCTGCCGGGCGGGCTGCTCGCCATCAAACAGTTCAAGCTGGAAACGTTCAACACAAACGGCAGCCCGCAGGTGATCGTCGAGGCGCCGGAATGCGTCTATGACACGGCAAAGAACACGGCGGATTCGGCGGGGCATTTGCAATTGCGCAGCAGCGACGGAAAAATCCGCACCGAAGGCGACGGTTTTTTGTGGCGGCAGGACGATTCCTTGCTCACCATCTCAAACCACGCCCGCACGGTGATCGAAACCGGATCGGAAATGAACATTGGCTTATGAAAACGTTTTGCCTTATCGCCTTGATGGCCGCGACTGCCGGGCTGGCTTCGCACGCCCAGCCGGGCACGAACGCCGCGCCGGCGTCGCCGCGATTGATGCACATTGATTCGGACAGCGAGGTCATTGACGGAAACGGGCGCACGGTCACGCATCTCGGCAACGTCCGCGTAACCGACCCGATCATGAAACTGACCTGCACGCTGCTCGTCGCGGATCTGCCGCAATCGGGCGGACATCCGAGCCGCATCGTCGCCGAGACGAACGTGGTGATTGACGCGACCAACTCGAACAACCGGTCCATGCACGCGACGGGCGACAAGGCGGTCTACATTTACAACGTGCAAAACGGCGTGACGAACAACACGGTCACCCTCACCGGCAATCCACAGCCGCGGGTTGAAACCGCCCAGGCCACGAACTCGGCCGATGTCATTGTCTGGGACATCGTGAACAACAGCTACACATTCACCGGCAACCAGCACCTGGTTGGCAGCGAAAACTTCAGCGCCCCGACGGCGACAAACAGCCTGCCCTCGCAGAAAACAAACCTTCCGCCGGGAACCATCGAGAAACCAGGATTCTAAATGGAAACCACCGGGCCGCAATTGAATGGCGCGCTGCTCGCCACGGACAAGCTGGCGAAGGCGTATCGCGGCCGGCGCGTGGTGGACGGCGTGTCGGTCGCCGTCGGCGCGGGCGAAATCGTCGGGCTGCTCGGTCCGAACGGCGCGGGCAAGACGACGACGTTCAACATGGTCGTCGGCATCGTGAAACCGGACGAGGGCGCGGTGACGTTCGCCGGCCGCAACATCGCGCCGCTGCCGATGCATCAGCGCGCGCGGCTGGGCATCGGGTATTTGACGCAGGAACCGTCCATCTTCCGCAAGCTGACCGTGGAGCAAAACATCCTGGCGATCCTGGAGACGTGCAGTCTGTCGCGCGCCGAGCGGGCGGTGCGGCTGAAGTATTTGCTGGAGGAGCTGGACTTGACACCCATCGCCAAAAGCATGGCGTATCAAATCAGCGGCGGCGAAAAACGGCGGCTGGAAATCACCCGCGCGCTGGTGACCAGCCCGAAGATGCTGCTGCTCGACGAGCCGTTCAGCGGCATTGACCCGATTGCCGTCTACGAGGTGCAGAAGATCGTGCGGCGGCTGAAGGAGCGCGGACTGGGCATCCTGATCACCGACCACAATGTGCGCGAGACCTTGAAGCTGATAGACCGCGGCTACATCATCCACAAGGGCCAGGTGCTGGTGGAGGGTTCGTCGGAATTTCTGGCGAACGACGCGAAGGCGCGGGAAATTTACCTGGGACCGGAGTTTAACCTGTGATTCGTTGCATCGTTGAATCGTTGCATCGAATAAAATAGAATCCGTTTCGACAATGTAACAATTCAACAATTTAACGAAACCAATGGCGCATCCCTCCGTCACAGTTGAACAATTTTACAAGCAGCACGGCGGCGCGCTGCAAATGCGGCTGGTTGCCGGCAAGGAAAATCTCCAGCGCGTCATCCGCGAGCCGACGGTGAACCGGCCCGGCCTGGCGTTGAGCGGATTCACGCGCTACTTCGCCCACAAACGCGTCCAGGCCGTCGGCCACGCGGAGGCCTATTACCTGCGCTCGCTTTCGTGCGCCGAACGGGAAAAACACTGCACCGCGCTGTTTGAGTTCAAAATCCCGTGCTTCGTCTTCAGCCGCGGACTGCGGCCGGAACCGGAATTTCTGGACGCGGCGGCCAGGGCCGGCGTGCCGGTTTTCCAGACGCCGCTGGTGACGATGAAGTTCATCAACGCCGCGACGCTCGCGCTGGAAACGATGTTCGCGCCGCGCGGCAGCGAGCTGGGCAGCATGGTGGACATCCTCGGCGTGGGCGTGCTGATCCGCGGCGAAAGCGGCATCGGCAAAAGCGAGGCCGTGCTGGCGCTCATCGAGCGCGGCTACAGCCTCGTGTCCGACGACGTGACGCGCGTGACATTGCAGGACGGACGCGAGGTCATCGGCACCAGTTCCGAGTTGACGCGCAGCCACATGGAAATCCGCGGCATCGGCATCATCAACGTCGCCGCCATGTTCGGTGTCAAAAGCATCCGCCACGAAAAGCAGCTCGACCTCGTCGTCACCCTGAAATCCTGGAACGAAGTCAGCGAGGTGGACCGGATCGGCATCGAACAGGAATTCGTCAAGGTGCTCGGCGTGGACATCCCGCACATCATCATTCCCGTGCGGCCGGGACGCGATCTGGCGCGGCTCATCGAGGTCGCGGCGTTTCAAACCAAATTGAAGCTGTCCGGCTACAACGCCGCGCAGGAATTGAACGACCGGTTGATCGCCCACATGAGCCCGGGCGGCTCGCCGCCGGCAAAATGACAAATTCAGTGGCGAAATGGCGTCCGCTCGTTTAGAATGCCATGAGCAAACCGATGAGTGCAAAAAAACTGCCGGATGGCGAGTTCCTCACACGGGAATTGACCATCGCCAACAAGCTGGGCATCCACGCCCGGCCCGCCGCCATGTTCGTCAAAACCGCCAACCGGTTTGCGAGCGAAATCTTCGTGGAAAAGGACGGCGAAAAAATCAACGGCAAGAGCATCATGGGCCTGATGATGCTGGCCGCCGGCCCCGGCAGCAAACTGACGCTGCACATCAAGGGCGCGGACGCGCCCCAGGCCATCGTCGAGCTTGAAGCCCTCGTCAAACGCAAGTTTGATGAGGAATAAATCCAATGAAAGCTACATCGCCCAAGAATGGTCTGTTTACGTCTTGGCTGGCCATTGCATTGTTAAGCTGTTGCGTGACCTTGATTTTATCCTCCTGCTCGAAAAAGGCCAACGACGCCATCATTGGAAAATGGCGGACGCAAGCGACGAAGGAGATTGTTGAATTCCGCAAAGACGGCACATTCGTCAACCCTCAAGATCAAAAACAGAACGGAAAATACACATTCACAGACGGCAGCCACATGAATTTGCAAATCGACACCGGCAACACAAATATGCCGGAAATGTCAGCCAGTTGCGAAGTTCACATTCACGGCGACAAGATGGACATGACCGTAACGGTTTCGGGACAGCGCCAGCAGCAAAAAACGCATTTTACGCGATTGAAGTAGCGGAAAACTCAACCGCATATTTTTCCGGCCGACTTTTGGCTTTCAACTTTGGTCTTTGGACTTTAGTTTTCCCGCATGGCTGCCCCTGAAATTGACATCAAATACGTCGCGCATCTGGCGCGGCTGCATCTCACCGACGACGAGGAGAAAAAACTCGGCGCCCAGCTCGACGGCATCCTCGGCTACATTGAAAAATTGAAGGAGCTTGACGTGACCGGCGTCGAGCCGACCGCCCACGCCGTGCCGATGGTCAATGTCACGCGCGCCGACGAAATCCGCCCGTCGCTCCCGCACGACGACGCCCTGCGCAACGCGCCCAAACAAGCCAACGGCCTTTTCATCGTGCCCAAAATCGTCGAATGAACAAGAACTCAACGCAAAGACGCGAAGGCGCTGAACCGGAAAACGTTTTTACCCCTTTGCGCCTTCGCCTCTTTGCGCCTTTGCGTTAAACATCATGCTCAACCAACTCACCATTTCCGAACTCGCCGCCAAGCTCGCCAAACGCGAAGTCTCCGCACGCGAGGCGACGCAATCGTGCCTCGACCAGATCGCCCGCGTGGACGGCAAAATTCACGCCTTCATCAGCCACGACGCAACGGACGCGCTGGCTCAAGCCGACGCCGCCGATCAATTGCTGTCGCAAGGTGGCAGCGGCACAAGCCGCCCGCTGCTCGGCGTGCCGGTCGCCATCAAAGATGTCCTCGCCGTCAAAAACCAGCCGCTGAATTGCGGCTCGAAAATACTCGGCAATTTCATTTCGCCCTACGACGCGACGGTGATTGAAAAATTGAAAGCGGCGGGCGCGATTGTTTTTGGCCGGTTGAACATGGACGAATTTGCGATGGGCAGCTCGACGGAAAATTCCGCGTTCGGCATCACGCGTAATCCGTGGGACGCGGAGCGGATTCCCGGCGGCTCCTCCGGCGGCTCGGCGGCGGCGGTGGCGGCAGACGAATGCCTTGCCGCGCTCGGCTCGGACACCGGCGGCTCCATCCGCCAGCCGGCGGCGCTGTGCGGCTGCGTCGGCTTGAAGCCCACCTACGGCCGCGTGTCGCGCTACGGACTCGTTGCGTTCGCGTCATCGCTGGATCAAATCGGGACGTTCACCAAGGATGTCCGCGACGCGGCGACGATGCTGGGCGTCATCGCCGGACACGATTTGCGCGATTCGACCAGCGTGCCGCAGCCCGTGCCGGATTATTCCGCCGCGCTGACCGGGTCCGAGCCGGACGGGCCATCAATCAAAGGGCTGAAACTCGGCCTGCCGAAGGAATACCTGATTGGCGGCCTCGACGCGGAAGTGAAGGCCGCGGTGGATGCGGCGGTGAAACAATTTGAAAAGCTGGGCGCGGAGATTGTGGAGATTTCGCTGCCGCACACGGATTACGCCATTGCGACGTATTACATCGTCGCCACGGCGGAAGCTTCGGCCAATCTCGCACGCTTCGACGGCATCCGCTACGGCGCGCGGGTGGACGGAGCGGACCCGATTGAATTATACTCCAAAACGCGCGGCGCGGGTTTCGGCGCGGAGGTGAAGCGGCGGATTATCCTGGGCACTTACGTTTTGAGCAGCGGCTATTACGACGCTTATTATTTGCGGGCGCAAAAAGTCCGCACGCTCATCCGCGGCGATTTTCTGAAGGCGTTTGAAAAAGTGGATGCGATCGTGACGCCGACTTCGCCGACGGCGGCGTTCAAAATCGGCGAGAAATCGGATGACCCGTTGCAGATGTATTTGAGCGACATTTTCACGATTTCCTGCAACTTGGCGGGCATTTGCGGCATCAGCGTTCCGTGCGGTTTCACCCAAAATCCGAAGCTGCCCATTGGATTGCAACTGCTCGGCAAACCGTTTGGCGAGGAAACGCTCTTGAAAATCGCCCGCACCTATGAGATGAATACCTTGTGGCATAAGCAGAAGCCGGCGGTCTGAAACAAACGGTTTTTATGAAACCATCTCAAAGCATCCGCAAAACTGCATTCTGGCTCGGCTTGGCGCTGCCTTCGTTCGCCCTGCTGGCAATACTTTGGGTGACCCACTTGACGAACGGCCAGTTCAACGCCGCGTTTGCCTCCGTGACCCAAACCTACAATGTTTTGAACGTCCTGGAGCAGACCCAGGCACAAATCGCCGACGCCGAAACCGGCCAGCGCGGTTATCTTCTGACCCGCCGTCCGGATTATTATTCCCTGTATGACACCGCCATGGCCGCCATCAACAACAACATCCAAAAGCTGAAAATCCTGGTGCGCGGCAATCCGGCGCAGGAAACCAGCCTGGACGAACTGGAAAATCTTGTCTCCCAACGCCTGCCCTCCAATCTCGCCAGTATTGCCTACAGCAAAACAAACACAACAGACGCGATGGCGGTGGCCCTGACGGATCAGGGCCGCGACACCATCAACCGGGTTCGCAACGTGCTGTTCCGGATGCGCGAGCAGCAGACGGATTTGCTGGTCACGCGCCAGCAGACCGCCGAGGCCAGATTCCTTTTCGATCAGACCGTCTCGCTTGTCCTGGTGGGCGTGACGGCCATCGCGCTCATCGCCATCATCGGTGTCGTGCTCCGGCTCGAACGCATGCGGCAGATCGTCACCGTCTGCGCCTGGACCGGCCAGGTGAAATACGAGGGCGAATGGATCCGTCTGGAAGATTACCTGCAGCGACGGTTTGGCCTTTCCGTTTCGCACGGCCTTTCCAAGGAGGCGGCGGAAAAAATGATCCAGGAAATCCGCCAAGCGAACAAGTCTCCGGACTCCAAGCCTTGAGCATGGCCGGCCCGCCGCCGGCAACCCGCGCCGAAAAATCAGGCTTGCGTTCCAAGTAACTTGCTGGTTACTTGATGCCCAGTCAATGCCCCGACCGGTCAAAAACAGCGACGGCGCGGCGACGCGGAATCCGAAACGCTCGCGCGAACGCATTCTGGCCGCCGCCCTCAAGGAATTTGCCTCCAAGGGTTTCGCCGGCGCACGCGTGGACTTCATCGCCCGGAGCGCGGCCATCAACAAGCGGATGCTCTACCATTATTTCGGCAACAAGAAGAAATTATTCCGCGAAGTGTTGCGGCTGAAAATGGCCGAGCGGCAGACCTGGGCGGAAACCCTGTCGGGCGATCCCGCCGAAAGCCTCACGTTCTGGTTCAAGGCCGCCTGCAAGGACGGCAACTGGGTCCGCCTGCTGGAATGGGAGGCGTTGCAGGGCGATGCCGAAAAGCTGATTGATGAAAAGCCCCGGCATGCGGCGGTGGCGCGCGGGCTGGAACGCGTCCGCCAGCGCCAGGCGCGCGGCCAGATTTCCGCCGAATTCGATCCGCGCCATGTGATGCTCGCCATGCGTTCGTTGACGATGTTTCCGGCGGCGTTTCCGCAACTGACGCGGCTCATCATGGGCCGGTCGGTTTCCGATCCAAAATTTCAAAGGGATCGCGTCGAGTTTCTGCGCAGGTTCGCGGCGGCGTTCCGTCCGGCGCAGGGTCGCCGGGTCAAAATCCATTTTGCAAAATAACCAGCCATGAAAAAAATCCCTCTCCCATTCATCCTGGCGCTGACGGCGGCGCTGCTGGCCGGCGGCTGCTCGGGCGGCGCCAAAAAGGCCGCCAGCGCCGCGCCGGTGCTGGTGGCGCGGGCGTTCACGACCAACGTGCCGGTGCAGATTGACCCGCCGCCCGTCGGCCATGTGACGCCGGTTTCAACGGTGACGGTTCATTCGCAAATCGGCGGCATCATCAGCCATGTGCATCTCAAGGAAGGCTCGGAAGTCAAATCGAACGCCCTGCTTTTCACGATTGATCCGCGGCCGTCGCAGGCCGCGCTCGAGGCGGCAAAGGCGGCGCTGGCGCGCGACCGGGCGCAATTGAAGAACGCGGAGATCCAGTTCGACCGCGAAAAGAAATTGCTGGATCAGAAACTGGTTTCTCAGGACGAGTTTGACACCAGCAAAGCGGGTTTCGACGCGCTCACAGGCACGGTCGCGGCGGATCAGGCGGCGGTGACGAATGCGCTGCTGAATCTGGAGTTCACGGAGATTCGCGCGCCATTCGACGGCGTCACCGGCGGACTGCAATTTCACGAGGGCAACGTCATCAAGGCGCCGGATGACACGCTGCTGACGATCAACCAGATTCACCCGATTTACGTCGAGTTCGCCGTGCCGGAGCAGTATTTGCCGGAAATCAAAAAGCAGATGGCCGGGCAGGCGCCGAAGGTAACGGTGACGTTTGAAAACATGGCCGGGCCGCCGCCACAGGGCGCGCTGACCTTTGTGAACAACGCGGTGGACATGACGACCGGCACGATTGATCTCAAGGCGACTTTCCCAAATGAAGACAACGCGTTGTGGCCGGGACAATTTGTGCAGGTCGTGCTGACGCTTTCGGAATTGACGAACGCGGTCGTCGTGCCGTCGCAGGCGGTGCAGACCGGACAGGACGGACAGTTCATTTACGTGGTGAAGACGGACCCGACAAACGCGGCCAGCCAGTTTGTTGAAGAACGCCCGGTGAAGACGGGAATCACCCATGACAGCATCACCGTTGTCGGAAATGGACTGCAAGCGGGCGAGACCGTCGTCATTGACGGCCAGTTGCGGCTCGCGCCCGGCGTGAAAGTCAGCGTCAAAAGTTCCGGCGATTCCGCCACGAATTCGACGGCAAATTGAAACGAAGAGCTGTTGTGAAATTTAATCCGTCATGAGCCTTCCCGAACTTTTCATCCGCCGGCCGGTGATGACCACGCTGGTCATGTCGGGCATTCTGCTTTTTGGCATTGTTGGATTTGAGCAATTGCCGGTGAGCGATCTGCCGAGCGTGGATTATCCGACGATCCAGGTCTCGGCCAGCCTCCCCGGCGCCAATCCCGAAACGGTGGCCTCGGCCATTGCGACGCCGCTGGAAAAACAATTCTCCACCATCGCGGGCGTGGACAACATGTCGTCGGTCAGTTCCCAGGGTGGCGCGCAGATCACCATCCAGTTCTCGCTGAACCGCAACATTGACGCGGCGGCGCAGGACGTGCAGGCGGCCATTGCGAAGGCCGCGCGGCAATTGCCGCCAAACATGCCGTCGCCGCCGACCTACAGCAAAGTCAATCCGGCGGATTCGCCGATTCTTTTCCTCGCCATGTCGTCGTCCGTGCTGCCGCTCTCGGACGTGGACAATTACGCCGAAAACCTGCTGGCCGAAAAAATCTCAATGGTCAACGGCGTCGCGCAGGTCAGCGTCTATGGCGCGCAGCAATACGCCGTCCGCGTCCAAGTGAATCCGAACAAGCTCGCGGCCTACGGACTGGGCATTGACCAGGTCGAGCAGGCGGTCCAATCGGGCAACGTGAACCAGTCGCTCGGAATGCTTTACGGAAAATACCAATCGTTCACCGTCCAGGCCAACGGCCAGCTCATGGACGCGGCGGCGTTCCGCCCGATGGTCGTCGCCTACCGCAATGGCAGTCCGGTGCGGCTGGAACAACTGGGCAACGTGCTGGACGGCGTGCAAAACGACAAGGGCGCGGCGTGGTTCAACAGCGAGCGCGCCGTGCTGCTGGCCATTCAGCGCCAGCCGGGCGCGAACACCGTGCAGGTCGTGGACGACGTCAAGAAACTGCTGCCGCAATTCCGCGCGTCCATTCCGGCGGCGGTGAGCTTGAGCGTGGCCAACGACCGGTCGCTGTCCATCCGCCAGTCCGTGACGGACGTTGAACACACGCTGTTCCTGGCCGTGTGCCTCGTCATCATGGTCATCTTCATTTTTTTGCGGAACCTGTCGGCGACGCTCATCCCCAGCCTCGCGCTGCCCATGTCCCTCATCGGCACATTCGCCGTCATGGCGCTGCTCAATTACAGCCTCGACAACCTTTCGCTCATGGCGCTCACGCTCTGCGTCGGGTTCGTCGTGGACGACGCCATCGTCATGCTCGAAAATATCGTGCGCCACATGGAAAACGGCGAGCCGCCGATGGAGGCCGCGTTCAAGGGCGCGAAGGAAATCGGCTTCACAATCATTTCGATGACGCTGTCGCTGTCGGCGGTGTTCATCCCGGTTTTGTTCATGAGCGGTTTGCTGGGACGCCTGCTGCATGAATTCGCCGTGACGATTGTGGCTGCGGTGCTGGTGTCCGGGTTTGTTTCGCTGACACTGACGCCGATGATGTGCAGCCGGTTTGTGCACTCGCAGCACGGGAAAAAACACGGCAAAACCTTCAATTTCTTCGAGCGGTTTTTCGACTGGCTGCATGATGCCTACAACCGCAAATTGCAGTTGGTCCTGCGCCACCGCGGCGCGACGATGATTGTTTCGCTGGCGATTCTCGTCGGGACGGTGATTTTGTTCATCGTCATTCCCAAGGGCTTTTTCCCGGACGAAGACACCGGCCGGATTGCGGTCACCACCGAGGCGTCGCAGGACATTTCATTTGACGCGATGAAGCAGCACCAGCTCAAGGCGATGAAAATTGCCCAGTCCGATTCGAACATTGTGGATGCCCTGTCGTTCATCGGTTCGGGCAACAATGGCCGCATGTTTCTGGGCCTGAAAGACCTGTCCGAAAGGAAGTTGAGCGCCTACCAAATCATCCAGGAGCTGCGTCCGAAATTCATGCAGGTGCCGGGCATTAATGTCTACATGCAGTCGCCCCCGCTCATCCGCGTGGGCGGCATGTCGAGCAAGGGGCTTTACCAATACAGCCTGCAGGACACCGACGTGAAGGAACTTTTTGACGAGGCGCCAAAATTGATGGCCCGGATGGCGCAGCACCGCGAATACTTCCAGGATGTGACGAGCGATTTGCAAATCGCCGCCCCGCAGGTCAACGTCGAAATTGACCGCGACAAGGCCTCGGCGCTGGGCGTGACGGCGCAACAAATCGAAAATGCCCTCGGCGATGCCTACGGGGAAATGCAGGCCTCCACGATCTATGCCGACGTGGCCGAATACTGGGTTGTCTTTGAAGTTGAACCGCAATTCCAGCGCGATCCCTCCGCGCTGTCGCAACTATACATCACCAGTTCGTTCGCCGACACCAACGGCATGGCGAAATTGATTCCGTTGAGTGCCGTCGCCAAACTCACCCGCAGTCTCGGCCCGACCAGCATCTCGCACGTCGGCCAGTTGCCGGCGGTGACCATTTCCTTCAACCTCCCGCCCGGCGTGTCGCTGGGCACCGCCGTCGCCCAGGTGCAGAAAATCGAGACCGACATGCATCTGCCCGCGACCATCACCGGAAGTTTTCAAGGCGCGGCGGCGGTTTTTCTTTCGTCGCTGACCGGCATGATCGCCCTGCTCGCCCTTTCCATCATCGTCATCTACATCATCCTCGGAATTCTTTACGAAAGCTTCATTCATCCGATCACGATTTTGTCCGGCCTGCCGTCGGCGGGATTCGGCGCGCTCCTGACCCTGATGCTTTTCGGGCTGGATTTGAACATTTACGGTGATGTCGGCCTCCTCATGCTCATCGGCATCGTGAAAAAAAATGCCATCATGATGGTTGACTTCGCCATCACCGCACAGCGCGAACACGGCAAAACCCCCGAAGCGGCAATCCACGAAGGCTGTCTGCTCCGCTTCCGACCGATCATGATGACCACGATGGCCGCGCTGTGCGCGACATTCCCCATTGCGCTCGGTCTTGGCGCGGGCGGCGAGGCCCGACAATCGCTCGGCCTGGCCGTCGTCGGCGGCCTGGTCGTGTCGCAGTGCCTTACCCTTTTCATCACGCCGGTCATTTACCTTTACCTGGAGTCATTCCATCAATGGTTCACGCGCAAACGCGCCCGCCGCGCGGCGGTGCAGGCCGGAGCCAGTTCGGCGGCGGCTTGAGCTTGAAAAGTGCGCGTCCGGCCACACTCGCCGCGATGCGCTTTTATGAATGCTTCGACCGGCAATGAAATGGGGATGTGCATTTTGACTCCAACATTTTGAGTCGCGGCGCAGCAGGTCCGTGGTTAAACTTTTCACGCAATGGAATACGAAGCCGTCATCGGACTGGAAACCCACGTCCAGCTCAAAACGAAATCGAAGATGTGGTGCGGTTGCGCCAACGCCTTCGGCGCGCCGCCCAACACCAACGTCTGCCCCGTCTGCCTCGGCCTGCCCGGCGTGCTGCCCGTGCCGAATGATGAGGCGCTGCGCCTGACAGTGCTCACCGGCCATCTGCTGAACTGCGAAATCCCCCGCTTCGCCAAGTTTGACCGGAAAAGCTATTTCTATCCGGACATGGCCAAGAACTACCAGATCACGCAATACGACAAACCGTCCACGGCCAACGGCCACGTCGAGTTTGAATTCAACGGCGGCATTTCGCGCGTCCGCATCACCCGCGCGCATCTGGAGGAGGATGTCGGGAAAAACTCCCACTTCGAGCGCAACAGCGGGGTGGACTTCAACCGCGCCGGCGTGCCGCTCATGGAAATCGTCTCCGAGCCGGATCTGACCGGCGCGGACATGGCCTACGCGTATCTCAACGCGCTCAAGGACATTTTGATTTACGGCGGCGTGAGCGATTGCGACATGGAAAAGGGCATGGTTCGCTGCGACGTGAACATCTCCGTGCGGCCCGTCGGCACGAAGGAACTCGGCGCGAAGATTGAGATCAAGAACATGAACAGCTTCTCCGGCGTGCGCCGCGCGCTGGAATACGAAATCCCGCGCCAGATCGAAGTCGTGTCGAAAGGCGGCAAACTGATTCAATCCACGCGCCGCTGGGACAACGTGGCGGGCATCACCGAGGAAATGCGCACGAAGGAACACGCGCATGATTACCGGTATTTTCCCGACCCCGACCTGATGCCACTGGCACCGACGGATGTGTGGCTGGCCGAGGTAAAATCGCGCGTGGTGGAGCTGCCGCTGGCGCGCAAGCGTCGGTTCATGCACGATTACCAGCTGCCGGCGCCGGACGCGGAAACGTTTGTGAACGACACGCCGCTCGGAAATTATTTCGAGCAGATCGCCGGACAATCGAAGAACCCGAAAGCTGTGGCGAACTGGGTCATCAACAATCTCCGCGCCAAGCTGGCCGAGGCAAATGAGCGCGAAAAATCCGAACAGGCGGCGATGGGGCTTGAACCGGCGGACATGAAATTGACGGCGCTGGCAGATTTGAAATTCAAACCGGCAGCCATTGTCGAGCTGGCCGGATTGGTGGACGCCAAAACCATCAGCAGCTCCGCCGCGCAACAGGTGTTCGCCGAAATGTTCGACACCGGAAAATCTCCCGCCGCCATCGTTCAGGAAAAAGGCCTCGCGCAGGTCAGCGACACCGGCGCGATTGAAAAATTTTGCGACGAGGCCATCGCCGCCAATCCCAAATCCGTTGCGGATTACAAATCCGGCAAGGCGGCCGCGCTCAATGCGCTGAAAGGTCAGGTGATGAAGTTGAGCAAGGGCAAGGCGAATCCGGCGCTCGCCGGCGAAATTTTGGAGAAAAAGCTGAAAGGTTGAACCGCTAATCTGCGCTCATCTTCGCTAATTCAAAATTCATCAGCGCGGATGAGCGATGATTAGCGGTTTGCTCAATCTTGAGGAACTGTGCTTCTGGAGGCACACTTGGTGCATTTGATTGCACACCCGCCGGAATCGGTGGATAATCCGGCGCGAACCCAAAACGGGCCGGTTAAAATGAATTTTTGGCGGCGCATTTTCCTTCTGGGAACGGTTGTTTTGGCGCTGGCGCGGACAGGCCGCGGCCAGAGCGCCTCGGACTGGCGCATCTTCAGGGACTACAACGGGCTGCATCAAACCGTCTGCGTTTCCGTGTCGGTTGCACCCGATGGCAAGGTCCTGGTCCGGCATCCTGACGGGGCGTTTGTCAGCGAACTGGACGGCTACAGCGTCAAATCCATCGCCCTGCCCGAACCGGCTGCCGATGTTTCCGAAAGCCCCGGCGGACGGCTTTGGATCATGACCCGCGATGGCCGGCTCGAAGAATTCAATCAGGGCGTGTGGTTGGCGCATCCCGCGCTGGAAATGGGCACGGCCAATGTCATCGCACCGATTTATCCGGCTGCGGAGGATCAAATCGTTTTTTTGTGCGCCGACCGGTTGATGGAATATGACTTGGGGAATCCCGGTCAGCCGCAAACCCGCGTGTTGCTTCGCAGCGATCAAACGCGCCTCGGAAAATTCACGGGCATGACCGTGGCGCGCGACGGCGGACTGTGGATCACGGGCAGTCGCGGCTTGGGCAAGGCGCCAAAACTCGCCCTTCGTCCGGGGCTGGAAAAGTCGTGGAGTGACTATCTCCCGCCGGAATCGCTGCAAATCCAAAACCTGCGCGAGCCGCGCGAGGACGACGAAGGCGGCATCACCGTCATCGCCGAATCTTCCGTCAACGGGCGCAAAATCGTGGCGCGCTTCGACGGCCTGGACTGGACGGCGCAGCACGCCGGCACGGAAAACGCGCGGCGCGCGTGGCGAAGCAGTGGCAATGTCTTGTGGGTTGCAACGACCAATTCCATCTTCGAACAGGAGCCTGGACAAACGAATTGGGCGGAGTATCAGGAGATTTCCGCCAGTCAATTCAACGAGGCGGCGATGGAACCCGGCGGCGCTTTCTGGCTGGCCACGCCGAACGGACTGTTCCATTACGCCCCGTCTCTCTGGCACAGTCCTGATCCAATCCGGCAGATCAATTCCCTCGTTCGCTGCCTCACCGAAGACACGGCTGGCCGGCTCTGGTTTGTGGCTGCCGGCAATCTCCACTCGCTTCAAGGCGAAATTCATCACCAGTTCGCACTGCCGGACAAAGTGGCGGATGATGCGATCCGCGCGATCTTCCCGCTCAAGGACGGAACGCTGCTGCTGGATGCGGGCGAAAACTCGCTCCAGTTCCGGCCGGACACGGCCGCGTTCGGCAATGTTCCGATTCGGAATGATGTCCGCCGGATGCGGTCGCTGGGTTTGCTGAAGGATGGCAGCCTTTGCGTGCAAAGCTGGAATCCCGGCGCGGCAGCCGGAAAATGGGACGCCTGTTATTTCGACCTGTTCGACGGCGCCCAATTCAAGCCGCTGGCTGATCCGCCGCCGGGAACCGGCTTCTCCACGCTTTTTGCCGCGCGCGACGGCGACCTTTGGCTGGGCGGCGACAGTGGCATTGCCTGGTATCACAAGAACAAATGGCGGCTGTTCCCCATTTCGGATCGTGCCGTTCCCGAGCCGGTCGTTCGTTTCGCCGAACTTCCAAACGAGCGGATCTGGTGCGCCACCCGGGACAAGCTTTGGGAATTTGACGGGCAAAACTGGTCGCCCACGGGCGCAAGCTTCATCAACATCAATGACCTCTGGTGTTCCCGCGACGGCAGCGTGTGGGTGGCTGACGATGCCGGGATGCACCGCTTTTCCAAGAACATCTGGATTGGAAACAGTCGCGGGGAGGGTTTGCCCGATGCCGCTGTTCTCGGAATTTTTGAAGACCAGCGTGGTCGCATCTGGGCCGGCACGCCGCACGGATTGAGCCTTTATCATCCCGAAGCCGACCCGGATCCGCCGCGGACTTTCATTCAAACACCCGCCGGCAATGACACCCGCATCCGCGAAGGCAACGCGATCTCGCTCGCGTTCGGCGGGCAGGACAAATGGAGATTCACGCCGCGCGAACGCCTGCTTTTCTCCTGGCGTCTTGATGAACGCGACTGGTCCGTCTTTCAGCCATCCGACAGCGTCTCCTTCAGCAAGCTCGCGGCGGGCGGACATTATTTCCAGGTCCGCGCCATGGACCGCAACGGCAACATTGATCCCAAGCCGGCGCTGCTGGGATTTGTCGTGACGACGCCGTGGTATAAGGAACTGCGTTTGGTGTTCATCGCCATTGTCGGCGTGGCGCTGGCGCTGTTCTTTGCCGGGCTGGCGCTCAACCGCCACCGGCAATTGCTCCGCAGCTATGCCGAGGTGGAAAAAAAGGTCGCCGAGCGGACCCGCGAACTCGAAATCGCGGGCCATGAATTGCTACAGAGCCAGAAGATGAACGCGCTCGGAACACTCGCCGCCGGCATCGCGCACGATTTCAACAACATCCTTTCCATCATCAAGGGATCCGCCCAACTCATCGAGGAAAACCCGGACAACCCGCAAAAAATCCGCACGCGCGTGGATCGCATCAAGACTGTGGTGGAACAGGGTTCCGGCATCGTGAACGCCATGCTCGGTTTCAGCCGTGGCGCGGGCGAGCCGCCCGGCCCGTGCGATCTCAACGCCGTCGCGGCGGACACCATCAAGCTGCTCGGCGACCGTTTCCTTCGCGAGGTGGAGGTGAAATGCGAACCGTCCCCTGCCCTGCCCGAAATCCGCGCCTCGAAGAATTTCATCCAGCAGATTCTGCTGAACATCATCTTCAACGCCGCCGAGGCCATGACGGCGCAAAAACAAATCGTTGTCTCCACGCAAAAGCTGGACCGGCTGCCCGCCGACCTGGTGCTGGTGCCGGTGCCGGCGCGCGCCCATGTTTCGGTTTCGGTGCGCGACACCGGCTGCGGCATCGCTCCGGAAAATCTGCCGCGCATTTTCGAGCCATTTTTCACCACCAAGGCGCTGTCCACCCGGCGCGGCACGGGCTTGGGACTTTCGATGGTTTATGAACTGGCCAAAAAAATGGGCGCCGGCCTGGCCGTCGAATCCACCGTGGGCCGGGGCAGCACGTTCACGCTCATCCTGCCGGTGCATGATCCGGAAAAAACGCAAAAAACAGAATGATAAATGCAGAAACAACCTGGCAGCGCGGGAACCTTTGCGGAGAAATGTTTCTGCATTCTTCATTCTTCCTTCATCATTCATTTTATGAATCCACCCACCATCCTGATTGTTGAAGACGAGGATCTCCAATACGAAATCTACGAGGAGGCGCTGGCGAAATACAGGCTGGTGCGCGTGGAAAACGGCAGCGAAGCGCTGGCCGAAATCACGCGCCGCCCGCCGGACCTTCTCATCCTCGACCACGTGTTGTCGGCAGGCGAACTTGGACTGGATTTTCTACCGGAGTTCAAGGAGCTGCTGCCGCACGTGCCCATCATCATCGTTTCCGGCGCGCTGGAAGTGCGTCAGCAATTGGCAGCGTTGCAGGGGCCGCGCCGGGCGCACTACTGCCTGCCCAAGCCGGTGGACGTTCACGAACTCCGGCGCACCGTGGAAACCGCGCTGGAGGAGTGCGGCGAGACCGAGGTGGTCCGGCAGTTCAAGGCGCTCGAACGCTCGCACCGCACGGACGCGCTGGACTTGTTCAGTCGCGCCACCGACCGCCTCGCCCGGCAGAACCGCCTGCTGGAACTGCTGGAGAAATCCCAGGAACGCCCGAACATCTCCGCGCTCGCCCGCGATTTCAAAGTGGCCCGCCGCACCATCATCCGCGACCTACAGGAACTCATCCGCCGCGGCCAGCTCAAGTCGGAGGTTTATCCCGAATGGGAAAACCCGCCGGCGGAGGAGGATTGAAGCCGGTGAAACGGGCTGCCGCAAGCTTGGTCTTGCACTTGTTCAACCGACTTTGTAATGCTTTCAATCATGTCTTCCTTGCGAAAAACCATTCTAAAATTGTTTCCGGCAGTCGGCCTTCTTTTCACGACAACACCGTCGGCGATGGCAGCGGATGGCATTGTGATTGATACCGCGAACACTGGTGCAGCGGCGACGACAAATCAGGCTGCTGCGGCCCAAGTTGTGGAACTCAAGGGCGATGCCGGGGGCCGGCGCTTCGATGGCATTGGCGTCGTTGACGGCGGGGGCGCGACTTCGGTGTTGCTCAAGGATTATCCCGAGCCGCAACGCAGTCAGATTCTCGATTTGGTTTACAAGCCCAAGTTCGGCGCTTCGGTGAGCGCGCTGCTCGTGGAAATTCCCGGCGACGGCAATGCGACCCAAGGCTCGATGCCCAGCCACATGCACACGCGCGACGATCTCAACTACTCACGCGGCTACACTTGGTGGATCTTGCGGGAGGCGAAGAAGCGCAATCCCGACCTCACCCTCGACGGCACGGCTTGGGCCGCTCCCGGTTGGCTGGGAAACGGGAATTTCTGGTCGCAGGACACGGCGGACTATTACGTGAAGTGGCTTCAGGGGCTTCGGAGCGTTTACGGCTTGGAGTTCGACGCAATCGGTTGTCGCAATGAGAAAGGAGTCAGCTACGATTTTGTGAAAATGCTCCGGGCGACCCTGGATGCGAATGGTTTTGACAAGGTTCGAATCCACGCCTTCGATAACTGGCCCGCAAACAAATTCGATTTCGTCAAAGACATGGTCACGGATGAAAAGCTGCGCGACGCCATCGGCATCCTCAGCGCTCACACTTTGGCCAAGATTCCCGCTTCGCCGGAAGTGCGGGAAATGGCCGCCCAGATGAACAAGCCGATCTGGAACACCGAGGAACACGTCTATTTGAAGGGGTTCGATTGCGCGATCAGCATCGTGAAGGCCTTCAACGAGAACTTCATCCGCAGCGGTGCCACCAAGATCGTCAACTGGTATGGCATCGCCGGAGTTTACCCGATGGAACCGTATTCGGAAGACCCGGCCATGCTGCTGGCGCGCTCGCCGTGGAGCGGGCATTACGAGATCCGCGAGGCGTTGTGGGGCTATGCGCATTATGGGCAGTTCACGCAAGTTGGATGGCAATATCTTGACGGCGGCTGCGGCGACCTTGCCGGCGGCGGCACTTTCGTGACATTGAAATCACCGGGCAATGATTACAGCATCATCATCGAGACAAAGGGTGCCACAGCCCCGCAGCAAATGCGCTTTCAGATTGGCGGCGGCTTGGCTGGCAAAGAGCTTTGTGTCTGGCGCAGCAATGCGAAGGAACAATTCATCCAACAAGCCGGAATCATGCCGGTGAACGGCTCGTTCACAATCACGCTGGAGCCGGATTCCATTTACTCGCTTTCCACGACCACCGGGCAGCAGAAAGGTTCCTTCGACAACATACCCGCCGACAAGCCATTTCCGCTCCCGTATTACGAAACGTTCGACGAATATTCCAATCCCAAAGAATACGGTTATCTGCCGCGCTACACCGCCGACATTGCCGACGTGTTCGAGATCGTTGACCGCCCGGACCAGAAAGGAAAATGCCTGCGCCAGGTCATCCCCGTGCGTCCGGTTGAGTGGGCGCCGGAATACATGCCTTACACCGTCCTCGGCGACGACCAATGGCGGGACTACGAGGTCAGCGCCGACGTTTACCTGAATCCCGGCGACTCGGCGGGCGTCATGGGCCGGATCAACAACGTCGGCCCCGGCTTCCGCAACGTGCCAAAAGGATATTACCTGACCCTCGGCGACGATGGCCAATGCCATTTGGTGCTCATCCGTGGGCTCAAAAGAAACCCAAACAAGCTGGAGGGCGATGTCGAACAACAGGCGCTCATCAGGGCCGGAAAGGCCGGGGATGACAGCGAGGGCGGACCAAAAGAGCTCGGCACTGTCCAGCTTCCAAACATCAGGCCCGACCAGTGGCACAACCTGAAGCTCCGGTTCGAAGGCACGAACATCACCGGATTCGTGGACGACAAACCCGTCTTAACTGCGACGGACAATGTTTATGGCCGGGGCATGGCCGGCCTGCGGGCGGGTGAAGACAAGAATAAGCTCTGCACGCCGTATTTCGACAATCTGTTGATCAAAGCGATCAACGCACCGGTGCCCAATCCCTCGCAACCCTTGCCCGCCCAGTCGCCCATGTATTCAATTCCTCTCTCAAACCTCTTGCCACTTAAGACCGTTGCCACCACAAGCCAAAAATAATTCAAAACAGCCGTCCGATTTCAGCCCCGCAGATTTTCTTTGCGTTCCCGGCGTTCTTGGCGGTTAATCTTGCGGCATGAACTGCATCGTCACTGCCGGACCGGCTTACGAGCCGCTGGACGACGTGCGCCGGCTCACGAATTTTTCCACGGGCCGGCTCGGCACGACGCTGGCCAATTACCTCGCGGCGCGCGGACACAGCGTCATCCTGCTGCTCGGCGAACAGGCGACCTATAATGGCGAACGCCACGCCCAGCGCGTCGAATCTTTCTCCACCACCGCCGATTTGCGCGCGAAGCTGAAGGCGCTGGCGGTAAAAAAGGCGGATGCCATCTTTCACGCGGCGGCGGTCAGCGATTTTGCATTCGGGCGGATTTTCGCGCCGGACGCGGCGAACAAACTGGTGGAAATCAAGCCGGCCAGGAAAATTTCCACGCGGCGGGGGAAATTGCTCGTCGAATTGCTGCCGGCGCCGAAAATCATTGCGGAGCTGCGCGGCTGGTTTCCACGGACAAAAATCGTCGGCTGGAAATTCGAGGCGGACGGCAAGCGTGCGGACGCCATCGCCGCTGCGCGCCGGCAGCTTGCGGAGTGTTCGACCGATTTGTGCGTGGTGAACGGCCCGGCCTACGGCGATGGTTTTGGACTGCTCGGCAACAAGGGCGAGCCGGCGCATCTGGCGAATCCGCCGCTGCTGTTCGACGCGCTGGAAAAGTTTTGTAGCAGCGGACGTTAGTCCGCTCTTGCTCAAAAAGTGAGCCGACTCACGTCGGCTGCCATGAGCTACGCCTCGAAGCTTTTCAGCCGCTGCAATCCGAATTTCATCGGCAGCCAGCCGATCACGAACGAGAGCAGCAGGAAGGCGGCGACACTTTCAGCCGCCCAGTTGACCCGCCAGTGCAGGCCAATCGTGCCGAAAACCAGCAGCGCGATGGACGCGAAAATGTAGAACGAACTCAACACGAGGCAGAGCGTGCCGCCGAAGCCGCTGACGATTTTATTCGGGTTGGCTTCCTTGAGATTGGGATAAAGCACGCCGAGGCCGACGGCGACGCCGTTCAGCGTGAAGGTCATCACGGTGACGACCGCGCCGAAAAGCGCCACGCGGTCCCACGTCATTTTCAGCAGCCAGCACGACAGCGTGATGAGGGTGAGCGTGACGGCGAGCGAGAGAGCGCTGGCGAGCCAGTATTTGGTTTTGACGACGCGCGCCATTCCCATCGGCGCCATGCCGACAATCCACAGCCGCTGGCCTTCGAGCGAAAATTGCGGGAACACAAACCGCGTCGTCACCGTGGCGAGGTTCAGCGAGCAGGCGGTGAGATTGAGATACGCGACGAGGTTCACCCAGAACGGGCTGGTCAACTGGTGCGTGAAGTTCCGCAGGTTGATGATGTAAATGCCGAGCAGGCCGAACAGCATCACGGACTGGCCCCATTGCGTCGTGTCGCGCCAGAACATCCGCAAATCCTTCACCGCCAGCGCGCGCAGATCGCGGTCAATCCAGAAAAATTTTGAGAAGACGATTTCGAGCAGCCCGGCGGCGTTCCGGCTTTTGTGAATAGCGAGGAACCAGCCCGGTTTGAATCCGCCGCCGCGGCTTTGCACCGCCGACGCCGTGTCATAAAACAGCGCGCCGAACCGCGTGAAGGCGATGCTGCCGAAAAACAGCGTGTGGCTCAACAGCACCAGCGCGAAGAAGGCCGCGCCACGCAGGATGCCCTCGGCCCATTGCAGCACGGCGGACGACAGCCAGTAACTCGGCAGGAACGGAAACATCGTGAAGCGCGTCTTGGTGAGCAACTGGTCGAGCGCCTGGAGCGTCCGCTTGTCGAGCAGGTCGTCGTCCACCGGTGTCGCCTTCCACCAGAACGCCACCAGCGCAAGCAGCACCAGCCCGGTCGCCACCAGCGCGATTTGAAAATTGCGCCGGTCCAGAAAACGCCCCACGGCAATCGCCACCGCCGCGCCCAGCACCGCCGGCAGCACGATGAACATCGCAATCAACACCGGCGTCACCAGGTAAAAATGCCACGGCACGCCGCGCACCAGCCCAAACGCCGCCAGCAGCGGCGCGATCAGAAACAAAAACGCCCACGACGCCAGCAGCGTGGACTCGATGAATTTCCAGCGGAAAATGGTCTGCGCCGGAACCGGCAGCGACAGCAGGAAAATCGTCTCGCGGTTGCGGAACAGGTTGGTGTAGCTGATGACCAGGTTGCTCAACAGCAGCAGCGCGAACAGGAACGCGAACAGCGCGTAAAGCAGCCGCTCGGTCAGCACCGCGCCAAGGCCGGGAAACTTCGCGATGAACTTCATCCCGTGATAGAACAGCTCAAACGACAAAAAGAGGTAGCCCGCGATGAAAAGCCCGATGACGCCGGTCAGCAGGCGCGACTGTTCGCGCACGGCCAGCAGCCGCCGCCAGCTGTGCAGCACGTTCACGCGCACGAGCAGCCAGAGCGGCGAAGCCGGGCTTTGGACCGAAGGTTTGGACATCGGCCAAAAATAGCCCGGTAAAACGGCCGGCGCAATTTTTCTGTTGACATATCATGCAGCTCAATGTATAAGACTGCCATGCTAACGAAAGAT
>CAZZPE010000035.1:0-30266 GCA_964655855.1 uncultured Bifidobacteriaceae bacterium
TGCGAGGCGGTGAGTGTGACACGCAGGCGCGCCTTCCCGCGCGCAACGGTCGGATAACGGATGGCGGGGACAAAAATGTCTTGTTCCCGCAATTTTGCAGCCGCTTCAACGGCCTTTGATTCGTCGCCGAGCAAAATGGGAATGATGGCCCCCTGGATTTGCAATTTGCGATTTGCGATTTGTGATTGAAATTCAGCGACCCGCGACAGGAGAAGTCTTCGCCGGCTTTCGCCGTCGGCGGATTGCACGAATTGGATTGCCGCGGCTGCGGCTGCGGCTGCGGCGGGAACGGGCGCGGTGCTAAAAACAAAACTGCGTGCGCGGTTGACGAGCAGGTCAATCAGCGCACGGCTGCCGCAGATGTAGCCGCCGCTGGCGCCCAGCGCCTTGCCGAGCGTGCCCATTTGGATTTCGATTTGCCCGCTGACGCCGAGCTTGTCCGCAAGGCCGCGTCCGTTTTCGCCGATGATTCCGGTCGCGTGCGCCTCATCCACCATGAGCCATGCGCCGTGTTTTTCCTTGACCGCGACGATTTCGCGAAGCGGCGCGGCGTCGCCGTCCATGCTGAAAATGCTTTCCGTCACGATAAGAATTTCCGCCTTCCGCCTTCCGCCTCCCGCTTTTGAATTTATGTCCGCCCATTGCAGCTTGTCTTCCAGGTCGTTCAAATCGTTGTGGGCAAAAACCCGGAGTTTTGCGCCGGACAACTTCGCCGCGTCCACGATGCTGGCGTGGACCAGCTTGTCGAGGATGATGATGTCGCCTTTGCCCATCAGCGCGCAAATCGTCCCGACGGCGGTGGCGTAGCCGGTGGAGAAGGTCAGCGCGGCCTCGGTGCGCTTGAAGGCGGCCAGCGATTCCTCCAGTTGATGAAACGGCGCGAGCGAACCGCAAATCAACCGCGACGCGCCGGCGCCGGCGCCGAATTTTTCAACGGCCTTGATGGCGGCCTCCTTCAAAACCGGATCGTCCGCCAGGCCGAGATAATCGTTGGACGAGAAATTCAGAAAAGCTTTGCCGCCGGTTTCGATGCGCGGCCCCTGCGCGGAATCCACGCGGCGCAATTCGCGGAACAGATGTTGTCCGCGGATGGCGTCGAGTCGGCGCTTCAGCTCCAGGTTGAAATCATTCACGGCGCAATGGCCCATTCTCCGTCAATCATGCTGGCGGAGACGGTTGACGCATGATGCACCACGGCGTCGTGAATGTCCGCAACTTTTCCCGCGAACGGGAAGGCAATCAGATCGGCGCGGGCGTTTTCTGAAAGCTCGCCGATCTGGCCGGTCCTGCCGAGGGCCTTCGCGCCGTTGACGGTGGCCATGCGGAGGATTTCAACCGGCGAAATGGTTTTGTCGGCGGCGGCGAGCCGGCGCATTTCCCGGAACAGGTTGAGTTCCGGCTTTTCCCCGCCGGTTTTCCGGACGGTGGCGAGGCTGTCGGTGCCGAGGCAAAGATTGACGCCGGCGGCGGCGAGTTGCCGGCGGGGAAACGGCGGATGTTTGAAATAATCGTGGCTAAGCGGGCAGTGGACGACGTGAACGCGGTGGCGGCCAAGCAGTTCGGCATCGCCGGGTGCCAGCAGGTTGGCGTGGATGGCTAGCAGGTTTTCGCCGAGCATGCCGTTGCGGGCGAGATGCGCGACGGGCGAGCCGAGGCCGCAGTCGGAATGATCGCGTTTGTTGCGCCGGAGCCAGTTGAACATTTTGCCGCGCGCGTGCATGAACATTTCAAATTCCTGATCCGATTCCGCGACGTGTGTGGTGATGCGCCAGTTCCGTTCACGGGCGGTTTGGGCGCTGGATTGGAGCAGTTCCGGCAGGGTGGAGTAGGGCGCGTGCGGCGAAAGCGAGGCGGAGCACCGGGGGTGCGAAAGGGAATCAATTTTTTCCACGGTTTCGCGGAGGGTTTCGTTCGGGTCCTGTCGCGCGTGGATGCCGGTCATTTCGAGAAAGGAAATCACGCGCAGCGGGGTGGCGTCCCAAAGTTCCGGCAGGAGATCGGGCGAGGCCTCAATGTCCGCGACGGTGGTGGTGCCGGTGCGCAGCAACATTTGCGCGCCGTTGATCCACGAGCGGGCGTATTCGGAATAATTCCATGCGGCCTTGGCGGCCATGATGAGCGAAATCCAGTCGGTGAAGGTCCGCGGCGGCGGCAGTTGCCCGGCCATGTCGGTGTAATCCAGATGGCAGTGGCTGTTGACGAGGCCCGGCAGGAGAATGGATTCGCCGAGATTGATAACTTCCCCGGTGGCATGCGGCTGCAAATCCGGCCACGGCCCGACGGCGCGGATTCTGTTTCCAGAGATGAAAATCGCGCCGTTTTCGACCGGAGGCCGTGAAACCGGCAGGACAATTCGGGCGCGGAGAATCATGGTATAATGCCGGACGGCGGCTGCCGTTTTACGGAGAAACCCAGGCTTGAGCCATGCCACCCGCCGCCCGTCGCCGATTGTAATTTAGTCGGCAGCTTCCTGGCGCGTGAGTTTGGTCCGCGCCCCGATTTTGTGCTTGGTGGCCTTGCGTTTGTTGTGCCGCTTGCGGATCTGCTGTTTGATCTTTCTCGTGACGCAGTCAATCGCCGCATACAGATCGCTTTCGAAATCCTCCGCAAAAAGATCCGGCCCGCGCACGCCCAGGCGGATGGAGCAACCGAACTGTCTTTCCGGGGCGCGGGTGTGATCGTGTTCCAGCGTCACACGCGCATCCATGGCGCGCGCGTCAAAATGGTCGAGTTTCTCCAGGCGTCCAAGGATGTGCTCCTCGATGGCCTTGGTCAGCGTCACGTTGTGTGTGGAAAGAATCAATTTCATACTTTCAAGATGCAACGGACGGGCGAAAAAATCCAGTTTTTCCTTTGCTTTGACCGGATGTAGCGAAAATCATGCCAATTTGCTTGTGTCCCGGCTACAGCGGGTTAAATTGGGAACAGATGGTGCAAGGCTTACAACTGTCGCAGCGGCTGTCGCAATCGCTGGTGCTGTCACCGCAAATGCAGCAGTCGCTGGCGCTGCTTCAGGCTCCGAGCCTTGAGCTCAAGGCGCTGGTCGAGCAGGAACTCGAGCAGAATCCCGTGCTCGAGGAGGTTGGCGCACCGGAAACCGAATTGCAGGACAAGCCCGTGCCGGAGGACGAGGACGCGCCCGCCGAACCGCCGTTTGAGGCCGCTTCGGAGCGGGAGGTCGAGGCGCCTGCAGACGATTTCCAGGCGGAATTCGACCAGCTGGTTCAGATGGAGCAGGAGTGGCGCGACCAATTTTCGCCGATAAATGCCGTCAGCCGCCGCTCGCCGGAGGAGGAGGAAAAACGCCAGTTCATGTTCGACTCGCTCACGGCCGGAATGTCGCTGGCGGAAATCCTGATGGAGCAGGTTCGTGATGCAAATTTTACGGACGAACAGCGCGGGATTGCCGAGCACGTCGTCGGCAACATTGACGATTACGGGTATCTCAAGGCCACCATCGGGGAACTGTCCGCCGCCACTGGCCAGCCCGAGCAGAAAATTTCCGAAGTCCTGAAAATCATTCAGGGCTTCGATCCGCCCGGTGTCGGAGCATCTGATTTGCGCGAATGCCTGATGCTCCAGCTTGAGCGCGCGGGCCAGCAGGAATCCCTCGAATACCGCATCATCCGCGACTTCATGAACGAACTGGGCAAGCGGCGCATCCCGGAAATCTCGCGCGTCACGGGCCAGCCCGTCGAGGAGGTTCAGGCCGCGCTCACCCGCATCGCTCGTCTGGAGCCGCGTCCGGGCCGGGCCTTCCTGCCGGACACCGACCAGTATGTGCTGCCGGAGGTTTTTGTGCAGAAGTCTGGCGACGACTTTGTCGTGACGACCAACGACGAGCAGATTCCCCGCCTGCGCATCAGCAACACCTACAAGGACCTCATGTCCCAGGGCGAAAATTCCGCCGAGGTGAAAAATTACATCCAGGAAAAAATCCGCGCCGGAAAGTTCCTCATCAAGAGCCTGCACCAGCGGCAGGAAACCATTTATAAAATCGCCGTGGAAATCGTGAAACGCCAGCGCGAGTTCATGGAGAAGGGCGTCTCCCACTTGAAGCCCATGACCATGGCGCAAATCTCCGAGGTGGTCGGCGTCCACGAAACCACCGTCAGCCGCGCCGTTTCCGGCAAATACATGCAGACGCCGCAGGGCATGTTTGAAATGAAATTTTTCTTCACCGCCGGCCTGCACACCACGAACGGCTCCGACGTTTCCAATGCCAGCGTGAAGGAGATGATTGCCGAGCTTTTCAAACACGAAAACCCGGCCCGTCCGCTGTCCGATCAGGAGGTTGTGAAGATGGTTGCCGAAAAGGGCATCACCATCGCGCGCCGCACCGTCGCCAAATACCGCGAAGACCTCAACATCCTGTCCTCGAACCTGCGCAAGGTTTATTAGGCCGCCTTTTTGCGGGCGGCTTCCAGCTCCGCTTTCGTCTTCGCCTGCAAATCATCCAGTTCCGGCCGGATTTCCTCCTTCGTTTTCCTGGCCATCCGGTCAATGAACAAAATCCCGTTCAAATGATCCCCTTCGTGCTGGATGGCGCGCCCCAGCAGGCCGCCGGCCCGGAATTCCATCGGCTTCAACTTTTGGTTCAGCGCCTTCACGTCCACAAATTCCGGGCGGGAAACTTCCGCGTAAATTTCCGGAAAGCTCAGGCAGCCTTCGCCGGAGGCGACCGGTTCGCCCGTGGGTTTGAGTTCAGGATTAATCAGGACCAGCGGCATGATTGCGCACGGATCAGCGGACTTGCCCTTGAGTTCAAGCGTGGATGGGCGTTCCGTGACCTCGCGCACGTCAATCACCGTGAGCTGTAGCGCGTGGCCGACCTGCTGCGCGGCCAAGCCGACGCCATGCCGGTCATGCATGGTTTCGAACATGTCGGCGATAAGCCTCTTGATTTCCGGCGTGATTTTTTCAATCCGCGCGCCTTTTTGCCGCAGAACCGGATGGCCGTATTTGACAATGGGCAAAATCATTTGTGAAAGTCACTTGTCACTCGTCACGCCGAGGATTTGCAGGATTCGTTCCAGCTCCTCTTCGCTGAAGAAGGAAATTTCCAGCGAGCCTTTGCCCTGCGCATAATGCAATTGCACCTTCGTGGCGAACACTTCGCGCAGGCGCGCCTCCAGATCTGCGACGTGCGGATCGCCGGCGGGCGCGGCGATAGTCTCCGGCTTCGTCGCGGTTTTTCGCGGGCCGCGCGTTTGCAGCTTGGCCACCAGGCCTTCCGCCTGCCGCACATTCAAGCCATCCTTGATGACTCGTTCGGCGGCGAGCTGCTGCTGCTTTTCGTCGGCCAGGCCGAGAATCACCTTCGCATGGCCGACCGTCAGCCGTCCGTCGCGCAGATATTTCTGGACGACGGCCGGCAACTTGAGCAGCCGCAGCGCATTGGCCACCGCTGCGCGGCTTTTGCCGACCTTGGCCGCGATGTCCTCCTGCGTCAGGCGAAATTGTTCGGCGAGCTGCGCGTAACCGTGCGCCTCCTCGAGGGCGTTCAGGTTTTCGCGCTGCAAGTTTTCGATGAGCGCCAGCTCCAGCACCGCGCGGTCGTCCGCCTCGCGGGTGATGATGGGAACCTCCGGCAGATTCAGGAGCTGCGCCGCGCGCCAGCGGCGTTCGCCGGCGATCAATTCAAAAAATCCATCCCGTTCGCGCACGATGAGCGGCTGGACGATGCCCTGTTCGCGGATGGAATCGGCCAGTTCGCGCAGCGCCTCGTCGGAGAAATCCTTGCGCGGCTGGAGCGGGCAGGGGCGGACACGATTCAGCGGCACGCGCTGGACGCGCTCGCGCAAATCCGGCGCGGGCGCGGCGGCCGCAACCGGTTGAACGGACGTCGCGGGCGCGGGCTCCGTGAGCGGAGAATTTCCACCCATCAGCGCGCCGAGTCCGCGTCCCAAAGCAGGTTTTGCCATATATGTTGATGCAGAATGAAGAATGCAGAATTCGGAAACAAGGCCAAAACGCCTGCCGGCGCGAATGACTTTGGACTTTAGACTTTGGTGTTTGGATTTTATGCTTCGTTTGTGAGCGGCAAGGACAAACGCATCGCCGAGGTGACCGGGCATTTCAGCCGGGGAAAGCTTGATCCGCACTTCACCGGCTTTTTCGCGCTGTTCAACCGGCAGAAATTTTTCGAGGCGCACGAAATTCTCGAACATCTCTGGCTCGCGGACAAGCACGGGCCGAACGGAAACTTTTACAAGGGGCTGATTCAACTGGCCGGCGCGTTCGTCCACCTGCAAAAGAACCGGTCGCAGCCGGCGGCGGCGCTTTTCAAGCTCGCGCTCGTCAATCTGGAAAAGTATCCGCGAATTCACGAGCAGTTGAATCTGGAAACCGTTTGCGGATCGGTCCGACAATGGCTGGAGGATTTGGAGCGAACAATCAATCCGCTGGCGGCAGCAGACCCGCCGGAATTGAGATTGGAGTCGGGCGAATAATGAACAGCGCTCGCGAAAAACGGATGGTGATTGCTGGCGGCAGCGGCTTTCTCGGCCGTGCGCTGGCGAAGGAATTGCGCGTGCGGAATTGCGAAGTGGTCGTGCTCACACGCTCGCCACGCGGCTGTGAGGACGGCATCAAGGAAATTTGGTGGGATGGAAAAAATTCCGGCGAATGGGCTCGATTTCTGGACGGCGCGGAGGCGGTGGTGAATCTTGCCGGACGGGACATCAAATGCCGTTACACGCCGGAAAATCTCCGCGAGATTGAGGCGTCGCGCGTGAATTCGGTTCACGCCATCGCAGATGCCGTTGGCCGGGCGACACGCCCGCCGAGCGTCTGGGTGCAGGCGGGCGCCATCGGATTTTACGGCGACTCGAAAGAACGCTTGTGCGCCGAAAGTTCACCGGCGGGAAGTGACGCGCTGGCTGGAATTTGCCGGTTGTGGGAAGCCGCCTTCAATTCGGCACCGATACCGAATACGCGCCGCGTGTTGCTGCGGATTGGATTTGTTCTGGGGCGCGATGGCGGCGCGCTGCCGGTTCTGACCGGACTCACGAAATGGTTTCTCGGCGGAACAGCCGGCGGCGGCGGACAAATTATCAGTTGGGTTCACGTTGGAGATTTGAGCGGGATGTTCCTCGATGCCATCGAGCGCGCCGAGCTGTCAGGCACATTCAACGCCGTCGGCCCAAACCCCGCGACGAACCGGGAGTTCATGCGCGAACTGCGCCGCGCGCTGCGTCGTCCGTGGAGCCCGCCCGCGCCGGAATGGGCGGTGAGACTTGGCTCGCGTGTGATGGGAACCGATCCGTCGCTGGCGCTGAACGGCTGCCGGGTCGCGCCCAAACGGTTTCTGGAAGCCGGGTTTAAATTTCAATTTCCTGAACTTCCCGGCGCGTTGAAAAATCTCCTCGGATGAATGTTTCCGGATTGAACGTCATGTTTGTCTTGTCTGAACCAGCACACGGAAGGCGCGGCCCAGATGCTCGGGATGCGTGAGCGTTTGAAACTGGCGCGTGCGACCGGGTGTCCAAGTGCCGAGTGAGCTGTTTTTCTCCGCCGCTGCCAGAATGTCCACCAGGAATTTTGTCTGGCTGCCAAAAAATTCGGTCGCCAGCCCGGCATCTTCGCCCGCTTTTTGAATCGCGGAAAAATTGACGTGCGCGGTCAAATCCTGATCGCCGGGATTGGCCAGAAGATCGCCGGTGGCGTGATGCCGGGAATAGGCGCGGAGCGTGCCGCCGGTGCGGGCGGGCGAAAACATCTCGCCGGCGGTGAAGCCGTAGTCAATGGCCAGCAGTTTGCCGCGCGCCAGAACGCCGGCGGCCGCGCGCCACCAATTTTCGGCGGCGGTGGAAATTTCGATGGTGTAGCCGTCGGGCAGGACGGCCTCCAATTGCGGATTGCGGATTGCGGATTGCGGATTTGGAATTTTTGCCCAGGTAAATTTCTCGCCGTCAACCGCCACGCCCCATTCGAACCATTTTTTTGACTTCGCGTCCCAGCCGAGGCGGTGGACTGGAAAGGCGTCGAGGAGTTCATTGCTGAAAATGATTCCGTTGGATCGTTGGATCGTTGGATCGTTGAATCCCGAAAACCAACGGACCCGGCTGGTAAAATTATTCAGCGTTTCACGCTGCCACTCGTGCCTGCGGGCCGAAGGCTCAATGATGGCGTATTCCATCTGCTCGAACAGTTTTGGCCGGTTCAATTGCAGCCAGTTCAGGATGTCGGCGGCGAGCCGGCCATCGTGTGCGCCAGCTTCCACAATCCGCAATCCGCAATCCGCAATCCGCATTTCATCCAGCCATCCGGCGAACCGGCAGGCGAGAAGCTGGCCGAACAGTTCGCCGGTGCTGACGCTGGTGAAGAAGTCGCCGCAGCGACCGGGGCTGTGTTTTTGCGTTTCGTAATAGCCAAGTCCGGGCTGGTAAAGCGCCAGTTCCATGAAGTGCGCGAAGGGCAGGACGCCGTGCCGGGCGGCTTCGTCCCGGATGATTTCGATGAGTGAATTCATGTCTTGCGTTCCGCGCCGCTTCAGTTAAGTTGCGTGCGAACGAGGATTTATGGCCAAAATTGATGCGTTTTTCAATCTGATGTTCGAGCAGAAGGCGTCCGACCTACATATGTCCTCCGGCAATCCGCCCATTCTGCGCATTAACGGCGAGCTGCTTCGCGTGGATTATCCGCCGTTGGAAAGCGACGCGCTCAAGGCGATGCTCTACGAAATTTCGCCGGAATACAAAACCAAACTTTTCGAGGAAACGGGCGACGTGGACTTCGGCTACGAAATTCCCAACATCTCGCGTTTTCGTGTCAATTTCTTCAACCAGAGAAACGGCGTGGCCGCCGTGTTTCGGCAGATTCCCACCCGCGTGCTGTCGTTCGAGGATTTTGAAAAGTTCGACGCGCCGCTGCCGGCCGTGCTCAAGAAATTCGCCATGTTGCATCACGGGCTGGTGGTCGTCACCGGGCCGACCGGCTCCGGCAAATCCACGACTCTGGCGGCGATGGTGGATTATGCGAACAAAAACCGGAAGGAACACATCATCACGGTGGAGGATCCGATCGAATTTGTGCACGAGAGCAAGAGCTGCCTCGTCAACCACCGCGAAGTGGGCGTGCACACCCGATCGTTCGCCGCGGCGCTGCGCGGCGCGTTGCGCGAAGACCCGGACATCATCCTGATCGGTGAAATGCGCGATCTGGAAACCATCGAGCTTGCGCTGACCGCCGCCAGCACCGGGCATCTGGTGTTCGGCACGCTGCACACGCAGAGCGCGGCCAAGACGGTGGACCGCATCATTGACGTTTTCCCGGCGGAACAGCAGAACAAGATCCGCCAGACGCTTTCCGAGTCGCTGAAGGGCGTGGTGGCGCAGACCCTGTTCAAGCGCACGGACAAAAAGGGCCGCGTGGCGGCGTTTGAAATCCTGGTCTTCACCACCGCCATCGCCAACCTGGTCCGCGAAAACAAGACGCACCAGATTCCGGGCATGATTCAGGTCGGCAAGAAAATCGGCAATCAGCCGATGGACGATCACATCATGGAGCATTTGCGGATGAAGCGCATCGCGCCGGAGGACGCCTATGACAAGGCGCTTGACCGGAAAAAATTCCGCCCGTTCCTTGTCCATCCGCCGGAAGACGACGACGCCTGATTTATGCGACGACTCGAGCTGGACCAGATTTTGACCACCATGCACACCTCGCAGCCGGAGGTGTCAGATCTGCTGTTCACCGTGGATCGTCCGCTGCAGGTTGAATCCTACGGCGAACTCAAGCCGGTGAATTGCGATCCGCCGATTCCCACGCTTACTCCATTCCAGACCGAGCTGGTTGCGCTCAACCTCATTGGCGACAACATTTCACATCTGGAGAACCTGTTGCGCCACGGCTCGTGCGATGCGGCTTATGCGCTTTCGGAAAAAGCCCGTTTCCGCGTCAACATTTTTTCCCAGCGCGGCCATTATTCCATCGTCTGTCGGCAGTTGAACACGACCATCCCGACGTTGGAACAACTCAAGGCGCCGGAAATTCTCAAGGATATTCCCAGGGAAAAAACCGGTCTGGTGCTGGTCACCGGCGCAACCGGTTCCGGCAAATCCACGACGCTGGCGGCCGTCCTTCACGAAATCAACAAAGCCAAGCCGGTTCACATCGTCACGCTGGAGGACCCGGTGGAATACGTTCATCCGCACATGAAGGCGACGTTCAACCAGCGCGAGCTGGGCATAGATTTCGATTCATTTGCCAATGGCTTGCGCGCAGCACTGCGGCAGGCGCCGAAGGTGATCCTCGTCGGCGAAATGCGCGATCGGGACACCGTGAAGATCGCCTTGAGCGCGGCAGAAACCGGCCACTTGGTTTTGAGCACATTGCACACCGTCAACGCCGGCGAGACGATCAACCGCATCCTCGGCATGTTCGAGCCGGAGGAACAGGAGCAAATCCGCATCCGCATGGCCGATTCGCTGCGCTGGATTGTTAGCCAGCGCCTGACACCCAAGATTGGCGGCGCCCGCTATGCGCTGTTTGAAATCATGGGACACAACCTCCGCACGGAGGAGGCTATCCGACTGGGCGAAAGCGAAGGCAAGACCTTCTACGAAATCATCGAGGCGAACTACACCTTCGGCTGGCGCAATTTCGACCACGCCTGCATCGAGGCCTTTGAGCGCGGCATCATCACCGAGGAAACCGCGCTGCTCTATTGCACCAAACGTGGCGTCGTTTCCCGCGCCATTGACAACGTCAAAAAAGGACGCGGCGAAGTCACCACGACCGTCGGTTCGTTGAAAATGAAACCCTCTCCAATTCAACCGAGCGAGGCCGCCCCCATCACGCTCAAACTGAAATAACCATGTCTGAAGGCTTTGAAACCCAGTTCATCACCACGGCGGACAAACCCGCCTTGATCGCCTTTTCCACGCCGGACTGGCTTGACACCGTGAAGGCCGCGTTGAACGAGCTGGGCTACAAGGTTCATGCCGCGGTCACACACAGCGATTTTCTGGTGCGCTTCACCCAGGTCCGTTATCAGGTGGTGGTCATTGAAGAGCAGTTTGCCGCAAACAGCCTCAATGAAAATGAATCCGTGAAGGCGCTGCAGAACATGTCCATGAGCGACCGCCGCCACGCCACGGTCATATTGATGGGCAATTCCTTCCAGACCTTCGCCCCAATGGAGGCCTTTCAACAAAGCGTTCATGCCGTCATCAACGCCTCGGAGATTTTCATGCTCAAACAACTGATTGAAAAGGCCGTTGCTGAAAATGCACTTTTTCTCCAAAGTTACCGCGAGGTTCAAAAGCGCGTTGCCTCGCTCTGACCTTCGCGACGCCCACTGACTTGTGCGGAGGCACCCATGATTCGTCTCGACCAGGCGCTGGTGGAACGCGGCCTTTCTGAAAGCCGCGAGCGCGCCAAACGCGCCATTCTCGCCGGGCAGGTCCGCGTCAACGGCCAGCCCGCCCGCAAACCCAGCGACTCGATCAAGCCCGGTGACAAACTCATTCTCGACGCCGGCGAAAAATACGTGAGTCGCGGCGGGCACAAGCTGGAACACGCGCTGGAACAATTCCACCTCGATGTCACCGGCCTGGTCGCGCTCGACCTCGGCGCCTCCACCGGCGGGTTCACCGACTGTCTGCTCCAGCGCGGCGCGGCAAAGGTGTTTTCCGTGGACGTGGGCCGCGGCCAGCTTGCGTGGAAGCTCCGCACGGATTCGCGCGTTGTGGTCATGGAAAAGACCAATGCGCGCCATCTGACCGCCGTGCAATTTCCAAAACCCTTCGCGCCCGCCGATCTGGCGGTGATTGACTGCTCGTTCATTTCGCTGCGCAAAATCCTGCCCGCCGCCGCGCCGCTGCTGAAGGCGGACGGCAAAATCGTCGCCCTCATCAAGCCGCAATTCGAGGCGGGCCGGGCCGAGGCCGACAAGGGCAGGGGCGTCATCACCGATGCCGCCGTCCACGACCGCGTCATCCGCGAACTCCGCGATTTTGTGGCGGCGCAGGCTGGCCTTTGCTGGCGGAATGTGGTTGAATCCCCCTTGCTCGGCCCGGCCGGGAACAAAGAATTTCTGGTGTTGCTTGAAAAGAACCTGTGCTGATTGAAAAAACTCGCTGACAAAATCAAACGCGTCGGTTTCATCGGCAATCTGGACAAGGCCGGATGCGCCGAAATCGTCCGCAAGGTCTCGCGCCTCATCCAGCGCGCCAGGCGCAGTGTCGTTTGCGAGGCCAAAACCGCACAGTTTGCCGGATTGAAAACCGCCACCGCCGCGGATGCCGCGTCCCTCGCGCGCGAGGTGGATTTGATTCTTGTTTTCGGCGGCGACGGCACGATGCTCCATGTTGCCCGCGACATCGCCGGTTTCTCCACGCCCATGCTCGGCATCAATCTCGGCAGTCTGGGCTTTCTCACCGCCGTGCCCAGCGACAAATTGCCGCAGGCGCTGGCTCATGTCTGGCGCGGTGAATTCAAATTCGAGTCGCGCGACCTCATCGAGGCCGTCGGCGTCTGCCAGGGCCGGCGCGTTCATGCCACCGCCCTCAACGACATCGTTGTCAGCCGCGGCGCCGTTTCCCGCCTCATCACGCTGGATGTCAGCGTGGACGACGAACTGGTGACCCGTTACCGCTGCGACGGTTTGATCATCAGCTCGCCGACTGGCTCCACGGCGTATTCGCTGGCCGCCGGCGGTGCCATCGTGCTGCCCACCGCGGAAGTCTTTGCCCTCACGCCCATTTGTCCCCACGCCCTTTCAATTCGTTCCATCATTTTGCCGCTGGCCTCCATCATCCGCGTGAAGGCCGTCACGCCGCAGCCCGCAGCCATCTTGAATGCGGACGGACAGGTGGTTGCCGAGATGGATGCCGGGGATGAAATCACCATCCGCCGGAGCCGCAGCGCCATCCGTTTGATGCACCTCGCGGACAGCTCGTTTCTCGCCGCGCTGCGCCGCAAGCTGCACTGGCGCGGAACGTATTTATGAAAGGTCAAATGCTGAAGGCTAAAGGCTAAATTGAAACAAGGTTGAACCGGCATTTTTTTACTTGAGCTTTCAGACTCCAGCATTTTAGAAACATGGTCCGATTAAAAGACATAGCCCGGCACGCCGGCGTGGCCGTGATGACCGTCTCCAAGGCCTTGCGGGACGCGCCGGATGTTTCCGCCGCGACCAAGGCGCGCATCAAGGTGCTCGCGCAACAAATGGGTTATGTCCCCAATTCCTTTGCGCAAAGCCTCCGCAGCCAGACCTCCCGGATTTTCGGTCTTGTCATTCCTTCCGTCACCAATCCTGTTTTCGCGCGCCTGGTTTACGCCGTCGAGGAACGCGCCCACGAACTCGGCTACGACATCCTGCTCGCGCACACCCACAACCTTCCTGAACGCGAGGAACAGAGCATCCAGCGCCTGCTTTCCCGCCGCGTGGACGGGCTTTTCATCTCGCCGGTTTACCGTTACGAAGCCGAGGCGCGGATTTATCAGGTGCTGCTGGAACGCCGGACGCCGGTGGTTTTGCTCGGTCCGCCCGCGCCGTTCTGCAGGAGCTTTGTGAGCATGGAGATTGAGGAACTTGTCGCCAGTTACAATGTGGCTCGGCATCTGCTCAAGCTCGGCCACAAACGCATTGCCTATCTCACCGGACCGGCTGTGGCGCCGTGGGCGCACGAGCGATTCGAGGGCTACCGCCGCGCCCTGCGCGAGTCCAATCTGGAAGTGGACGACCGGCTCGTCTTCCAGGCCGGCAGCACCATTGAGGACGGCATCAAGGCTGCCGTGCAAATGTTGAAGGAAAAGTGCAACGCCACCGCCGTTCAGGCCGTCAACGACCTGGTCGCCGTCGGCTGCGCGGAAACCCTTTTGGCGCAGGGGGTGAAGATTCCCGACGACGTTTCCGTGGCCGGTTTTGGGAACATCATGGCGGCCGAATACTTTCGCGTGCCGTTGACCACCGTGCGCCAGCCCAAATTCCGCCTCGGCATTGCCGCCGTGGACACGATGATGACCCTGCTGCGCGGCCAGGCCGTGCAACCCCACCGCCTCGCCGCCGAACTCATCGAGCGCCAGAGCACCGCCGCGCCAAAGCCAAAGGCGGCTTGACCTTCAGCGGAGGTTCTTTTTGAAGAGGAGGAGAAGATTCTCGCACTGTTCCGGGTCGCCGTCGAATTCCTTGCCGGTCAGCGGGGTGTTCAGGAATTCGCTGAAGCCGGGCACTTCCTGATGATCCGGCAGGCTCAAATCGCGGAAGGCCATTGACCAGCTGGAGAACCGGCGTTCCTGCACCGCGCCATTGAGAAGGACTTTAACTTTGCGATGTCGCGGATCCCGGCTGATGCGGCTGAAGGTCGCCGTCACAGCTTCCGCCGAGCCTTCCAAGACCTGCATGAACTGGCCATTTTTGTAGAGCAGCATGCCCGTGATGCCGTCCCGGTTGTTGTTTTCGCGGGCTTGCTTGAGGAGAAGACGCAGCTCATCCGAGTCGAAAAGCTTCGACGCGGTGCTGACATAGGCCATGCGAAACATCATGCTCATTGCAACTCGACAGCCAAAAAGTTGGCGGATAATGCCAGACGACCAACAATAATCAAAATGAATTTCTTATAATCTTTCTGCGCCGGTTGCAATCGGAAGCATTTCATTTCGAGCCACTTGCAGCGGTTCAAGTTGAAAAACCAAATCCCGCGGGTTGTGCGGATGTCTGGGAAAAAGCCGATGTCAGCCGTGCTCGACCGCAATTTCCGTCCGGATCACCTCCTGCGCCGGGATCGCCACGAACAGCCGGAACAGTTCCTTTGAAATTTCGTCCGCCATCGCCTTCATTCAGCACTTGATAGTTGAAACTTGAAACTTGAAACTGGCTGCATGTCGTTGCCTGCCGATTATCACATGCACACGCCGCTCTGCCGCCACGCGACCGGCGAGCCGGTGGATTATGCCAGACAGGCCGTCGCCGCCGGGCTGACGGAGATCGGCTTCTCCGACCACTCGCCGATGCGGCAGGATGATTTCGACAACTGGCGGATGAGTTTCAGCCAGCTTGACGAATACGTTGAAAAAGTCCGCAAGGCGCAGAAGGATTTCCCGCGGCTCGCCATCCGGCTCGCGCTGGAGGCGGATTATCTGCCCGGCCATGAGGAGTGGATTCGCGAACTCGCCGCGCGGCATCCGTGGGATTATTTCATCGGCTCGGTTCATTACATCTCGGACCACTGGGACATTGACAATCCGGCCAAAGTCTCCCAATGGAAAAACCGCGACCGCTTCGAGGTCTGGTCGGACTACTTCGACAGGCTGGCAAAGGCGGCGGAATCGAAATTGTTTGAAATCATCGGCCATGTGGATCTGCCGAAGAAGTTCGGCCACAAGGCCGGCCGCGATTGCGCACCGCTTTACGAAAAATTCCTGGACGCCGCCAAAAAATCCGGCTGCGCCATCGAACTCAACACCGCCGGACTGCGGAAGGATTGCCGGGAAATTTATCCGAGCCGTGAAATCCTCGAACTCGCGTTTCAAAAAGGCGTGCCGATCACCTTCGGTTCCGACGCCCATGCGCCGGAGGAAGTGGGAAGCGGCTTTGCCGGGGCCGTCCAGCTCGCGCATTCCATCGGCTACCGGGAATGCTGCCGGTTCGTGCGCCGGAAACGCGACTTTGTTCCGTTCTGATTTGCCATGTCCCCGGCATCCCCGAAAAACCCGCGCCTGTTCGCAATCATTTGCCTGGCGCTGGCCGTTGTGACGCTGCTGGTTTATTGGCCGCTCCTCCATCACGGTTTTGTCAATTACGACGACCCTGATTACATCACCCAAAATCCGCACGTCCAGGCCGGGCTGACATGGCCGGGCATCGTCTGGGCCTTTCAAAGCGGCGCGGCGAGCAACTGGCATCCGCTCACCTGGATTTCGCACATGGCCGATTGCCAGTTGTTTGGCCTGAATCCCGCCGGCCACCATCTGACCAGCCTGCTTTTTCACACGGCGAACGCGCTGCTGCTGTTTTTGTTGTTGAACCGGCTCACCGGCGCGATGTGGCGGAGCGCGTTTGTCGCGGCGCTGTTTGCATGGCATCCGCTCCACGTCGAATCCGTCGCGTGGGCGTCCGAACGCAAGGACGTTTTGAGCGCGTTTTTCTGGATGCTGACATTGCTGGCCTACGCACAATTCGCAGGGGAGTCCAAGGTCCAAAGCCCAAAGTCCAAAGTCTTTTATCTTTTGGCGCTGATCCTTTTCGCCTGCGGCCTGATGTCGAAGCCGATGGTCGTGACGCTGCCATTCGTCCTGCTGCTGCTGGATTTCTGGCCGTTGCAACGGTTAAACCGTTCAACAATCCAGCGCCTGCTTGTCGAAAAAATCCCGTTTCTCGTCCTGACCATTGCCTCCTGCGTTGTCACCCGCCTGGTTCAAGACGGCGCGCTCTGGTCCAGCGCCTCGTTGACATTTCAGTTCCGCGCGGCAAACGCCCTGATGTCCTACATCCGCTACATCTCAAAAACATTCTGGCCCGCCGACCTCGCGCTGATCTATCCCTACCCGCATCACTGGCCGCTGGCCGGAATCATCGCTGCGGCCTTGTTGCTGGCGATGTTCTCGGTGCTGGCCGTTTTGTGGGCGAAACGGTTTCCGTATCTGGCCGTCGGCTGGTTCTGGTATCTGGGCGTTCTCGTGCCGGCCATCGGTCTGGTGCAGGCCGGCGTGCAATCCATGGCCGACCGCTACACCTATCTGCCCGGCATCGGACTGTTTATCGTCGCCGCCTGGGGATTGAACGACCTGTTGAATTCCCGTCCGCAAAAGGCAAAAATCGCCGCCGTCGCCGGAAGCCTCACGCTTGCCGGCTGCCTAGCCGTCACGTCCGTGCAATTGAACCATTGGCGAAACGGCGTTGAACTCTTCTGGCACACAATTCAGGTGACGACCGACAACTACGCCGGTGAAAACTGCCTCGGCCTCGCACTGGAAGACATCGGCCAAAAAGACGCCGCCGCAAAACTCTACGCCGAATCCGTCCGCGTGGAACCCGATTTCGCGCTGGGACAGCTCAATCTGGGCATGATTTTGCTGGAGCAGGGCAGGGCGGATGAAGCCTCGAACCATCTCGCCGCCGCCGCGCAACTCGCGCCGCGCGACCCGGTGATGCAATTTGATTTCGGCACCTATCTGTTGCAGCACGGCAGGCCGGACGCCGCCGCGAATTACTTCAGGACCGCGCTCGCCGACAGGCCGGATTTCCCCGAGGCCAGAACCAATCTCGCCACGGCCATTGCCGGTCAACGCGGAAAATAGCCGCGCATCCAACTGCCGTCGCTTGAAGATTCGCGACGGAATTCCTTTGAAATCCGGCGTGTTTCCGGCCAAAATGCGCGTTCATTTCGGATGCCGGATCGTTCATTCTGAATTCCGCCTTCCGCATTATTACATGAAACGCACGCACCATTGCAACGAACTGCGCCCGGCTCACATCGGGCAGATTGTCACCCTGACCGGCTGGGTCCATTCCCGCCGCGACCTCGGCGGCCTCATCTTCATTGATGTCCGCGACCGCGAAGGCCGCACGCAAACGGTTTTTGATCCGTCGGATTTGCCGAAGGAGCTGTTTGACCGCGCCGCCGCGCTGCGCAGCGAATGCGTCATCAGCGTCAGCGGCAAGGTCCGCCAGCGCCCGGCAGGCACGAACAATCCCAAAATCCCCACCGGCGAGGTCGAGGTGATGGTGAAGGAACTCGAAGTGCTCAACGTCGCCGACGTGCTGCCGTTCCCGGTGGACGACCCGGAGGCCGCGGGCAAGGTGAACGAGGAGTTGCGGCTGAAATACCGCTATCTGGATTTGCGCCGACCGGAAATGGCGCGGAACCTGAAGCTGCGCAGCAAGGTGGCCATCGCCATCCGCAGTTTCATGGACGAGCAGGGCTTTCTCGAAATTGAGACGCCGACGCTCTTCAAATCCACGCCGGAGGGCGCGCGGGAATTTCTCGTGCCGAGCCGCGTCAACCCCGGCCAGTTTTACGCGCTGCCGCAATCGCCGCAGCAGTTCAAGCAGATTCTCATGGTGGCCGGCGTTGAAAAGTATTTCCAGATGGCGCGCTGCTACCGCGACGAGGATTTGCGCGCCGACCGCCAGCCGGAGTTCACGCAGATTGACATTGAGATGAGCTTCATCGAGCGCGAGGACATTTACGCGCTCATCGAGGGGCTGCTGAAACGAATCTGGAAGACGGCGCTGAATGTGGACGTGCCGACGCCGCTCAAGCGCATCAGCTTTCAGGAGGCGCTGAACCGCTGGGGCATTGACAAGCCGGACACGCGGTTCGGCATGGAACTGGTGGATTTCACCGAGGAATTCCGCGCGAGCAAATTCAAGGTCTTCAGCGGCGCGGTCGCCAATGGCGGCGTGGTGAAGGCGCTGAATGCCAAGGGCATGGCCTGCGCGACGCAGGGCCAGATCGAGACCATGACCGAATACGCCAAGAGCTTTGGCGCGAAGGGGCTGGCTTACATCAAGGTCGAGGGCGGCGAGTGGAAATCGCCCATCGTGAAGTTTTTCAACGACGCCGAAAAGACCGCGCTGGCGTCGAAATTGAAGATCGAGGAAGGCGACTTGATTTTGTTCGCCGCCGACCAATGGCTGAACGCGTGCGAAATCCTTGGCAAAATCCGGCTGTATTGCGCCGACGTTTTGAAGGGGCAGGGGAAGCTGACGATTCCAGCCGACCGGTTTGATTTTCTCTGGGTCGTGGATTTTCCGCTGCTCTCGTTCGACAAGGAACAGAACCGCTGGTATTCGAGTCATCATCCGTTCACCGCGCCGGTGGCGGAGGACATTGCCCTGCTCAAAACCGACCCGAAGAAGGTCCGCGGCCAGCATTACGACGTGGTGGTCAACGGCGTCGAACTCGGCGGCGGCTCCATCCGCATCCACCAGCCCGATGTCCAGAAAACGGTCTTCGAGGAAGTCCTGCAAATTCCGCCGGACGAGACGAAGCTGCGTTTCGGTTACATGCTCGAAGCCTTCCGCTACGGCGCACCGCCGCACGGCGGCATCGCGCTCGGGTTTGACCGGCTTTGCGCAATTCTCTGCGGCACGACGAGCATCCGCGACGTGATTGCGTTTCCGAAGACGGCCAAGGGCACGGACTTGATGACCGACTCGCCCGCCGCCGTTTCGCCGCGGCAGTTGCGCGATTTGCACATCGAGGTGAAGGCTGCCAAGAAGGAATAAGCCCCCGGTTTTTCCGTCGTGGATTCATCTTGCTGGATTTCAGCAATTTTCATATAACTGTGATGCACGGTTATATGAACGAATTATTGCAGAATCTTTTGACGCTTCAATCTCTCGAATTTGAAGAAACCACCGCAAAAAACGCCGGGACAACCATCGCGGAGCTGCGGGGCAAAATTCCGCCGCAGATTCTCGGCCACTATGACCGGTTGGTGGCCCGTGGCAAAAAGGGGGTTGGTGCCATCCGCGGCCAGGTCTGTGTCAGTTGCCACATCACCGTGCCCGTCGGCGTCATCGCCACCTTGAAGCGCGGCGAAGACATCCAGCTTTGCGAAAACTGCGGCCGCTATCTTTACCTGCTGCCTGCTGATGCGGCGGAAGTGGAAACGCCCCCGCCGGCCGTTGCGCCGAAGCGGACAAGAAAGCCCCGCGTCGCCAAACGCAGCCCAAATCCCGCTTAAGCTGTCCTCCATTTCCCGATCTGTGTCCGCAAGAATGCGGGTTTGCCGTGAGGCTTGTGTCCATTGACGGGATTTATTCCTGCGTGAAGTAACTCAAGTTTTCCAGTTCGATGGCGAGATTCACGTTGTTAACCATGACTTCACCGGACACGGAAAGCATGACCGGCGAAAAATTCAAAATGCCCGTGACGCCCGCCTGAACGAGCAGGTCTGCCACTTCCTGCGCCGCGGCGGCAGGCACGGTGAGAATGGCCATCTTGGTGTTTTGTTTTTTGATGAACGAGGGCAGTTCGTCCATGCCGTGAATCGGCTGCTTGGTTTCCTTGTCGCGTTTGCGGCCCGGTTCGGCGTCGAAAGCGGCGACAATCTCAAATCCTGCTGATTCAAATCCGCGATACGATAACAGCGCAAGCCCCAGATGCCCGGCGCCGACAAGAACCACCGGCTGCGGCCGCGACGTGCCAAGTTCGTCAGCAATCTTTTTGGACAGTTCCGCCACGTCGTAGCCCAGGCCGCGCGTGCCGAACGTGCCGAAGCAGGCGAGGTCCTTGCGAAGCTGGGTGGATTTCACGCCGGCGGCCTTCGCCAGCGCCTCGCTGGAAACCGTGCCGGTGCCGTTCTCACGCAGGCCGGCAAGGCACCGCAAATAAATGGAGAGACGATATATCGTCTTGCGCGCGATGGCTGGCCGTTCGGATTTCATCAAGGCGAACGTATATTAAAAGAATGTATTATCAAAAGCAAGTTATCGAATGAGCACTCGCGCGGCGCTCCGCCGGGAGGCCGGCGGCGGTCCATTTTCTGCTCGCCAGAACGCGCCGGTTTTCTGAAACTAGCATTGTCATGTTCACTGGAACCTATACTGCCATTGTCACGCCGTTCAAAAACGGCGCGCTGGATGCTGCCGCCCTCGAACACCTGATCAGACTGCAGATCAAGGGTGGCGTGGATGGCATTGTGCCGGTCGGCACCACCGGCGAGTCGCCGACGGTGGATTGCGAGGAGCATCTCGAAATTATTGCGCTGGCCGTGAAATGCGCCGCCGGCAAGGTCAAGGTGCTTGCTGGCACGGGTGCCAACTCCACGGAAGAGGCGGTTCACCTGACACGCGAGGCCGAAAAAATCGGTGCGGACGGCTCATTGCAGGTTGCGCCGTATTACAACAAACCGTCGCAGGAAGGGTTGTTCCAGCACTTCCGCGCCATTGCGCGTGAAACGAGACTGCCCATCGTGCTTTACAGCATTCCCGGGCGTTGCGGCATCGAGATCGGCGTCGAGACGGTCCGGCGGCTTGCGGCGGAATGCAAAAACATCGTCGGCATCAAGGAAGCGGGCGGAAGCTGCGACCGCGTGTCACAACTGCGCGCGACACTCGGACCGAAATTCACCATTTTGTCCGGCGACGATTCGTTGACACTGCCGTTCATGGCTGTTGGCGCGCAGGGCGTCATCAGCGTGGCGTCAAACATCATTCCGTTCGAAGTCGTGCAAATGGTGGGCGCGTTCACGCGCGGCGAAGCGAAGAAGGCCGCGCAATTGCACGCGAAATTTTATCCGGTGTTCAAGGATTTGTTCATCGAGACCAATCCGGTGCCCGTCAAGGCCGCGCTGGCGATGATGGGGCTGATTGAGGAAGATTACCGCCTGCCGCTCGTGAAAATGAGCGACGCGAACCGTGCGAAGCTGAAGGCGACGCTCAAGGCGTGCGGAATTTTGAAATAAACACAGCAGATGGGAGATGGAAGTTGGGAGAATCCAACCGAAGTCGAATCCCATCTTCCAACTGCCAACTGCCATGACCAAAGTCATTATCACCGGTTCAAAAGGCCGCATGGGCCAGGCGCTCGCCGCGTGCGCGAAAAACTTCCGTGAACTTGAAATCGCCGGTCAGGCTGACAAGGGCGACGATCTCGGGGCCGCCATCGCCAATGGCGACGTCGTGATTGATTTCAGCGCGCGTTCGGTTACGCCGGAAGTTGCGGCGTTGTGCGCCGCGCACGGCAAGGCGCTCGTCATCGGCACCACGGGCCACACCGACACCGACAAGTTCGACATCACCAAGGTCATCGCCGGCATCCCCGTCGTCTGGGCGTCGAATTATTCCACCGGCGTCAACACGCTGTTCTGGCTCACGCGCAAGGCTGCGGAAATTCTGGGACCGGCGTTCGATCTGGAGATTGTCGAGATGCATCACCGGCTGAAAAAGGACGCGCCCAGCGGCACGGCCAAATCCTTGGCGGAAATTCTGGCCGATGTCCGCCGGTTGCAGTTCGACAAGGCCGCGCGTCACGGTCGCGTTGGACTTGTCGGCGAACGCACGCAGGGCGAAATTGGCATCCATTCCATCCGCGGCGGCGACGTGGTGGGCGATCACACGGTCATTTTTGCAAACATCGGCGAGCGGCTGGAGCTGACGCACAAGGCGTCGAGCCGTGAGACCTTTGCCAACGGCGCGTTGCGCGCGGCGCTCTGGGTCGTCAAACAAAAGCCCGGCCTCTACGACATGCAGGACGTGCTGGGGCTGAAATGAATTCGGAATGAGGAATTCGGAGTGCGGAATGAAAAATGACAGCCATCCCGCGACCGAATCCGCACTCCGCACTCCGCACTCCGCACTTGCCTTTGTTGCACTTGGCTCCAATCTCGGCGATTCGCGGAAAATCATTCTGGCGGCGACGGCGCGGCTGCAAGGTCTTTCCGACGTGCCCATTCTCAAATCTTCCCTGTGGCAGACCTCGCCGGTGGATTGTCCGCCGGATTCGCCGAAGTTTGTGAATGCGGTTGTTGCGTTGGTTCCGCACGCGGCTGAAATGCCGGAGTCGCTGCTGACAAGGTTGAAAATGCTGGAAAAGGAATTTGGCCGGATGCCGAAAAAGATTTTGAATGAGCCGCGCCCGCTGGATTTGGATTTGATTGCGTTTGGCAATGAAGTCCGCAATTCGCCGGATTTGATACTGCCGCATCCGCGCGCACACCTGCGGCGGTTTGTCCTTCAGCCTCTGGCGGAAATCGCGCCGGATTTGATTTTGCCGGGGCAGGCGAGAACGGTTGCGGAATTGGTGGCGGAACTTTCCCCCGGTGAAATGGTCACGCGGATTTGAACCTGTGCCGGCGAGGCACTGCCTTTTGATCCCGGCGGTTTGATTTGCCTCAACGTTTGCCTTAATTCTGGAGCAATTCCTGGACGGAGATGCCGCGCAGCTCGAACAGGCGGCGGATGGTGTCCTCGATGAGATTGTTCGGGCAGCTTGCGCCGGCGGTGACGGCGACGGTGATTTTGCCGGCGGGCAGCCAGTCGCGCGTCTCAACTTCCTGTTTGAGATGCTGATTGTAATGGCGGATGAGCTTGTCCGATTCCATCTTGGCCGCATTTTTGATGAAATAGGTCGGCAGCTTGGCCTCGCCCATTTCCGCGAGGTGGGAGGTGTTCGACGAATTGTAGCCGCCGACGACAATGAGCAAATTCATCGGCTCGCGCAGCAGTTTTTCGAGAGCGTCCTGGCGGTCCTGCGTTGCGCCGCAAATCGTGTCGAAAAATCGGAAATGTTTGCCGATGTTTTCCGCGCCGTGTTTTTTCTCCATGGCGGCCTTGAAACGATGCTGGACCTCCTCGGTTTCGCCGCGGAGCATCGTGGTTTGATTCGCCACGCCGACGGCCTGCAAATGGATGTCGGGATCAAAGCCGGCGGAATAGGCGCCCTTGAACTTTTCGAGAAATTCAGTTTTGTTTCCGCCGCTTAAAATGTAATTGCAGACGTAATCCGTCTCGGCGAGGTTGAACACGACGAGATAGTGGCCGTTACCGTAGGCGCGCGCCTGTGAACTGGTGGCCTTGGTCTCCTCGTGCCACGACTTGCCGTGAATGATGCTTGTGACGTTTTCCTTCGAATATTGGCGAACGCGCTTCCAGACGCTCATCACGTCGCCGCAGGTGGTGTCAATCAGCGCGCAGCCCTTGGCCTCCAGTTTTTTGCGCGTGCCGACTTCCGTGCCGAAGGCGGGGATGATGACGGCGTCGCCGGATTCCAACTGGAACAATTCCTCCTCGGTCGGCTTGGGCGAGATGATCTTGATGCCCATGTTGCGGATCTGGTCGTTCACCTCGGGATTGTGGATGATTTCGCCGAGCAGATAAATCGGCGTGTGCGGCGCGACCTCGGAAAAATATTTCCGCGCGGCGTAAGCCAGATCAATCGCGCGCTCGACGCCATAGCAAAAGCCAAATTCCTTCGCGAGCTTCACGGTGAGCTCGCCGGCGGAAAGCACGCCGCCCCCGGCGCGGATGCGCTCGACGATTTCGCTGCGGTAATGCGAAAGGACCTGGGCCTGCACCGCCTCCATGATATCCGGGCGGCGGAGGTTGATTTTTTTCTGCCCTGCGGGCGCTCCTGTTGACATGACGTGGAGAATTTAGCATGGACTGCGGCTTCGTCCAGCCGGAAAGCCGGAAAGGAAACCGCCAAGCCGCAGTGGGTCGTGTCGGAGGATTTGGAAGTTCATCGCTCGACAAATGGATTGCACCTTTGAAAATCCCTGCAATCATGTGTGTGCGTCGGAGCGTAGCTCAGCCTGGCTAGAGCGCGTGGTTTGGGTCCACGATGTCGCAGGTTCGAATCCTGTCGCTCCGACCATTTTCATTTTATTTTGCATCCTGCCAGGACCGGACATTCAAAATAGTTTAGACTTTTTCGTTTTCGCGGCTTGCCAATTACTCTGTTCAACGGCAGATTCCTCATAAATTAATCGAGGCGAAACAACTTATGAGCACTGAAGCAAAACTGGAACTGGAGGGAAAATCCTGCACGCTGCCAACGCTGGTGGGCACCGAGGGCGAAAAGGCGGTGGACATCTCGTCGCTGCGCGCCAACACCGGCTACATCACGCTGGACGAGAGCTATGGCAACACCGGCTCGTGCGTGAGCAAGATCACGTTCATTGACGGTGAGCTGGGCATTTTGCGCTACCGCGGCATCCCGATTGAGGAGCTGGCGGAAAAATCCACGTTCATCGAAGCGGCATATCTCATCATTTATGGCGAATTGCCAAATCGGCCGCAGCTTCGGAAGTTTTCGGATCTCTTCACGGAATACCAGTTTTTGCACGAGGACATGAAGTATCATTTCGAGAGTTTTCCCATGGGCGCACACCCGATGGCGATTCTTTCGGCGATGATCAATGCAACCAGTTGTTTCGACGACGGGCTGATGCACTGGCAATGGGGCAAGGGAAACAACCAGTTTGACATCTATGCGGCAAAATTAATGTCGCAGGTGCGCACCATCGCGGCCTATGCCTACCGGAAGTCGCGCGGGCTGCCCCTGATTTACCCGAAGAAGGCCTACAAATACACGGCCAACTTCCTCCACATGCTCTTCTCGACGCCGTATGAGGATTTCGAATTGCGACCGGAGGTGGTGCGGGCGCTGGATCTGATTTTCCTCCTGCATGCGGACCACGAGCAAAACTGCTCCACCTCGACGGTGCGGATGGTGGCGTCGTCCCAGGCGAATTTGTTTGCCAGTTGCGCGGCGGGCGTGTGCGCGCTGTGGGGACCGCTGCACGGCGGCGCGAACCAGGCGGTGCTTGAAATGCTCGCTGAAATCCACAAGACGGGCGATGACGGCTCGAAATTCATTGCGGCGGCCAAGGACAAGAACAGCGGCAAAAAACTCATGGGATTCGGCCACCGCGTTTACAAGAATTACGACCCACGCGCCAAGATCATCAAAAAAGCCTGCGACGATGTATTGTCAAGATTACACGTCAGTGATCCATTATTGGACATCGCCAAGCGTCTTGAGGAAGCGGCGCTGAAAGAATCCTATTTTGTGGAACGGAAACTTTATCCGAACGTGGACTTCTACAGCGGCATCATCATGCGGGCCATCGGGCTGCCGGTGGAGATGTTTCCCGTGATCTTTGCGATCGGCCGGATGCCCGGTTGGATAGCCAATTACAAGGAGATCATGGAGGATCCGAAGAGCCGCATTTCGAGGCCGCGGCAGGTTTACACCGGGCGCGCCTTGAACCACTATGTGCCGCTGGAGGAGAGAAAATAAACCTCCCAGCCGATTTGGTGACAAATAATCACGCCTAAAGTCCAAGTTGGGCACAATTCCTGCTTGTCTTTGAACGCGTTTGGCGATGAAAAAAATTTTGGTGATTGATGACGAGGAATGGCTGCGCGAAATGATTCAGTTCGCGCTCCGGCAGAAGGGTTTTGAAGTGCTCGAGGCTGCCAATGGCACGGACGGCATCGAACTGGCGCGCAAGGAACTGCCCGACCTCATCCTGTGCGACATCAACATGGGCAAGGTGGACGGCTATTTGACGCTGTCCTCATTGCGCAACGAGGCGTCCACCGTCGCCATTCCCTTCATCCTGATGACCGGGCTGGCCGACAATGCCGGCATGCGGCACGGCATGGAGTTGGGGGCTGACGATTACCTGCCCAAACCTTTTACGAGCGAAGGGCTATACGCCGCCGTGGAAGCGCGGCTCAAAAAGGCGCAGACCATCCGCGACGAGGCCGAGCGCAAACTCGCCCATCTGCGTGACAACATCAGCCTGATAATGCCGCACGAAATGCGGACGCCGCTCAACGGCATCATTTCCAACGCCGAACTGCTTGCGCATTCGGCGGCGACACTCAAGCCGGAGGATGTTGCCGAAATCGGACAGGAAATCCACAGTTCCAGCGAGCGGCTGGCACGGCTCATCGAAAACATCCTGATTTACGCGCAGCTCGAACTGCTGGCCACCGATCCCAAAAATGTCAACGCCCTCCGTGCGGGCCGGATACCGCATCCCCGGGAGCTGGTCACAAGCCGCTCCACCGCACAGGCCACCCAAGCCAGCCGGCTGCCCGATTTGTCATTTGAACTGGCGGATCTGCCGGTGCCCATCGCCGGGGAATACTTCAGCAAAGTCACGGATGAGCTGTTGCAAAACGCCTTCAAATTTTCCGAGGCTGGCACGCCGGTGTGCGTGAGACTCGCCGAGGCACACAACACGATCATCTTTTCCGTCAGCGACAAGGGGCGGGGCTTCACCGCCGAACAAGTCACACGGATAGGGGCTTATATGCAATTCGACCGCAAGCTGCACGAGCAGCAGGGTTTGGGACTGGGGTTGACGATAGCCAAACGGCTGGTGGAACTGCATGGCGGCACATTTTCTATCGTGAGCGACAAGGAATCGGGAACGGAAATCACTGCCAAGTTCCCCAAAACAAAGCCGGCGTGATTATTGGAAGGACGCAGCCTTCTTCGGTCGCCTTTTAAAGTGCCAGGCGTCGGTAAAGAATAACCAGGACACGCCCGGCCACTTCGGCCAGCAGGAACGTCAGCGCGATGCCCGCAACCGGCGCGAAATCCGCCCGACCTGCGCGCAATGGGATTTTTTGAATCGGCCGCAACAATTCCTTGGCCGCCGCATTCACATAATTCCAGAACGGATGCCTTCCGAAATAGATGTAGCTGTTCAGCAAATGCAGCGCCAGCAGCGCGGCGATCAGATATTTCCAGACCAGACAGCTTCCCAGCGCAATGATCAGCGCTCCCTCAATTCGCCGCGCCGGTGAGACCGGCTGTGGAATGATTTGCAGCCAGGCCATGACCCAGCTTGCCATCCACCAAAGCAAAGCAATGACAACCAACGGTAAAAGATATTTTATCCAGCGCGGCCAGGCGTCAATGGCTCCGAGCTGCATTTTCACAAACCGATGGGTCGGCATCGGCCCACCCAAAATGGACAGCAACAACAGCCAGAGATATAGAATTCCAAACGCCCGCGCGAAGCTGAAAATGGAAAACACCAAGATGTGGCCGAATGAACTGCTGATGAAAGACGGGGCAATGACCCCGAGATCCAAAGTTCCCGCCCAGACCGGTTTCAATGCAGAACCGATTTGCCAGTAGAACAACGCCCGCAGCAGGAGCAGGCCGGCCAGCACCGCGGGCAATTGCCAGCGCCGCAGGTTGCCTGGTTCCGCGCGGCGCAGCGTGCCGATCAATGTGGCGGGCGTCGCCTTGTCGAGCGGATCCGCCTTCGCGGCGCGCCAGTTCAACCACAGCAGCAATCCCGCGAGATTCAAAATGAAGTCAATCAAACCCATGCAATGAAATCGTTAAATCGTAAATCGCAGGAGTGATTAAACGATGAAACGACCCACTATTCAACCCAGATCGGCTCACATTAATTTCAGCAACGTGTCCGCCATCTCACTTGGCGTGACGGCGACGCCAATGCCCGCATCTCGGAAAGCCGCGATTTTTGCCGCTGCCGTGCCTTTGCCGCCGCTGATGATGGCGCCCGCGTGGCCCATGCGGCGTCCCGGCGGCGCGGTCGCGCCCGCGATGAACCCAGCCACCGGTTTCCTGCAATTTTTTTTGATCCACCCGGCAGCGTCCTCCTCTGTGGTGCCGCCGATTTCGCCGATCATAATGATGCCAGCCGTTTCCGGATCGTCGTTGAACAGCTTGATCACGTCGAGATGCGACGTGCCGTTCACCGGATCGCCGCCGATGCCGACGCAGGTGCTCTGGCCGATGCCGCGCGAGGTCAATTGCCACACCGCTTCGTAAGTCAGCGTGCCGCTGCGCGAGACGACGCCGATGTTGCCCGTTTTGTGGATGTAACCGGGAGCGATGCCGATGCGGCAGCCGCCGTGCGAATCCTTGCCATCGCCGGGCGTGACGATGCCGGGACAATTCGGCCCGATCAGCCGCGTCTTGGTGTTGCCTTCCATGGCACGCTTCACGCGAACCATGTCACGCACCGGAATTCCCTCCGTGATGGCAACAACCAAATCCAATCCCGCGTCCGCACCTTCCAGAATCGCGTCGGCGGCGAAGGCCGCCGGAACAAAAACAGCGGAAGCCGTTGCGCCGGTTTGTTTCACGGCGTCGGCAACGGTGTCGAAAATCGGAACCTTTTTTCCGCCATGTTCGAAGAATTGCCCGCCTTTGCCGGGCGTGACGCCGGCGACGACCTGCGTGCCGTAATCCATCGAGAGCTGTGCGTGCTTCGCGCCGAAGCTGCCGGTGATGCCCTGGATGAGAATCTTGGTGTCGGGTTTGACGAGGATGGACATGATAATATTTACGATTTCGGATTTTCGATTTGCGATTTCAATTCAGAACAAATCCTTTTGTTGTGCGCGTTTTTCTTTGATGGCTAGGAGCAATTTCACTGCGTCCAGATCTTTTTCCCGGCCGGCGGCAAGTTTTGCGGCGATGAGCGCATCCAGATTCAAAATTCTAAATTCGCCAAACGACATGCGGTGCGGAACAGACTGCTTCCAGACCTGCTCGTAATCACCGAGTCCCGAAACTTCGCTCAAACAGTCCAAAACTCCCGAATCCGTGTTCAAATAAATGTTTTTCAAACTACCGCAAAGCTCATCGGTCAATTCAAGCGGCAGTTTGTTGGCCGTCAAACGATGACGGGGATGCAAATCCTTCACGGCAGCTTCGAGTCGAAGGAGATTTTCACGGCTGAACCGGCAGCAAATGTCCAAATCCAAAGTGACCAGCGATGCGCCATGCAAAACACCGCAAACGCCGCCGATGATGACGAATTCCACCCTCCGGTCCTTGAGCCGCGACAGCAGCGCCTTGTCATTTTGCTGCATAATGTTCTCCCGCTTCTTTAACTTCGAGAACCAGATCCAACGCGCGCTGATGCTGCTCAAGCCGCTGCTCCGGCGTCAAACGCAGCGCATCTTCCACGAGAGACATGTCAAAACCATATTCCATCGCCGCACGCCACGCCGGGCCGGCATCCGGCGGACAAACGTATTTGCCGTTCATCTGCGCCAATGTCTCTGCGTCAATCATGGGATCACGTTAGATGGTGGTGGAGGATTTTCAATGCTCATTTGCCCACGGCGTTCACCACTTTCTGCGCCGCGTCGGCCATCGAATCGCCGGTGATGATGGCCACGCCGGATTCAGCCAGTGTTTTCTTGCCGGCGACGGCGTTGTTGCCTTCGAGCCGGACGACGAGCGGAATTTTCAACTGCGTTTCCTTCACCGCTGCGACTATGCCGGTGGCGATGACGTTGCAATCCATGATGCCGCCGAAAATGTTCACCAGAATTCCCTTCACGTTCGGATCCTGCAAAATAATTCTGAAGGCCGCCGTCACCTGTTCCTTGCTCGCGCCGCCGCCGACGTCGAGAAAGTTTGCCGGGCTGCCGCCGAAATGCTGGATGATGTCCATCGTCGCCATCGCCAGTCCCGCGCCGTTGACGAGGCAGGCGATGCTGCCGTCGAGCTTGATGTAATTCAGATTGAACTTGCTCGCCTCGATTTCCAGCGGCGCCTCCTCGTTCAAGTCGCGCATCGCCTGGATGTCCTTGTGCCGGAAAAGCGCGTTGTCATCAATGGACATTTTTGCATCCAGCGCCATCACCGTCTCCTTGCCGTCGGCCAGTTCCACCACGCACATGGGGTTGATCTCCACCATCGAGGCGTCGCATTCCCACCATGTATTGAAAATGCCGGTGACGAATTTTGCGCCAGCGTTGAACAAATCGCCTTTGAGTCCGAGCGCGGCGGCAATCTTGCGCGCCTGAAACGGCATGATGCCGACGGCGGGATCAATCCATTCCTTGAAAATCT
>CAZZPE010000036.1:0-28731 GCA_964655855.1 uncultured Bifidobacteriaceae bacterium
GTTCTCTGACGCTCCATCAATTCATCCGTTCAAAAGAGTTTTGCAGAGGTCTCAATTTATCAAGTATTGGTATTTTGGGGGTTCTACTGGTGTCGCTTGTAGTTTTTCCAATCATGACTTCACTAAATAAGAAGAAAAACCAAACCTTCAAAGATGCGATCAAAGCCGATTCGCCCATATTCAGTTTTGTGGTTTCATTGGGAATAAGTCTCATGCTCACATTTCCGCTTTTCTATTCCCCGCCACCAGACAAATACAATGTTGACTATGGGGTCAACTGGTCTTTGAGCCATAAAGTTCAGTGGACAGACGATAAAAGTAACATTTTCGGCTCATACCGGATCACCAACCAATACAGTGAAAAAGTCGGGTCGGAAAAGCATTACGTTTATGATTTTGAAGCACTTTGTCCTGTCATCTTTGTCAATTTAGATGACAACGGCCATCCGATTTATAGGCAGGCAGTCGGAGCGAATAACAGCACGATGGTAACAATAAGCGACTCGGTCACTCTTGTTAAAAAAGGCCAAGATTGGTATTCCAGCGAAACAGTTCGGGTGCATTGAACCTGCTCAGTTATCCATCTTGCTTAACATGGGAACTTAGAAATGCGCCGCTTTAAGTTTTTTCCTTATTCCGCAAGTTCTCGTAGAGCTTGCACAGTTGGCGGAACGTGAAAGATTTTACATCTGCATTGTCCTTGTTTGCTTCAAGAGTGGATTTGATGCGAGGATTGTTCATGATGAAGTCTGTAATGGCTTCGCGGCTTTCGCCCGGGCAATCGTAAAGTGCGGCGAACACCTCCTCATACGAATGGTCTGGGAAATGTTCCGCCTTTAATTCACCGGCGTTGACCCTCGGTAGTTTGGATGCGAGAATTTTTAATTTCGCCGTTTCGCGTTCGTTTAGTTTCATTGAATTGGTTCGTTGTGAGTTTCGTCGATGAAGTTTTGCAGCATGTCTGACGGAAAGAAGTGCCGGTCACGATACTTGATTTTATTGTATCGCTCCAACCGTTCTCGGATGAATCCACGAATATGACTGACGGTGAGGCAAAAGAAATTGGCATCGTCTAGCGGTTCTTTTGCGATGAGCAATTTGATTAGGCGAACATCCGGTGAAGCCTCAATTACAGCGCGTCCGACGAAGTGCGGCGAAACCTCGGTGGGATCGGTGCAAAGACCAAGCCGTTCGATGGCGTAAAGCACGTGTGGTTCCCGAAAGAGCTTTTCGTATTCGTATTTGCCAGTTTTAGCTTGGCAGATAATGCCGAGCGTGCTGTGTCCATCTAAGTGGGCCTGAAAAATACCGTCCCAATCATGTGGCTGCCCACCCACCTCCTCAAACACATGTGGCGGTCTCACCGCCAACACGTCGCAATCGGTAGTGCGCTCAAATACGGCCCCACCGTGCATGACAAAGTCCACTAGCGGGAAAAATCCATTCAATCTGAGATACCAATACGCTAGTTCTTCGCCGTAGTTCATGGTGAGCTTGTAGCGAGGCCTTCTAACATCATGATTCGACGGGACTGTGCGGTGCGCACTTTTTTCATGGTTTTGATTGTATTTCAGACGGTCTCTTTTATCAAGAGAATTCACTGGATTTGCGGGAACAAAAAAGCGGCCTCCGTTTCCGAAGGCCGCGTGGTTTCAATCATTTGCAGGATGTTTTACGGTTTTGCCGCGGGCGCGGGGGCGGGTTTGGCTTGCGCCGAGCCTTCCACTTCAAAACCCCAGTCGCCCAGTTTGTGTTCGCTGCCTTTGTTCAGGGCGGCCAGCACGTCGCGCTAAATCATCGGTAGCAGCGGAAGTGAGTCCGCTCATTCTAAAAAAGTTCGAGCCGACTTACATCGGCTGCTAAAAATTTCGAGAAAACCCAATGTTTTCGCATATTTTCTGCAAATTGGATGCCATCGGGTTCCTGCAAGTGCGCATCGGGCGATAAATGGCGGAAGCCGGGTTCCCGCAAATGTCCATTTTACAACAGATGGTGGCGTTCGCGTTCCTGCAATTGTTCAAAATGGAACTGATGGATGCCATCGGCTTCCTGCATATTGGCTTCGGGCAACTGATGGCGGAGGCCGGGTTCCTGCAATTGGCCATTTTGCGACCGATGGAGGCCGTCGCGTTCCTGTATTGCATCGTCGGGCGACTGCCGGTTATCATCGGAACCATGTCAGACAACATTCCACAAACTCCTCCCGCCGTCTCTGCAACGGCGCAATCCATCCCGCCACAGTTCGCTTCCAATCCGGTGAAGTTGCTGGCGGCCATCGCCGATCCGGTGCGCTGGGCGGTGATGCGCGAACTGGCCGGCGGAGAGTCGTTGTCCGTTCTGGAACTGGCGGGCCGGCTTCGCAAGGATTCCAACCTGGTGTCGAAGCATCTGCGCTGGTTGCGCGAGGCGGGCGCGGTGGCGGTGGTGGCGGTGCCGGGCGCGGACGGGCGCAAATCCAGCCACGCGGTGCCGGCGGCGTTCCTCCGCAAAGATGCGAACGGGAAACCGGAAATTGATTACGGCGTTTGCGTGCTGCGGTTCCCGTGAAAGCCGATTGTGTTCGTAGCAGCGGATATGAGTCCGCTCGTTCCAGCGAATAGATTTAGAGCCGATTTACATCGGCTGCTAAAATCATCAGATCAAACCACGAGGAGCAGCCGTTTGATTTCCTTCAACCGCGCTTGGCGGGAAATTTTTACACCTCGGCCAAAGCGTGTGCCCGCAAAACCCGGCGCATGATTTCAGCGGGCGTTTCCCGGCGGCGCTTTGCCTGACGGCGATAATAATCCAGGCTGGAAGGTTCGAGTGACACGGTGACTTTCACCGTCCGAAAACCTTGGCGGACTTGTTCCGGGCTGGGCAAAAAATCCAGCTTTACCGGCGCGCCCGGTTTGCCGATGGGTTCGCCGTTCAATTCATCCAAATCAGTGTATGCGATTTTGCGTTTCCTTGATTTCACGACGGTTTTCAACTTTGCGGCTTTGCGGCTTTGCGTTGAATTTCTTAATTCCCCGTGTTGGGCGGCGTGGGTTTTGTCACCGGCCGGCTCACGTTCTTCAACCGGTCGCGAACCATGTCGGCGCGCAGCAAATCGCGCTCCTCGGCGGAAAGCTTGTCGGAAAATTGTTTCTGCAAATGCGCCGGCTGCGTCAAAATAAACAGCTCGTCCACCAGCGACCGTTCCGCGCCCGGAAACAATTCCAGGTCCACGCCCAGCCGCATGAACGACAGCAGGTTCATCGTCTCCTTGGACGAAATGCTGTGCGCGTTCGCCAGAATGCCGTAGGCGCGCCCGATGTGGTTGAACACCACCTTCGGCTTTTTCTCCAGCAGCGTCTGCCGCGCGTTTTCCTCGTGCTCGATGATTTGCGCCAGGACTTTTTCCAGCCGCTCGACAATCATCGTTTCCGTTTCACCGAGCGTCATCTGGTTGGAAACCTGGAAAACGTTTCCAAGCGCCTCGGTGCCTTCGCCGTAAAGCCCGCGCACCGCCAGGCCGAGTTTGTTGACCGACTGGATGATCGGATTGATCTGCTCGGCGAGCACCAGCCCGGGCAGATGGAGCATCGCGCTCACGCGGATGCCGGTGCCGAGATTCGTCGGGCAGGCCGTCAAATAGCCCAGCTCGTTGTCGAAGGCATAATCGAGATTCTTCTCCAGCTCGGAATCCAGATGGTCAATCGCGCCCCACGCCTGCCGCAATTGCAGCCCGGGCCGCAACGCCTGCATCCGCAGATGGTCCTCCTCGTTGATCATCACGCAGATGCTCTCCTCGCGGTTCAACACCAGACCGCTGCCGGAATTTTTCGCCGCGTGCTCGCGGCTGATGAGATGGCGCTCCACCAGAATCTGCTTGTCGAGCGCGCCGAGATTGTCCATCGCCTCCGAAAAAGCATCCTTCATCTCCGGCAGGCTCTCGACCGCCGGGCGGATGGCTTCCAGAATTTTCACGCGCTCCGGCTTTTTGGCCCAGCCAGGAAACGCGGCGCCCCGCACATTGCGCGCCAGCCGCACGCGGCTCGACATGACGATGCGGTCATGCGGCCCGTGGCGTTGCGCGGTCTCGGCGGGAGAAACCAGAAATTCGTGAAGGTTCATCGGTTTAATCTTTTCAATTCTCGTGGCAGCCGACGTGAGTCGGCTCATTTTCAAACGGAGCGGACTTACGTCCGCTGCTACAAAATAAATTCATCGCGGCACATTTGTCGGCGTCGGACGCCCGGTCAATTGTTTGATTTCGTCGCGCAGCAGCGCCGCCTGCTCGTAATTCTCGTCCTTGATGGCCCTGGCCAATTTGGTCTGCAACGTCTTCAACTTGTCGGCGTTCTCGCGCGTCGCGCGCAACGCCTCCGGCGCCTTGCCGGTGTGCCGCGTGCCCTTGTGCATCGTCTTGAGCAGGCCGGCCAGTCCGTCCGCGAACGTTTTGTAGCATTCCGGGCAGCCGAGCCGGCCGGACTTTTTGAAATCCGCCTGAGTGAACCCGCAGCGCGGGCATTTCAATTCCACGCCGCCGGCAGCCTGTTCAAGTTGTTGCGACGCGCCAAGTCCCAGAACCAAATCCAAATCCGCCAGCCCGAAGCTGGTCGGGTCGTTGATGCCCTTGGTTTTGGCGCAGTCCTCGCACAAATCGAGCTTTTGCATCTTGTCGCCCACGATCTGGGTCAGATGCACCGTCGCCGGCTTTTCTTTGCAAATGGTGCAGAGCATAAAATTTTATTTATGTTTCAAACAATTCAACGACAAACACCAACTCGAAGCAGCAACGGTCAAACCGAGAAAAGAGGATGTAAAATTTTGCGGTCTCGGCCTAAAAGACGAAGATTCCGGTAAAGTCCAATAACAAATCGCCTCAACCAAAATAAATGCAATTGCGATGCAAAAAATTACGGTATTGATGCGATATGCCCAATATTTATTCATAGACTCGTTTCACAAATAGTTATATCGGCTCGCCGGAGACTTTCGTCAAGGCGTGGTAAGCCTCCTCCAGCCGGCGCGTGACCGGTCCCGGCTTGCCCGCGCCGATGACGCGGCCGTCAATCTTCACCACCGGCACAATTTCCGCCGCGGTGCCGGTGATGAAACATTCGTCCGCGTTGAACAAATCGTAGCGCGTCAGGTTTGTCTCGGAAACTTTCAGGCCGGCCACTTCCGCCAGGTCCACCACCGTTTGCCGCGTGATGCCGTAAAGCGCGCCCGCCGAGAGCGGCGGCGTGGACAGCGCGCCATTTTTCACGATGAACAGGTTGTCGCCGGTGCATTCGGCCACGTAACCTTCCGCGTTCAACATCACCGCCTCCTCGACGCCGGCGTTGTTCGCCTCGATCTTGGCGAGGATGTTGTTGAGGTAATTCAGCGACTTGATGGCCGGGTTCAACGCGCTGTGCAGATTGCGCACCGTCGGCACGGTGATGATGTCGAGGCCGCGCTGGTAATATTCCGGCGGGTAAAGCTGGATCTTGTCCGCGATGATGATGACGGACGGCTTCTTGCAAGAGCGCGGATTCAAACCGAGCGAGCCGATTCCGCGCGTCACCACGAGCCGGATGTAGCAGTCGCGGAGCTTGTTTGCGCGGCAGGTCTCGACGGTCGCCTTCATCAATTGGGCGTGCGACATCGGAAGTTCCAGCAGGATTGCCTTGGCGGAATAAAACAGCCGGTTAATGTGCTCCTTCAATTTGAACACGCGGCCATGATAAGCGCGGATGCCCTCGAAAACGCCGTCGCCGTAAAGCAGCCCGTGATCGAACACGGACACCTTCGCGTCGCGCTCGCTGAAATATTTGCCGTCTATGAATATTTTCATCAGTTCGTAGCAGGCTATTGGAAAAAACCGGGCGAAGCAAACTTGAATTTGCGTGACAGCACGTCACGGATGACTATATTAACGCGCTCTTTGACGACCCTATGGTCTAGCGGTTAGGACACATCCCTTTCACGGATGTAGCCCGGGTTCGATTCCCGGTAGGGTCGCCACGTCAAATCTGTCCGGCAGTTTCAACGCCGTTGACGCTGCTCGTCCACGGCCAGCAGCAGATTTCCAAGTTCGCGCAGGTCCTGGGCCCGTTCCAGAGCCACGGTGCGGGCAACAAGCTGATCGGCGTAAAGCTCCGACAGCGACTGGTCCAGGGTGCACATGCCATCCTTCCGCTGCGTCTGCAAAAAGCTCGAAATCTGCTGCGTGTTGTTCTCCCGGATCAGATTGGCAATGGCGGGCGATCCAACCATGATTTCAAAGGCGGCCACGCGCCCCCGGCCCGAGGCGCGCGGCAGGAGAACCTGGGAAATCACTCCGCGCAGAATTGAAGCCAGTTGGGAACGGATGTTGTCCTGATAGTTGTGCGGAAATGCGGAGATAATCCGATCCACCGTGTCCTTGGCGCCGATCGTGTGGACTGTGGAAAAAACCAGATGGCCGGTCTCGGCGGCCGTCATGGCCACCTCCATGGTTTCCGGGTCGCGCATTTCCCCCAGCATGATGATGTCCGGATCCTCGCGCAGCGCCGCCCGCAGCCCGTCGGCAAACGTGCGAAAATCCGTGCCCAGCTCCCGTTGCGTGATGACCGCCTGCTTGCGCGGATGCTTGAACTCGATGGGGTCTTCAAGGGTGAGAATATGGACGTCGGGTCGTTCAAAATTAATTTGATTGATCATCGCGGCCAAGGTGGTGGTTTTGCCGGAACCGGTCGGTCCGGTCACCAGCACCAGTCCGCGCGGCAGCCTCGTGAACGAGTAAAAGACAGGCGGGGCGAGCAGCTCCTGCAACGTGGGCATGTTCTCGGGAATGCGCCGCAGCACGGCCCCCCATTCGCCCTCCGCGCGGAACACGTTGGCGCGAAAGCGCTGCTTGTCGAATGCAACGGCAAAATCAGCCTGGCCGTTTTCCCGGACAATGCGGATGTCCTCCTCCGACGCGAACGCGGCGACCAGATCGAAGGCCTCCTTGGATTTGAGCGACGGCCCTTCGGACCTGACCATTTTCCCGTCCACGCGGAACATCGGCGGTTCGCCCACCCGCAGATGCAAATCCGAGGCGCCATGATGGATGGCCAGCGCGAGAAGATCCGACATCTGATACTTGAAACCCACCGCCGGCAGCCGCCCGGTGGTTTGCAGGGCCTTCTTGATTTCGGGCGACACCGGCGGCAAATTGACCGGCCTTTTAAGCTTGCCGGACGAAACATTGTCATCATCGCCTGCATCCGATGGAGTTGGCGTGGTCGTCATAAATTAATTTCTTCGCAATCCGTCAACCTTGCAGCATCCGGCCCGAATCCTCCGAACCTGCTGGCGGCAAATTGTTTTCCAATGAAATGAGCTGATCCATTTGCTCTGATGATCCAGCCCGACGTTAATTGAGCGGGGCAATCCCGGCAATTGGAAAACGCGCGGACACAAAAGTCGTCGCGAGGGCGGGAATGGGAAACCTCGTTAAACTTGCGCCCGCGGCCGCTTCAGCCGAAACTGTCACAGCGATGGACTGGCTCGACAAAATCTTCCGGTTCTGGCCGCATCTGGCGGCGGGCTTCGATCTGCTTGCCGCCCTGCTCGCCTCATTCAACGCGCTTTTGAACAAGCGCGATTCCCGCGCCGCCACGCTCTGGCTCGGCCTCATCTGGTTTCTGCCGCTGTTCGGCCCGATTCTCTACCTCGCGCTCGGTGTCAACCGCATCCGCCGCCGCGCCCTGACGCTCGCCGTCCACAAAACCTTCAGCCGCACCGTCCCGAAAAATCTCGGCGAACCGCAGCACGAAGGCGCCGACCACCTCAAGCTGCTCGCCCGGACCGTCAGCCGTGTCGTCCACCGCCCCCTCACCGCCGGCAACACAATCGAACCGCTCGTCAACGGCGACGCCGCCTTCCCCGCCATGCTCGCCGCCATCGAATCGGCAAAAGTTTCCGTCACGCTCTGCACCTACATTTTCGACAACGACGCCAGCGGCCGGCAATTTGTCTCCGCCCTCGCCCGCGCCGTGAACCGCGGCGTCGCCGTCCGCGTCCTGATTGACGCCGCCGGCGCGCGCTATTCCTGGCCGTCCATCGCCCGGAAATTGCGGCGCGCGAAAATCCCCTTCGCAAAATTCCTGCCCTCCTCCCTGCTCACGCCCTGGCGCGTGGCGACCATCAATCTCCGCAACCATCGCAAATCGCTCATCGTGGACGGAACCCTCGCCTTCACCGGCGGCATCAACCTGCGCCACGGCAATGTGCTCGCCGACCGGCCCCGAAACCCCGTGCAGGATTTGCAGTTTCAAATCACCGGCCCGGTCGTCGCCCAATTGCAGGAAGCCTTCGCCAACGGCTGGGCGTTCGCCACCGGTGAGATGCTGGAAGGCGGCTTGTGGTTCCCCGATCTCAAGGCGTCCGGCAAAATCATCGCCCGCGTTGTCACGGACGGCCCCGACGGCGATTTTGAAAAGTGGCGCTGGACGCTCCTCGCCGCCCTGGCCGGCGCGCAAACCTCCATTCAAATTGTCACGCCCTATTTTCTGCCCGACGTGGCCTTGATTGCCGCGCTCAACCTCGCCGCCCTGCGCGGCGTGCGCGTGGACATCATTTTGCCCGCCAAAAACAACCTGCCGTTCGTCCACTGGGCGTCGCGCGCGATGTGGTGGCAGGTGCTCGAACGCGGCTGCCGCGTCTGGCTCACGCCGCCGCCCTTCGACCATTCCAAGCTGATGATTGTGGACGGCCATTGGGTCTCGTTCGGCTCGGCCAACTGGGACGCCCGCAGCCTGCGGCTGAATTTTGAGCTGAACGTCGAGTGCTACGGACGCGACTTTGCGCGAGAAATGGAAAAGGTCGTCGCGAAAAAACTCCGCGGCGCGCACGCGGTGACCCTGGCCGGGGTTGACAAACGTCCCCTGCCCGTCAAATTGCTCGACGCCATCGCGCGTCTGTTCTCGCCATTTTTATGAGAATCGTGCCACAATTGACCATTGACCAGCGCGCCGCCGCGTTGCGGCACGGCACCATGATTTGACTTATGAAAACATTCGACAGCCTCACGGAGCAGGAAATCCTCGCCCTTGCCATCACGCAGGAAGAACAGGATGCCCGCATTTACGAGGATTTTGCCGACGGCTTGAAGGAGAATTATCCCGAACAGGCCGTCAAGTTCCGCATCATGCGCCGCGAGGAGGACAACCACCGCCACCGGCTTCTCGAACTTTACAAGACGCGCTTCGGCGAACACGTCCCGCTCATCCGGCGGCAGGACGTCCGCGGTTTTGTGCAGCGCAAACCCGTCTGGCTCATCCGGCCGCTCGGACTGAAGACCGTCCAAAAGACCGCCGAGAGCATGGAGGTGGAAACCCGCCGCTTTTACGAGGCCGCCGCCCGACGCACCACCGATGCCGGCATCCGCCAGCTCCTCGGCGACCTTGCCGAGGAGGAACGCATCCACGCCAACACCGCCGAAAAAATCACCCTGACCCAGCTCAACGAATCGGAATCCGCCCAGCAGAAACGGCTGTTCGTCCTGCAAGTCATCCAGCCCGGACTTGCCGGCCTCATGGACGGTTCCGTTTCCACGCTCGCGCCGTTGTTTTGCGCCGCGTTCGCCACGCACAGCAGCGCGGCCACATTTCTTGTCGGACTCGCCGCCGCCGTGGGCGCGGGCATCAGCATGGGATTTGCCGAGGCGCTTTCCGACGACGGCAGCCTCACCGGCCGCGGCCATCCGTGGGCGCGCGGATTCGTCTGCGGCGCCATGACCACGCTGGGCGGCCTCGGCCACACATTGCCTTATTTGATTCCGAACATCAAAACCGCCACCGGCGTTGCCGTGTGCGTGGTGCTGGTGGAACTGGGCGTCATCTCTTGGGTGCGGCACAAATACATGGACTCGCCGCTCGTGTCCGCCATCCTGCAAGTCGCCCTCGGCGGCGCGCTCGTCTTTCTGGCGGGAATCCTGATCGGGATTTCGTGAAAAACCACTAACCACAGATTACGCAGATTGCGCGGATTCTAGCAAATGCGTCTTGCTGCCGTGCGGTGCCTATGGCTTTTGGAGGCTGACAAGCTTATTGGAAGCTTCGATGTCTCCCTGTGCTGCTGATTTTTGAAGCCAGAAAATGGCCTGCTCCTGATTCGTCTCGCAGCCTTGACCATTCAAATAATGCAAACCAAGACTGCATTGCGCGCCGACATCGCCATTGGTCGCTTGGGATTGAAGCCAGTGAAAGGCATTTATTTGTCCCTGTTCCGCTTTCTGTTTATCCAGAACTGCTTTTGCCTTGGCGGCTTCTATTTGCTGTTGAATGAATTCCGGTGCCGGACCACAGGGGATGCCATACTCCAATTTTTTGATAGTTCTTGAACCACCATTGACTGTTGCATAAGCATAAGTGCCGACATACCAAGCCATGAGGTGCTCATCGGATGAAATGATCTGGCCATCAACAACCTCAAACGGGAAATTTGCAACAAAAAAATCGTTGTAAGAACTGTAGTTGGCTGGATCATAACTTGTGGAACAAAGTGTTCCATATTGGCCTTCAATCCTCACGCCGTTTGGGGTGATGTCCACAACCTTTCCACAGAATTCAACCCCTAGCAGCTTGACATAATTAGTCACCCCATTCACAACACACCAAGGGTCACGAGGAATAAAATTTTGAATCATCTGCTGCCTGGCTTGATCTGCTCGTGCCGCATTCTGTTCGGCAGCTTCCTCTGCTGATATATCATTATTCGGATTGTAATAAGTCGTGATGGCTCCCCCGCCAAGGGCGAGAGCATTGGCACAGACCGCCAATATGCAAAAGGGGCAAAGCAGAATGATTTTTACTCTCATAATTTTGCCTTACATAAGAAATTCAAACACTGTTTGCCCCAATTGTCCATCCCAAAATGAATTCAGGAAATTGCCGTTCAAGCGCGGAATGGCGAGTGCGGAGTGCGGAATGCGTCCCAATTTGATTTCCGTCATCGCCAAGCTTCGTGCGCCGCGTCCGCTTTCGGTTTTCAGCGCCGTCGGCGCGGCATATTTGTAGAGCCGCAACCTAAACAACATTTCAGCCCCGTCGGGGCGGCATATTCCGATGATGTCGCTCCTGAACGGAGCTTGATTTGCTTTGTAACCGTAATCTACAAAGATACCAGCCCTACGGGCTTGGGAAAGCCGTGCTCATCCTTGGTTGAAAATTCAAAAGCCATTTGCCCCAATCGTCCATTCCAAAATGAACTCAGGAAAAGGACCGTTCAAGCAGAATGGGCAGTGCGGATTTTGGACACAATTCGCGCTCCGCGTTGAGAATAGCCCGGCGCTTGAACGCTGGGATTCGTCGCCCACAAACATCCAAAGTCCCGTCAGGGATGAAACGCCCTTGCGGACGGCCACCACATTTTCTGCCGTCCCTCGCGGGACTTTTTCCATTTGGTTGACGCATTACCCAGCCATGAATGGCTGGGCTATTGTCATCGCCTCCCTCCGCGACCGGCAAACGTCATTAGCCTCAATCGTCCATCCCAAAATGAATGCTTGAAACTATTCACTTCCGCGCCAGCCGAGTCATCTGCGGATAAACCCGCTCCCAAAAGCCATTTTCAGCCTAACCTGCTTATTTTCAAGGACTTGTCTCCGCTTTGCGCGTTTTCAGAAATCAAGTTCGAGTCTACGGATGTCATTTCCGTAGGTATGAAACTCGTTTCCGTAGGTATGGAAGTCGTTGCCATACGTATGGAAGTCATGTCCGTAGGTATGAATGTCGTTCCCCAACCCAAGGAAATCGTTTCCATACTTAAGGAAGTCACTGCCATAGCCAAGGAAATCGTTTCCGCAGGTATGAGAGTCGCTTCCATACCTACGGAAATCGTCATCATACGTATGGAACTCGTTCCCGAAGTCACGAATCCCGGGGTCGAGACACCGAATTGGAAGCCGGAGGGCTGTAAAGCACCGGTCCCACCTCCTGCTTACACCGCCAGGACTTCCCGGCAAATAATTTGATCCTGTGGCAGCGAACGTCAGTTCGCTCCAATCTTCCCCCTTCCCCGAAAATGCGAGCCGACTCACGCCGGCTGCTACGCCAGGACTTCCCGGCACGCAGTTTGGAGCTTTTTCAGGTTGGCTCTGGACTTGGCCTCGATGTAGCAGCGGATCAATGGCTCCGTGCCGCTGGCGCGGAAGGCCACCCATTCGTTGCCCGGCAGGAGGAATTTATAGCCGTCGGTAGTGATGAACTTTTCCACCGGGAACGAACCGATGTTTTTCAGCCCACCGCCGAGTTTCGCCAGCAACGCATCCTTCTTCTCCGGCGCAAAGCTGACGTTGATGCGGTCGGTGTAAAAATCGCCGATCTTTTTGGAAAGTTCCTTGAGAATCTGGCCGAGGGATTTCTTCTCGGTGGCAACCAGCTCGGCCATCAAAAGGCAGGCGAGGATGCCGTCCTTCTCCGGCACATGGCCCTTGACGCTCAACCCGCCGGATTCCTCCCCGCCGACGATGACGGGTTCACGTTCCATAATTTCCCCGATGTATTTGAAGCCGACGGGTGTCTCATAAACCTTCACGCCAAACAATTTCGCGACGGCGTCCACCTGATGGCTCGTCGGCACGGTGCGGACGACCGCGCCCGTCCAGTGGCGGTTCTTTTTCAAATGATACAGCGCCAGCGTCAAAACCTGGTTTGGCGTCAGCCACGTTCCGTCCTTGTCCACGATGCCGAACCGGTCGGCGTCGCCATCGGTGCCGAGTCCCATCTGCGCCTTGCCGCTGCGGACGAACTTCTCCGTGTCGGCCATGTTCTCGGCGTTCGGCTCCGGATGATGCCCGCCAAAGAGCGGGTTCAACTCGTCATGGAACATTGTGACCTTTGCGCCGACGCTTTCGAACAGCGTGTCGAGATAGCCGTGGGCGGTGCCGTAGGAAATATCCACGGCGACCTTGAGCTTCGCCCTTTTGAGGACGGCAAAATCAATAAGCCGGTGCAGTTGCTTGAAATAATCCGGCTGCGGATTGAAGGTCTTGCAGGTGTAGGTTCCGATGACCGCGCCTTTGAACGAGAAATTTGCCGACTGGAGCTTGACGATGTTCGCCTCGATTTGTTTCGTCACGTCGGGCGTGGCGGGCGCGCCGTTCCAGGTGGAGAATTTCAGTCCCTGATACTCCGCCGGGTTGTGGCTGGCGGTCATGTTGATGCCGCCAACGGCCTTGCGCCGGCGTATGGCGTAGGCGATGACGGGCGTGGGCGTGTCGCGGTCGCACAGGAGCGGCTCAATGTCGTTGGCCGCCAGAACCTCGGCGGCGGCAAGGGCGAAATGACGGCCCAGAAACCGGGTGTCGTGGCCGAGAATGACCACCGGCTCGCGAAAGTGCAGCGCGGACAGCGGATTGCGGATTTCCGAATTGAGATAGTCCGCGATGCCCTGCGTGGCGAGGCGGACGTTGTCAAAGGTGAAGTCGCGCGCGATGATTTCGCGCCAGCCGGAGGTGCCGAATTTGATTGGTGCCATAAATAGATTGGCCACCGAGACTCCGAGGCACAGAGTTTTATTTTCTCCGAGCCTCTGTGACTCTGTGGCAAAAAATCAGTTCTTCCAGTCGAACGCCTTTTTCTTGAGCGCGTAAAGGTAGCCGGCGAACAGGATGCCGAGAAACGAAATCATCGAGGCGAGAATCATGTTGCGCGTAGCGTGGTCGGCCAGCATCTGCTTGTAAACAACGGCCCACGGATACATGAAGACGACCTCGATGTCGAAAAGGATGAACAGCATCGCGACGAGGTAAAACTTCACCGAGAAGCGCGAGCCGCCCCCGCCGATGGGATCCTTGCCGCATTCGTAGGCGATGTCCTTGGCCGGGGTGCGTTTGCCAAACTTGCCAAGCAGCACGGAAATCACGAGCGTGCCGCCCGCGAAGCCGACGGCGGCGATCAGCAGGAAAAGAACCGGAATATATTGCGCCAATTGCGATGGCTGCGACTGTTCCATGCCGGGACTTTAGAAACGGCGGCAGCAATTTGCAACTGCAAACGAGACCTCGGCAAAGTTTTATCCGCAGATTTCGCGGATGACGCGGATGGAAGAACAGAAAATCCGCGCAATCCGCGCAATCTGCGGACAAAAGCACGATTTTCCTTTTTCCCATCGCCGTTTGCCGGTTCAATTGCGGCCCATGTCGCGCGATTACGTCATCGAGAATCTGAAGCCGGAGTTTCATCCGCACATTGACTATGCGCGCGAGCTGAACCCGCAGCAGTTGGCCGCCGTCACCGCGCCGCCCGGCCCGGCCCTCGTCATTGCCGGCGCCGGCTCCGGCAAGACGCGCACGCTCACCTACCGCGTGGCGTATCTGCTGGAACAGGGCATTCCCGCCGACCGGATTCTGCTGCTGACGTTCACCAACAAGGCCGCCGGCGAAATGATGCGGCGCGTCTCCGATTTGCTCGGCCAGGAATTGCGTTCGCTCTGGGGCGGCACGTTCCATTCCATCGGCGCGCGCGTGCTCCGCTCGCACGCGGATTTGCTCGGCTACCAGCGCGATTTCACGATTCTGGACCGCGACGACTCGGAGGATTTGATCAAGGCCTGCATCGCGGACGCCGGCATCGAGACGAAAGGCACCCATTTCCCGAAACCGAAGGTGCTCAACGAGATTTTCTCGCTTGCGACCAACACGCACGCGACCGTCGCCGAAATGGTCGAAACGCAATTCGGCTACTTCGAGCAGTTCGCCGCGCAGATTGCCGATCTCTGCCAGCGCTACGCCAGGCGCAAGCGCGCGACGAACGCGATGGACTTTGACGACCTGCTCGCGCTCTGGCTCAAGCTGCTTCAGGACCACGCCGACGTGTGCGAGCATTACCAGCGCCGGTTCCAGTTCATCCTGGTGGACGAGTATCAGGACACGAACCGGCTCCAGAGCGATTTGATTGACCTGCTGGCCGCGCGCCACCACAACGTCATGGTCGTGGGCGACGACGCGCAGAGCATCTACGCCTGGCGCGGCGCAAACTTCGCGAACATCCTCGAATTTCCCAAGCGCTATCCCGGCGCGAAGGTGTTCAAGATCGAAACCAATTACCGCAGCACGCCGGAAATTCTCAACGTCGCCAACGCCGCGATTGCTGCGAACGTGAATCAATTCGCCAAGGCACTCGCGCCCGCGCGCAAATCCGGCCTCAAGCCCGCGCTGGTCGCGTGCGCGGATGCCGCGCAGCAGGCCGCGTTCATCGCGCAGCGCGTGGCGGAATTGCCCGACGAGGGCGTGAACCTGAACCAGGTCGCCGTGCTTTACCGCTCGCATTTTCACGCGCTGGAATTGCAGTTGGAACTGACCAAGCGGCAAATCCCGTTTTCCATCACCAGCGGCATCCGGTTTTTCGAGCAGGCGCACATCAAGGACGCGACGGCGTTCCTGAAGCTCGTCGCCAATCCGCGCGACGAAGTCTCGTTCAAGCGGCTCGCGCAATTGCTGCCCGGCATCGCGGCGAAGGGGGCGGACAAGCTTTGGAAAATCTTTTCCGGTAGCAGCCGAGGTAACGAGGCTCAAATTGCAATCAGCAATCGGCAATCGGCAATCGGCAGTCAGCCAGAGCCTCCTCACGTCAGCTCCTACAAAATCGCGCCGGCGCTGCAATCCTGCGCGAAATCTGTTCCGTCAAAGGCGGCGACAGCCTGGGCGCAATTCGTCGCAACGATTTCGCAGATCGAGGACGAGACCGTCCGCAAGAGCGCGGCCAAAATGCTGCGGCTGGTGATTGACGCCGGCTATGACGATTATCTGAAAGAGACTTACGACAATTACCAGCGGCGGCTGGAAGAATTGGAGCAGCTCGCCGTGTTCGCGTTTCAATTCAATTCCACCGAGGATTTTCTGACGCAGCTTGCCCTGCTCACCAACGTCGAGGCCGAGGACGACCAGGCGGCAAAGGACGATGCGGAAAAAATCAAGCTCTCGACCATCCATCAGGCGAAGGGACTGGAGTTCGATGTCGTCTTCACCATCATGCTGTGCGACGGAATGTTTCCGTCCGCGCGCTCGATGGAAAGCGCCGAGGGCGAGGAGGAGGAACGCCGGCTGTTTTACGTCGCCATCACGCGCGCCCGGAACGAGCTGTATTTGTGCTATCCGCTGGAGCGCGCCAGCTTCAGCAAATCCGGCGGTGACACCATGCAGCAGCCGTCGCGGTTCCTTTCCGAAATCCCCGGCGACCTGTTGAACCAGTGGAATTTGAGGCAGTCAAATTTTTATCAGTGAACACGCGGCGACCGACCCAAGTTGTCGCCGTTGAAAATCGCCGTCCTTTTCTGTGGAAGAGGGTGATTTGCAGTTGAACCGGGCGGCGGGTGACGTTCAAAGCTCCCGCCGTGCATCGCCTGCCGCCCGGATTTTTTTCAGGAACGAATGTCAGCGCGCCAGCCAGCCACCGTCCATGGTCATGATGGTGCCGTTGAGGTAATCCGCCTCCTTCGACGCCAGGAATAGGATGCCGCCCGCGATGTCCTCCGGCGTGGCATAGCGGCCTTCGGGGATTCGGGCGAGAATGGATTCGCTGCGCTTGGCGTCCTCGCGCAGCGGGCGCGTGTTTTCGGTGGCGACGTAACCGGGCGCCACGGCGTTGAAGTTCATGCGCTCCTTGGCCAGTTCATTGGCAAACGCCTTGGTGATGCCGGCGATGCCGCTCTTGCTGGCGGTGTAACCCGGCACCAGGATGCCGCCTTGAAACGACAGCATTGAGGCGATGTTGACGACCTTGAGCCGCGCGTCCGCCGGGGATTTTTCGCGTCCGCCGGTGAGCCACCATTTTGAGACCGCCTGCGTCAGAAAAAATGGCGCGGACAAATTGATTTGCAGCACGGCGTTCCAGTCTGCCTCCGGATGGTCCACAATCGGCGCGCGTTTGATGATGCCGGCGCAATTGACGAGCACGTCCACGCGGCCGCAATCCTTCAGGACTTTGGCGATGAAGTCGGCGGCGCCCTTTTGCGTGAGCTTGCCGAGATCCTCGGTGTAGGAATTGAATTTCGCGCCGAGCGCCTTTGCCTTCGCGCCGGTTTCCGACTGGTCGCCGATGTCCACGCTGACGACGTGGGCGCCTTCGCGCGCGAACGCGAGGGCGATGGCCTGGCCGATTCCGCGGCTGGCCCCGGTGACGATGGCTGTTTTATTTTCGAAACGTTTTGTGTTCATAAATTCTGTTCAACCACAAAGTCACCAAGACAGAAAGGTTTCTCTAACTTAATGCCGTTGAGTCTTGGTGGTTAATTGTTACCGCAAATCCACCGGCTTCACCACGTCCATGTCGTCGAACACCTGGTTTTCGCCGGCCATGCCCCAGATGAACGTGTAACGGCCCGTGCCACAGCCACAATGGATGGACCAGTTCGGCGAGAGCGCGACTTCCTCGTTGCGCAGGAACAGGTGCCGCGTCTGCTGCGGCTCGCCCATGAAATGCGACAGCACATTTTCGCCGAGGTCAAAGTAAAAATAAATCTCCGCGCGCCGGCAGTGCGTGTGCGGCGGAATGGAATTCCACACGCTGCCCTCCTCCAGCGCCGTGAAGCCCATCACAAGCTGGCAGCTTTGGATGCCGCCCTGGTGGATGTATTTGTAAATCGTCCGCTTGTTGGCCGTGGCCTGCGCGCCCAGCGGCACCGGCGAGGCGTCCTTCGGTTTCATCATCGCGGCGGGATGCGCCGCGTGCGCCGGGCAGCTCAGGAAATAAAACTTCGCCGGATGGTTGGCGTCCTTGCTCTCGAACGTCACCGACTTCGTGCCCATCGGCAGATAAACGCAATCCAGCCGGTCGAGCGAAAATGTTTTCCCGTCCGCGTGAACCGCGCCCGCGCCGCCGACGTTGATGGCGCCGAATTCACGGCGTTCCAGGAAAAAGGCGCGGCCGGTCTCCTTGTGGTTCGGCAGTTCCACGGCTTTGCCGGCCGGCATGACTCCGCCGACAACCAGCCGGTCCAGATCGGTGAACGTGCCGGTCAGCCTGCCCGGCACAAAAAGATTGGTGAGAAGAAAAGTATCACGCAATTCCTGCGTGGTCATGCGCTGCGCATCCTGCGGGCGCGGCATCCGGCGAATGGTGTTCTCGAACATGGCAGGCAGTTTAAGTTTCATCCCCGCCATCGGTCAATTCGATTCAAACGCGGACGTTGATGGGAATTTTCTTCGCCGCCGGGCGGCATTTGATAGATTGCCGCCGCAACCTCGTTGATTTATGAAAATCATTTTGTCACGCGCAGCGCATTTGTTTGGCCTCGTCCTGTTTTCCGTTGTGGATGCTTCCGGCGCTCCCGCTGCCGCGCCGCAGACGTTTTCCGGCGCGACGCCGCTCGAATGGTCGGTGCGGCTGGCGGATTCGGAAATGACACTGCGCGGCGATGCCCCGGCCTGGAAGCCGGGCGGCCGGGCCAAGTGGGATTACAGCGTCGGCGTGTTCACGCTCTCGCTCTTGAAATTGGACGCGCTGACCAACAATCCGGGTTTTGTCACCTACACAACAAACGTCATCGGCTCGTTCATCACCGACAGCGGCGAAATCCAGACCTACGCGGCGGACGAATACCAGCTCGACTCGCTCAATTCCGGCAAAACCGTCCTTGCGCTCTGGCATATTACCGGCGACGAACGATACAAAAAGGCGGCGGCCATCCTCCGCCGACAGCTCGACACGCAGCCGCGCACGGCCGATGGCGGCTTCTGGCACAAGCAGAGATACACAAACCAGATGTGGCTCGACGGCATTTACATGGCCGAACCGTTTTACGCCGAATACGCAAAGCTGTTTGGCGAAACCAACTCGTTCGACGACGTGGCAAAACAAATCCGGCTGATTGACGAGCACACCTCCGACGCGAAGACCGGATTGAATTATCACGGCTGGGACGCGGCCAAAATCCAGCCGTGGGCGAATCCGGCGACCGGCTGTTCCTCGAATTTCTGGGGCCGCGCCGTCGGCTGGTATGCGATGGCACTGGTGGACACGCTGGATTATTTCCCGACAAATCATCCGGCGCGCCCGCAAATCATCGCTGCGTTTCAGAAACTCTGCGCCGGCGTGGTGAAATGGCAGGACCCGCAGACCGGCCTTTGGTGGCAGGTGATGGATCAGGGCGACCGGAAAGGAAATTATCTGGAAGCCACGGCATCGAGCATGTTCGTCTATGCGCTCGCGAAGGGCGTGAATCGCGGCTATCTCCCGCGCGCCGACGCGGCGGCCGCCGAGAAAGGCTTCGAAGGCATCGTGAAAAATCTCGTCACGGACGACGGCGGCGGAAAATGGTCGCTGACGAAGTGCTGTTCCGTGGCCGGACTTGGCGGTTCGCCGGGCAGCGGCAAAATGCGCGACGGCAGTTTTGATTATTACGTCGGCGAGCCGGTCGTGAAAAATGATCTCAAAGGCGTCGGACCGTTCATCCTCGCCGGAATTGAATTGCAACAACTGACCAACAATCCATAAATTTTCACTATGAAAATATCCATGCCGCGCACCGTCGCCTTCGTCGTCCTTTTTATCGCCTCCGGGCTCCTGCTGCGCGCGCAGCCGGTTCAACCGAATATGATCAGGCCGCAACCCGGTGTGCCGCCGGGATTTCCTGCGATTGATCAAGTCACGCTGACCACCAATACCGCCAGCCTTTCGCCCGACATCACGCCTCAAGCGGTTCTCGCCACGATGCAACGCGTGGCCGACTGGCAGCTTGCACATCCGGTCACCCTCCGACCGACCGGCTGGATTTGCGCCGTGGGTGACGTCGGCATGATGGCGCTGGCGGGCATTTCCGGCGACCCGAAACACCGCGACGCGATGCTCGCCAAGGGCGAAACCAACGGCTGGCAGCTTCCGCAATTTGGCAACCGCCAATATCACGCCGACGACCAGTGCTACGGCCAGGTCTGCGCGGAGCTTTATTTTCTTTACCGCGACAACCGGATGATTACGCCGATGCGCGAGCACTTCGACTGGATTCTCGCCAATCCGCCCGCAAACACGAACCTCGATTTTGCGCAGCGCGATCACGGTCAGGGATGGTGGTCGTGGTGCGACGCGCTCTTCATGGCGCCGCCGGCGTGGATGCGCCTTTACGCGGCGACGGGCGACGAGCGTTACATGAATTTCGCGGTGACAAACTGGTGGCGCACGACGGATTATCTTTACAGCACCAACGACCATTTGTTTTTCCGCGACAGCACGTTTTTCAACAAGGCCGAGACAAACGGCGTGAAAGTCTTCTGGAGCCGCGGCAACGGCTGGGTCCTCGCCGGAATCGTCCGCACGCTCCAATATCTGCCGATGAACAGTCCCGATCGTCCGCGCTTCGAGCAAATGTTCAAGGACATGGCGGCAAAAATCCTGTCGCTCCAGCAGCCGGACGGCCTCTGGCGCGCGAGCCTGCTCGACCCGGAGGATTATCCGATGCCGGAAGCCAGCGGCTCGGCGATGTTCACCTACGGCCTCGCGTGGGGCGTGAACCAAGGGCTGCTCGACCGCGCTACTTATGAACCCGCCGTCCGCAGGGCATGGCCCGCGCTCGTCGCCTGCGTGGATGCCGACGGCAAGCTGACGCACATCCAGCCCGCCGGCGACCGGCCGGTGAGATTCGCCGCAGATTCAACGCAGCCTTACGGCGGCGGCGTCTTTTTGCTCGCGGGCAGTGAGGTTTATCGGATGGCGGTTTTGGAAAATGCAAAATCAGTTGTGGATCATCCGCCAATTCCGTCGCCGCTGCCGGGACATACAAATGAAGATTTTACTGTAACTTGGGAACGCACGATTAAAATTAAAGTGACAAATCCGTCAGAATTTTCCCGCGATTGCGAAACGGTTGAGCTGAATCGTTTCGACAAACAAAACGACAATCTTTTTGGCGGTGTGCGTTTTTTCCCAAATTTGTTTTCAGAGACAAATGGCGGCAAAATTGCGGTCATGGATGGAATCTCTTCACGCATTTTGGATTCACAAACTTACGGTGGAAAATTACTTTTCCAAGTTGACCTTGCGCCGGGCGAGACTCGGACGTTTTACATTTTGGACGCCGCTGCTCTGGCCGCCGTGCCGCCGCCCATCGTGAAGACGGCCGCGCGTTACGTGCCGGAGCGTCATGACGATTTCTCGTGGGAAAGCGACCGCATCGCGCACCGCGTGTTCGGCCCGGCGCTGGAAACGTGGCAGGCGGAGCCGCTCACCAGCAGCGGCGTGGATGTCTGGATCAAGCGCACGCACAATCTCGTCGCCGACGTGATGTATCACACCGGCCAGAATTATGACACGAACTGGGTGATGCAGGATGATTATCGCGTCGGCAAGACGCGCGGCGACGGCGGGCTGGGCATCTGGAAGGACGGCAAGCTTTATGTTTCCAAAAACTGGCGCACCTGGAAGCTCATCACCACCGGGCCGATCCGCTCGGAATTTGAGCTGACCTACGACGCCTGGGACGTGGCGGGACGGAAAGTCTCCGAGACCAGACGCATCAGCATTGACGCCGGTTCCAATTTGAGCCGGGTCGAAAGCACCTTCAGCAGCGACGACAAATCGCCTCTGGAAATCGGCGTCGGTCTGGCCGAACGGCCCGGCGAAAATACAATTTTAAACGCTGATTCCGCGCCTTTGGCCGGCGTCTCTCCGTGGTCTGTGATTGATCATTGGCAAACCAGCACCGACAAAGGGCTGGCCGTGGAGAATCAAACCGAAGGCTGGCTGGCCTACTGGCAGCCGCAGGATTTTGCGAAGGGAACGACCGCGGTGGCGATGATCCTGCCGAAAGGCGGTGTGCAGCAGTTCACCAACGACCTGCCGGACCTGCCCGCCGAAAAGTTTGCCGCGCCGACAAACACGGTGGAGGAAGGCCAGCCGGCCATCCGGAATCTGCTGGCCATCGCGCCGGCGGAAATCGGCAAGCCGTTTGTTTATTACCTCGGCGCGGGCTGGAGCGAGAGCGGAGATTTTCCGGACGCAAAATCGTGGACGGATTACATCCGCCGCTTCGCCGAGTGCCGTGACCAGCCGCTACAGATGACGGTGGGGAATTAAAATCATCGTAGCAGCGGACGTGAGTCCGCTCAAATTAGTCAAAGCCGACCCACGTCGGCTGCTACGATTTTGAACTTTGGGCGATGATTTTCATCGCTTCCGCCGTGAGCGCGGTGATTTTGTCCCAGGCCTTTTCCTTGACGAGTTTGCGGTCGGCCATCCAGGAACCGCCAATGGCGGCGACCTGCGGCACGGCGAGATAATTCGCCAGCAACGCCGCGTTGATGCCGCCGGTCGGGACAAATTTCACGCCGGTGTGCGCGAACGGCCCGGCGAGCGCCTTGAGCATTTTTACGCCGCCTGCGGTTTCCGCCGGGAAAAATTTCAGGTGCTTGCAGCCGAGATCGAGCGCGCGGCCCACTTCCGTCGGCGTCATGACGCCGGGGAAAAACGGCATGTCGTTCTGATCCGCCTCGGCCAGCACCGATTCACTCAAGCCGGGCGAGACGCCGAATTGCGCGCCGGCGTCCGCCGCGCGTTGCACCTGTTCGGCGGAGAGCAGCGTGCCCGCGCCGATGGCGATTTGCGGAACCTGCTGGCGGATGCGCTGGATGGATTCGGCGGCGGTGGCGGTGCGGAAGGTGACTTCGATGCAGTTCAAGCCGCCGGCGAGCAGCGCCTCGGCCAGCGGCACGGCGTCGTCCGGCTGGTCAATCACGGCGACGCAGATCAATCGTTGTTGGAGCAGAGAATCGGTGTTCATAAATTTGTGGGCCGATGATACACGGTTGCGGCGGCAAGTGAATCTGAAAGTGAAATCTCTGGCGATTTTTGTTTTTAATTTTGGGGTTTTAATTTTTAATTCCGCCATGAACATTTCCATCGAACACATCGCCGTTCCCGCCGCAGATCCCGTCGCGCTGAAAAGCTGGTATGAGCGCGTCCTGGGCGCGCGGACGGTTTTTAACAATGGCAAGACTCCGCCGACGCTGCTGGTCGCCCTGCCGGGCGGCGGCTGGCTGGAAATTTACGCGGCGGAAAAGCCGTTGCCGGAGCGCGGCAACAACAAGCTCGCCGGCTTCCGTCATCTGGCGTTGCGCGTGACCGCGATGGACGCGGCGAAGACCGAGCTGGAAAAGCGCGGCGTGAAATTCACGGAGGAAATCCGGCCGGCGGCCGGCGGCGGGAAGGTTTTGTTCTTCGAGGATTGCGAGGGGAATTTGCTGCACCTTGTCGAGCGTCCGGCGGATTTCAAGTTGTGAATGGCGGCGCAGGCGTCTTCCCGGCGCGCGTCATTTTTTCTTCGCGCGGACAACGAGCATGGGAATCGTGGTCTTGTGCCGGACTTCGGCGATGGTGCTGCCGTGGATCAAATCGCCCAACAGCCGGTGGCCGTGGCTGGCCATCGCAATCAGGTCGCAATGCGCGCTTTTGGCCTGCTTGAGGATTTCCGACGGCGGGTTGCCGAGCGCCAGCATGGTTTCGACGGAAAATCCCCTGCCGCGGAGCTTGCCGGCGACCTTTGCCAGATATTCGCGGTCATTCCGCATTTCCTCGGATTCGGCGAGTTCGAGCTTGTTGAAATTCCGCGCCGCCCAGCCGTCGGCAACGTGCAGCAGGAGAAGGCTTGAATCGAAACGACTCGCCAGTTCCGCGACGTGCGGCAGGATGCTTTCATCCGCCGGGCCGTTTTCGAGGGCGATGAGGATTTTTTTATACATGAAATTAAGATCGTTCCGCCTTATCCGCCAACGATGATGTGCCAGGCATCCTTGAGCGCGTCCGGCAGGCTGTAAATGTCCATGCCGGTGATCACAATCACGCTGGCCCAGCCCAAAATCAGCAGGAACCAGCCGTTGCGCCACTGGCCCATGATTTTGCGCGAGGATGTGAAATGCAGCAGCGGAAACATGGCGAACGGCAGGATAAGGCAGAGGATGACCTGGCTCAAGTTCACAAGATCGGTGATGCTGCCGCTGCCACGGATGCTGACGATGATGATGGCGGGAATCACGGCGAGCAGGCGCGATATCATCCGGCGCAGCCACGGCCTCATGCGCCAGTTCATAAAGCCCTCCATCACCACCTGCCCGGCCAAAGTTCCAGTGATGGTGCTGCTCTGGCCGCTGGCGAGCAGCGCCACGGCGAACAGCGTGCTGGCGGCCACCGTGCCCAGCAGCGGCGCAAGCGTCAGATAAGCAACGCGAATCCAGTCGCTGTCCGGACTGAACGTGACAATTTGCCCGCCGGCCACGGCGACGCTGGTCTTGCCGTAAAAAACCATCGCCGCCAGCACGAGAATCGCCGCGTTGACGAAGAACGCAATCGTCAGCGCAACGGCGGAGTCCACGGTGTTGAACTTGATCGCGGTGCGGAGGGAATTTTCGTCGCGTCCCACCTTGCGCGTCTGCACCAGGGCCGAATGCAGGTAAAGGTTGTGCGGCATCACCGTCGCGCCGATCATGCCGATGGCCACCACGATCATGCCAGCCTGATGCAGGTCCGGCCGCACGAGCGCGCCGGCCATTTCCGACAGGACTGGATGGGTTTGCGGCAGGACAAAAATTTCAATGCCGTAGCACACGCCGATGGTCAGCACGAAAACGGCAACCACCGCCTCGATCATCCTCATGCCCATCCCCTGGAAGGCCAGCAGCAGCAGCACGTCGAACGCGGTGATGACAATCGCCAACGTGATCGGGATGTGGAAGAGCAGGTTCAAGGCGACCGCGCTGCCCAGCGCCTCGGCCAGGTCCGTGGCGGCAATCGCGACTTCCATGGTGATCCAGTTGGGCCAGCGCATCCAGCGGGGGTAAAAATCGCGGGTGCATTGCGCCAGATCCCTGCCGGTCGCCAGCCCGAGCCGCGCGGAAATAACCTGCAAAATCACGGCCATGAAGCTGGCCAGCGCCACGACCCAGAGCAGACCGTATTTGAACTGCGCGCCGCCGGCCAGGTCCGTGCCCCAGTTGCCGGGGTCCATGTAGCCGACGCTGATGAGGATGGCCGGCCCGGAAAACGCCAGCCATTGCCGCCAGAACCCGGCCTTTGAGTGCGGCACAGGCACGCTGCCGTGGACTTCCGACAACGAAGGTTCCCCGACAGGCTTGCCCCAGTTTGTTTTGGGATCGGGACCGGAAGATTGATCTCGCTGGCTCATGGTTAAAATCTCACGGTGATTCCACAAAATGGATTGTAATCGGCCGCCGCCGGCGTCACGCCAAAATAGCAGTCCAAATCAAGCTGGATGTTCTTCGTCACCAGATATTCCAGTCCGGTGTCCACCGTTCCCACCCATCCGGCGTGGCTTGCCGTGGTGAAGTTTGAAAAGAATTCCACGAACCCGTTTAATTTCCCAATGATCTGATGATCAAGGCTGGCCGAAGCGATGAATTCTTCATGGTAGCCTCCGTTGTCATTGTTTTTCATCAAACTGGCCGCCGTTTCCAGGCTCAAGTCGAAATCATGGGGCAGGCTTACCGCCAGCGGAAAAATCATGCCACCTTCGACGGCGTTGTTTCCAAGGCCATCCGTGCTCGTGGGAAACTTGACATAAGGCAGAAGCCCAAATGCCGTCCGCCCCCCGTCGTCGCCCCAAAGATTGATTTTCAATCGCGAAGTGAAATCGCCCACGCCGGATTGAGTCATTGAAGTCCCGGTGACGCGGTCGTCCGTGTGGACCTGCAAGTAATTGTCAAATATCAGGCTTAACTCCAATTGATTGAAAAGCCCGATCCGGAGGTTGAAATCGCCCGCCTCCCATGTCTTTGTCGTTATGCCGCCCGTTTTGTCATGGGTGAAATTGGCAAAATCCATTTCCAACTGGTAGTGACCGGCGTCCACCGTAAAAGGCGACTCGGTCGCGTCCGGACGGTCGGGACTCAAATCGCGCATCGAATATTCCGGGACGGGATTAAAAAGGTTGAAGCCGCTTTTATCCGGCGCCGGCGCCTCCTGCGCCCAGGTGCCGGAGGCGATCAATCCAAAAAACAGACATGCGGCAATGGTAATTTTCGCCATATGCAAAATAATGTGGCATTAGTTACAATCTGGAACCCGCGCTGTCAACAGATATTTGTAGCTTCGACTACAAAATTAAGCCTCGACTAAATCACCGCATCTGTCAGACTTGGAAGAGCCATGCCACGCTCTCCTCGCAAATCACTGGCCGCCGCACGCCCGGCGGTGCCGCCGGCCGAGACCTTCCGCCGTTCGCGGCGCGACCACACCGTCGAGACCGCCCAGGATTACGTCGAGGCCATCGCCGACCTGACGGCCGCCGTGGGCGAGGCGCGCGTGGTGGACCTGGCACGGCAACTGGGCGTGACCCATGTGACGGTCAACCGCACGCTGGCGCGGCTGCGACAGGCCGGCTATGTGAACACCAAGCCTTACCGCGCCATTTTCCTCACTAATGCCGGACGCCGGCTGGCCGGCGAATGCAAGCGGCGGCACGAAACGGTGGTGGCCTTTTTGCGATTGCTTGGCGTCCCGGAAACAGCGGCGGAACTGGACGCCGAAGGCATCGAACATCACGTCAGTCCGGAAACACTGGCCGTGTTTGAACGCTGGCTGAAAAATGGCATTCCAACCCGTCTGCACTGCGGCGGCGGCAAACGGTTGTTTGAAACCGGTTATTCCTGCGGATAAACCAAAATTCGGTCGTGGACCAGCACAACGAGGTCGTTTTTCCCGTCGCCGGTCACATCAATCACGAGAGCCTCGCGCGGTTCGGGCAGCGCGTTGGCCGCGCCGCGAAACGTGTGTGCCTCGAACACCTGCCAGCGTTCGCCAGGCACAAGCTTGTGGTTTGAATCGAAACGGACGAGGTCCAGATTGTTCTTCGCCGTCTCCATGAAAACCAGGTCCTTCCGCCCGCCGCCGGTCAAATCGCCCGCCACCACGTCGTTCAGATAGCCGTCCTTGATGGGCGTATCGTAGCCGTCGAGCGCGGTGAAATCCCAGACATCGCCCGCCAGCGGCATCCACGCGACGGCGTTCTGACCGAGAAACGCCACGCTCTGGACGTTCGTCCCGCCCAGCGCCACGGCTTGCAGGCCGCTGAAATCCGAGACCGGCAACTCCACGTTGCGCGCCACGCGCCAGACACCGTTGGTGTCCCGCTCGCACAACGTCAACTGCTTGTGCTCCGCGTCCAGCAGAAAAATGGAAGGCGTGGAATTCGTCCCGTTCGCCACCGCTGTCGCGCCGACAATGCGCGAGTCGCCGGCCGCGCCGTTGATTTGATCCTTCACGCGGAAAACCCAGGCCGGCTTGTTGGTGGAATCGGGCGTTTTGGCCTGCTGTTCGAGCACGACGGCGCGGACGAAATTGTTCTGCGGCAGCAGCAGTTCCGTTTTGCCGTCGCCATCCACATCCGCCGACACCAGCCACGGCTGCTCAATCGCGCCGCCCGGCGGGTCCACGTCCTCCTCGTCAAAATCGCCGCCGGGCTTTTGCAGCAGCACCTTGATTTTTTCATAGGGGCTCAACACCACCAAATCCGGCAACCCGTCCTGGTTCACGTCCTGGATGGCGAGCGTGGCCGGGTTTGATGTGAAGCTGCTGCTCAATTTTTGCGTCCGCGTTTTGCCGTCCGCCGTGCGCGTCACGAGCGAGCGCTGGCCGTCCTTGTCCACAATCACCGCCAGCACCGGCTTCGCGCCGGTTTTCAGCGTGCCGACGGCCATCACGAGCGGCTTGCCATCCAGCGGAATGAGCGTGGGAAATGGCAGCCGGCCGTTCGGGTCAAACGCCGTGACGCCGACGGCGCGTTCCGTCTTGCTCAACATGAAAATGTCCTCATGACCGTCGCCGTTCCAATCCGCCACCGCCAGCTGGCTCACGCCGGCCAGCGTCGGAAACGTCCGGGACGGCGCGAGCGAACCGTCTGGCTGCTGCAAATAAACCGAAAGCTGCCCGCTTTCCGGCTCGGCCACGAGCAGGTCGGGCCGGCCGTCGCCATTGACATCGGCCCAAAGCACGCCGCGCTGCGGCGCATCCGTCTTGTTAAGCGGCAGGACTTGAAACTGCCCGCGCCGGAAGCTGCCCGACAGCGGCTCGGCGGGTTTGCGCGTGAATTCCGAGACTTCCGCGCGGTCGGAATTTTGCGCGATGCTCACAACATATAATTGTGAATTGCCCTCCAGCGTGTCCGCGCAGTAGGCATGGACGGGCTGGGTCTTGAAATAAATCTCCGGGCCGAGCTGGCCGGCGGCATTTTGCAGCCGGAAACGGAACGGCGTTAGGCTGGTGAAATCCACGAACAGCAAATCATTCCGGCCGTCGCCGTTCACGTCCGCAATTTGCACGGACTCGGGCGCGCCGGAATAGGGGATTTTTTGCGGCTCGCCAAAGGTGTGGTCAGCCTGCTGCGGCAGAAAATAAAGCGAGCCGTTGTTGCCGAGCAGGACAATGTCGGGCCGGCCGTCGCCGTTCAAATCGCCGACCACCAGCGAGTTGGCGTCCATGCGCCCGTCCTCGATGTGCCAGTGTTTCGGCTCGCTCCAGCCGTTCGTGCCCTGGTTGTAAATGATTTCCAGGTCCTTCGCGTCGCCGTAAAAAATGAGATCCGGCCGGCCGTCGCCATTGAGGTCGGCCACCGACAGCGCGGCGATGCGCTCGTCGGTCGGAATGGAATCAACGCGGAAGCGCTCGTCGGGCGGCAGCTCGTTGATTTCGAGCTTGCGCTCCGGTTTCGCCGCCTGATTGGTCCTGCCGGTCTGGTTGTAAAGCAGGTTGATTTTCGAGCGCAGATTGTTGACGACGATGAGGTCGTTCAGGCCGTCGCCGGTCAAATCCG
>CAZZPE010000037.1:0-28626 GCA_964655855.1 uncultured Bifidobacteriaceae bacterium
ATCCGACCGTTGCGCGCGGGAAGGCGCGCCTGCGTGTCACACTCACCGCCTCGCATTCAGCCGATGACGTCTCAACCCTCACACATGCTCTGGAGCAAATCGTAAATTTAAAATCGTAAATCAAGAATCCCGATGCACCCGCTCGTCAAACTGGATCGGCAGCACGTCTGGCACCCTTTCACGCAAATGCGCGACTGGATGGCGCGCGAGCCGGTGGTGATTGCCGGGGGCGACGGCGCGGTGCTTCGCGACGTTCATGGCCGGGAATATCTCGACGCCAACTCGTCCATCTGGACCAACCTGCACGGCCACAATCATCCCAAAATCAATTCCGCCATCCGGCGGCAGCTCGGAAAAATCGCGCACTCCTCCGCGCTCGGCCTGGCCAATGAACCGGCGTCTTTGCTCGCCGCAAAACTGGTTGAAGCCGCCACTCCGCACTCCGCACTCCGCACTCCGCGTTTGGAAAAGGTTTTCTTTTCCGACAACGGCTCGACGGCGCTGGAAGTCGCGTTAAAGCTCGCCTACGAATTTACGCGGCGGACACGCGGCCCCAAAACAGCGCCGTGGTTTCTTTCCCTTGAAGGCGCGTATCACGGCGACACCGTGGGCGCGGTCGCGCTCGGCCACATTGATTTGTTTCACAAGGCCTGGTCCGGACTGCTTTTCAAGACTGACAAGGTCATGTCGCCGTTTTGCTACCGCTGCCCGTTCAACCGCGCCAAACCGGAGCGCGCCGACGCCCGCGAATACCGGAAATGCCGTTGGGAATGCATCGGCCAGGTGGAGCAAATATTCTCCGCGCAAAAGAAAAAGGGAAACGCCCACGCCGCCTTTGTGTTCGAACCGCTCATGCAGGGCGCGGCGGGAATGATTCCGCAGCCGGAAACGTGGCTGAAACAGGTTTCAGAGATTGCGCGGGCAAACGGCGCGCTGCTCATCGCGGACGAGGTGATGACGGGATTTGGTCGGACGGGAGTTTCAAAAATGGTGGGCGGAAAGCGGAACGCGGAAACCCTGTTCGCCTGCCATCACGAAAACGTCCATCCGGATTTCCTGTGTCTGGCAAAGGGGCTTACCGGCGGCTATCTGCCGATGGCGGCAACGCTGACCACGCAAAGGGTTTTCGACGCCTTTCTCGGCGAGTATCACGAATTCAAGACGTTCTTCCACGGTCACAGCTTCACCGGCAACCAGCTCGGCGCGGCGGCATCGCTCGCCAGCCTGGAAATCCTGCAAGGCGAAAAATCCATCCGCGCCCGGCGAAAGCTCGAAACCATCCTGCGCGCCGAATTGCGACAGCTCTGGCAACTGCCCAATGTTGGCGACATCCGGCAGGTTGGGCTGGTTGCGGGAATCGAACTCGTCAAAGATTGGCGCACACGCAAGCCGTTTGACTTGCGCGAGCGAGCCGGAATTCGGGTTTGCGAGGCGATGACCCGGCGCGGCGTGCTCACGCGGCCCGTCGGAAATGTCATCGTGCTGATGCCGCCATATTGCACCACGCCGGCGCAGATGCTAAAAATGATTTCCGCGCTCCGGGAAGCGGTGGAGACTTGTTTCCGTTGAATTGAAGTTATTTTTCGCCGAGCAATTCCTTCAGCTTCGGCTCGATGGCGGCAGCCCAGATTGTGTAGCCAGCTTCACCGGGATGCAGATAGTCCTTCATCATGGATTTTGAAATCGAGCCTTCGTTTTCGATCAACTGCGAGCCGATATCAACGTAGAAGATGTTCCTACCGTCATCGAGCCGGGCCAGCGCCTCGTTGACCTGGAGGATTTTCCCGCGTTGCGTGCTGAAGGTCTGGCCGCGCGGAAAAATGCCCAGCAGGATGATTTTCGTGTCCGGCTGCCGCGTGCGAATCTGCTGCACGATGGCCTGCACGCCTTCGAGAATGTCGGCTGTGGAGTTGTCCTCGACTCCCGCTTTGTTGTCGTTTGAATTGTTGGTGCCGATCATCACGACGGCAACCCTGGCTTTGATGCCGTCCAACTGGCCCTGGTCAAAGCGCCACAGGACGTTTTGGGTGCGGTCGCCGCTGACGCCCATGTTGATGCATTTGCGCTTGCCGTAAAACTCCTGCCAGACATTCCGACCGGCTCCTTCCCATCCCTGTGTGATGGAGTCGCCGATGAATTCAATGTCATAAGCGCCGGGATTTTCCCTGGCGCGCTGCAACACATCGTCGGTGCGCTGGGTTTTGTGTTTCCCAGCGACGAGGGCGGTGTTCGTGTGAATCACCGGCACGGCATTGGTCGCGATTGCCATCGGCGCATTCGTTTGCGCGACGGCGGAAAATTGCGGCAACAAAACGGCGGCGGCGAGCGCGAGGATGTTTGTGATCAATTTCATGCCAAGAGAATGGCAATGCAGGGCGGTGGCGTCAATTCCGCGTTGACAAAGAAAACCGTTGAACGCAGAGTCAGAAAATGAATCGAAACGGACAGCAAATGTTTCAGCTAATCGTCTGTTAAAAGTCATTCACATTTTATTGTCAGCGGAACAAAACGGCTTGTCAGACGCGCTAAATGGGTTGGAAGATTGACCAAATGAACCGGCAGACGGGCCGGATGAATTGGCAGATTGGTTATGGAAGACGGCAGTTGAGCCGGTTTTAATGGCAGCGCCAGTCTGCTCGCATCATTCTGTTTTATTTACGATTCTCTTTTTACGATTTACGATTGCGCCGTGAGTCTGACCGAAAATCTGAATTTGATTCAACAGCGGATTCGTGCCGCGTGCGAACGCGCCGGGCGCGCGCCGGATTCCGTCACGCTGCTGGCGGTTTCCAAGACGCATCCGCCGGAGACGGTCCGCGCGGCGGCGGATTGCGGGCAACTGCTCTTCGGCGAAAACAAAATCCAGGAGGCCAAGGCGAAGATTCCGCTGTGTCCGGGCAAATGCCGCTGGCATTTCATCGGGCATCTGCAATCGAACAAGGTCCGCGATGCGGTGGAGTTGTTCCAGATGATCCAGAGCGTGGACAGTTTAAGCCTCGCGCAGGAAATCAACCGGCGCTGCGAACAGGCGGCCCGGCAGATGCCGGTGCTGCTGGAGGTCAACGTCGCGGGCGAGGCGAGCAAGTTCGGCTATCCGCCGGAACGGCTGCTGGCGGAGTTGCAGGAGTTGAACGCGCTGCCGCGGATCGAAATTCACGGGCTGATGACCGTGCCGCCATTCGTGACCGATCCGGAAAAGGCGCGTCCGCATTTCCGGCGGCTGCGCGAGTTGAAGGAACGCGCCGAGTCGGCGCTCGGCGCCCCGCTGCCGCATTTGAGCATGGGCATGAGCGGTGATTTTGAGGTGGCGATTGAGGAAGGCTCGACGCTGGTGCGGATCGGGACGGCGCTGTTCGGCTCAAGACCGAAGGCAAACAGGCAGGCGGCAAGGGAGCCGGGATTTGAAAATTGAATCCGTTTCCCCGCGCGGCGGCGGATGAAATTTTGCTGCAATCCCGGCGGGCTGACTTATCTTGAAGCCATGACGATTGACTCGTTCAAACGTGAAATCGCGGCGGCGGTGAAGGCCTACGACCAATACGTCGTCTGCCTCGACAAGACGCCGGAGGATTTCGAGGCGTCGCTGAATTCGCTGCTGCAAAAGGCGATCAAGGCCTACGAAAACCGCGGACAGGGATTTCGTCACGGAATCGCCTTGGACAAGCGGGTCACGGTCATTTTGAGCCAGTGCGATGAACCGCGCCCGATGTGCGGCATTTATTTTAATCTTTTTACCCCTTATCAAAAGGATGCGCCGGCAAAACCGGCGAAGCCCGCCGGCAAAACGCCAGCGCACGGGGATTGATTACCGGTCACGCACTTCATCCCCGGCCTGCGCGTCGCCGGTGACCAGATCGGCCACAATGTTGCTCTCGCGTTGCGGTCCGGAGATTTTAATCTCGCCCGTCTTCAACCCGCCGCGATAAAGAAACAGGCTCTCGCCCATCGCCGGCATCCGGCCCACGGGAAAGCTCAAGACGACGAAGCGGCCGGCTGCATTGAAGGAAACCACCTTGCCGGCGAGCGACGCGTCCGGCGTGACGATCATGGCGGGCGTCTTCGGTGTGGGTGCGGAGGTTTTCTGCCGGTAGAAAACGCAGCCGGAAACCAAAATTCCAGCCGCCAACAGGGACAGGAGCACGGAAAATTTCATGCGCATAGTTAAGCCACCGGCGGCGCGAAGGTCAATTCACGATTCCGTGAGGATGGTGTCGTCATGTTCATAGGCCGGCGCGCAGCAGCAGAGCACTCGCAGCGTTTCGATTCCGGTGTTCCATAATTTATGCCTTTGCCCCGGCGAAATGGCGATGGCGTCCCCCACCCGCACGTCGCGCGTTTCGCCCCCGATCCGCATCCGGCCCGTGCCGTGCGTGATGTAATAAATCTCCTCAGTCTTGGGATGAAAATGCTCCTGCGTGCTCGCGCCCGCGGGCAGCCGCGCCTCGGCCAGGCTTTGGTTGCGGATGGCGGAATTGCGGTGCGCGAGCAATTCTCGGATTTCCGAGCCGTCCTTGGTGATGAACGGCGCGACTTCGTTCAGATTTTTGATCTCCATAAAATTTCAATTCAAATGCTTTCCGGCAGACCGAATATTTTCGTCCAGCTTCCCTGCCCCAGAATCACGCCGGCGACAATCAGCGCCATGGCCGCCCAGAACGTGTGCGTCAACGGCTCGCCGAAAAAACAATACACCCACACGCCGGTGCTCAACGGAATCAGGTTGCCAAACAGCATCACCCGGCTGGTGCGCCAGTGCCGCAGCGCGCTGTTCCAAAGCGCATACGGCACCACGCCGCCGAGAACGATGCAGAACGCCAGCACGCCGGCCTGCGCGCCGTTGACCGCAAATCCGCGCATCGCCACCTCGACCAATCCCACCGGCAGCAGCCAGACGCCGGCCATCCACATCGTGTGCGCGGCGATTTCCGTCTCGGCGAGCTGCGCGCTCAAACCGCGCACCTGCCGGCTGAACAGGGTCCACAAAACACTCGACGCCAGACCGAGGCATTCGCCGATCAGGCTCGGCTTCAGCGTCCGCAGCGCCGGCCAGAACAGGACCGCCACGCCGGTCAGCGCCAGCAGGGCCGGGCCGTAACGCCGCGCGCTCGCCCAAGTCCGCCGCGGTTTCTCCTCCCACAACAGCGCCCAGACCGGCGAGGCGCCAAGGTAAAGCGCCACATGCGGCGCCGTCGTAAACCGCAGCGCCCAGTTGAAGGCCACAATGTAAACGGCCAGTGTCAATCCACCACTCAACCAGAGCCGCCGGCGCAGTTCCGGCGTCAACGGCTGGAACGCGCCGAGGAGTTGGGTGAAACGCAACACGGTTAGCAGGAGAATCCCGGCGCAAAGAAACCGGATGCTGCCGGTGAACACCGGTGGCCAGGACATCACGAGCCATTTCGTCCCGGCGTTGTTGCCGCCCCAAAGGAAAATGGTGAGGAGCAGGCTGGCGGCAATAGCGATGTTGTTTTTCGGCTGCGACACGCGGCAAAATTAAGCCAAAACGGTGAAGATGCGAATGAAATGTCGCCCGGCTGCAGACAAGTTTTACTTCCATCCCCTGCCGGCTTGTGGTTTTGTTGGCGCGATCAGTTCAAACCAAATTCAATCCATGAAAAACATTGTCAAAATCACCGGGCTGGTGGCATTCGCGCTGGCATTTGTCGGAATGGCATCGGCACAGGACACCGTGACCGGAAAATGGCAGGGTGAGTTCGATTCACAAATCGGGGTGCAAAAATACACCTACGAATTCAAGGCGGACGGAACCAACATCACCGGCAGGGCCGTCGGCATCACTGACAACGGAACAAACGCCTCGGCCATCACCGAGGGCAAAATCAACAAGGATGAAATCTCCTTTGTCGAACCGCTCAAGTTTGGCGACAATGAAATCCGCATCGAATACACCGGCAAGGTGTCCGGCGATGAAATCAAATTGCACCGGAAGGTGGGCGATTTTGCCGAGGAGGATTTGGTCGTCAAACGGGTCAAGGACGATGCGGCGCAGCCTGCGGCCCAGCCGCCAACCGCCACCGTCACCAATTTGCCCCCGGCCAAGCCGTAAACTCACAGGACTCAACACCCGGCGGTTGCCTTGCTTCAATACCCGCGTGGCTGGCTGGTTCGAGCCGGCACGTCAGGACAAAACGCCGCCGGCGATGTATTGCTCCATCTGAGCGATGGCCGCGTCCTGCGCGGAAATCGTCCAGTTCACAAGGTCGCCGATGGAGATGATGCCGACGACGTCCCCGCCTTTCAGCACCGGCAGATGCCGCACCCGGTGCTCGGTCATCAGCCTCATGCATTCCTCGACGGAATCGGCGGGCGTCACCGACACAACGCGGCTGGAAAGGATTTCCCGGACGCGGGTTTCCCGGGACGACTTGCCGCGCAACGCCACCTTGCGGGTGTAATCGCGCTCCGAGATCACCCCGTCCAGCCTGCCGCCGGACATGACGAGGAGCGCGCCAACGTTTTTATCGGCCATGAGCCGGATGGCGTCGAACACCGTGGCTTCCGGCGGAATGGACCAGAGCGCCGCACCTTTGTGGTGCAGCAGCGAACTGACGGGCACGCTTGTTTTCATGAGTTGATGCTTTTATCCGCCAACTTCATCCAGAATGCAAGCGAATATTTATAATTAGTTTGTCTTGGCATGGCTGCCGGATGAAGTTTTTCCTTTCTTCCGGCCCGGCAATCTGACTTGATATGCCATGTCCGGGGCTCCCGCTGGCGCCACCGCTGCCAGAAGGAATGGCTCCGGGCCAACCTGTTTACAAATATGGAATCATTGCCAACCGTCCTGCTCAAACCCGGCGAGGCCGACCGCATCGTGGCCGGCCATCCGTGGATTTACCACGGGGAAATCCTCCGCGTCACCCAGCCGCCCGACGAGGGCGGGCTCGTCCAAGTCAAGGACCACCGCCAGCGGCTCATCGGCACGGGATTGTTCAACTCCAGATCCAAGATCGTCGTTCGCGTGCTTTCGCCGGACCGCGTGGAGGTGGATGAAAAGTTTTTCGAGGGGCGCATCCGCGCCGCACTCGCCGTCCGCCAAAAACACCTGCCCGGCGCCACCTCCTTCCGCGTCGTGAATGCCGAGAGCGATTTCTTGAGCGGCCTCATCGTGGACAAATACGAGGACGTGCTCGTCGTGCAGATTTCGTCGCTGGGCATGGACCGGCGCAAGGCGCTGATTCTCGCCGCGCTGCAAAAAATCTTTTCGCCGCGCGCGATCTTGGAGCGCAGTGACATGGCCTCGCGCAAGTTTGAAGGACTGGCGGAGGCGAACGGGATTTTGTCCGGCGAATCAAGTGGCCCGATTTCGGTGAATTTGAACGGCCTGAAATTCGAGACGGATCTGGTCGCCGGCCACAAGACCGGGCTTTATCTGGACCAGCAGGCGAATTACCAGGCGGTGTCGCAGTTCGCCAAGGGCGCGCTGGTTTTGGATTGCTTCAGCTTCCTCGGCGGATTCGGCCTGCACGCGGCCCGCGCCGGGGCGGAGCGCGTTTATCTGCTGGACCAGAGCGCGGATGCGATTGAGGCTTCGAAACGAAATGCCGCCGCCAACGGGCTTGCGGAAAAATGCTCCTTCGAGACAGTCAACGTCTTCGACTGGCTGAAGGCGCAAACCGCCGTGAAGCCCCACGAAAAAGTCATTCCGCGGTTTGACCTGATCATCCTCGACCCGCCGTCGTTCACGCGCAACCGGGCTTCCGTCCCCGACGCGTTGCGCGGCTACAAGGAAATTCATCTGCGGGCGCTGAAGCTTCTGAAGCCCGGCGGCACGCTCGCGACCTTCTGCTGCTCGCACCACGTTGACGCCGGGCTGTTTCTGGACACGGTTTTGTCGGCGGCCTTCGACACACGCCACGTTTTGCGCCGGGTCGCGATGTATTCGCAAAGCCCGGATCATCCGGTCATCCCGATGATCCCGGAGACGGAGTATTTGAAGGGCTTCGCGTTTGAACTGGTGCGGTGACGTTCGTTCTTTACGTTTGAAGCATGAGCACGTTTCCCGTCAATCCTGAAAAGGAAGAGCAGCTCGCGCAACGCATGGCCGCGCTGGGCGTGCGCGAGGCGGACATCGAGGAATCCTTTGTTCGCTCCGGCGGTCATGGCGGACAAAACGTCAACAAGACCTCGACCTGCGTCATGCTGCTGCACCGTCCAACCGGGTTGCAGGTGAAATGTCAAGACACCCGCCAGCAGGCGCTCAACCGGTTTCTCGCCCGACGCCTGCTGCTCGACAAAATTGAGGCGCGGAAGACCGGTTTTGTGTCCGCGCAACGCGCCGAGATTGAGAAAATCCGCCGACAGAAGCGGAAGCGTTCCCGCCGCGCCAAGTCCCGGATGCTGGCCGACAAATCCCACCACGCCGACAAAAAGGCGTCGCGCCGTCCGGTTGGGCCGGAGTGAGCCGGTTGAAATCTTCGTGCCGCCCGGCGGATTTCAGAATCTTCTTTTCCATCCACAAAGCAATTAATGTTGATTAAAAAGCAGAATTAAGTTTGTCATGGCAAGCCGGGCGCTGCTAACATCCCGGCAACGGTGGCTGTTGAACGTGAATTCCACGCAAATGGTTTCCCGGCAGCCTTCACTGAAAGAAATTTAACTATGACACAAATCGCAAAACTCCTCGGCGACAAGGCCGATTATCTCCTTAACTTCAAAAACCCGAAAATTGCAAAGAGCCGGCTGCACGTCCCCGGGCCGGATTTTGTTGACCGCGTATTTTCCCTGTCCGACCGCAACAACCGCGTGCTCGGCAACCTGCAACGCATCTTCGGCAATGGCCGCCTCGGCGGCAGCGGCTACGTTTCCATCCTGCCTGTGGACCAGGGCATCGAGCACTCCGGCGGCGCGAGCTTCGCGAAGAACCCGGATTATTTCGACGCGGAAAACATCGTGAAGCTGGCCATCGAGGGCGGCTGCAATGCCGTCGCTTCCACCTACGGCGTGCTGGGCGCGGTCTCCCGCAAATACGCGCACAAGATTCCGTTCATCGTGAAGATCAATCACAACGAACTGCTCACGTATCCCAACAAATTCGACCAGATCATGTTCGGCACCGTGAAACAGGCGTCGGACATGGGCGCGGCAGCGGTTGGCGCGACGATTTATTTCGGCTCCGACCAGAGCGGCCGGCAGATTGTCGAAGTCGGGGAAGCCTTCGCCAAGGCGCATGAGATGGGCCTCGCCACGGTCTTGTGGTGCTACCTTCGCAGCAACGCCTTCAAGATCAAGGGCGCGGACGGCAAGGCCACGGACTATCACGTCTCGGCCGACTTGACCGGCCAGGCCAACCACCTCGGCGTGACCCTGCAGGCGGACATCATCAAACAAAAGCTGCCGGAGAACAATGGCGGCTTCAAGGCGCTCAACGCCGGCGGCGCCAGCTACGGCAAATACGACGAGCGGATTTACACCGAGCTGACCAGCGAGCATCCGATTGACCTCTGCCGCTACCAGGTGGCCAACTGCTACATGGGCCGCGCCGGTTTGATCAACAGCGGCGGCGCTTCCGGCAAAAACGACCTCGCGGAGGCCGTCCTCACCGCCGTCATCAACAAACGCGCCGGCGGCACGGGATTGATTTCCGGACGCAAGGCATTCCAACGCCCGATGAAGGAAGGCGTTGCCCTGCTCAACGCCATCCAGGACGTTTATTTGAGCAAGGAAGTCACCGTCGCCTGACCGGCGACAGCACGACCAAGTTGGATTCAACTCAAGCGACCAGCTTCACCGACGGGTGGAGCTGGTCTTTTTTTGAGGCGCGGCTGCGCCGGATTTATTTCAGCAATTCCCGCTGCCAGTTCATCAACTCCGGCGCGTGCTGGTCCCAATCCCGCGCGAGTCCGCCCAGCACGGATTTGCTGGCGATGAGCGTCGGATCAATGGCCAGTTTGCGGGCGTGCGCGTCGCGTCGCCGGGCCAGTTCGGCGTTACGGCGGCGTTCGAACTCGCTGGGGCGATCAAATTTCTGCCGGATGATTTCCGGCTGCTGGTCCGCGGAAACGGCCAGTCCCGCCCTGACCGACTCCAGCAGCGTCTCGCGGCGGCGCGGCGACATTCGCGCGGGCAAAAGATTTTCCACCGGATGATTTCCCGCCGCCGCGCACGCAACTTCCGTGAGCGTTTCATGGTTCAAGACAAAAAACGGCGGGCGGTTGGCGGCAATGGCCTCGCGCTCGCGCCAGTGCCAAAGCTCGCGCAAAACGGCAAGCTCCGCGCGGTTTAAGTGGCTGCTGCCCTTGATGCGCCAGGCAAAATCGCCATCCACGACCGGCGGCTGCGAACATTCGGCAATCAATCGCGCGCAGCTTTCCTGGTGCCACGCGAGCCGATTCTTCTGCTCAAGCCCCTGCCGCAGTTTGTCCGCCAGCGGCTTCAAATAATGCGTGTCGTTGCGGGCGTAGATTTCCATCTTCTCCGTCAGCGGACGCCGCGCCCAGTCGGCTTTCTGCGATCCCTTGTCCAGCTTCACGCCGAGAAATTTTTCAACCAGCGAACCCAGCCCGAACTGCAGTTCACCCAGCAGCCGCGCGGCGAGCATCGTGTCGAAAATCGCGGTCGGCGTGAATTGATGATGCTTGTGCAGCAGGCGCAGGTCGTAGTCCGAGCCGTGCATGATGATTTCGTGAGACTTGAGCGCGGCGAGCAACGGGGCGAGATCAATGCCGGCCAGCGGATCAACGAGCCGGTCGCCGGCGGTCGTGGTGATCTGAATCAAGCAGACTTTTTCAGGATAGGCATGCAGGCTGTCCGCCTCGGTGTCCAGCGCCAGCCATTCGGCGGATTTGATGGCAGGCAGCAGCGCGGCAAGTTTCGCATCGGTGTTTATCACATGGGGATTGTTATCAAAAAACGCCGGCATTTTAAGTTTTTATTTTGAAATTCCGGTTTTGGAGTTTTGAATCAGTCTCGACTTTTCCGGCGAAAGACTTGAAACTTCGAACCAGACAATATATGAATCTGGCCACGGCTTTTTCTGATTGCGCCCGGAAGCATGCGGGGAAAACCGCCGTTTTTTGGGGCGAGCAAGAAATCCCCTACTCCGGACTTTTCGACCAGTCGCAAGGAATCGCCGCCCACCTCCAGAACCGGTTTGGCGTGAAGCCGGGCGACCGCGTGGCATTGTGGCTGAAGAATTGCCCGGAGTTCATTTCGTGCGTCTTTGGCATTTTGGAGACCGGCGCGGTGGCCGTGCCCGTCAATAATTTCCTGAAGCCCGGCGAAGTCGCCTACATCCTGAACGACAGCAGCATTGACCTGGTCATCACCGATGCCGAACTGGGGCGGCACTCTGCGGAACTGAAATCACTCCGACCGCCAATCAAGTTTTTCCAGATCGAGGAAATCGCCGCGCTCGCGCCAGCCGGTTCACAATTCACAATTCACGATTCACGCACGGAAAAAGACCTCGCCGTCATCATTTACACCTCCGGCACGACGGGCAACCCGAAGGGCGCGATGCTTTCGCACGGCAACCTGCTGCACAACGTCGAGAGCTGCCGCATCGTGCTGGAGACGGTCGAAGACGATTGTCTGGCCGTGCTGCTGCCGTTGTTCCACACCTACATGATGACGGTGGGTATTTTCCTGCCGCTCACCGTCGGCGGCTCGATTGTCCTGGTGAAATCCCTGCATCCGCCGCGGGCGGTGCTACAGGAGATTTTTTCACGCAGGGCGACGATTCTGCCCGCCGTGCCATCGTTTTACCGGATGATGCTGTCCGCGCAGATTTCCGCGCAGCTGCCGGTCCGCATTTTCATCAGCGGTTCCGCCCCGTTGCCGATGCAAACGCTGAAGGAGTTCGAGAAGAAATTCGGCTTGCCGCTTATTGAAGGTTACGGGCTGAGCGAAGCCAGTCCGGTGGTGGCCAAAAACCCACTGCGCGGCATGCACAAGGCCGGCTCGATTGGCATTCCCATTCCCCATGTCGAGATGAGCGTGCAGGACGAGTCGGGAAAAATCCTTGGCGCAAACGAGACCGGCGAAATCTGCGTGCGCGGCGGCAACGTGATGCTGGGCTACTGGAACCAGCCCGTGGAGACGGCCAAGGTTTTTCGCGGCGACTGGCTGTTGACCGGCGACATCGGCCACCGCGATACCGACGGATATTATTACATCACCGACCGCAAGAAGGACATGCTGATCGTCAACGGCATCAACGTCTATCCGCGAGAGATTGAAGAAGTGATCTATCATTTTCCCGGCGTGAAGGAGGCGGCAGTCATCGGCGTGCCCGACACGCGGCGCGGCGAGCAGCCCATGGCGTTTGTCGCGGCAGCGGAAGGACAGACACTCGATGAAAAGGCGCTGTTACAATTCATCCGGGGCAAAATTGCGGATTACAAAACGCCAAAACACATCGTCATCCTGCCCGCGCTGCCCAAAAATGCGACCGGAAAGATTTTGAAAACGGAATTGAGGAAACAGGCGGCTAGGAAGCCGCTGTAAATATTTGATTCCCAAAGGGTTAATTCATTTCCTTTTCCAGGTTGCACAATGGATTTGGCTTGGTTAAGCTTCTGTCATCGTTTGGGCATGAAGCTCGGACGGTGAAAGTTTTTATGGCTGAAGGATATTGCGTCAAATGCAAGGCCAAGAAGGAAATCTCGAATGGCGTCGAGGAAACCATGAAGAACGGGCGCAAGGCGATCAAGGGTAAATGCCCGACCTGCGGCACGGTCATGTTCAAAATTCTGGGTGGCAAGGCTGCTCCGGCCACTCCCCCCGCCAATCCGCCGGCAAGCTGAATTGAATTATGCCTCTCCAGCTTGCCTACGTCATCGTCACCCCTTATTCGCTTTATAAGTCCCGCACCGGCGGGATCTTGAGCCGCCTCATCACGCGAACGGGACTCGATCTGGCCGCGATGCGGATGTTTGCGCCCGGCACGGAGCTGCCCAGACAATACGCCGAGGCGATTGTTTCCGCCGAAGACCCGCAGGACCGGAAAATTCAGGAACTGCTCCGCGACTACGTTCTCAAAAATTTTTCACCCGATCCCAAAACGGGACGCCGCCGGCGCGTAATGGTGATGCTTTTTCGCGGCGAGGATGCGGTGCGCAAAGTGCGCGCGGTTGTCGGCAATTTAAGCTCCGACCGCCGCAGCGGCGAGACGATTCGCGATACTTACAGTGATTTGATCATGGATGACGACGGGCGGACGGTTCGTTATTTCGAGCCGGCCGTTCTCGCCGCTCCGACCAACCGGGAAGCCGAGGCCAAATTGAAATTGTGGGCACGTTTTTCCGATTCCGACGGCGGCGTTTTGGAAAACATCATCCCCTATCCGGCCGGGCAGACCGGCGAGCGCACGCTGGTGCTCATCAAGCCGGACAATTTCAAGTTCACAACCGGGCGGCCCGGCAATGTCATTGATTTTTTCTCGCGCACCGGCCTTTACATTGTCGGCAGCAAGGTGCTGCACATGAGCCTGGCGCAGGCGATGGAATTTTACGGCCCCGTCCTCGAGATGTTGCGCACCAAGCTCAAGGAAGGCGTCAGCGAGCGCGCCAAATTGGTGCTCGAAAAGGAACTTGGCTTCAAAATTCCGCCTGACGCGCAGAAGGTCCTCGGCGACGTGCTCGGCCCGCTCCACGGCGACCACCAGTTTGATAATATCATGCGGTTCATGACCGGCCGCACGCCTTCCGAGTTCAAAACAAAGGCGGAGCGCCGCCAGCCCGGCACACAAAAGTGCGTCGCGCTGGTTTATGAGGGCGTGAACGCCGTCCGCAAAATCCGCGATGTGCTCGGCCCGACAGATCCCTCCAAGGCGCCGCCCGGCTCCATCCGCCGCGAATTCGGATCGAACATCACCGTCAACGCCGCGCACGCGAGCGACTCGGTGGAAAATGCCAAACGCGAGATGGCCATCGTCAATCCTGGCGAAAACAACTTCCGGCAGGTCGTCGAGGAAGTTTACGGGAAGCTGTAGGCGCTCAATTTCTCCAGCAGCCGCGCGTCGGCGGCGGGAAACTTGAATCCGGACAGTTCCGCCTTTTCCACCCACTTGAGCGCCGCGCAATCCAGCGGCTGCGGTTCGCCTGAAATCAGTTTGCAGACAAAGAATTTCAGCCGGACGGTTTTCTCCGGATAGGTGTGCGTGATGTCGTCAAACAATTCACCAACGGAGATTCCCACGCCAAGCTCCTCGTGGATTTCGCGGACGAGGCATTGCTCGAAGGATTCGCCGGCTTCAACTTTGCCGCCGGGAAACTCCCAAAACCCGCCAAGGTGGGATTTCGCAGGACGCTGGGTGATCAGAACTTTGCCGTTGCGGAAAATCAGCGCGGCGCTCACTTCGATGGAGTTATTGCTGGAGTCGGGGCCGGCCTTGCTCATTTCAATTAAAATTCAACTGAAAATCCGCGTCAGCGCCCGACGCTCTTGTAGACCCAGCCGAGCTGTTCCATTTCAACGCGGTCGAAAAGATTGCGCCCGTCAAACATGATCGGGTGCGTGAGAGACTTGCGCGCACGGTCGAGGTCGAGCGTCTTGAATTCATCCCATTCCGTCGCCACGACGAGCGCATCACAACCTTCGGCCACGGCGTTCATCTCATCTACATAGGTCACGTCCTTAAGGATGGCCCTTGCCTTGTCCATGGCCTTGGGATCATGGACGCGGAGCGACGCGCCCTCCTTTTGCAACCGCTGGCAAAGTTCGATGGCCGGTGACATGCGGATGTCGTCGGTGTTCTGCTTGAAGGCGAGGCCGAGCACGCCGATTTTTTTATCCTTCAGCACCCAAAGCGTGTCGGTGATTTTCTTGACGAAGCGGTCCATCTGCCCGGCGTTGATTTGCTGGACCTCCTTGAGCAGGCGGAAATCATAGCCGATCTGCTCGGCAATCTTGATGAAGGCGCTCAAGTCCTTCGGAAAACAACTGCCGCCGAAGCCGATGCCGGCATTGAGGAATCGGCGGCCGATGCGTTCGTCCAGGCCGATGCCGTTGGCCACCTCCTGCACATTTGCGCCGGCGGATTCGCAGACATTGGCGATGGCGTTGATGTAGGAAATCTTCAGCGCCAGAAAGGAATTCGCCGCGTGCTTGATGAGTTCGGCGGAATTGATGTCGGTGACAACTATCGGCGCGTTGAACGGCGCGTAAACCTCCTTCATCGCGGCAATGGGCCGTTGCGAGCGGACGCCGATGACCACGCGATCGGGCTGCATCAAATCGCCGACGGCGAAGCCCTCCCGCAGAAATTCGGGATTGCTGACGACATCAAATTCCGACTGGGATTTGCAGTAGCGTTTGATGGTTTCCGAGACCTTTTCGCCGGTTTTGACGGGAACGGTGCTCTTGTCCACGATAATTTTGTAATCGGTCATCGCGGCGGCAATGTCGCGCGCGACATGCTCGATGAAACTCAAATCCACCGAGCCGTCCGGCTGCGGCGGCGTGGGCACGGCGATGAAAATCACGTCGGACTTCCGAACGCCCTCGGCGGTGCTGTTGGTGAATTCAAGCCGCCCGCCGGCGACATTTTTCTTCACGAGATCTTCCAGACCGGGTTCGTAAATCGGGATGCCGCCGGATTGAAGCAACTTGACCTTCGCCGCGTCGTTGTCCACACACACGACATGATGCCCGACCTCGGCAAAACAGGTTCCCGTGACCAGGCCGACGTAGCCCGTTCCGATGATCGTCAACTTCATCTTATTTGCCCGATTTGGACGGAGCCGCCGGAATTGTCGCAGGCGCGGCTGTCGGCAGCTTGTTCCTCAACTCGATCAAATGCATCTCCGCCTCGGAGCCGAGCGAACCGTTGGGGTTGTCGCGGGCAACGTCCTGATAAAAAACAAGGGCTTCGTTGAGCTTGCCCTGGTATTCATCGATCCGGGCCAAGCCAAATTTTGCGGCGCTCGCGGCGGAGGCATCAGAAAATCCATTGACGACACGCTGGTAGGCGCTGACCGCCAGATCCGTTTTTCCCTGGGCATCGAGACACGCCGCCACGCCGAGGGCGGCTTGTCCAGAAAACTCGCTGTCGGAATGTCCGTCGAGAAATTTTTGGAACTGTGTCTGCGCATCGCTGAATTTGCCCGCATCGAACAACGCTGCCGCGCCCTGGAGCTGCGCGCGCTGTCCCGCAATCGTGCCAGGATGGAGCCCGGCGACTTTCAAGTAGGCTTCGGCCGACGGATTGCCGGCGGACAGTGCCACCTGCGTAAGCGCCTGCCCTGCGGCAATCTCCTTCGACTCGCGCTGGCAGGCCACAAACCAGATGATGAAAACGGCGACGAGGACGATGGCCCCACCGCCTATCAGCCGGTTTTTGTTGGTTTCAACCCAGGGCCACAATTTGAGAAAAAACAATGTTGTTGTGTCTTGCGCTTGCATAGCGAGCGGGGAGTCTTTCCTGTGGGCGGTGAAAACGCAAGCTGAAATCTTTGGCGAAATGGAAATTTTGCTTGAGTGCCGGGCGTCGGCGGGCTTCACTGGGCGGAGCGGAGAGATGGCCGAGTGGCTGAAGGCGACGGTTTGCTAAACCGTTATACGAGTTAAACCGTATCGGGGGTTCGAATCCCCCTCTCTCCGCCAGTCTTTCTACTGTCAAATTTCACCTACCCCAGCATGCTTTTGGCGCTGTCATGGTGAGGCTTGCGCTGGCATCCCGGCAACTTCGCCCGTGACTTTCAAACACACCACTGACGCAATCGCGTCGGGAGCTTTGTCGGGCAATTGTATCGCCACGCCTTGCGCAGTCTGCTGAAACTTCAGCGCATGATGCCGCGAGTCAGCAAGCAGATAAGCTTTGGTGATTTTCCCTTTCACGCCGGGCAGAACAATTTGTCCCGCCGGCCAGGCGAAGATGTGAATGTATATTTTCCCTGGCTTCGTTGTGCAACGCCAGTTCCACGCCGGAATGAATTTTGGATTACCGCGGCGATCCTTTTCGGTCGCGCTGAATGCTCCGGCCTCCGCCCCAAAAATCGTCGGGCTGGTGCCGTAAATTGCCTCGCCGTTCGCCTTCATCCACGCGCCGATTTCCTTGAGACGCTCCACTTCCGGCTTTGGAATCACGCCATCGCTCGTCGGGCCGACGTTCAGCAGATAATTTCCGCCCTTGCTGGCGATGTCGCACAAATTGCGTATGAGCGTTTCGGTGGACTTGAAATTGGTGTCATCGCTTTTGTAACCCCAGGTGTCATTGATCGTCATGCAGGTTTCCCAATCGCGGCCGGGATATCCCTTCGCGGGGATGGTCTGTTCCGGCGTCTCGGTGTCGCCCCTGAAGCCGCCGCCGAGCCGGTTGTTCATGATGATTCCGGGCCGCAGCTTTTCCACCACGTCGTAAAGTTTTTGAGCGCGATTGGTGTTCATGTCAATCGGCGTGTCCCACCAGAGCACGGCGGGAAACCCACCGTAGTTGGAAAGAATTTCCCTCACTTGTGGCACGGCGATTTTGTCAATGTAGTCGTCCATGTCGTGTTGCTGGGCCGGATCCCACTTGCCGCCGGACGCGGATCCGCCGTTGTTCCAATCCTGCGCCTGCGAATAATAAAAACCGAGCTTGATGCCTTCTTTTTTGCACGCGGCGGCGAGTTCCTTGAGCGGATCGCGGCCGAACGGTGTGGCCTTGACAATGTTCCAATCGCTGGCCTTCGAGTCGAACATCGCAAAGCCGTCATGATGCTTGCTCGTGATGACAATGTATTTCTGCCCGGCGTCCTTTGCGATTTTCACCCATTCCTCGGCGTTGAAATTGGTGGGGTCGAATTCCTTCGCGTAGCCTTGATACTCGGCCATCGGGATTTTCCCGCGGTTCATGATCCATTCACCGATGCCCGGCACCGGCTTGCCGTTGTAAAATCCGGCGGGCACGGAATAAACGCCCCAGTGGATGAACATGCCGAATTTCGCCTCGCGCCACCACGCCATGCGGGCGTCGTGCTGGGACTTGGTCTCCTCGGCGGAACAAAAAGTTGCGCCCAACGCGGTGGCAACCAGAACGCATGCCAGCAATTTGGATTTCATGATTTTGATTTGCCAGAATGACAGACCCAATGCGAGCAAAAAACCGGCCGCACCCCAACCGACCGACGCCGTCTCCAGCGGTCCATGGCCGGCTGGCGCAACCGCGGATGCAGCCATGCAAATGGCAATTAGATTTGTTTCAACAAATCTTTGGCATCGAAGCGAACTTTTGCCAGCTTCGCATATTTGTCGGCGGGCGACCGGTAGCCGAGTGCACAGGCAACAACCGTTGTGTAGCCGGTGCCCTGCAAATTCAAAATGCGGTCGTATTCGGTGGGAACAAGGCCCTCCATCGGACAGGCGTCCACGCCGAGCATGGCAGCACAGGTCATTAAATTCCCCAGCGCAATGTATGCCTGCCGCGCCGCCCATTCATGCGCGGTTTTGCCGCGCGGGCCGTGAACGATGTCGCCAAGCATCATGCCGCGATAGGCGTTCAGCGCGTCGGCGGGCAGTTTGCGGATTTCCACCGTGCGCCGGATGAGCTTGTCCACGTCGGCCTCGGCCATTGATGTCTTTGCGGTGAAGACGACAAAATGCGAGGCGTCTACGACCTGTTTCTGCCCCCACGAATGCGGCACCAATTCCGCCCGCCGGGCCGGATCAGCGACGACCAGAAATTTATAGGGTTGTAGGCCATAGGAAGTCGGCGTGAGAAGCAGTGCGCTTTCCAGCGCCTGCCAGATGCCGGCGGGGATTTTTTTTGCCGGGTCAAAAACCTTTGTGGCATAGCGCCACTCAAGCGCCGTTAGAAGTTCCTGTGGATTCAAGCCGCTCATAATTTCCTTTGTCATGACGTTGAAAATGCCACAACGCGCTCAAAATGCAAATCACCCGTTCGGCCGGGCGCGCCTTCCGCAGCCCATCAGTTTTCCGTTTCTTGCGGTTGCGCTGAAAACCGGGGTGAAGCAAACTGCCGGCATGAATTCACAGCCTGGGCTTCGCATTCGTCGCGCCACGCTGGACGACCTCGCATCGCTGCGGACGATCTGGCTTTCCATGCTGCTGCCGGCGGACAAATTGGAAAAGCGGCTCAAGGAATTTCAGGTTGTGGAAAATGCGGGCGGAGAAGTGCTCGGTGCCGTCGGAATCCAGTTTTCCAGGCAACACGCCCTGCTCTTCGGCGAAGGATTTTCGGATTTTTCAGTCGCCGACACCGCGCGGGAATTGTTCTGGCAGCGGATTCAGACGCTTGCCGCCAACCACGGCATCTTCCGAATCTGGACGCAGGAAAATTCCCCATTTTGGCTGCATTGGGGATTTCAACCGGCGGATGCGGAAATCCTGTCGCGCCTGCCGGATGAATGGAAGGCCGAAGGCAAATGGTTCACGCTCGAACTCAAAAACGAGGCGGCTGTCAACGCCGCGCTGGAGAGCAAATTCGCCGGCTTCATGGATGGTGAGAAAAAACAGACGGCAAAGGTCGCCGCTCGCGCCAAAAAAATAAGGACCGTGATCATCGTCACCTGCCTCGGCGTTTTCATCGTCTGCCTGGCGGCATTAATTTACCTGCTCATCGATCGCAATCCATTCAGACAGTGACGCAAACGCCGCGCTTGAAACCGAAACACAGTTGCCCGCGGAGTTCAAGCTTCAGCTTTCGGCGTGTTGAATTCATCGGCGTGATACGAGCTTCGCACCATCGGTCCGCTCGCCACATGGACAAATCCCATTCCCCGCGCCGCGTTGCCGAAGGCGGAAAATTGCTCCGGTGAGACAAACTCAACCACCGGCAGATGCTTCAATGTCGGCTGAAGATACTGGCCGAGCGTGAGGATGTCGCAACCGGCACGGCGCAGATCCTCCATCGCAAGCATGACTTCCTCTTCCCGCTCGCCCAGGCCAAGCATCATGCCGGATTTCGTAAAAATGGAACTACCACGCTTGGTCTTCACCTTGCGCAGCACCGTCAAAGACCGGTCGTAAGTCGCGCGATGCCGCACACTCGGCGTGAGCCGCCGGACGGTTTCCAGATTGTGATTGAAAATGTGCGGATTCGCCGACAGCACGGTTTCGATGGAAGCATCGCTGTCGTTAAAATCCGGAACCAGCACCTCGACGATCGTTTCCGGATTCAATCTGCGAACCGCCTCGATTGTCCGCCGGAAATGGTCCGCGCCGCCGTCCTTCAAATCATCGCGCGCCACCGCCGTGATAACGATGTGCCGCAACCGCATCCGCCGCGTCGCCTCGGCCACGCGCATCGGCTCATCGGCTTCGAGCGCAAGCGGCTTGGCCGTGCTGACCGCGCAAAAGCCGCAGGCGCGCGTGCAGCGGTCTCCGGCGATCATGAACGCCGCCGTGCTTTTTTCCCAGCATTCCCAATGGTTCGGACATTTCGCACTTTCGCAGACCGTGTGCAGCTTCAGTTCGCCCAGCAGGTTGCGCGTCTGTGCGAAGCCGTCCGACTTGGGCAGGTTGAAGCGCAGCCATTCCGGCAGGCGCGGGCGTGTCTTCAAATCAGTCATCGTCATTGCGGTTCCATTTTGCCACAGATGAAACGCGGATTAAACACGGAAACGGCGTTGCTGCTCAATTTCTGAATCCGTGTTTCAACCGGGTTCAATCCGTGGCTGAAATCTTTTCCCAAAATTTGGCCAGTTCCTCCGGCCCGAAATCGGCGAGAATTTTGCCGTCCACATCAATCACCGGTGCGAGGCGCTGGCCGGAGAGATTGACCATTTCGGTCATCGCGCTGTCATCGGCAATCACGTCAAGCGTCTCGTATTGGACGCCGCGCTCGTCGAGCCACTGCCGGGCCTTGTGGCACCATGGGCAGTGCGGTTTTATAAAAAGGCGGATATTCATTTGGTTTCTGCAAAAACTCTGCGGACAGGTTAATCCAATCCGCCCGATGATCAAAATAAAACGCCGGGCCTCCATGACTTGTCCGGTTCAAACCGCCGGGTGCGCAAAGCCGGATTGTTTGAAGGCCGGCATTGATATCTGGAACGACATGCCTATAATTTTTTCAATTTGGAAATGCAATGCCAAGTGAAACAACGATTCCAACCAAAGCGAAACGCCTGTTTTCAGGATTTTAATTTGTCCACCGCATGAACACCACCACTCAAAGCCCTTACAACGCGACGATCGTCGGACGCGAAGAAATCCATTCCGGACTGATTGTGCTCCGGGTCCGGCCCGACGACGAGCTGTTTGACTTCAAGCCCGGCCAATTTGGTGTGCTGGGACTCCAGGGCAGCGCGCCGCGCCTGCCGGAGGCCGAGCCGGAAGAAAACCCGGCCGGGGCGGACAAGATGATCCGCCGCGCCTACTCCATCGCCTCGTCGAGCGTGGAGCGCCGCTATGTGGAATTTTACCTGACGCTCATCACCAGCGGGCAGCTCACCCCGCGCCTGTTTGCCTTGAAACACGGTGACCGCATTTTTCTCGGCCCGAAGGCCAGCGGGATGTTCACGATTGACCGCGTGGCACCTGACAAGTCGGTCATACTCATCGCGACCGGCACGGGCCTGGCACCTTACATTTCCATGCTGCGGACGATTCTCATGATCGAAACGCGGCGCAAATTCGTCGTCCTGCACGGTGCGCGCCACAGTTGGGATCTCGGCTATCGGGGCGAGCTGGAAACCCTGGCCCGCCTGCGGCCAAATTTCACCTACATTCCCAGCATCACGCAACCCGACAAGGACCCTCATTTCACCGGCCGCGCCGGACGCATCCAGAACCTGTTGGAAGAGGGTGTGGTGGAAAAAGAATCCGGCCTGGCGATCGACCCCGCGCTGGCCGATGTGTTCCTCTGCGGCAATCCTGAAATGGTCAAAGCCGTCAAAGCCCAGCTCGAAGCCAAAGGCTTCACGACCGGCGACAGCAAAGCCCCCGGCACCATCCATGTCGAGGAATATTGGTAGGCCTGCAACGCGTCCGAGTCCTATTCACCAACCAGTTTTTTGTAATCCTCCGGCAAGAGGAGCGCGTTCAGTTCCGCCGCGTTGGTAAGCTTGATTTTGTAAAACCATCCGTCGCCGTCGGGCGCAGTGTTCACCAGTGCAGGATTGTCCACCACAGCGGGATTGATAGCGGTGATTTCTCCACTGACGGGCGAATAGATGTCGCTCGCGGTCTTGACGGATTCCACCACGGCGCAGGCTTCGCCGGCCTTCACCTTGCGGCCCACGGCGGGCAGTTCCACAAACACAATGTCCGTCAGCTCGGCCTGCGCGTGGTCGGTGATGCCCACGGTGGCGGTGTCGCCGCTGACGTGGACCCATTCGTGCGATTTGGCGTATTTCAGATCAGAAGGAATGTTGCTCATAAATTGTGGGGCATATTTCACCGCAAAGACGCCCGGACGCAAAGCAGAATCTTCGTGTGAGAATATCAGAAAATTGTTTTGAATAAGGAATCCATGAAACCATGAAATCAAATTCACCTGGTTTCCTGGCTTCCTTATAAAATTGATTGGCGTCCACTCTGGCTTCGCATCACAAAAACTGCGTCAGCAAGCTGGGCGCGCAGCCTAACAAGATCACCAGCAAGGCCAGCAGTGCAAGCGCCAGAAACGTCAGTAGCGGCACTTTGATGGCCGGCGCATCCTCGGCGGCGTCCTCGACATAAGCCGCTTTAAGCACGCGCAGATAGTAGTAGAACGACACCGCGCTCATGGCGATGGCCAGAATCACCAGCCAGAGCAGGCCAAGATTCGCGCCCGCGCTGACGACGGCGCTAAACAAAAAGAATTTGCCGATGAACCCGGCGAGCGGCGGAATGCCGCCGAGCGACAGCAGAAAAATCATCAGACACAGCGACAAGCCCGGGGCGCGCTTGCTAAGGCCGGCGAAGTTTTTGATCGCATCGCCTCCCGTGGCTTCTTCCACCACCGTCACCACGCCGAACGCGCCAATCGTCGTCAGCGCATAGGTGATGACATAGAACATCATGGCGCTGGCGCTGGCCGGCGTGTTACACAAAACGCCAAGCAGCATGTAACCGGCGTGCGCGATGGCCGAGTAGGCCAACATGCGTTTGACGCTGGATTGCACGATGGCGGTGAGATTGCCCAGCACCATCGAAAGCGCGGCGATGATGGCCACCACCGGCGTCCAGCCGGAAAGGTATCCGTGCCACACGGCGCTGCCTTCCGCACCAACGAAGCCGAGCGTGAAAATCTTGGCGAGAACGTAGAAGCTCGCAACTTTGGAACCAGAGCCGATGAACGCCGCGCTCGGCGTGGGCGCACCTTCGTAGGCGTCCGGCGCCCACAGATGAAACGGCACGGCGGCGACTTTGAAGCCGAAGCCGATGACCGTCGTCACCAGCACGACCAGCAGCAACGGATCAAATCCTTTGCCGGCAATGCCGATGGCAATTTCGCGCAGGTTGGTCGAGCCGGAAATGCCGTAGAGCAGACTGAAGCCGAACAGCAAAAACGCCGCCGACATGCCTCCGAACAAAAAGTATTTCAGCGCGGCCTCGGCGGATTTCTCGTTGTGCTTGTTGAACGCGGTGAGGATGTAGAGCGCGAGGCTGGCGAATTCCAAAGCGATGAAAACCATCAGCAAATCCTCGGTGCTGACCAGGAACATGAGGCCGATGGTGCCGAGCAGAACCAGCGAAAGATATTCGCCGACGTGGTTCGTGAACTTGCCAGACGTGGAAATCAGGATGGTGAAAACTGTCAGCGCGAGCAGCGCGACTTTCACGAAGTCGGACGACGGACTCACGACGAGCAGGCCGTTGAATAGATTCGCTTCGGTGTGACGCGTGAACGCCAGCAGCGCGGCGGAGGCGCAACCGAGAATGGCAAGCAGCGCGCCAACGTTGAAACGGGCGGCGATGGATTTGCCGCGCAGCACGGTCACATCCGCACCGAGCACGACCAGCACCGTCAGCGTCACGATGGTTTCGGGTGCGGCGAGCTGGAGGATTTGCAGATAGTTCACCGGGTTCATTGTGAACCTCCTTTCACCAGCAGGCGGGCAAACATCGAAAGAGGCGAGTTAAAACACGGCTCAATCCAGTTCATCAGCAATCCGGGGAAAAGCCCGATGACCAGCGACGCGCCAATCAGCATCACCGCTCCAAAACGCTCCGGCATGGAAATCGGTTCCATCGGATGAGCGTGGTCAACCGGCTTCGGCGGCGCATCGGAATAAAACCCTTTTTGGATCGCCCGCAGCGTGTAGGCCACGCCGATGAGAATGCCGACGCCGGAGAGAATCGTCAGCTTCGGGAAGACCGTCCACGCGCCCATCAACACCTGCAATTCCGCAATGAAACCGCTAAAGCCGGGCAATCCCATCGAGGCGATGCCCGCGATCACAAACGTCACACCCGCGAACGGTAGCAGGTTGCCGAGCTGCATCGTTTCGAGGTCATTGAAATCGCGCGTGTGGGTGCGGTCATAAACCATGCGGCCAACGACACCGAACAGCAGCCCGGCGATGATGCCGTGCGAGAACATTTGCAGCACCGCGCCGTCAAGGCCGATGGTGTTGAGCGTCGCGAGGCCGAGCAGCACGAAGCCCATGTGGCTCACGCTGGAATAGCCGATGACAAATTTGAAGTCGCGCTGCACGAGCGCCACGCCCGCGCCATACACAATGCCAGCGACGGCGAGACAGGCGATGTCTCCCTGCCACATCCGCACGCCTTCGGGGAACATCACCATCGCCACGCGCAGGCAGCCGTATGCGCCTAACTTCATCACCACGCCGGCAAGCAACATCGAACCCGCGGTCGGAGCGGCGACATGACCAGTCGGCGCCCACGTGTGAAACGGCCACATGCCCGCGAGAATCGCAAAGCCGACGAACACCAGCGGGAAAACCCAATGTTGAAATGCGATGGGGAACGCGACTTTCGACAATTCGATCAAATCCAGCGAAGCGTGGCCGAGCCGGCCTTTGGCCACCACCCACGCGGCGATCAGGCCGATTAGCACGAGATGGCTACCGACGAACGAATACAGCGCCAGTTTCATCGCGCCGTATTCCTTGCGCGTGCTGCCCCAGCGCGCGATCAGGAAGTATTTTGGGATGATCGTCAGCTCGTAAAATACGAACAGCAGCAGCACGTCAAAGCTGAGGAATACGCCATACACGCCGCCGATGAGCGCGAGGTAGAACGCGAAAAATTCCTTCGTCCGCTTCTCGATGTTCCAGGAAAATAAAATTCCGCTCACGGCCGCCAGTCCGGTCAGGACGACTAGCACCAGGCTGATGCCGTCGGCCGCGAGGTAGTAGTGTGCGCCAATAGAAGGAATCCAAGAAACTCTGGTGATTTCGGTAACTTTGCCCGGATCTGTTTGCTGAATCGCGCCGACAAACGCCACGACGCAGCCGGCGATGGCCGTGAGCAGCGCGACGATGCGGGCGGCACGCGCGTTGTCGCGCGGCAGAAGCATCAGCACCAGCACCCCGATGAACGTTATGTAAATGGTCCAGGCCAGCATTTTAAAAATTCAGTTGTTGCACCAGTTTCACGACGGTCGCGTCCACCGCGCCCAAAATAAATTGCGGCCAGATGCCCAGCACGAACATCAGCGCGATGCTCGGCAGGACGAGAAAACGTTCCGCCGTCGTGAGGTCGGGCATTTTCGCCCAGCGCTCGTTCAGCGGTCCGCAGAAAACGCGCTGGATGAGTGTCAGCAGGAAAATCGCGGTGACGAGCAGGCCGATGGTCGAAATCGCCGCCGCCCACGGCGCGAGCGGAAACACGCCTTTGAAAATCAGGAATTCGCCGACAAAGCCGTTCAATCCCGGCAAACCGAGCGAGGAGAAAATCGAAATGCCCATCAGGCCGGTGAACACGGGAATGATTTTGCGCAGGCCGCCGAAATCGTCGAGTCCGCGCAAACCGCCGGAGCGTCTTTCGAGGAGCGCGACGAACAGGAACAGCGCGGACGCCGTGAGGCCGTGGTTGAACATTTGCAGCAGCGCGCCGTCGAGCGCGGCGGCTTTTTGCAGATCGGAATTATTCACGCCGGTCGCAACGGCCGTCGCCGCGAACAGCGCGAGCAGGCAGTAGCCGAGATGGTTGATGGACGAATACGCGATCATGCGCTTGATGTCTTTTTGCGCGAAAGCGGCGCAGGCCGAGAGCACGATGGTCGCCACCGCGAGCCAGAGCAGCGGCGTCAGCACGGCGCGGATTTGGTCGGGGAAAATCGGCAGCAGAATCCGCAGGAAACCATACACGCCCATTTTGGACATGACGCCGGTGAGCAGCATCGTGACCGGGCTGGGCGCTTCGGAATACGCGGCCGGCAGCCAGGTATGGAACGGAATCAGCGGCACCTTCACCGCGAAGCCGAGGAATGCGCCGAAGAAAATAATCAGGCCGATATTTTTCCAGCCGAAAGCTGCTTGTAACTTGGTGACGAGAACGCCGCTCTTCGCCATGCCGGCGAGTTCGATGAAATCAAAGCTGCCGGTTGCCAAGCGGATTGCCAGAAAACTCAACAGCAACGCCACGCTGCCGACCATGGTGTAGATGAAAAATTGCGTCGCCGCCGGGCTGCGCTTCGGGCCGCCCCAAAGTTTGATCAGGAAAAACGCGGGGATCAGGCCGAGTTCCCAGAACAGGAACCAGTGGAAAAAATTCAGCGCGGTGAACGTGCCGAATAGACCGGCCTGCAACCACAACACCAGTGCGTAATAAACATGCGAGTTATTTTGTTTTCCGTCGGCAAACAAAGTTCCTGAAACCAGAATCGCCAGCGGCGTGACAATCGCCGTCAGCAAAACCATCAGCGCGCCAAGGCCGTCCACGCCGAGAAAATATTGGATGCCAATCGTCGGCACCCAATCAAACTTTTCAACAAATTGAAGATCGCCGGATTTGAAGTTGAAATGCAGCCACAGACAAATCGCGCCGCCGAGGCCGACCAGGCTGGTCGCCAGCGCAAGACCACGCGCGAGGTTTTTGCGTTCCGCGCCGAGGCCGGCGACGACAATGCCGCCTATGAACGGGACGAGAGTCAGGATGGTCAGCCAGTGATTCATGCTTTGCGCCCCCAAATCAGGAAAATGATCAGCGCGACGAGCGCCACGCCGATGATGCGGAGGTAGGTTTGCACGCGGCCGGTGTGCAGCTTGGAAAGTCCGCCGCCGCCTTCGCGTAGCGCCTCGCAGCCGGTGTCGAAGCCGAGGTTCACAAAATATTCATCCGTCAGCCGGTAGAGCCAGGCGAGACCGACGGTGACGTATTTGACAAGCAAAACCGCGCTGCCGAAAATCCATTGGTCGGCAAAATCACACAGCCGCGCAGCAAAGGCGTTGAAGCGGATGACCGTCGCTTCGTAGATTTCATCGATGAAATATTTATTTTCGAGCAACTTGTAAATGAACGGCTGCGCGGCTTCCAAAACATCTTTTTCCGCGACCGTTTTGCGCTGGCGTTTGCCGTAAAGAAACCAGCCGAGGCCGAGGCCGGTGAAAACAATTGCCGCCGATGCGACCATCAGGCCAAGCGTGCCGGGTTCGGCAAGCTTGCTAAAATCTAATTTGAATTCTTCGCCGGTTAGGTAGCCGTCAAACCACGGCCAGGCGGGCGTGCCGACGAAGCCCAATAAAATGGCAAACCCCGCGAGTATGATCAAAGGAACGGTCATAACAGCGGGGCTTTCGTGCGGATCGTGGCTATGAAATTCGGAAGAATGGGAATGATCGGGCGCGGTGTGGCCGTGAGCGGATCTATCTTCGTGGCCGCGATAGCTGCCGAAGAAAACAAGCGCAACTTGGCGCGTCATGTAAAACGCCGTGAACAGCGCGCCGGTGCAGCCCAGCAAAAATGGAATGTGCGACACCGGCCAGTTGTGCGCGGAATGAAGAATTTCGTCCTTGCTCCAAAAGCCGGAAAAGAACAGCGGGAAACCGGCGAGCGCCAACATGCCGACGGCATAAACCGCGAAGGTCACCGGCATATATTTTTTCAGCCCGCCCATTTTGCGCACGTCCTGTTCCTCGTGGCAGCCGTGGATGACGGAGCCGGAACCGAGGAACAGCAGCGCCTTAAAAAATGCGTGCGTGATGAGGTGGAACATGCCGACCGCCACACCGCCGACGCCCAGACCCATCATCATGTAGCCGAGTTGCGAAACGGTGGAATAAGCGAGGATGCGCTTGATGTCGTTTTGCGCGACCGCGATGCTCGCGGCGAAAATTGCGGTGATGGCTCCAACCCAGGTGATGACGGTCAGCGAGGTCGTGACAGGAACGCCGTGCGCGCCAATGATGCCGCCAATGGACATCAGCGGATAAACGCGGGCGACGAGGAACACGCCGGCGGCCACCATCGTGGCTGCGTGAATCAAAGCGCTGACGGGCGTCGGGCCTTCCATCGCGTCCGGCAACCAAACATGCAGCGGAACCTGGCCGGATTTGCCGACAGCTCCGAGGAAAATCAGGAGGCCAATCGCCGTCACCACCGCGAATCCCGCGACCGGCGGAGCAGCCAGCATCGTGTTCAAGGCAGCGGTTTCAAGACAGCCGGTATGTTCAGGCGTGTAAAAATTCAGCGTGCCGGTTTGCGCGTAGAGCCAGACCATCCCGAGCAGCAGGCCAAGATCGCCGATGCGCGTGGTGATGAAAGCTTTCTTCGCCGCCGCCGCCGCGCTCGGTTTGTGATACCAGAAACCGATGAGCAGATAGCTGGTCA
>CAZZPE010000038.1:0-28212 GCA_964655855.1 uncultured Bifidobacteriaceae bacterium
TGTTCGGATCGAAATCCGGCAGCGACGCCATCGCCAGAATTTCCCCCGTGCGCGGACGCGTGACGATGCCGGTGATGCTGACCGGCTCGTGTTCCTTCATCGCCTTGGCCATCTCGGATTCAAGAATGTTCTGGATCGCCGCGTCAATCGTCAGCACGACGTTCAGTCCGTCGCGCGGCTGCACGTCCTCGTCGCGCAACGCAACCAGCTCGTGCTGCTGACGGTCGGTTTCCGTCACGCGCCAGCCGGCGACGCCGCCCAAGGGCGAATTCAGCGCCAGCTCAATCCCGTCGCGCCCGGAAATCTGCGAAACCGGCCGGCCGTCCAGCTTGAATTCCTCCACGCCCGAATATCCCAGCACCTGCGCCGCCAGCGAGCCGTTCGGATAGACGCGCATCTGGTCCGGGTCGGCGAAAACCGCAAACTGGCGGAGATTCCTGAAAAAGTCGCGGTCGGCCCTGGACAATTTTTTCTCATCCACACCGAACGAAAGATTGGTCATCGTCATCTGGATTTTCCGCCAGGTGTCGTCGGAAACGTTTTTGGCCAGCCGGACGTAATGCAGGTTGTTTGTGAACGTCTCGCCCTTGTCGTTTTTGGAGACATGCGGAAACAGTTTCGGGTAGAGCGCGGACTCGTCCACCTGGAGCAGCGGCGCGAGCGCGTGCGCCACGGCCGTCTGCTGGTTGCCGATGAGCGAGGGGTCGGCGCAGACCGTCTTCACGGGCACGCTCGTGGCGAGCAGGTTGCCGTGAATGTCGAGGATGTCGCCGCGCCGCGGGGGCCGCCGGAATTCGCGCTGCGTGTTGTCCTGCGCCAGCTTCGCCAGCTCGTCATGACGCAACACCTGCAAGTCCACCAGCCGGTAGCCCAGCCCGGCAAAGGCCGCGCCCACAAAGAGCAGCAGCAGCATCACCCGGTGAAATTGCGATTTTTTCGTCATCTCAAATGCAGCCAGCCGCCCGTGGCGATCGGTTCCTCAACCAACGGCGTCACGAGCGGCGGCTAAATTATTTTCACTGCGTCAGCGGCGCGACCGCCTGCCGCGCGGCGAGCTGGCGTGCCGGAACGCCGTTCCCCGTCGCGGCGGAAGGTTCCGGCAACCGGAAAACCTGCATTGGTTGCGCCGGAGCCAGACCCAGATTCAACTCGCGCGCCCGCTGGTCGAGCATCAGCGGCGAGCGCAAATCGGCGAGCTTCAGCCTCAACTTCTCGTTGGCGTCCGCCGTCTGCTTCAGGCGCAATTCGCTCTGACGGATCTGCTGGCTCAAACGGTAAATCTCGTTCTTCTGCCAGACGTAGCCGATCGCCGAGCCGGCGATCAGCATGCACAAAAACAGCGCCTTGAGCGCCGGGCCAAACCGGATCGCCGCCGACTGACTTTTTCGATTTCCTGCCATTCAAATCTTCTCCAGCACCCGCAATTGTGCGCTGCGGCTGCGCGGATTTTCCGCCAATTCCATCTCGCCGGGCGCGATGGCCTTGCGCGCCACCCATTTCAGCTCCGGCGTGCGCGGCTGCCGCAGTTCCGGCACGTCCACTTCGCCGCTGAACGTGTAATCGCGCGTCCGTTCCCGGCCAAATCCCTTCACCACCCGGTCTTCGAGCGAGTGAAACGTGATGACCGCCAGCCGCCCGCCGGGCTTCAAAATTTTCACCGCCGCCTCCAGCCCGCGTTTCAAGGAGCCGATCTCGTCGTTCACCGCAATCCGCAGCGCCTGAAAAATCTTCGTCGCCGGATGCGCCTTTCTTCCAGCGCGCGGCGAAATTCGCTCAATCAACTCCGCCAGCTGCCGCGTCGTCTCAAATTTTTTCAGTTCGCGGTCGTGAACGATGGCCCTCGCAAACCGCCGCGACTCGCGCTCGCCACCGAATTCCCAAAAAATTTTCGCCAGCCCGTCGGCGCCCGTGCTGTTCACCAAATCCGCCGCCGTCAGCGGCTGCCGGTCATCCATCCGCATGTCCAGCGGGCCGTCCTGCTGGAAGCTGAACCCGCGCCCCGGCGAATCCAGTTGCGGCGAACTCACGCCCAAATCCAGCAACACGCCGTCGCAGCTCGCCGCCGGAATCCAGCCCCCCATTTCCGCAAAATTGCCGCGCCGGATTTCAAACCGCCCGGCGAATTTTTCCGCCAGCCGCCTTGCCGCCGCCTCAACCGCGGCGCCATCGCGATCGCACCCAGACAGCCATCCAGTCGGCGAGCTCGCGGCCAGGATTCCCGCCGCGTGACCAGCCCCACCGACCGTGCCGTCGGCGTAACGGCCGCCCGGCACCGGCTTCAGCGCCGCCAGCACCTCCGCCACCATCACTGGTTTGTGAGCGAAATCTGGCACTGCGCATTTTTCCTTTGATTAAAACAACGCGGTCACCCTCATGAGCTGCTCGCCCAAAATCTCCCAGGATTTTTTCGCCGGCGACAAAGCGGGAATCTCCGCAGCCGCCGGATGCGATTTGATCGGCACCACTTCCACATCCGCGTCGCTCAAGTCGTTGTGGATCACTTTGACGGTGTCCAACGACAGCTCGGCCTGCACGGCGGACGACGTTTTTTGCTCCACCGGCACCGGGCTGCTCCAAAGCGATGCCGGGTTCAACTTGCTGGTCCAGGCCGGCAAAGATTTCGGCGCGCTGGAAACCGGCGGCAATTTCTGCGTGGCCGCCGGTGCCGGGACGGTTTCCTTCCGGGCCTGGACGGCGGCGGTTTCCGCCGTTTTTTTGGCCGGCGCAAAGGGATTTTTCGGCGAAACAAACCGGGGCAGCGCCACCTGCTTGTTCTCGCGATACGAAAGTGTTTCGCAGCCGTTCACCACGCTTCTTCCAGCAAACAATAATTTTCCGAATTGCATAATCACTCCATTAGTTTGAAGGCTTCGGACGCGAGCACCGCGTCGGCCGCCTTGACGTTTTCATAGCGGGCCGGATTCCAAATCTCAAAACGGTCGAGCAATCCCACCAGCACCGCCTCATCCTTGACGCCCGCCGCGCGGGCCATTTCCTCCGGCAGACAAATCCGGCCAGCCTTGTCCAAAGTCACCTGGACGGATTCGCTGCCAATAAATCTTTTCAGCACGCCCTTCTTCGGGTTGTCATTCGGAAGCGCGTCAATGTCCGCTTTCATCCTCGCCATCTGCGTCGGCGGCAAAACGCGCAGACATGTCCCCGCCTGATGTTGCGGCCAAAGCATGAGCGTCAACTCCGTCCCCGATTCGTCAGGCCGCCACTTGGCCGGAATCTGGACGCGCCGCTTCTCATCCACACCGTGGAGAAAACGCGAGTTGTAATACGTCGGCTCTTTTGTTTGCGCGCCACTCATCTGTTCACATCAAATCCTGAAACTACTATTATCACCCACAACGCCCCATTTCTAACCACTTTCACCCACCAAGTCAACAAAAAAACGCGCCGATTTTTGACTCTTATTCAAAAGTTATTCACAACCCGGATACCACAGCGAACAACCTTTTATTCCACAACAGCTTGAAACTTGGGGCTTAAAACTTGAAACTCGCGCCGATGCAAACCGCTGATTTTGATTTCGTCCTGCCGCCCGAGCTGATCGCGCAACATCCCGCGCCCAAACGGGATGAATCGCGCCTCCTGGTTTTGCATCGCGGCGAAAACCGCGTCGAACACCGGCGGTTCCCCGACCTGCTGGAATTTCTGCGCCCCGGCGACGTGCTGGTCCTGAACAACTCGCGCGTGATCCCGGCACGATTGCGCGGCGTCAACGCCAAAACCGGCGGGAAATTCGAGGTCTTGCTGGTTGAGGAAACCGCGCCAAACAACTGGTGGACCATGATGCGGCCCGGCAAAAATGCCCGCGTCGGAACGCAAATCGTGTTCCCCGAATCCGGCGGCCGGCTCGGCGGCATTCTTGCCACGGTTGTTGAAACCCATTACGAAGGCCGGCGGCGGCTGCAATTCTCCGGCACGCCGGACATCAGCCGCGAGCTTGACCGGCTGGGCGAGGTTCCGCTGCCGCCTTACATCCAGCGCCACGGCCCATTGCCGGGCGACAAGGATCGGTATCAAACCGTCTTCGCCAAAACCGACGGCTCCGTGGCCGCGCCGACGGCGGGACTGCATTTCACGCCGGAGCTGCTGGAACAAATCCGCGCGCTCGGCGTGCAAATCTGCTTCCTCACGCTGCACGTCGGACCCGGCACATTTCTGCCGGTCAAAACCGAATCGCTGGCCGCCCACAAAATGCACGAGGAACGGTTTGAGTTGAGCGAAGAAACCGCAAATTCAATCAACGCCGCAAAAAATTCCGGCCGGCGCATCATCGCCACCGGCACAACGACGGTGCGCGTGCTCGAAACCGTGGCCGCGCAAAACAACGGAAAACTCGCAAAAACCGCTGGAAATACGGGCATTTTCATCTATCCGCCGTTTTCATTTCAAGTCGTGGATGCGCTGCTGACGAACTTCCATTTGCCGCGTTCGACGCTGCTCATGCTGGTGAGCGCGTTTGCCGCGCCGGGAGAAACGCACGGGCGGGAAATGATTTTGCCGGCTTATGCGGAAGCGATTCGTGAACGTTACCGTTTCTTCAGTTACGGTGATGCGATGCTGATTTTATGAGTCCAGGACCCAAAGCCCAAAGTCTCAAGCTGCCGTTCGTGCTCGTCAACATGGCGATGACGGCGGACGGCAAGATCGCCACGGCGAATCGCACGGTTCACTCCTTCAGCAGCAGGCGCGACCTCGAACACATCTACGAACTCCGCGCCACGGCGGACGCGGTGATGTGCGGCGCGCGGACGGTTGAAATTTCGGGAACCATTTTGGGAACAGGCGGTGAAAAATTCCGGAAGCTGCGGCTCAAACGCGGCCTGGCCGAATACGGCCTGCGCATCATCGTCAGCGGCGGCGGCTCGATCAACCCGCGAGCGGCCATCTTCAAAAAACATTTTTCGCCCGTCGTCATTTTGACAACCGCCCGCGCCTCAAAAACGAAGCTCCGGAGTCTGCGGACGATTGCGGATGAAGTGAAGGTTTGCGGCAAACGCGAAATCAATTTTTCGGCGGCCCTGCGCTGGCTGCGGGCAAAATGGGGCGTGACGCGGCTGCTTTGCGAAGGCGGCGGCGAGCTGAACGACGCCCTGTTCCGCGCGGATTTGGTGGATGAGTTGCATTTAACCATCTGCCCTAAAATTTTCGGCGGTCGGCACGCACCGACCATCGCCGATGGCGAGGGTTTCAGCCGGCTGGCAGGGGCGGCAGCACTTCAAATCAGGTCATTCAGGCTTGTCGGTGGTGAAGCCTTCGCCGTTTTCCGGCGGACGGTGCGGCGATGAAATGGAGCCAAGTTATTCACAAGCCTGACTTATCAATTGTCACCGTTTTGTCACATGGCTGGCTTGTCCAACTGGCTCATTTCCGGGTGAAGGGCGTTTCGTCTCCACCCATCGCGCGAACAGCCACAGCAAATCGCTCAAGCGGTTGAGATAAATGATGATTTCCGGATTCACCGGCCCGCCGGACTCGCTCAACGCGCACACGCGACGCTCCGCACGGCGGCAAACCGTCCGCGCCACGTCCAGCGCGGCGGAATGAAGCGTCGCGCCCGGTGTCGCCCAGCCCTTGAAAGTCACGTTCTGCGATTCGATTTCCTTCACCAGCGCGTCCAGCACCGACGTCATCGGCGGCGTGACGAGCGAATGACCATCCCGGACGTAGCGCGGCAAATCCTCCGGCAACACGCCCAGCTCGCCCATCAGCACAATCAAATCCTTCTGGATGGCCGGCAGATTGCAGGCGACAAAATCATCCGTGGCCGTGGCGCGGGCCAGCCCCAGCGCGGCGTTCAACTCGTCCACCGCGCCGCACGCCTCCACGCGCGGATGATTTTTCGGCACGCGCCGGCCGAACATCAGCGCCGTCGTTCCCGCATCCCCGGTTTTGGTGACAATGCTCATTGCTCGCGCCACCGTCGCAACTTTGCCCACATTTGCCAAGTAGAATGGATGCTGACGGCCCGGAATTTAGGATTTGTTCCGTAGATATTTTTTAATGAACAGCATGTAGCCAAAAAGTGGCAGCGTGGAGAACACCATCAGCCAGTTCATGCGGTTCCCCGTCAGCAGGCCGGACTTTTGCATCTGCTCAATTTGCGCCTGTGGATAGCCCATCCGTTGATACATCTCGATGAGGTCGTGATGCGCATACGTCAGCACTGTGGACACCATGAAGGCCACAAAGACGATCAATATCAGCCACCATCCCCGCACATCCAGCCGATATAACCGCCACGCCGCCGCGCACCAGATGATGGCCACGGCCAGACATAACAGACCGCCCGGCAGGCCAGTGACAAACACCCCAAAAAACGGCATCACCGCATGGCCGGTCAATGGCATGACCAGCATCATTGGCGCGGAAAATAACGACCACAGGCAAAAGCCCAACACCGGCAGCGGACAGGCATCCGTCCACCGTGCCACAGGATCGCGCGTTTCGCACGTGGCCTTCACATGACGGCTGCCATAGAAAAAAATCCATATCGCCGGCACAAGAATGAAAAACACGCCCAGCATGAGAAACATGACCGCCATCACCCCAATTATTGTTGACGCGGGCATGGCATGATTTGTATCCGGCCCGCCGGATGCGCCCGCCAAAATTTTTGGCATGATGAACGCCGCGCCAATCACGGCAAACACCCCCATGACCAGCCAGCTCCAGGAGAAGATGAGCAGCAGTGCCCTGGCCCAGCGTCGGGCCTTGATGGAGCCAATGCCCAGCCACACAAGGGCCACCGCCAACATGCCGTAGAGAAGAATGGCGGGCATCATGGCCGAAAGCGGGGCCGCCGAACCGGCGCTTTTGGCGGCGACAACCTGACTGATCAGCATCAGTGGAACGAACAGCCCGGCCATGCAGCCCAGCAATATTGTCAGTATGCCGAAGACCATCAGACCGGTTGCGCGGTCCTTGTATGCGGGCAATGCGATTGCTTCCACGGGCGCGATTTCTGGATTTTGTTCATTCATGGACGGGATTTTGTTTGCTGAATACGCATATTCCCTGATCGTGTCGAGACATTTTTTGACGCGGATTTCCGGGTTCGGGCCGGGTTTAAAAACCAAGGAACAAAGTTATTCATTTCCCCGCATGTTGCTTGGCTGCTTTGTTGTTCAAATTCGATTTCTCACGCCAGGACGCAAAGGCGCGAAGAAGGCGCCGTCAGGTGCGGTGGTCCGGCGGGGCGGGCGTCCCCGCGAGCCGTTGTGAAATCAAACTCCCCTCGCCGCCCCGACTCGTGGGGACACTCGCCCCACCAAATTCCGTCACTGCGGGCTGTAGCAGCCGGCGTGAGTCGGTTCACCGGTCCATGAGCAGCCATTCCTGTGGCCGGTTGGTGGCAACCAGCTCCAGCCCGACGGTTGCTAGAAACTGGTTATTGAAGTCCAAATCGGTGGAACGTCCGTTGATCCAGCGCGAGGGAACATCCCCAATCGTCTTGTCGTAGCGGTTGGTCATCCCGGTTTCGTCAATCACGGGCTGGCCGAAATAATTCTCCAGTTCGCTGGTGAATTCGGGAATGGACTTGCTGCGGGCAAAATCGCGAGTGAGCTTGGATTGCAACAATTGCGGGTCTTTTGCGCGGAGCACCAGCACATTGGTGTCCCGGGTCTCCAAGTGCCACGCCAGTCCATACTGCTGCCGGAGAAATCGTTTCGCCGCCGATTGCAGGGCTTCCTTGGGCTGGTTGGTGACGGTCACAATCACGTCATAGCAATTGGTCCAGTGGCCCTGCGTCCACTCCTCGGGAAATTCCGTGTGGGTATAATCCTTGCCGTAGGCGTCCGCCACCAGTTCGGAGAAGGTGATATGCAGGTTCGCCAGCCGGCCGTCGAGCCAGCCGTAATGCATGCCGATGCCGTTCGTGGGATTGAAGGCATAATGACTCTCCCGAACCACCAGCACCGGCGGCGCGGCCTTGAGCTGCGCGCGATACTTGTCAGAACGGCGGCGGTCGAGTTTGAGCCAGAACGCGTCGTCAATCGGCGTGGAAACAAAGGACTCTTCCGGTGACGGCCCCCTTGGCGAAGCCTTATTATTCAATGCAAGGAAGATTGCCAGCAGTGCCAGCAGTAAAACCAGACACGCCACCAGCATCAATTTCAATTTGTTTTGTGTCACAGGCTGTCCGGAGATGCGAGGTGGGCTTGTCACTCCCGCCAGCCTTTTGAGCAGCCAATGAACCACTCCGGCCACAATCACCAGGTCCATCAGGACGGTGAAAATGGCAAACGGTGTCCTCACACTCGCGCCATGGGTCACGGAAAAGGGCATGCTCACGGTGCCGTTGCGTTCACCTGCGCCGAATGACACCCAATGAAAGATGACCAGGAAGGGGACCAAAAACATGAGGCTGCCAATCTTGCCATACAGTTTGTTTTCCATCCGCATCAACAGGGCCATGACACCGCCGCAGAAAAACACCGCTCCCACCACATACATCAGCCAGGCCGGCTTGCCGCTGTCCGGCGGCACGAAGCAGAGGCCGATTCCCACCAGCAGAAATATCACGCCCATCATCACCGGCGGCTTGTCCATGGTCACGCGGCCGCCCGGCAACACCTTGACGGATGACGATTCTGCCGCCCCCGGCATTTGCGCCCGCGCGGCGGCCCTTTGGATTTGGAGGAACATGATGCCAAACAGCGTGAACGCCGTTCCCACGCCCAGGCAAATCCAGGTGCCGCCGTGGATGCCCGTTTCCAGCACCGCGTCCGACGGGTCGCCCGGCGCGTAATGCACGGAAACTTTTCTGCCGACGGGATAACGGTTGAGGATTCCCCGCGCATATTCCGATGACGACGACATCTGTCCGATGGAGACTTTATCGTCCGTGTAACTCATGCCCGCCACCTGATAAGTGTAGGTGACCTCCGCCGAGTAGGTCGTGCCGCCTTTGCTTCCCGAATGGGATTTCATCTCCGCCGACTGGATGATGCCATCGGTCACCGGCCAATGTTCCGAACGGATGCTTTTTGCGAGCGTCCAGATCCCGATGCCCACGGCGACAAGACCGATGACAACGAACAAGGAACAAAAAAGCTGTGCGCCTCGGTTGGACATCTGGGCCATGAACCGAGTCTAGTTGCGGAGTCACATTCCGGCCATTACATTTTGCGGCAATTTTTGGAATGCGCCCGCCGCCAGATCATGTCCGTCGTTTAATGTCCGCCGCGTCCGCTCGGTTTGATTCCAAGAACTTCCAAGCAAGGATACTCAACTATTTTTTTGCCGGCGGACACCGGCACTCAAACCGGGCGGCGGTCATGCGGTCAAGGCACGCAAACCTGGGATTTGTTTGGCCACCCGCCGCCCGGCTCAACGATTTCCCGGTCTGGCTGCCTGTGCGCGAAAATTTTCAGCCACCGATTTTCACAGATATGGCAGTTCACATTAATCTTGACACGCAGGGAAGGCATGGCGGTCATGCGGTGGGACTCGCGTCCCCGCGAGCCGTCATGGTTTCCAGCTTAACTCGACGCTGGCCCCACCAAATTCCCCGGCATTGATCTGTAGCGGCCGACGTGAGTCGGCTCTGACCTTTGAAATAAGCGGACACACGTTCGTTGCCACGGCCGGCCGTGAATCACGGATGCTGCAGCCGGAAGAACAGGTTGCCCGCTGCCGGTGAAATGGTGACATAATTGGTGCCCAGAAAGCTGTTCACCGAACCGCCATAATTTGCCCAGCCGGGCAGGGCCAGACTGCTGTTGGTTTGCAGCATGTAACCGGTGGCCGAGGCCGGCCAGAAAGCCATCGCGACCGTGCCGTAATCGTTGGGATAATTGTAAACAATGATGTTGAGTTGCGGAACGGGAGGCGCGATAGAAATTGCCAGGGCGGCGGCATTGCCCAGTCCGGTGGCAAAGGTGACGGGGGTGGACGACAAGATTCCTTCCGTGCTGATGAACTCGTTGAGGTTGCCGCTGCTGCCGTCCGCCTCGAACAGATTTCCGCCAGCGTCGAAAGCCAGACTCCCAACGTCGCCCAATCCGCCGGCGAACAGCGTCCCATTGGTGGAGAGACCGGCGGGAGTGTTGGTGAACTCATAAATATAGCCGACGGCGGTGGGCGAGTCATACCAGTCTATTTCGCCGACAAACAGATTGCCCTGGCCGTCAAAAGCCATGCCTCTCACAGCAAGCCCATAATCACCGAATTCCAACATGGTCTGGCCCCATGGCACGGGGCTGTTGAGGTTGCCATACTCCGAAACATAGCCCCATCCGCCGCTGTCATTGAAACCATAGTTTGCAGAGAACAGGTTGCCCCGGCTGTCAATGGCCAGGCTAAAGGACACCACCGCCCCACCCACGAAGGGGTCCTGGTCAACGGAACCCCATGTTCCCACAACACCGGAGTTGGTGAACTTGTCGATGTCATAATTGTTGACATCCGCCACATAAAGATTCCCGAAACCGTCAAAGACCAGCCCGCCACCGGCTGATTGTTCAGAGAACAACTCCAGGCTGATGGCATTGGACGACAGGATTCCAGCGTTATTGGTCAGCTCCAAAACGCCTTTCACGCCGCTTCCGGCCTGCGATACGAACAGGTTGCCGTGGCTGTCAAAAGTCATGTCATAGCCTGTCCAGTAATATCGGTCGCCAAGGAGACCCCGGCTGGTGGCGCCATTGGTCGTGTTAAAACTGTAAATGCGGTTGTTCAGGTTGTCGGACACATACAGGTTGGGTGGCGCAGCGCTAACAGACGCCTGAAAGCCGGGGTTGATGGCCACGCAACCGGCGTCCAAACCGCCGGCATAGAGGGTCGGGGTGGATGACAGGACGCCCGTGTCGCTGGAAAACTCGTAGATATTGCCGTTGTCACCATTCACCTCAAACACATTGCCGCCGGTGTCGCAAGCCAGACCGGCGACATTGCCGCCGGCAAGGGCAATGGGCGCGGACGACAGAACGCCGCCATTATACCAGGCGGCGGAATTGTTATTGAGATACTCCAGAATGCCGTCGCCGTTTCCCATTTCCAATTCGCCGCCAGCATAACCGACCAACAAGTCGTCATTGGCATCAAAAGCCAGACTGTTTGGGAAGCCCTGCACGCCATATAAAATCTGGGACGGTGTGGCACAAAGAGTTCCACCCATCCTGACAAATTCCCAAACCGCACCCATGCCGCCGGTTGCCACATACAGGTTGCCCCGGCGGTCAAAAGCCATGGCATCCAGGCTGTCCAAACCGCCGGCGAACAAGATCGAATTGGTGGTCAGCGCACCCGCGCTGTTGGTGAACTCGTCAATGCCATTGATCCCTGCCGTGATGTCCGCCACGAACAGGTTGCCGTTGGGATCAAAGGCCATGCCTTTGACATGTTCGATGCCGCTGACAAAAGCGATGGAAGCTCCGTTCCGGGGAGTCTCATAAATGGTGCTGTTTCCGTCCCACTCGAACAGGTTGCCGTGACTGTCAACGGCCATCGGCCCCGGCTTATATCCCAAACCACTGGCAATGGTGCTCTGGCTGCCGCCGCCTGCCGTCAGGGCAAAGGTGTAAATGGAATCATCACCGGCCATATACAGCTTGGGCGCGGACGCCACCGGCAGAAAGGCCAGCCCGCTGGCGTCCAGGCCGGTGACAAAGGTGGCGGGCAGGGACGCCAGTCCCGCGCCGCTGTTTGTGAACTCGAAGATAAAATTGCCGGTATTGTCCTGAACGAACAGATTGTCGTGGCTGTCGAAGGCCATCTGTTCGGCATTGATGCCGGGGAAATAACTGGGCGTGGATGACAGCATTCCAGCGTTGTTGACGAACTCCAAGCCGGGGTAGCCCGCCTCCCCGCCTGTCCCGACAAACAGATTGCCACTGCTGTCAAAGGCCAGACAAAGGCCGCCACCAGGATAGAACAGCGTGGCATTGGTGGACAAGTCGCCCGCGCTGTTGGTGAATTCATAAATGCCTTCCCACTCCGCCACAAAGAGATTGCCGCCGCCGTCAAAAGCCAGGCCAGATGGCAGCGAGTCAATGGCAAAGCCGTTGCCGATGGGAACGGGAGTGGACGCCAAGGTGCCGTTCGTATTGATGAACTCGTTAAGATTGGTTTCCTCGCCCTCAAACAAGTTGCCCCGGCTGTCCACCGCCAGACTGTCCGGCCCGTTCAAGCCGGTGGCAATCGTGAGCAGCACCCCGTTGGTGGTGATCTCGTAAATGTCGCCGAAGTCGGTATCAAAGTTCCCCCAGGTCGCTAGGAACACGTTACCGTGGCAATCCACGGTCACCGCCGTGGTTCCCGAACTGATGAAATTGGTAATGGTGGTCCGGCTTCCCGCGCCTGCCGACGTATTGAACTGAAACAGGCTGTCGCCGCCGGTCACATACAAAGTGTCCGCCGGCGCACGCGCCGGAAAAAACGCCAGCGCCGCCAGCGCGAATATTGAAAGAATGGATTTCATTGCGTTGTTCACGGGATTTTTCCTTTGGTTTGGTGTTTTGAAACAAAGTTTGTTCCGGGCATTCCGGGCGCCCACCGGCCCGGTCAATGTTGGGATAACCGGAAAAATAAGCTCCCCGAAGGCGATGCAATGTTGAGATAATTCGTGCCGTTGTTCAACCGCCCCTGATAGGTGAAGGCCGTGCCCTGGGCATGGGCGGCCAGGAATTCAGAATTGAACGCCGAGAGCGTCAGAAGACCCAGCCCGGCGATTAGAACTTTCAGTGGATTTTTCATAATGGGATCTGTGGTGGTAACATTTTCTCGTGGAAAGCCGCGCAACCGGGCTTTGGCAATTGTGCAAGACGGCAGGACTTTCCTCCAAAATCCGCCAGCACCCCTGGACAGTCGTTTCTAATTCATGTCGCTTCATGAGTAATTCGACATAAAAAATTACAAGCTTATCGCCGACGAATTCAAGATAATTTAGGGAAATGATTAAGGGTGCAGGCAGGATGGAAATGACCGGGGGCCGAAAGCCGGGTTGTTCCAACTCTCAAGGCACGCACGCACGCCCCGGTTTGTGAACGTCATGATTGGGAAACAATTTTCCGCGCGTAACACTGGCATAATCTGATTGTGATTAACTGTGCGCGCGGTAAAACAGCCGGCAGTGCCGGCGAAACAAAAACAAATTGAGACACGAATGAACATGAAATCAAAATACACAATCATGGGTGCGGCCACGCTGGCCGTTCTCGCGGGGCTGGCGGTCAACGGCTGTGCCAGTGACAAGGAGGAAGATGCGATCTCGTTGGACAGGGTTCCGGCGGCGGTCAAAACGACGCTGGCCTCCTACGCCGCAGCTTCGGACGTGAAAAAAGTCGAGTTGGGCGACGCCGACGGCACCAAGGTCTACGAGTTCGACATCGAGCAGGGCGCGCGGAAGTTTGAAGTGGCCATCACGCCCGACGGCAAGTTCAACGGCACGGAGGAGGACATGGCATTTACGGCCATGCCCGCCGCAGTGCAAAATGCCCTGACCGCCGCGGCGGACGGCGGCACGCTTTCCGGCGGCGAAAAGGCCGTGGACGCGAACAACAAGGTGACCTACGAGGCCGACATTACCAAAGGCGGCAAGAAGACCGAAGTGGCCGTGGACGCCAACGGCAAGATTGTGAGCACCGAAAGCGCAACGGAGGAAAAGGGCGGGAAAGAAGACAAGGACTGAGCTTCCATCATCAAGGCCATTCACTCAACCAAGGGGAGCCGCCGCCGGATGCAACCGGCGGCGGCACTCATGAGTTTGAAATGACGAAAAGTGTTCTCCGGCCCGGCAACCTGATTTAACCTCCGCTATGCGCGTTCTTCTGGTGGAAGATTCACAACGACTGCAAAAGTCCGTTGGCAAGGCGCTGCACAAATCCGGTTACGCCGTGGACACGAGCGGCGATGGCGAGGACGGACTCTGGCTGGCCGAATCAAACGATTACGACGTCATCATTCTCGACATCATGCTCCCGAAGCTGGACGGATTGACCCTGCTGCACCGGCTGCGGAAAAAGGGACGGCAAACGCCGATTCTTCTGCTGACCGCCAGAGACACGGTGGAAGACCGCGTGAAAGGACTGCAAATGGGCGCGGACGATTATCTGGTGAAGCCCTTTGCGTTGCAGGAACTGCTGGCCCGCATCCAGGCGCTTTGCCGGCGGCATTACGATTCCAAAACCAACCAGGTCGTCATCGCCGATCTGGAAATAGATTTGACCGCCCATTCGGCGGTGCGGGCCGGAAAGGCGCTGGATTTGACCGCGCGCGAATTCCGGCTGCTGGAATACCTCGCCCTGCGACGGGACCACATCGTCACCCGTGATGAAATTGAAACGCACATCTACAACGAGTCGGCGGACCTGATGAGCAACGCGGTGGACTCGGCCATCTGCACCTTGCGCAAGAAGGTGGAACCACTCGGCAGCCCGCCGCTCATCCACACCCGGCGCGGCCTGGGCTACACGCTCAAGGAGCCGTCATGAAATCCATCCGCCGGCAGCTCACGCTGACCATCCTCACCGGCTTCGGGCTGCTGCTGATATTCAGCGGCACGGCGATTTATTTCTTCACCCGTGTCGCCCTGCTGGCCGAATTTGACGCCGGCCTCCGGGCGAAGGCGTTCACCATCATGTCGCTGGCGGAACAGGGTCAGGATGGAGTTCAATTTGAACTTCCGGACGATTTTTTCAAGGGTTCCGACGGCGGCGCGACGCCGCAGTTTTACGAATTATGGCGGACCAACGGCACCGTCATCGCGCGCTCCGAATCACTGAACGACACGGAGCTGCCGGATCACTTCGGTCCGGCGGCCGCGCCGCAATACTGGAATCTCAACCTGCCCGGCGGCCGTGCCGGCCGCGCCATCGGACTGGAATTTTTTCCCAAGGCCGAGGACGAAGACGGGAAAAAATTCGCGCCGGCCGAAGCCGTTGTCGTGGTGGCCGCCGACCGCCGGTCGCTGGACCAGACCCTCGACACCCTGACCACCGTGCTGGCATTGACCGGGCTGCTGACCATCGCGATCACCGTGCCGGTGGTGAACTTTTCGCTCTGCCGCAGTCACGCTCCGCTGGGGCGGCTCGCGCGACAGGCCGCCGCCATCACCGCCGATTCATTGCAAACGCGCTTCCCGGTGGATTCGATGCCGGAAGAGCTTCGCCCCATCACCAGCCGGCTGAACGATCTGCTGGGCCGCCTGGAAGAATCGTTTGAACGCGAGCGCCGTTTCAGCGCCGACCTCGCCCACGAACTGCGCACGCCGCTGGCCGAACTGCGGTCGCTCGCCGAGGTGGAGCTGGCCTGGCCTGAAACTGAAGACGCCGAAAAACACCGTGAAACCCTCAACATCGCCCTGCAAATGGAAGCCATGGTCACGCGCCTGCTGGAAATGGCCCGCGGCGAAAACCGGAAAATTCCCCTGCAACCAGAAACCGTCCTGATGTTTCCGCTGCTGGACGAAGTCTGGCGGCCGCTGGCCGGCAGGGCCAAAAAGAAACAGCTCACCTTCACCTTCAACGTGCCGCCGGACGCGGTTCTCCAGACCGACCGCACGTTGCTCCGCTCCATCCTCGCCAACCTGCTGGCCAACGCCGTGGAATACACGCCGCAGAACGGGCGCGGAGAAATCCGCTGGGAAAAGGACGCCGGCGAACTGACCGTCAGCAACACCGTTCACGATCTGGATGCCGCCGACGTGCCGCACCTGTTTGAACGACTTTGGCGCAAGGACAAATCCCGCACCGGCGGCGAGCATTGCGGACTCGGACTCGCATTGAGCCGGACGTTCGCCGGATTGCTGGGATTTGACCTCAAGGCCGGGTTCGACAACGGACAGATTCTAACCCTGCATTTGCAAACACTGAAATCTCCGCAAAACAAATAGCCGCGATCCATTTGCCTTGAAACTGGATGCGACCGCGGCAAACGGCACGAAGCTCCCCTGCCCTGGCGAATGATTTCTGCGCCGCAGTTTATTTTCCGGTCAGATTATCCGTGCGGAACGGTTCGGCGGGCAGGCCGGCGCCGTTGATCAAATTCGGCTGCGCGGTTTCGTCCCACGCAAAACGAACGGCGACGGGCTTTTCAATTCCGGCGGCAGAAACCTCCACCGTGCCGCCGGCAATCTTCGCGTCGGCGGGAACAAATTTTCCATCCGCCCCGGCAATTGTGAACCAGTTCAGCGGCCGTCCGTCCTTGCTCGCCAGTCCGGCGTCCGCGTGTTCAAACGCCAGCACGGCTTTGTCGCCAACAATTTTCATTTTCTGGAACACCGGCCCGGAGCAGACGGTGTTTTTTTCGCCGTAGGTTTTGTGGAGCGCCAGCAACGCGAGCCGGTGGCCGACGTCCTGTTTGTCGCGCGGGTGGATGTCGTCCAGATTGTCCGCCAGATCCGTCGTCACGATCATGCCGGTGTTTTTGATCTGCAGCGCGGCGCGCGATTGCAGCGTCCAGAATTCCGGCAGCATCTCCGACGAATTTGCGCGGTGGATTTTCCCGGTGCAGTATTTGAACGGCGCAATCTGCACGAAATAGAACGGAAAATCGCCCTCACCCCAGATTTGCCGCCAGCCGCCAACGAGCGCGGTCATTTTGTCCGGATAATCCATGTAATCATTGTCGGCGTTCGTCCCCATCAGGTTGGATTCGCCCTGATACCAAATCGCCCCGCGCATGGCGAAGCCGGCCAGCGGCGCGATCATCGCGTTGTAAATCGCCATGGGCCGCGTGTTGGCGAGCTTGTTCGTGGTGAGTTTTGTCTCCGCGAATTTCGCCTGCGACGGGACCGCTTCAAACCCGGCCGGCGGCGTCCACGGCTCGATGCGCGTGCCGCCCCACGAGGATTCGACCAGACCGACCGGCACATTCAGGTTCGTGTGAATCTCGCGCCCAAAAAAATAGGCCGCGGCGGAAAAGCTGATGGAGTTCAGGGCGTTGGAATTGCATTCCTGCCAGCCGCGAAATTCCTGCAGATCGTCCAGCGGCACGGCGGACAATTTTTTCTCAACCTGAAAAATGCGGAGGTTCGGGAAATTGGCGGCGGCCAGTTCCTGCTCCGCGTTGAAGACCGGCCGCTGGCCGGAGTGGTTGCCGATGGGTTTTTCCATGTTCGACTGGCCGGAGGCGAGCCAGACTTCGCCGACCAGAATGTTCGTGAAGGTTTTCGTTTCGCCGGATTGCACGACCAGATTTTGCGGTTTGGCGGAGGCCGTGAGCTTTCCGAGCTTCAACAGCCATTTGCCGTCCGCGCCGGCGCGGGTGGATTTTGTCTGCCCGGCGAATTTCACTGTCACGCTTGCACCCGGCGCGGCCCAGCCCCAGACCGGAACCGCCTGCTGCCGCTGCAAAACCATGTTGTCGCCGAAGATGGCGGCCAGCCGCAGGGCGCTGGAATTGGTCGCCGCGATTTCATCCGCGGCTCGGACCGTTTGCAAATTAAAAACCAGAATGGCGGCGGCAACGGCCGGAGCCAGTTTGAGCAGGAAACTTTTCATGGCTCCATTCTGGAAAATCATCTGCGCAAGGCAATGATTATCCGCCGCCGCCCGTCGCGGCGGGTCATGGAACCTGGAGCAGAAAGAAATTTTGCGGCGCGCTGGCGTCGAATCCGTTTGTGAAATTGAAGTTGCCGGCGGCATCAAACTGGTTCGTCAGCAGGCGAGTCCAGTTGGTCGGCGGCGCGGCGAGGTTCGTTGAGCCGAGCAAATAGTAATTCGCGTTGCCCACGCCACCGGCGCCATTGAACACAAGACCATTGCCGGAAATCGAAACTGCGGCGATAACCGGCCGGGCGGTGAGGACCACCGACACCGCCCCGGCGGCGTATAGCGCATTGGTGTTCCAGGCAAGGCCGACGGGCAACGGCGGCAGGATGACATTCGCAAACGCGCCGCTGCGACCGGTCGCGTTGAAAAGCACGAAGCTGTCCCCCGCCGCGAGCGCAGACGCTCCGATGTTGGTAACGTTGAGCGTGCCGCCTTCAGCCAGAGTGCCGGTCACCTTCACGGCGTCATTGGTTAGCGGCGAATGCTGGATCTGCATGAACGTCGTGCTGCCGGTCGCAAGCGTCAGATTGTTGCTGACGGTCAGCATGCCAAGCGGGTTGCCCGGGGCGAGCGCACCGCCGGAGTTCACAGTCACCGCGCCGGAAACAATGCCGTTGCCGCCGAGTGTGCCGCCGCTGGCGACGGTGACAATGCCCGAACCGGTGCCGCTGCCGCTGGTGTTGTTGAGGAGCAATGTGCCGCCGTTGATGGTCGTGCCGGCGCTATAAATGTTGGTTCCCGCAAGGGTGAACACGCCCGCGCCGGTTTTGACGAGGGCAACAGTTCCGACGGTTCCGTCCCTGATGACGCCGTCAAATTCCGTGTTCGCACCGGCGCCGCCGATGGTGTAGGTCAGGTTCGCTCCGCCGGAGCTATTGTCCCCTTGCAGTTGCGTGCCGGAACCGCCGGCAAGTCCACCCAGGGCGATCGCCGCTGTTCCCGTGCTGCGGACATTGGCCACGGCGGTTCCGGTTCCAAAGTTGAAAATGGCGTTGCCGTCTCCCGCCGTGCCATTGAAACGAAGCGTCATCGGCGAACTGCCCAGAACCAGCGTTCCAGAACCGGTCATCGCGCCGGTCAAATCAAACACGTCGCTGCCGCCGCTGACGAACAAGGTCAGCGTTCCCGCGTCGTTCAATGTGGCGATGCCGGTGCCGCTGTTGCCGTTGCCGGTGATGCTGTTCGTCCCGTTCACCAGGACATTGGGCAGGGAATTCGCGCCCGTCACCGCCACGGTCCCGGTGCCGTTGAGGGTCAGGGTTCCGCTGGCCGGTATGGCCGCGCCATTTGAAAAGACGAGGCCGCCGCCATTCACGAAGGTGCCGCTGGTATAGGTGTTCGTGCTGGCCAGCGTCACGCTGCCGGCGTTGGTCTTGACCAGGCTTGTCGTGCCGGAAATGCCGGCACCGCTGACGGCGTAATTGACGGCGGAATTGGCGAAGGTGACGGAACCGGGACTGACGACAGCCGTGATGACGACATTGGTGCCGACGGGAGAATCGCCGAAGGAAACGTTGTTTCCGTTGGCGTAAGCAACCGCAGTAATGCCATTGAGCCAGTTGGTGGTTGTGGTGTCCCACGCCACGCCGGACGCGCCGGTCCAAACCAGGCCGGACGCGGCGGTTACGCTGGGAGTTGCGCCGGCTTCGGGAGAATTGGCGCTCGCGCCGCCGGGGCCGGTGGCGACGACAATGTAATAATAAGGCGTGCCGTTGTTGAGGTTGGTGTCAGTGTAGGTCAAGTTGGTCGTGGTGGCCACGGTCGTGGTTTCATTGCCACTGCTCAATCCGCGTTTCACGGTATAACTGGTTGCGCTGGAGGAGGCTGACCAAGTCAGGGTGATTTGGGCGTTGCCGGGATATGCGGTCAGACTGGCCGGAGCCGGCGGGGCCGTGCTGACGACGGCGGAATTGCCGGAGACGCCGCCCGCATTCATCGCAACCACGGTGTAAGAATAGAGCGTGTTCAGAGCCAGGGCGCTGTCGGTGTAGGTGGTGGTGGTCATGCTCATGACATAATTGCCGGGGAAATTGAACGGGCCGTTGGTGCTGTTGGCGCGGTAGAGAATATAACCGACCGCCCCGCTCACCGGCGACCAACTGATTGTTGGCGACTGGTTGGAGCTGGTGATGGTGTTGCTGATCTGAACATTGGCAGGCGGAGCCGCGGGTGGCGGAGGCACCGGCCGGGCGGTGGCTGCTGCGGAAGCGCTGCTGGTGCCGCCCGCACTTGTGGCGGTGACGAAATAACTGTAAGTGCAACCCAGCGTTCCCGAAGCGTCGGTGTAAGAGGTGCTCGTGTTGGTGTTGCTCAAGACGATGTAAAATGGAACGTAATTGACCGGATTGACCGTGGTGCAGTTGACCACCGTGCCGCGCTGGATGGTGTAATAATTCGCGCCGGGCGAGGCATTCCATGTGAACGTCACGGCATTGTTGGTGCTCGTCACCGTCAGACCGGTCGGCGTGGCCGGCACCGTCGTGGAAAGGTTGGACGAAGGCGTCACGCCGGTGTTCTGCGGCGAGTTGGCGCTGTTGCCCACGGGATTCACCGACTGCACCACGTAATAATAGGTGCTGTTGTTGACGGCGGTGGTGTCAACATAAGTGGCATTGGCCGGGCCGCCGCCGCAGACCGGGCCAATGACGCCGTTCGTCAGAGAAGCATAGCCGCTGCCGGAGGTTGTCGAGCGGAGAATGTTGTAACTGGTGGCTCCGGGCGTCGCCGGCCAGCTCAACAGCACCGCGTTGTTGCCCGCATAAGCCGTCACGCTGGCCGGCGAGGGCGGCACATAACCGGTCAGCTCCAGCCGGAGATAATCATACAGCGCGCAATTGGCGGAGTAGCCGCCTTTGCGCATATTGATGTTGATCGTGTTGTTGCCCGCGTGAAGCATACTGGCGGGAAACGTGATGCGTTCGTCGGAAAATGCGCCGTGATTTCCTTCGCGCACGCTGACGTCGCTCGCCGTTGCCGGTGGATTGAACCCGTTCGCAGTCAGTAGCGTCACTGGCGTCGCGGTGACGCCCGCCGCGTTTCCGCTCCCGCTTCCCAGATTGCTTCCGTTCACGCTGACAATGATCGGCCCGGAATAAGTGGCCGCGATTCCCAAATACAACGACGCCGTCGCGCCATTCGCCGGTGCCGTGGCGAGGTTGAATGTGATCGTCGAGGAAGAAGGATTTTCGTTGCCCGCGTAATCCACGACAATCGGCTGGATAAAATTCCAGTCGGTGTTCCAACGACTTTGGCCAACAGTGTAATTCACGCCGTTCGGAAAATCAAAAGGGTAATCCAAAAATTTTGTCCAGATGGGGCTGGGCGCGGTCGGGCTGGGGCCGATGTCACCCACAAACCAGTCATCCCCGTGCCGGAACTTGCCGCTCGTCCGGTCGGGATAGCCGATTTCAAAAACCGTCGGGCCGACGCGCGTCGGCGTCCAGGTCACCGTGCCCAAACCATTCGTGGCACCGCCGGTGACGGTGACGCTGAACGGTGACGAGGGAAGATTAAACAACCAGGGCGGGTTGCCGCCGGTTTGATTCTGCGACATGAAAGTCCCCGCCGCGCCGGGGCCGAAGGCATACAGCGTGTAGTTGTTGCCGGGAATCACGTTGGTGATGATGAAGTTGCCGTTGGCATCGCTCCGGGTCCAAAACTCATAGGCTTTGCACCATTCCTGAAAGTCATAAACGCCATCGCTCACCGCCGGCTCCTGCACAATGCCGACCCACAGATTTGAGGCCGAGGCGTTCGGATTGAAAGTGTCATTGATGGCAATTTGCCCGGCGACGGTGCCGCGCCCCGGAGCGGGAACGTAATTTGCATTTGTGAACCAACTGTAAGGCCAGGCGGTTTGTTCGGCGGCGGCCTGCGCCTGCGCGTCGGCAAACAGCGTGCGCGAAGCTTGAACCGGGTCGGTCAGCGTGTTGGTGACGTTGTTGAAATAGACAAAATAAGGACCGTAGGTTTTCGACCAGACTTCGCTGTTGGCCAGGACGAAAGCCTGGCCCAGGCCATAATGACTGCCATTGATCATGTTGAGCGTGTAAGCCGACTCGCCCTCCATCAATTCGGTTTTCATCGGGCCGCCGTTATACATCTCCACACTGCCCAGCACGTGCCAGATGCCGACATTTTTTCCGGCAAAGCCGATGGAGGGGTCGCTCACGCTGCTCCAGCCCCAAACCCTTTCCCCGGAATTTTGACCGCCAAAATCCATGCCATACTTGTATTTGTCGAAGTAGGTTCCCTGCATGGGGCCGCCCGTCACCAGCTCGTTCTCCTGCGGAGATATGAACGCCGGAACCAGCGGCTGGTTGACGCCTGTTTCGAAGTCGTGCTGTGGACTCACACTCATCCAGTTGAAGATGGAACCGATGTAAATATTATCCCGCCCCTCGTTGTCGGCCATCGGGCCGTCCTGCGCCCGGTGGCTCCAGACGGGAGTCACGTAAAAACCCGGCGAACCGCGCAGCATGGAAAAATGCACGTCCATCGTGCCGTTCGTGGCGGAGTTTTGGAACAAATCCACCTCGCAGTAATTGCCGGTGCTGGCCACGACCGAATAGGTGAAATTCCCGGAACCGAACCCGGCATTTTCCCAATAAAGCTTCCCGCCATCGTAGCCACCGGCCAGCAACTGCTGCGTCTGCGTGCCGCCGCCGTTGTTGTAGGTGTAATTGATCTGCGTGATGTTCGCGTTGGCCTTGGTGATGAGAACGGAAACGATCCCGTTGGCCATCGTCACCGTGCCGTTGCCATTGTCCACCAGCGTCACATCCGAACCCGTGCCCGTGCCACCACCGGGGATGTTGGCAAAGGCCGGGAGTGCCGCCAATACGATCAAGGAGAGGAATTTGGAGCAATACTTCATGCTTTTCTTCATTGTAATTGCAGCAGGTAAAAACTCTGCGGCGAAGTCGAATTGATGCCGTTCGTGAAAATGAAATTGCCATTGCTGTCAAACCGGTTTGTCAACAGGCGCGCCCAGGTGTTCAGCGGCGCGGCGACGTTGGTGGAAGCCATCAAATAATAACCGGCGTTGGCGGCCCCGCCATAACCGGCAATAACCAGTCCGTTTGAACTTATCAAAATGCTTCCAAAACTCGGTTGCGAGACGACCAGATTCACCCGGCCGGGAACCGAGGTGTCTATCGCATAGGTGTAGCTTGCGGGGGTCGTGCCAATGGCCAGCGTCCCGATGCTCAACGTGCCACCGTAGGTGAACAGCGTGTAGGTGCCGGGGCCAAAGCCGCCAGGGTTGCTGATGTTGAGCGTGCCGCCCAGCGTGAGATCGCCGGTCACGGAAACCTGGTCGCTGTTTGTGCCCAGTTCAAATTGCAGCACGCTGGCGTTGTTCAGGCCCAGGTCGTTGGTGATGGTCAACGTGCCGGCGCCGTTGCTGCCGGGCGCGAGCGTGGCACCTGCGGCCAGTGAAACTTGTCCGCCAATTGTGCCGTTGCCTCCAAGCGTGGCACCCGGGTTGATGCTGACCGGACCGGAACCGGTGCCGCTGCCGGCTTGGCTATTGATGTAAAGCGAACCGCCGTTGACCGTGGTGCCGCCGCTGAAGGTGTTGTTGCCGGCCAGCGCCAGCGAACCGGGGCCGTTGAAAACCAAGGCCGTCGCCGCGGCGCCGCCGTCGGAAATCGTGCCATTGAAAACACTGTTGGTATTGACGCCGCCGATCACATAAGTCGTGAGGCTGGCGGTGGCGGTGCTCGCACCGGAAAGGCCCGCTCCGGAACCACCGAACAGCGCGCCGAAATAGACGGTGGCGCCGCCGTTTTTGTTGTAAAGGCCGCCGGCGTTGCCAAAATTCCAAACGGCGTTCGAGCTGCCAAAGGTGACGGTGTTCAATTCGCGGATCCAGTTGCCGGTCGTGAAATAAAGCGTCCCGGCGAATCCGCTCCAATCGCCGCCGGGCGAAAAAACGCCGCCGCCGCCGATGTTCAGGTTCAACCAGCCCCCGCCTTGCAGGCTGAAACTCGCATAAGGCTGGCCGGAGGTTTGCAGCGTGTTGGTGCCGGCGCAGGCGATGGTGGTTCCCGTGCCGACGCCGTTGAGATACAAGGTGGCGCCGTTCAGCGTGATCGGGCCGACGCCGGCGGCATAACCATTATTCACCAGTTGCAGCGTCCCGCCGTTGACCAAAGTGCCGCCGCCGAAACTGTTGCTGGAATTCAGCGTGAGCATGCCCGAACCGCTCTTGGTCAGGCTCGTGATGCCGGCCAGCACGCCGTTGCTGATGGTGTAGGCGAGCGAATTATTCGTGACCAGCACCGTCGCCGGCTGCACCACGCCGATGATGGAAACATTGCCATTGGTCGCCGTGTCGTCAAAACGCACAATATCCAGATTGTAAAATTTGTCAGCAGCGGAAGCGTTCAGCCAGTTGGTTGTGGCATTGTCCCAGTTGTTGCCGTTCGTGCCCTGCCAGACGAGCGAGCTGGCGCTGCCGGTGACGGCGAGCTGCACATAACATTGGCCGTTGCCGGAACTGGGACGCTGCATTGCAAACGTCTGCCGCGTCGTGGCGGGCAGATTATTTGCCAGCGTGACTCCCGATGCCGAGGTGTTCGTGCCGCCGATGATCAAATTGTAAGTGCCCGCACCGAGCGCGTCATTGACGAGATTAAAATTGTAGTTTTGCGTGCCGCTCATGGTAAGCAGGCCGCCTTGCATCACGATTTGATCGTTCGTGCCGGTCGGCGAGCTGGTCAAATCGAAATTCATGGTCGGCGTGTTCAGCACCAGATTGTTGCTTACGGTGAGCGTGCCGCCGCCGCCGAGGCCGGGCGAAATGATGCCGCCGGACAGATTCGTCACGCCGCCGCCGAGAAATCCCGTGCCGCCGAGCGTCGCACCGCTGACGACCGTCACCGGGCTGTTGCTGAAATTTCCAGTCACGAACAGCGTGCCGTTGCTCACGGTTGTGTATCCGGTGTGCGAGCTGTTGCCGCTCAAGGTCAGCGTGCCGGTGCCGGTTTTCACCAGATTGATTGAGTTTTGAAACTGCCCGGCAAACGTCGTGTTCAGATTCAACGAGCCGATGTTCAGCGTCGGTGCGCCGGCATAGCTCAAATAGAGCACCGTGCCCGCATTCGTGCCGGACAACGCGCCAAAGTAAAAGGTGTTGCCGCCGGAGTTGTCGTAAAAGCCGAGCGAAACGGGCGTGTTCATCACGGTCACGGCATTTGGAAAACCAACAAAATACCCGCCATTGGCCCGCCCCCGCATCTGGCCGGTTCCGAGAAAATTCACCGTGCCGGCGAAGGCGCTGGCGTTGCCATTGAGATCGTCGCGCGCCGTGTTGCTCTGCGCTGTGATGTTCAACGTGCCGGCGCCGCTGATGGCGCCGGAGAGAGCGATGCGGTTGCCGAGAGTGATGTTGGCCGTTCCGTTGTTGGTGACCACGATGGGATTGGAAAATCCGGGCTGCGTGCCGGACGCCCAGTTGTTCACGAGCGTGGCGGATTGGAAAACAATCGCGCCGCTGCCGATCGTGCCGTTGTTGTTCAGTTGAATCGTGCCGCTGTTCAAATACACAGCGCCGGAGAAGCTGTTGGCGTTGTTGACGATCAACGTGTCCGTGCCGGATTTGGTCAGCGAAGCCGTGCCGCTGATCGCCCCGGTGCCGCCCAAGGTGTAATCCTGGCTGGAATTGAAAACCATGCTTCCGGGCGCGACGGTGCTGTTGATGTTGATCGCGGGGCTGGCCGAACCGGTGTCGTCAAACGTCACGTTGTCGCTGGAATTGAACGTGACGAGGTCGTTGCCGTTGAACCAGTCGGCGGTGTTGGTGGTGTCCCAGATGTTGTTCACGCCGTCGCCGCGCCAGACCAGGCTTTTCGGAATGTAGGTGATCGAAACGAGCAGCCCCATCGTGTTGGTCATCGCGCTGCCATCGGAATTTGACACCGCGAAATCAAAACTGGCCAGCCCCGTGAAGCCGGGATTGGGCACAAAGTGCGCGAAATGCGCATTCGTGAGCGTGACCGAGCCGTTGGTGACGTTGGCAAAAGTGTAGGTCGCGCCGTTGGTGAAGCCGAGCGTGTAAGGCCACAGGTCAATGTCCGTGGCGTTGGTCTGCACGAAGGCGTGCGGCGCGGCCATCCAGTTCAGATAATGTTCCAGCAAAGTATAACCATCCGCGGCAACCACATTATTGTCCGCCACGAGCGGATTCGAGCCGGTGGCGGCTTCCCAGATGTCCGGCATTCCGTCCTGGTCGGAATCCACCAGCGCCGTGCCGCTGTCAATCGTGCCGTAGCCGCTGTTCGCCAGGCCGGTGGCGCTGGGGCTGGTGATGATGGCTCCCGCCGTGCCCAGCGAAGTGACCTGGCTGACCACCAGCGCATCCAACGGGTCGCGCGGCAAGGCGCCCGACTGCGAGACATCCACCCGATATGCAGCCACGGTGGAATAAGTCGGAATGGTTGGCGTGACCGGCGACCACGGCGAAGTCAGAATGTTGCCCGTGCGGCCATTGTTGTCCGGACTCGGCGTCGTCGTGCTGCCGCCGAGCAATCCATTTTTATCGCTGTCGAGTAGATTGCCGGTGAAATAAAGATTTTGCGGATAGCCGTTGATCTGAAAAAAATCATCCTGCGGGGCCGACGAGGACGGGCCGGTGATGAAGTAATTGTTGATGATGTCGTGGTTGTGCGCCGCCCCGGTGTCGCCGGTGGTGTAGGCCGCCTGATAATCATAAACGACGTTGTTGATGAAAATCGTGTCCGCCTTGCACAACGGCTGGCGGTTGTGGGCGTTGACCCAGAGGTTGCCATACCAGGTGGCGTTGTAGCCCTCGACGTGCGCGCCAAACTGCTGGTTGATGGGGTCGGCGATGATCGAATTCTGCACGGTAAAAGTGGCGGTGTGAACGGCGTCAATGCTGTCCCACTGGCCGAACTCCACGGAGATGTGATCGAAAATCATGTTGCTCGCCGGACCCGTGGTCGCGCCGATGTTGACGGCGCTGGACCCGGTGCTGCTGCCGCCCTGCCGGAAGCGGAAAAACCGGCAGATGATGTTGTTGTCGTTGTAAAATGAAACCTCGTTGTTCATCACGCCGATGCCGCCGCCCGGCGCGGTCTGCCCGGCGATGGTGATGCCGCTGGCGCAGATAACCGCGCTGTTCAAAACAATGTAGCCGCCCACGTCAAAAACAATCGTGCGGCCGCTCTGGCTCACCGCGTCGCGAAACGAACCCGCGCCGCTGTCCGCCAGCGTGGTGACGTGATACACCGTGCCGCCCCGCCCGCCGGTGGCATATTGGCCGTAACCTTGCGCGCCGGGAAAGGCCGGTTGCTGGGCATAACCGTTCACCCATCCGAGCAGACCGGCCATCAGGCCAAACAGAAACATTTGCCGGGTTGCAGATGCCGATTTTAGTTTGATGCATTCGCCTGGTTTCATGGTAATTTTGGAACTTTCAATGCCAACAACGCGGAACAGTCCGGACTTTTACGCCAACAATGGAAAGCCGGCACATTATACTTTGGAAACGAGGAAACCGCAATCACTCAAAAACAGACGGGCGCTTGTTCCCACCGGCTTCAAAGCTCCGGCGGGTCCCCGCAAAATGATCCAACGCGCCCTGTCAACGCAGACGGAAATAATTCAAACCAGCTTCTTCAATTTCGCATCCGCGCCCAACCGCCTCACCAGCTCCTTGATCTTCTGCGCCTGCGATTTGTCCGCCAGCAGCACCGCGTCGTCCGTCTGCACCAGAATGGAATCGCGCAGGCCGACCACGGCGATGGGTGTGCTGTTTTTGGTCCGCGCGTCGTAAATGATGTTGCGCGCGGCGTCCACGTGGATGAAATCCGCCACGGCGCAATTGCCTTCCGCGTCGGCCTTGAGATGCCGCGCCAGCGCGTTCCACGCGCCGAGGTCGTCCCACTCAAAAGCGCCGTCGGCCACGATGACGTTCTGCGCCTTTTCCATGAGCGCGAAATCAATCGAGATTTTTTTGATGTCCGGATATTCCTTCGCCAGCACCTTGGCCAGCTTCGCCGGATGGTTCGCCACCTTGAACCAGCGCTGGCACGCGGCAAACATCTCCGGCTGGTGCTTTTCCAGCCCGTTCGTGATGGTGACAAAGCTCCAGACAAACATCCCCGCGTTCCAGCGATACTGGCCGCTGTTGACGTATTCCAGCGCCTTGTCCAAATCCGGCTTTTCAACAAAACGTTCCGCCGTGAAAAACATCGTCTTCGTCTTCCTCGCGCCCGCCGGCGGCGGCAGCTCCGCGCCGGTGTGGATGTAGCCGTAACCCGTCGCCGGCTCGGTCGGCTTGATGCCGATCGTCACAATCACCTGCCCCTGCGCGGCCACTTCAAACGCGTCGCCCAGCACCTGCTGGAATTTCTTTTCGTCGGGAATGACATGATCGGCGGGCAGCACCGCCATGACGCCGGTGGTGGAACGCGCGCCAACCAGCGCCGCCCCCAGCGTGACCGCCGCGCAGGTGTCCCGGCCCACCGGCTCCGCCACCAGGTTCGCCGCCGGAATCTTCGGAAGCTGCCTGCGGACCTCCGCCAACTGCGCCGCGTTGGTGATGACGAAAATGTTCTTCGCCGGCACCAGCGGCAGCACGCGCCCGACGGCCTCCTGCAAAAAGGACTTGTCGCCGAACAGCGTGAGCAGTTGCTTGGGCATCTTCTCGCGGCTCAACGGCCAGAAACGCTCGCCGCGT
>CAZZPE010000039.1:0-27862 GCA_964655855.1 uncultured Bifidobacteriaceae bacterium
ATTTATGTTCGCGAAGTGTTTGGTTTGAAAATCGGGCCGTTCGCGTTTCCAGCCCAAAATTGAAAACGGAGGGCGGCCCGCCCGAAAAGGCAGGCCGCTCCTCCGCAAAAATCTTAATGCCGCAGCTTCAACTTCTTGGTGACCGTCTGGTAACGGGCCAAATCCGCGTTCTGCAGATATTCAAGCAGGCGCCGGCGCTGGCCGACCATGATCAGCAGCCCGCGACGCGAGCTGTGATCCTTCTTGTTCGTCTGCAAATGTTCGGTCAAATGATTGATCCGCTGCGTCAGCAACGCGACCTGCACATCCGCCGACCCCGTGTCACCGTCGTGCAACTTGAACTGTTCAATTGTTTTTGTCTTCAATTCCATATTAGTAAAGCGCCGGAGTTTAATGGACTGCATCCGGGGTGTAAAGAATTTTCATTCCGCTAAATGGCGCTGATTTTACCGGCCTTTCTGCGGAGCCGGTCTCCGCCAGCGCCAGACCAATCGCCGCCGCGTCCCCGGCGTCAGCTTGAAATCCTCCCCGATCCGCAGGCCCTCCACCCAGAAAATTCCGCCGTCCGTGGCCTCCGCCAAAACCAGCTCGTGGCGGCGGGCGGCGGGAAGCTTGGCATTGACAAACAAATCCTGCAATTTCACCGGTGACTTCATGCCAATCGGCCGGAACCGGTCGCCCGGACGCCAGTGGCGCAGGATGATTTCGCCGCCGATTTTGTCCGCGTCAAAAAACTCGCACCGCGCGGCCGGCGTTCCCGCGGAATTGATTCGCGGCCGCCGCACAGTTTTCTGCTGCCGTATGCTCCAGCCAAATTTCGCCCCGCCAAAATCCAGCTCCCCCGCCCCGCCCAATTTCACGGCCAGTTCGCCGCCATTGAAATCAGAAATTGTTTCCGCGCGGAAAACAATCCTTCCGCCGGCGTCGCACGCAACGGAATTTTTCGGGCCGACGCTGACAAACACATCCGGCGATTGCCGGAGCGATTCAATCAGTTCAAAATCCGGCATGATACCGGCGTCCGCAAGCTGCGCCTGCAAAATCCGCCGCTGGATGGCGACTGGCAATTTGTCGAAGATGTGGCGTTCGGCCTGTGGCTGAATTTCATCGAGCCGCAGGCTCGACGCCACACGGCGCGCCGTTTCACCGGCAAATTCCGATTCTGCGCCGACGATTTCCATCAGCCGCAAAACGGCCTTGTCCAGGCCGGGCTGGTATTTCTTCCGCAACAGCGGCAGGAGTTCGTTGCGGATCCGGTTTCGCAGAAAATCGGAGGAGAAATTTGTGGCGTCGTCGCGGAATTGGATTTTGTTTTCACGGGCGAATTCTACGAGTTCGCCTTTTGAAAATCCCAGCAGCGGGCGGACGAGCGAAATCCGTCTGTCGGCGGGCGATGGCGAACGCCATTTCATTCCCGCCAGTCCGTCGCCGCCCGTGCCGCGCAGCAGCCGCAGGAAAAAAAGCTCCACCTGGTCGCCGGCATGATGCGCCAGCGCGATCGTTTTGATTGTTTGTCTTTGCGCGGTCCGCGCCAGGAACGCGTGCCGCAGCTCCCGCGCCGCCATTTCCAGGGACAGCTTCGATTTCACGGCGAAAGCCTTCACGTCCGCGCCTCCGGCGAACATCCGCAGCTTCATCGCGGCGGCGGTTTTGCGAACGAGCCTTTCATCCGCGTCGCTGGCGCGTCCGCGCAGCCAGTGGTTGAAATGCGCGACGGAAATTTGCCAGCGATTTTTTGTGGCGAGCGAATGGAGAACGCGCAGCAGAACCATCGAATCCACGCCACCGGAAACGGCGACAAGAATTTTTTGTCCGGGCAGGAGCAGACGACTGCTTTGGATTTCGCCTTCGACGCGCTGGAAAAACTGGCTCACGCACCCATCTTGCGTTTTTTCGGCGCGCCGGGCAAGCGGCCGGATCATTGCGCCAGCCTGAGCCGGTAGAATCGGTTCGGGAAGTTCAAGACCTGCGTGTCGGTGAACTGCCAGAGACCGTTCGTGCCCAGCGTGTTTGTGTCCAACGGCTGCCAGCCGGCCGGCGAAATCAGATTCGTCGTCGCCTCCAAAACGTAGGTGTCACCCGGCGCCCCGCCGAGGCTCAACGTCACGCTGCCATTTGAACCGCCACCCACGCCGATGATGGTCGGAATTGTGTTGGTCAGCACGATGTCAACGTAGACGGTTTGGAAATTCGTGCCGCCCCAGCCGTCGCTGATGGTGCAGACAAATGCGTCGTCCACATTGTTGGTGTCAAAATAAACCAGGCTGCCAGAGCTGTTGGTCACGGTCACGCCGTTGGTGCTGACACCGACGCCGGCCAGCGAAACGGTGTCGCCATCCGGATCGCTCCAGTTGGTGGCGAGGGCCGCCACGGCGACGCGCAGCGGGTATCCGGCCAGGCGGTTGTAAAAAACATCGGCGGCGGACGGCGGATGGTTCGTGACGATTTGTGAGAGCGAGTTGGTGGCGGGCAGATCGTTCGCGTCGCCGGAATAAACAGCGGTGACCAGATTGGTGCCGCGCGGCAGAGAGGCAATGCCGGCGCTGACGGCCTGCCCGGCGGAAAGAGTTTCGGCGTCAAACGCAAAACCATTGGTGAAAAACTGCACCGTGCCAGCGGCGCTGGCCGGCGTGACGGCGGCGGTAAAATTCAAATTGTCCCTGTAGCCGGCCGGATTTTCAGATGAATTCAGCGCGAGGCTTGTTGAAATGGAATTCACGGTCAGCACGGCGACACTGCTGGTGACCGAACCATAACTGTTGGTTGCAACGAGCGTGTAATTGCCGGCGTTTCCGGTTCTCGCCACGGCGATGGTTAAAATGTTGCTGGCGATGCCGGAGACATTTCCGCTGGCGGGCAGATTGGTTCCGTTGAACCGCCAGCGGTAGCTGAACGGCGACGAGCCGCCAGCGGTGGCGCTGATCGTGACGCTGTTGCCGCTGGTCACGCTCTGGCTGGACGGCTGGGTGATGAAGTATGGAAAACCGGACGGCGCGAGGGCGTTGATGAGGTTCGTCCCGTTCGGCGTGCCGAGGCCGGTGCAAAGGTCGTAGCCGGTCACCGCGTAGAACAATCCCGCCGTGCCGGTGCCGATATTGTTGCCGGTGGTGATATCGTGAAAGCAGGCGGTGTAATTGGTTCCGGCGGCGATGGCGTAAAGCGCGGGATTCAAAAAACCAACCGTCGTCCCGCCGGACGCGAGCGACTGCTGGTTGACCAGTGCGGTGAACCCGGCCCACAACGGCGCAGCGCAACTGGTGCCGCCAAAATCGCCGGAACTGCCGTTGTTGTAATCCACAAACACATTGTCCGCCGTCAGCGCCACGTCGGGAATGTTGCGCCAGACGGTGGAGCCGGCATTGGCCGACATGTTCACATTCGCCTGCCACCATGGAATTTTGTAGTATGTGCTGACACCGCCGCCGGAGCCGACGTTGGCATACGAACCGCCGGAGCTGCTCCAATTCCAAACCGTCTCGGAGGACCACGACGCTCCGGAGCCGCTCATCGTCAGGGTTGTTCCGCCCACGGCAGTAATGTTGGTGCTGTCCACCGGCGCGGTTGCCTGGCTGGAATTGTCCAGTGTCTGGCTGCCGGTGTAGGCATCGCTGTCGCCGGAGGCCTGAAAATACGACTGCCCCTGCGCGGCCATCTGTTTGAAAATGCTGTCAATGGTCGAGCTGGGACCGCCGCCCCAGGTCCACGAAGCACTCAATTGTTTGGCCAGATTGTCATTGGCCATGCGGCTCAAGATGGAGCTGGCGCTTGAGCGCACCTCATAAACAATCACCTGCGACAATCCCGGTGCCATGGCGATGGCCATCTCGATGTCCAAAGCGACTTCATCGTTGTTGCCTGCGCTGGGAGCGCGGCTGCCAATGACGACGTTTTTCAACGGAACATAACTGGTCATGCCGATGGTCTTCTCGTAGTTGGTGACATCCACCATGTAGTAGCTCGAAAATTCCAGCAACCCCACCGACTGTCCGGCGCCGGTGAGCGCGCTGCCCGGAACGTAGGCGTTGCGAAAATCGTTGCCCGCGTAATAGCCGCTGGGGCCGGAACCGGACAACGGCTTTCCCTGCACCGCCGTCGCGGGATGCAGCAACGGCTTCGGAAGCGCGTAATCGCTCAAACCTTCGACCGTCACCACGGACAAACCCGCCGGCACCGAAGGTTCGCCATCCGGCGAAAAAAAGTCGCGCGCCTCCGCCGGATGCCGGTAGGTGCGCAACGTGACTTGAAACGCGCGTTCAATGTCCGATGCGCTGCCTTCCACGTCCAGCACCACGCGGTTTGGATGGACGCCCACCACCGCCAAGCCGTTCGCCTCCGCAAAACGGATGACCGCCTGATAATCCTGTTCCGTCGGCCCGAAGCGCTCCGCGAATTCCTGAGGCGTGAGATATTTGTGGAAGTTGGTGCTGCCCGGGTCGTAAAGCTGCCGGAGCAATTCATCCAGCGCGGCCTCGTTCCGCAGCGGCAGGCCGATGGCGAGGGAAAGATTCGTCGTCGCGGGCAGAAGTCCCATTGGCGTCAGCCGCGAAACCGCCGCCGGCACATGACCGCGCAAAAACCGCCTCGGTGCCGTCTGGGCGGACGCTGCCAGACAGCAGAACATCACGGCGACAAGGCCCGCCAAAAACCACTGCCGCTCAAATTTGAGAAACCTCCCATAAATCATGCGCTCTAATGTCGCAGACCTCGTGCCGGTCGTCAAATTTGCGCGGGCAAACATTTTCAAAATCATTCTGCAAGACCGCAAAGCTTATGGCAATAACAACAACCGGTAAAATTTTTGCGGGAAAGCCGTGATGGGATTGGTGTCCACAAAAGTGACAGGAGTGTTCGTCGCCGTGATGCTTTTCAGGACAGTCCAGTTGGTCTGGAGCAGGTTGGTTTGGAATTGAACCTGATAAACCAAGCCGGTCAGCGCGCTCCATGCGAATTTGAGATTGTTGTTTGTCTTCACCACCGTTGCCGGCTTGAATGCCGCCGCCGGAATTGGCGTCAGGCTGACATCGTCGAGACCCAAATACGAACTGTCATCCCGTTCGCCAAACTGAAGGACGGTGCTGTTGCTGGTGGCGGTAACGACAAACTGTAGATTAGTCCAGCCGAATTGGGACATATTGACCAAATCGGTGATCGTGTTTCCATTCCACGACACGTTGAATTCATTCGGAGTCAAGCCGTTGGCATCGTCCAGCCACAAAGAAAGCAAATAAGACTGGTTTGCGGCCGTTGGCAGTGTTTGGGAAAGATAACCAAGCGAACCACTATTCCCCAGTGCCGCAAAGTAACTTCCTGAATGCGGTGCAATTCCGGTGCGACTGCTGCTGTTAGCGACAAAATTGTCTGGGGAACTGTCTCCAATCAATGTCCAATCGGTGAAATCGCCGGTCTCAAATCCGCCATTTAGAACCAGCGGCTCGTTCACCAGCAATGTGAACTGCCGACCCAGCGCGCCACCGCCGGTCTGATTCGTGAACCAGACATTCGCAGCGTAAATTCCCGTCACCAGATTGGTCGCGGTGGAACTCAAGCTGACCGTCGCCGTGGTGGCGGCGTTCGCGGCCAGCGTGCCTCCGCTCGAAACCGTGAGCCAGGCGGACGTGTTGACCAGAGACCATGTGAGCGGGCTGCTGCCGGTGTTGGTCAGTTGAAAACTCGACGAGTTCGGGCTGAACGGGCCGGCAACCGGCCCGGTGGCGGTGAATCCGACCGCCGGCGTGACGGCCAGCGGTTGCAGTGCTTGCAGGGTAAATGGCAGGCCTTGCACGACGTGCGTGTTCCAGTTTGTCAGCTTCACAATCGCGGCGTAAGTCCCGATGGCAAGGCTGTTGGCGGTTGTAGTCAAACTTATCGTAACACTGTTCGTTCCGCCGGCCGCCAGTGTCCCGCCGGTGTTGGAGGCATTGAGCCAAGCGGAAGTGTTGACGAGCGACCATGTGAGCGCGCTGGCACCGGAGTTGGTCAGGAAAAAGATTTGCGACGACGGGCTGAACAAACCGCCCGCCGGCCCGGTGGCCGCAAAACCGGTCACCGGCGAAATGACCAGCGAGTCGGGCGGAACCAGCGTGTTGATCAGATTTTGCCCGGTCGGCGTGCCCCAGCCAGTGCAAAGGTCGTAGCCGGAAACGGCAAAGTATTTGCTGCCGACGTTGGCGTTGGTGTTGTTGCCGGTGGTGATGTCGTGAAAATCCGCCGCGTAGTTGACTCCTTTGCCAATCGCGTAAATGGCCGGATTGAGAAAACCGACGGGCGGCTTGAGCGTGTTGGTGGCCTGCTGATTAACGAGCGCGCAAAATCCCGCCCACAGCGGCGCGGCCGCGCTGGTGCCGTAAACCGTGTAATGAATGCCCCCATCGGCAACGAGAAAAATATTGTCCGCCGTCAGCGCCACGTCGGGAACGTTCCGCAGCGTCGCCGATCCCAGATTGGCCGTCATGCTGATGCCGCTTTGCCAGCTCGGAATCAGGACGCCGTTCAAATTGGTCCCTCCGCCGCTGCCGAGTGTGCCGGTGCCGGTGCCATACTCGTTCCAAACCGTCTCCGACGACCACGCGCCGCCCGCCCCGCTCGTGGACAAAGTGGTTCCGCCAACCAGCGTGACGTTTGTGTCATCCGCAGATTGTGGTATGCCGGAATAATACGCGCCGTCATCGCCCGACGCCTGAAAAAAGGTCTGTCCCTGCGCGGCCATTTGCTTGTAGGAAATGTCGTTAACCGGATCATCGGAAAAGATCCATGACGAGCTGATTTGTTTGGCGACATTGTTGGAGGCCATGAGTTGCAAAATATGCTCGATGCCGGTCGTGGTCAGCGGCGCTTCATAGACAATGACTTCAGACAGGTTGGTTGCCATGGAAATTGCCATGTCAATGTCCAGTGCCACCTCTCCGTTGTAGCTGCCGGCGGCACCGCTGTAACCATCAATCAAAATGTTGGTCAACGTCGCATTCGGCAATCCCGCCAAGCTTTCGTAGGACACGATGTCACTCGTGTTATAGCCGTCAAGCTCCAGCAGCGCGACCGCCTGCCCGGCGCCGTTGAGCATCACGCCCGGCGCATAGGCCGCCCGGAAATCATTTCCCATAAAAGTGCCGCCCGACCCGGAACCGGAAGCCGCCGCGACGCCAGCCGGACTGTTATTCAGGGAATTTTTTTTTAAGCCTGCCGGGTGCGGCAGGGAAAAGTCGTCCAGGCCGCTGATGCGCAAAATCGGCACGTTCAAATCAACCGATGGCTCGGCGTCCGGCGCAAAAAACAGCCGGTTCTCCGTCGGATGCCGATACACGTTCATCTTCACATGAAAAACTTTTTCAACCGTCGCCGCGTTTCCGCTCACGTCCAGCAACGTGCGGCTCGGATAGGTCGCCGTCACCGTCAGGCCGTTCGACCGCGCGAAATTGGCGAGGGATTGATAGTCCTGCTCCGTCGGGCCGAACCGCGCCGCAAACTGCTCCGGCGTCAGGTAGCGGTGATAATTCGTGCTGGCCGTGTCGTAGATTTCCGAAAGCAGCTTGTCCAGCGCCGCCTCGTTCCGCAGCGGCAGGCCGATCGCCAGGTTCAGCCAATTGGTGGCCGGCAGGTGATTCACCGGCTGCAACTGGAAACGCGCAATCGCCGCCGGAACATGCCCGTGCAGCAGCTGTCTGCCGGCGACTTGCGCGTCTACCGTGAAGGAAAACAGCCCCGCCGCCATCGCGGCGACTCCGCAAAGCGGGATCCGCCGGATGAACCATCGCCCGGCAATTTCAGCAAAGGCCCGGCTTGTCATGGAATTTCTTGATGAGCGCAAATCAAACCTCGTTCAATTTAAGCGGACGCGGCATCACCGTCAAATTCTCACGCAAAAAAATGTTTTTGCGCGCTTTTCCGCTTTCCGCCTTCCGCTTTCCGCCTTAATTTCCATCCGTGTCCGTCAAATTCACCATCCTTGGCAGCGGCTCGTCCGGCAATTGCGCCTACATCGAGACCGCCGAAGCCCGCATCCTCGTGGACGCCGGATTTTCCCCGCTGCAAATCCGCAAGCGCCTCGCCACCATCGGCCGCACGCCGGAAAATCTCTCGGCCATTTTGATCACCCACGAACATTCCGACCACATCAGCGGGCTGCTCGGCATCGCCGACAAGTTTCAAATCCCGGTTTATTGCAACCGCGGCACGCAGGACGGCGCCATTGGGATGTTCCGGACCAAATGGAGCCGGATAAAAAAGCTGCCGCCGGAAAGTCCCGACAGCCTGAAATCAAAAATGGACTGGCGGCTGTTCCAGACCGGCGACCGGTTTGAATTGAATGACTTGCTCATTGAGACTTTTGCCATTCCGCACGACGCCCAGGATCCGGTCGGTTTTCTGGTTCACACCGCCGCCGGCAACATCGGATACGCCACCGACCTCGGCCACGTCACCAAGCTCGTGCTCGAACGCATCCGCGCCGCGAACGTCCTGGTGCTCGAATCCAACCACGACGTGAAGATGCTGCAGGATTGTCCGCGCCGATCCTGGGCGCTCAAACAGCGCATCCTCGGACGCCATGGCCATCTTTCCAACGCCACCGCCGCCGAAACCGTCGCGCAAATTATGTCCGCCGGTCTAAAGCACCTTTACCTTGCGCACTTGAGCCGCGAATGCAACAAGCCCGAACTCGCACAGCACGTCATGGCCGAACAGCTCCACCACATCGGCGCGACGCACGTCCGGCTGCAGATCGCCGCGCAGGATATGCCGTGCGCGACGCTCACTTTGTAAATGTTCACCGTAAATCACATTGCCTCGCTCGACCTGCCGGAACTCCAGCCTTACGCCACCATGCGGCGTCCGCTGGAACAGGAACGCCAGGGCATCTTTGTGGCCGAGGGCGAAAAGGTCGTCCGGCGGCTGCTCGAAAGCCGTTTTGAGGTTATCTCCGTCTTGCTGCCGGAAAAACATCTGGAAAGCTTCCGTCTGTTGCTCACCGCACGACCCGAAAATCTCAACGTCTTTCTTGCCGAGAAAAAACTGCTCGAACAGCTTGTCGGCTTCTCGATGTATCAGGGCGTGCTGGCCGTCGGCAAGATTCCCCCGCCCGCCTCGCTGGACGACATTTTGCAAGACAGCCGCAAGCCGCTGATGCTCGTCGCCGTGGACGGGTTGACGAACGCCGAAAATCTCGGCGCGCTGGTGCGCAATTGCGTCGCGTTCGGCGCGCAATCACTGATTGTTGGCGAAACCTCCAGCAGCCCGTTCCTGCGCCGCGCCGTCCGCAATTCCATGGGCACGATTTTTCAACTGCCGGTCATCGAGCTGGCCAAGCTCGGCCAGCGGCATCAGTTCACCACCAAGCCGCACGACACAAAATTGACGCTGGCGGAATGTTTGAAAGAGCTGCGCAGTCGCGGCGTCCGCTGCGTCGCCGCGCATCCGCACACGGACGGAAAGTTTCTGTCGCGGGCGGATTTTTCCGGCGACTGCTGCATTGTCTTCGGCAGCGAAGGCGACGGGATTTCCCCGGCGGTTCTGGAAAGCTGTGACGAAGCGGTGGCGATTCCGATGCCACCAACGGTGGATTCGCTCAACGTCGGGGCGGCGGCAGCGGTTTTTCTTTACGAAGCGAGCCGGCAACGCGGAAAAACTTGAACCGCCAAGTCGCCAAGAACGCCAAGACCAAAGTTGATCTGGACAATTCTCTTCCGACCGGATTTGCTATTTTTATGAACTCCAAACAACTGGCAAACGTCCTTATCAAAATCCTTGGCCTGTCAATCGGCATCCATGCTTTTCCAGCTTCCATTCTCGCAGCAATCAGCGCAATTGGGGCTTTGATTCACGCGATGCAAAACGTCCATCCGGCCGGCGCTTCATTTCCCAATTGGATGTTTTCTTTGAGTTATCTGATTCAAGCTGTCATTGAACTTGCCGCCGGCATTTTTCTCATTGTCCGCAGCCGCTGGATTACTGAAATTTTATTTAAGAACGAGGCTGAATAATTTTCAACTTGGCAAGCTTGGCGTCTTGGCGGTTAAACAAATTTTCTCCGCGAAATCCACCGCCTTGCGGCAAAGCGGACCCCAGTCCAGTTCGGCTTGGACGCGCGCGGCGGATTCAGTGGCGCGAATTTGCCAGTTGCTGGAAGGCTCATCGAGCCAGCTGATGATGGTTTTCCCAAAATCCCCGCCGTCGAATTTCGAGAAGCGCACCATCGGATCGTCCTGAAAATAGCGCCGGATGCTTTTGAGCGGTGTGGAAACGGCGGGCAGCCCGCTGGCGACGTATTCGACCACCTTGGCGACAAACGCGCAGTGCGTCCCGGCGGATTCCTCGTAAGGCACGATGCCCACGCTCGCGCCGGCCAGGTGTCCGGCCACTTCGGCATAGGGTGTGAATCCAGTGCTTTCAAATTTGAAACCGGGAATTTCCTTTTGCGCACGGTTCAAAAATCTTTCCAGCGCGGCCGTGTTCTTGCCGACAAACCGGAAAACGGTTCCGGGACGCCGCCGCGTCACAAATTGAACCGCGTCAAACGCGATTGGTCCCAGATGATGCGCGTCAAACGAACCGTGCATGACGACCACGGGCGGCTGGTTGCCGGACGGCGGATGGGCGCGGAAGGGAAATTTTTCGGCGTCGTAGCCGTAATAGATCGGACAAATCCTTTCGCGCGGATAGCCGCGCGCGGTCAGCCGGTCGGCGAACTCGTCGGAGATGGCGCACACGCCGTCCACGCCGTAGCGCACGGGCAGCGAGATCTCGTAACGCATGAGCGCGTGAACCACCGGCTTTGGCGCAACGTAGCCGGGCCAGGTTTCCATGAAGCCGGTGAGCAGGTCGGGGAAATTCATGACCACCGGCACGGCGATTTTCCGTTTCAGTTTTCCGGCGGCGACGGCGGAAATGGCGTGCTGCGAAAAAAGCAGGTCGAATTTCGTTTTGTGGGCGGCGCGGGCCACCATGCGTTCGAGGAAAAATGGATAGGCAAGATATTTGAAATTTCGCAGCCGGGCATAGCGGCCCATTTTCCATTTGTCGAATTGATGCAGGCGAATGCCAAATTTTTTCTCAACATCCGCGGGGTCGGCGATTTGCGGGCAGAAGATATGAACCCCGTGGCCGCGGCGGACCATTTCCCCGACGAGATAAACCGCCTCCGCCGAGCCGCCGCCGGACGGCGGATAAAACGGCTCATGCGTCAGGAATGCGATGGACAACGGAGATTGAGCTTCGCGCACGTGCATGACGCTATGCCATTTTGCCGCGGCCATTCAATCACAATCGGACCGGGGCGGAGCCGTTTTTATGCTTCAAAACAAGCCGCGGTTCCGGCAGGATGGTCCCAATTTCAGGGGCCAATGTATTTCAAAAAGAAAATTGTCGTGGTAATGCCCGCCTACAACGCGGCGCAGACGGTCACCAAAACCGTGGATGAAGTCCGCGAACAGGGCATTGTGGATGAAATCATCCTGGTGGATGACCGGAGCCGCGACAACACGGTGGCGGTGGCGTCGTCGCTGCCCGGTGTGCGCGTCCACGTGCATGAGCGCAACACCGGTTACGGCGGCAACCAAAAGACCTGCTACCGACTTGCGCTCGAGGCGGGCGCGGACATCGTCATCATGCTGCACCCGGATTATCAATACACGCCGCGGCTGATTCCGGCGATGGCGTCCATCATCGCCAACGGGCTGCATCCGTGCGTGCTGGGCAGCCGCATTCTGGGCGGCTACTCGCTGCGCGGCGGGATGCCGATGTGGAAATACGTGTCGAACCGGTTTTTGACGGCGGCGGAAAATGTCCTGCTCGGCGCGAAGCTGTCGGAATACCACACCGGCTACCGGGCGTTCTCGCGGGAAATTCTGGAGACGCTGGACCTGTCAAAAAACTCGGATGACTTCGTTTTCGACAACCAGATGCTGGCGCAGATTTTGTGGCACGGGTTCACGATTGGCGAAGTGAGCTGCCCGACGAAGTATTTCGAAGAGGCATCATCCATCAACTTCCGCCGGAGCGTGAAATACGGCTTCGGCTGTCTGAATGTCGGCCTGAAATTCCGGCTGGCGAAATGGGGACTGGCGAAATTGGATTTATTTCCGCCAGCGAAATCCTAATCGTCCCTCGCCCTCAATCATCCGTTTTCGAGGAGGAGGAGACGGAAGTGAATTACTTCACGCGGGCTAGCGCAATGGCGAGGCGCGATTTCTTGCGGTTGGCGGTCGGCCGGGTGACGACGCCGGATTTGACGGCCTTGTCGTAGGCGGAATGGACGGCGGGCAGCGCCTTGGCCGCCTCGTCCTTTTTGCCGGCGACGAGCAGTGCGCGGTAATCTTTTTCCACGCCGCGAAGGTTGGATCTGACGCTGCGATTGTGCTGATGCTTGCGCTCATTGCCGCGCATGCGGCGTTCGGCTGACTTGGTATTCGGCATAAATCAAATTTGTCGTTTCACTTAAAAGGTCGGCTAGTTTGAACGAATGCACGCGAATGTCAACGGCGAAAGGCGCTGATTCGTGGAAAGCCGGGCATTTCACCGCAGGCACGTCGGTTTGGCAAAGAAAAGAGGCCGGACACTAATCCGGCCTCATAACGAGAACTGGGCGCCGCTTGAACAACCCCACCAAATGCGGCGAACAGACAATCACCTTGCAACACACACCAAACCAAACACCACCCTCCACCTCAACAACGGTGACATTCTAGCACAATCTTGATTTCTGGCTTGTCACCACTTCTGGTTACATGCCGAGAAACGGAAAATGGAAGGCCTGACAACCAGTCAGCGCCGCAAAAATTTTGCCACCGCCTCCGTCCGCGTCCGCACCTGCAATTTCTCATAGACACGGCGGATGTAGGTGTGCACGGTTTCGTAGCTGATGCCGAGTTTCTCGGCGATTTCCTTGTAAATCAGCCCCCGGCTCAAAAGGTCGAGCACCTGTTGTTCGCGCTCGGAAAGGCTTTCGGCAGGCTGCGCCGACGAAGCCTTTTGAAACGACTGGACGACCTTGCGCGCGATGTGCATGGTCATCGGCGAACCGCCGCGCTTGACCTCGTGGATGGCTTCAATCAGCTCTTTGCTGGTCGTGCGCTTGAGCATATAACCGCTCGCGCCCGCCGCCAGCGCGTTGAAGATGTTCTCCGTGTCTTCGTAAACCGTGAGCATCATCACCTGCGTCTGCGGCAGGAGCGGCTTCAACTGGCGGACGCATTCCACGCCGTTCATGCCGGGCAGGTTGATGTCCATGAGGACCACTTCGGGTTTGATGCCGGGCAAATCCTTGAGCGCATCCTCGGCGCTGGAATACTGGCTCACGCAGTGGAAACCGTCGGCACGGTTCAACACGCGCGCAAGCGTGTCGCGCAGCTTGTCATTGTCTTCGACGATGGAAACGGAAATGGACATGTCTCAAGGCAGAATGCTGGATGCCGGATGAAGAAGCAAGATCGGCGCCTGCACGGATTGTTTCCCCGGAATCTTCATTGCGCCTTGACCGGCACGGTCAAACGGACAACCGTCCCCCGCTCCGGGGCCGCGCCCATTTCAAAACTGCCGCCGATGTCCTCCATCCTTTTGCGCATGTTGCGCAGGCCGTTCCGGTTTTGCGGCGAGGCCTGGCTTCCGGTTCCGCGACCGTTGTCCTCGATCTCGATGACGAATTGCCCCGACTCCAGGCGCATTCGGATTCGCGCCTCGGTCGCCTGCGCATGCTTGACGACGTTGTGGACGGCCTCCTTGAACGCGAGAAAAGCGTTGTGGCGAATTTCCGGCGGAATTGGAATTGCAGGCAGTTGCGCCGGCAGTTCCGCGCGGTAACGCAACCCGGCCAGCGCGAGATAATCCTGGGCATATTTGCAGGCGTAGTTGACGAGGCCGTCCAGCGTGTCGTTGGCGGGGTTGACCGCCCAGACAATTTCGTCCAGCGAACGGGTCGTTTCCCGCGCGGTCTGGGAAATCTGCTGCGCGTGCGACTCGACCTCCGCCGGCGCTTCCTTGTCGGCTTCGGCCATTTCGCCCAGCAGCGCCACCTGCGTGAGGTTTGCGCCGAGCTGGTCATGAAGGTCGCGGGCGATGCGGGCGCGTTCCTTTTCCAGCGCCTCGTGCTGCCGAAAAGTTTGCAACTGCCGTTGCAGCTTCTGGGTTGAAAGGTGCCGCACCACGCCGGCCACGATTCCCAGCAGACATAAAATCACCGAGGCGCGGAACCAGCCGGTCTGCCAGAATTGCGGCTGCACGATGACGGACAACACCGCCGCGTCCGGGCCGCTCCAAAGGCTGTCCTCGTTGCAGGCCTGGACGTGAAAACGGTAGCGGCCCGGCGGCAGCTTGGGATAACGCACGACGCGTTCATCGCCGGCTTCCGACCACGAGGTTTCGTGGCCTTCGAGCCAAGATTTGAAGCGCACCAGCCCAGGGGCGGAAAAATTCAGCGCGGTGTAATGAATCTCCAGTTCCTCGCCGCCGGGCGGGATGGTGATGGACGGCGGCCACGCGGAATCCAGCCGGTTGGTTTTTTGTTCGCGGCCGTCCACGAGCACGGATTCAATCATCACCAGCGGCGGCTGAAGATTGGATTTGAGGTCGGCAGGATTCACCGACGCCAGCCCTTTGATGGTGGGAAACCACAATGCGCCGTCGGGCGAACGGCACGCGGCCGGTTGCGAGCCGGCGGAACATTCGCGCGTCGGCAGGCCGTCGGCCTTGCCGTAAGTCCGGCAGGAAATGACATTGGCCGCGCCGGCCGCAAAATCGTTCAGCGACTGCTTTGGAATCCTCATCAGCCCGGCGTTGGAGCCGATCCATAAGCAACCCGCATCATCCTCGGAAATGTAACTAATGCTGTCGCTGGCGAGTCCGTTTGTGCCGGCGTAACGGGTCCATCTTCCGTTCTGAAACCGGGCCAGCCCGTGACCGCTGGTGCCAACCCATAGCACGCCACCCTTGTCCTCGTAAAGGCATGAAATGTCATCGCCGGGCAGTCCATTTTCACCCTTGCGATAGGCGGTGAATTTTCCGTTCTGGAAAAAATTCAGGCCCCGGCTTTCGGTGCCGACCCAGAGATTTCCACCGACGTCCTCCGCGATGGCGCGGACAATGTTCTCCGAAAGTCCGTCATTTATCGTGAACAGTTTCCATTTCTGGCCGTCGAACGTCGCGAGGCCATTTTGCGTTCCGGCCCAAAGCTGTCCCTCCCGGCTTTCAAACAGCGCGAAAATGTTCGGCCAGAGAATCTCCGTGCCGGGAGCGGGGACAAAATGATTGGTCTGGAACAGAAACAATCCCTCGTTCCGGGTTCCGACCCAGACGTTATGATGAGAGTCCGCCAGCACCGTCCATGCATTTGAAGACTGGCCGGCACCGTAATCCGAAAGCGAATTGGTCAGCCAGTAAGACAACCCGTGGAAATTGAATGCCACCCACAATCCTCCGCGATTGTCCGCCGAGAGAGATTGCACGTCCCACGGATGCAGTTCGGCGGGCGTGTCAAAAGTCTTGCGCTTGATCCGATCCAGGCCGCTGCCGTCGGTTCCCACCCAGAGATTGCCGTCGCGGTCCAGGCACAGGGAAAGGACATACGGCGAAGACAATCCCTGCTCCGTTGAAATTTGCCGGCACTTTCCGTCCGCCTGATACCAAAAAACGCCCATGCCCAGCGTGCCAACAACCAAATTGCCGTCGCCGTCTTCGCACGCCGCCGTCACAACCGTGTTGCCCCACGGGCACGGCCCGTAGTTTTTTTCAGGCAGGCTGTCCTGCCACTTTTGAACGGTTCCATTCAGTATCTGCCAAAAACCGGACTTGCCGGGAACCTGGATTCTGGCCGCGCGAAACACCAGTGGCGTTGACACCGTCGAACGAAAATGGCCGTCGTGATAAAAAAATGAATGCCGGTCCGCCGTGTAAAACCAGACGTTGGTCGCGGCGTCCTCGTAGGCGTAAATCAGCTTCCCCCCGACGGCGGCACCTTCGCTCTCAAAGTTCCTGATTTGCCCGTCCTTGATGGCGAGCAGGCCGGACGATTCCGTTCCGATCCAGAGATTGGTCTCATTGTCCTCAAACAGATAGACAATGCGGTCGCTGGTCAGGCCGGGCGTGTTGTTTTCGTTGAAGACGGTGAATTGAATCCCGTCAAACCGCACCAGACCGTGGAGCGTTCCGAGCCAGAGGCAGCCGTCGTGCGTCTGGAGCACGGAGATGACTTCGCTGTCTGGCAGGCCGTTTTCGGCGCTCCACGAATCCACGATGAACGGCCCGTTTATCCCGACCGCCGGGCCGGCAACCGCCGACAAGACGAGGGCAAAAAAACAAAGCCCCAGCCTCGCTAATTGAAACTCCCGTGATTTCTTCGGCATAAATTTTTTATCCAACGCGGCCGGCGGCAAAGCTGTTTTCAGGAGAATACAAGCCCGGCGTCAAAGAGGAAAAATTATTTTTCAAAAATCACTTGTCACTTCTACGGGGCGGGTTAAGTTTTCCCTGCCCAACGAGAACTGGGCGCCTCGACGGGTGTCGGCGATCTAAATCGTGTGTGTTCGCCGCACCCGCCGAATTTTTTTGCCGGTTCTGCTTGGCAAACACGGGTTTCGCGGTTTAGCTGGTCGCCATGCAAATCGTGCTCGATTACCTCAAACGCAACCAGGCCCGCTTCGTGGCCGAGCTGTGCGAATTCCTCCGCTTCCCCAGCGTCTCCGCCCAGCCGCAACACAAACAGGATTTACACGCCTGCGCCGATTGGCTTGCGAACCACTGCCGCCAGATCGGCCTCGACGCAAAAATCTGTCCGACCGCCGGCCATCCCATCGTCGTCGCTAAAACGCCGCGCGCGAAGAATTCCCGCAAACCGCATTTCATGGTCTATGGCCATTACGACGTCCAGCCGCCGGAGCCGCTCGAGTTGTGGAAATCGCCGCCGTTCGAGCCGCGCATTGCGGGCCGTTCGCTCTTCGCCCGCGGCTCGACCGACGACAAGGGCCAGCTCTTCGCGCACCTCAAGGCGGTTGAAGCCTATTTGAAAACCGGCACCGCCCTGCCCTGCGATCTGACCTTCGTCTTCGAAGGCGAGGAGGAGGTCGGCAGCGTGAACCTCGCCAAGTTTCTCAAATCGCACCGCCGCGAGCTTGCCTGCGAAACCGTCGTCGTCTCCGACACCGGCATGTCCGACACCGATCATCCGGCGCTCACCTATGCTCTGCGCGGCATCATCGCGTTTGAAATCACGCTGCGCGGGCCGTCGCGCGACCTGCACTCCGGCAATTTCGGCGGCACGGTGGACAATCCGGCGATGGCCTTGAGTCAGTTGCTCGGCAGGCTCCGCGACAAAAACGGGCGCGTCGCCATTCCCGGTTTCTACGACGACGTTGCTCCGCTTTCGGCCTACGAACGGAAGGCGTTCAAGCGCCTGCCGACGAACGACGCCGGACTCCAGAAATTGCTCGGCGTAAAAAAACTTTTCGGCGAGCGCGACTTCACGGCCTTTGAACAGCGCAGCGCGCGGCCGACGTTTGAAATTAACGGCCTGACCAGTGGTTATCAGGGCGAAGGCAGCAAAACCATCGTGCCGGCGTGGGCGCGGGCGAAAATCACCTGCCGCCTCGTGCCGGACCAGAATCCGGAGCGCATCCGCAAAGTCGTCTGCAACCACCTGAAAAAAATCTGCCCGCCGACCGTGCGCATGGAAATCGAGGCCGGCCACGGCGCGGAGGCGTATCTCGTCTCGCCCAAGAGTCCGCAGGCGCAGGCAGCTTTGCGCGCACTGCGCCAGGCATTCAACCGCGAGCCGGTGCTGTTGCGCGAAGGCGGCTCAATTCCGATTGTGAATGATTTCAAGAAAGTGCTGGGCGCGGACACGCTGCTCCTCGGCCTCGGACTGCCGGAAGACAACGCCCATTCGCCAAACGAAAAATTCGATTTGAGTTGTTTTGAAAACGGTCAGCGCATGAGCGCGCTCCTGTGGCAGGAATTGACCGCAAAAGTCTGAAAATTATTTCATCAACGCCGTCAGTTCGTCCCCGACCCGTTCCACCGGCAGGCCGACCACGTTGCTGAACGAGCCGGAAATCTCCGAGACAATCAGGTCGCCGTGCTCCTGAATCGCATAGGCGCCCGCCTTGTCGAGCGGATTTATTTTCGACAGATAATCACCAATTTGCCGCTCGTCCAGCGGACGGAACGTCACGTCGGTGCTGACGGCGAACAGGCGTTCGCGGCGTCCGCGCAGATGAATCAGGCAGACGCCGGTAACGACTTGATGCGTCCGGCCCTGCAACCGCGCCAGCATCCGCCGTGCCTCGTCGAGGTCGCGCGGTTTCCCCAGAATTTCGGTGCCAAGAAAGACCAGCGTGTCCGCGCCCAGCACAAGCGCGTTGGGATTTTTCTTCGCCACGGCCCGCGCCTTGCGATGGGCATTGAGCCGGCAAAGCTCCTGCGGCGACAACTGCCCGTCGGAAAATTCCTCCGCGTCGCTGGGAACGATTTTGAAATCCGGCTGCAACTGCCGCAACAGCTCCGCGCGCCGGGGCGACGTGGAGGCCAGGATGAGCGGCGGCGGTTTCACGCGTCAAATCCTACCAAAGCCGGTGAACGTGTCGAGCAAAGGGCAATGATGGTGGCACGGGCTTCCCGGCTGTGATTTGGATTTCACAGACCGGCAGTCTGTGCCACTGTATTTCCATGCAGAACGACCGCCGCATCGCCAACCTCGCGCTTATCGGTTTCATGGGCGCGGGCAAAACCTCCGTGGGCCGGTTTGCCGCCGAGCAGTTGCGTTTCGATTATCTCGACACAGACGAGCTGATTGTGTCGCGCACGGGCCGGAGCATCGCGGAGATTTTCAAGACCGACGGCGAGCTGGCTTTTCGCGCCCTGGAATGTCAGACAGTTGCCGAACTCGCGAACCGGACGAAAACCGTCATCTCCACCGGCGGCGGTTTGCCGGTGAATCCTGCCAATCTTGCCAGCCTCAAAACCCACGCGCTCGTCGTCTGCCTCTGGGCCTCGCCGGAAAAAATCTGGGAGCGCGTCAAGAACCAGACGCACCGTCCCCTGCTCCACGATCCCGACCCGCAGAAAAAAATCCGCGACCTGCTGGCCGCGCGGGAGCAGTTCTACAAGCAGGCAGACGTGCTCGTGAACACGGACATCCGGTCCGCCCGCGAAGTCGCCCAGCAAGTGGTGCATCAGTTCCGGCTCGAAGCCTTCGAACGGCGATGAATGCGGCCATCCGACAGCGCGCGTTGGAACTGGGCTTCGACGACTGTCGCTTCACCTCCGCCGAATCCCCGCAAGGCGCGGAACAATTTCAGAAATGGATTGCGGGAAAACAGTTCGGTGAAATGGCCTGGCTCGAACGCAACGCGGCGAAACGGCTCGACCCCCAGAAAGTTTTGCCCGGCGCGGAAAGCGTGATTTGTCTCGCCGCAAGCTACCATTTTGAAAATCGGAAACCGGAAATCGGAAACCGGAAATTCGGCGTGGTTGCGCGCTACGCGCAGTTTTCCGACTACCACGAAATATTGAGCGAGAGGCTAAAGACGTTGACAAGCTTCATTGATTCGGTGGCCGACCGCAAGGTCCGCTCACTCTGGTATGTGGACACCGGACCGGTGCTGGAACGCGATTTCGCCCGGCGCGCCGGACTCGGCTTTACCGGCAAACACACCAATCTCATCAGCCGCCGTCTCGGCAACTGGATTTTCCTCGCTGAAATCCTGACCACGCTGGAGCTGGAGCCGGACGCGCCGGAGCGGAACCATTGCGGCAAGTGCGCGCGCTGCATCGCCGCCTGCCCCACGAACGCCATCACCGCGCCGTTCGAGCTGGATGCGCGCAAATGCATTTCGTATTTGACGATTGAATTGAAAGGCGCAATTCCCGTCGAGCTGCGCCCGCTCATCGGCAACCGGATTTACGGCTGCGACGATTGTCTGGCCGCCTGTCCGTGGAACCGTTTTGCCAGCGATGGGAACCTGATGAAACCGCACGCGCGGAGAGATTTTGCTGCGCCGGACCTGGTTGAACTGCTCCAGCTCGACGAGGCCGGCTTCAAATCACGCTTTGCCGGAACGCCCATCCTGCGGACGAAGCGCCGCGGCCTGCTGCGGAATGTCTGCGTGGCCCTCGGCAACGCTGGCGACGCCTCCGCCCTGCCGCACTTGCGAAAGGCCGCCGCCGATCAGGAGCCGCTGATTGCCGAACACGCGCGCTGGGCCATGTCGCAAATCGCGATAAAGATGGGAGGCGGTCCCAGCAAAATTACGGACCCGCAAAAGCGCGACGCATTCACGCTTCTCGAACTCCTCGTCGTCATCGCCATCATCGCCATCCTGGCGGCGTTGTTGCTGCCTGTGTTGAGCGCGGCCAAAAAAAAGGCGGCGCAATCCACCTGCATCAACAACCAAAAACAGCTTGGCCTGGGGATGCAGATGTATGTGAGCGACAACCGCGACATCTTTCCCGGCATCGCTTCGGGATTCTACGGCTTTCATCCCGAAGACTGGATCTATTGGCGCACAAACGCGATTTATCCTCAATTCGAGCTAAGCCCCATCCTCACTTCCATCCCCGGTTTGCAAAAACCGGCCTTGCGCTGTCCGCTCGACACAAGCGACGCGGACCGACTCGCAGTGGGACTCCCGCAAGGGCCTTACCTTTTCAGTTACAGCTTCAACGGTTACGGCTTGAATGCCGACGGGAAAAATCTCGGCATGTCCTCCGTCGTTGATGCTTCGACCGGCGTGACCAACGTATATCTGTTCAGCGAAGGCTCGGTGCGCAACCCGGCGGGCAAAATCATGCTCGCCGAGGAACCGGGCACCATCGAAAGCTGGGATCATCCCGACATTGGTTCCGGCGAACTTCGACCGATTGTGGATGGACGCTGGATCCCATCGCCACTCATCGGCAGGCACGGCGATCCTCTTACCATCAGGCATGGCGGCAAGGCTGACGTGACTTTTGCCGACGGCCACGTGCAGCCAGTGACACCCGATTTCGGTTGGGATACAAACAACAACCTGTCCTCGCAATAAAACAAGCCAGACCGCCGGGCTATTCCGGAATGGAATTCAATTGCGCCGCGCTGATTGCCGGATGTCCGCCCACGACGGCGCGGATGGCTTTCACGTCATCGGCGGTAACGGCGCCGGCCTTGTTGCCCCACGAGGTGCGGATGTAGGTGAGCACGGCGGCGAGGTCGGCGTCGGACAGGGCCGCGCCCATCGGGGCCATGTTCAGGTTCCAATCCTTGCCCGCCACCTGGATGTTGCCGCTCAATCCAAGCAGCGGGATTTGCGCGAGGCGGTGGAAGCCGGCGGTGGTGACCCATTCGGAGCCGGCCAGCGGCGGGGCCTGATTGGGCTTGCCCATGCCGTCGGGGTTGTGACAGATGCCGCAGACGGTCTCGTAAACCTTTTTGCCCTGCGCCGCCGCCGCCGCCGCGCCAGACTTGGGCTGATACAATTCCAACTCTTCGGCGGAGACGTAAGGGCTGTAAACCCTGGCGTTGAACCAGCCGCTGTGATGGTCGAAATACACGCCGCCGAGGAAGAGCAGCAGGAGCGCCACCACAACGATCCACATGGGCACGGCCGAGCGCGTGGCCTCCGGCTCGCCGCCGGTTCCTGCGGGACAATTCGATCTGGCTTCGTCGTTCATGGCTTGGTGGTCACGGGCGTGAACGGGGCTTCATACAGCGGCGCGTCGGCCTTGAGGCTCAACAGATATGCCGCGAGCTGTTTTGCCTCCGGCGTGGGCACGACTTCGCAGCCGGCGGGCGGCGCGAAGCCTTCGGGGAATTGCACCGCGTCCGGCGAGGGCGTGTCGCCAATCTTGCGGAGTTCAAAGAGATAGCGGAACGGCGGCATGGCGGAATTTTTCGCTACCGCTGAAGGCGCGTAAAGGTGGACCAACTGCCAGTTGAAGTCGGGCAGGCGCGCGCCGACGTTGGCGAGGTCCGGCCCGGCGCGGAGGCTGCCAAGTTGAACGGGGGTATCGTAGAGAAAATCAGCGGCGACACTCTGGCGCAATCCCCAACCGCGCGCAATGTCGGTGCCGACGGGGATGATGTGCGTCTCGACGCTGCCGCCGGCTGCGGTGATCTGGTCGGAGGCGGCATCGGCTTCGTCCTTGGTCAGGCCGGTCAATTTCAGCGTGGAAACGAGATTACTGACGACGGCCGGGTTTTTGCCGGGTTTCATCAACACGACATCGCAAACGACACCATCCTGACGGACTTGTTCAGTGTGGCAGGCGGCGCAGCCGTTGGCGCGATAGACCTGCAGGCCAAGTGCCGCGTCACCGGTGCGCTGGATGGGATAAACGTCGGACGAGTTCAACACAGCCGCCTGCTTCTCCGCACCAAGCTGTTTCGCCGGCCCCAGCACGAAGCCGCACCAGGAAAGGCCGAGCGCGATGAAGGCCGCGAGGAATACGCTGAATCCATTTTTCATGATTTCACCTCCCCGGCTTCCAATGGCGACTTGATCAAGGCAATGACGGTCTTGGCCAGCGCGAGTTTCCACTTGAACGTCATGGCAAAAATGTTCGCGGCGAAAAGCAGACTGCCGAGCAGGATGAACAGCAGGCCGGTGGTGCCGGCGCGCAGGAACATCAGGGCGGCGTCGGTGGAATCAGCAAAGGGCGTCAGGGGATTGCCAAGTCTCATCCCCTGCTCCACGCCGCCCACGGCCAGCGAACCGGCCCAAAGGACGATGCCGACCATAAACAGCCAGTGCTGGAGGCGGACGAATTTCGGGAACGGCAGCCCGAAACCCATGACGCGCGGCAGCAGTTCGTAAATTGCGCCGCCCATGACGATGGCGAAGAAGCCGAGCATCTGCCATTGCACCTGCGCCGGGGCGAACCAGGTGAATTCCGTCACGCGGCTGAATTGCGGGCAGGCCGACGCGATGAGCATCAGGCCGGACAGGATGAACGCCGCTGTGCCGAATTTGACATGGCACAACGGCCCGCCATTGCAGGCGGCTGCCGAGCCGCGCACGGTTTTGACAGCGATGACGGCCACTGCCAGAAGCGGAACGAGCGTCAGCACCGCAGCGGCGGAACTGGCCGCCGGCATCCACGCGGGCAACGGAGCCGAAACGGTGATGCCCATCCAAGTGCCGAAAAGAATCAATGTCCAGAACGCGAACAGCGCGAGGTAATGGGATTGCAGCGGGCGTCCGGCGAGTTTTGGCAGGAAATAAAATGCGGTGCCGAGGCCGACGAGGGAGAGCCAGACAAAAATCAGATTGTTGGCGAACCAGAAATCAATTGCCATCTGCGCGACGCCGCGAACCGGATGATGCGTGATGAGCAAAAGATTTGCCGTCGAGTAAATCCACGGGAACCAGAACAGTGCCGCCAGCAGGAACCAGTGCGATGGATAGAGTTCGCGTTCGCGTCGCTGGCCAAACGTGGCGACGGCGGAAATGGCGATGAGCAGAAACGCTGTAAAGAGCAGCACCGAACCGCCGCGCGGAAATTCCAGCCAAGCAAAGCCGGTGCTGTCGCCGATCAGAATGGCCACAGTGCCGACGAGCACACCGAGGTGCCAGATATTTGCGGCAACAACGGGCACGAGCGGCAGGGCCAGTTCCGTCTGGCTCAATCGCGCAAAAATCCAGAGCATCACGCCAAGACCAGCCGGAATGCAAAAACCGTAGAGCAACGCGTCGTTGGCGGCGGCTTGCGCGCGGCCGTAAGTCAGGAAGGGACAATCTGCAAACATGTCCGGATTGTGAAAAGTCATGATGGCAGCCAGCGAAAGCACAAGGCCAACAACGAGCCAGACCGCAGCGCCGCCAAAGAGCGCGAGCAGCGGCACACGGCAGGAGGCGTCAATCCGGCTCGCAAGGACGCTTGCCCCACCAAGATTTTCAGATGTTGGATTTTCGCTCATTCAAATTGACTGGGTGCGGCGGGTTTGACCGGTGCAGGCGCGCTGGCGTTTTCCTGACGCGAAATCAGATCGGCGCGGGCTTGCGCGGGATTTTGCCAGGCTTGAAGCGTTGCCTCCATCGCCGTCTCAATCGGCAGGCGGACGATCCCGCGCGACTGGTCAATCCAGCCGACGGTGTTCAACGATTTATCTTCCGTGGCGTGGATTTCAGCCAACGTCTTGGCACGCGATGCGTTGCGGTCGGCGTCAATCGCCGGGACGTGGACGGAAAATTTCACCACGACGACCAGCGCGATAAAAATCAGACTGGCGATGATAAAACCGACGACGGCACCGGAGCCGCGATTGATGTTATTCAATTCGGAATTCATTCGTCACCTCCGGCGGGCAAGGAAGCATCCGCGCATTCATCCAGTTCAAGGTTGATGCCCATCGCCTCGTGCAGGCGCGGATCCCTGACCGGGAACGGCGCGTGGGCGTTGAATTTCTTCAGAAAGACCCAGCCGAGAAGTCCGGCCATGAAGGCAAAGCAGCCGAGTTGGAGCCAGATCCAGTCGAAGGGATAACCGCTTTGGTTCAGCACCGATGCCGGCAGAATGTTGAAGCCCAAATCGAGGAAGTGCATCAGCCACGCCCAGGCGCACACGGGCAGGACGATTTTGAAACTGGTCTTGGCCTTGACCGGCAGCAGCAGGAAAAACGGCACGAAGAAATGGCCGAAAATCAAAATCATGCTCACGTCCCACCACGAGCCGTGGGTGCGGAGGATATACCAGAAGGTTTCCTCCGGCGTGTTGGCGTTCCAGACGACAAAGTATTGCGCAAACTCGTTGTAGGCGGAAAAAACCGTGAACGCGAAAAACAGCAGGCCGAGGTAGAAAAACTGGTTGTCGTGCAGCACGCGGTCGAGGATGCGCTGTCGCTGGAGCAGCGCGGTGATGGCATAAACCGTGGCGAGCGCAATCCACGCGCAGATGGAAAAGAAATAGACGCCGTGAACTGCAGAGAACCACTGGTATTGGAGCGCGACCATCCACAGCGCCGCGGAAAAGGTCAGCGTCAGCGCCAGCATGACAATCCCCCAGCCGGAATGAAAACGCATCTTGTAGGTGCAAAGCGGCTCGCCGGTCTTGTCCTGCCGGAGCGACCAATAACTCAAGCGCGACGAGAGCAGCCACCACAACGCGAAGAAAACGGCCGACGTGATGTAAAATCCCGGCATCGTGAACACCGGCCATTTCGCCGCAACAGAGGTGTTTGTGGCCGGGTCAACGGACATCCATGAGTAAATGTGTTTTGCGAAAAGCGCGATGGGCAGGAACAAAATCGCCAGCCACGGAAACATCAGCGAGCCGAGATGTTCGCAAACGCGGCGCGTGGCCACCGACCAGCCGGCGTCGGTCAGGTGATGCACCATGACGAGAAAAAGCGCGCCGATGGAAATTGTCAGGAAAAACATGAACGACAGCAGCCATGAACAGCCGAATTCCTCCGGGCTGACCACCGCGCCAATCAGCGACAGCAATCCACCGCCGACCATCAGGACGGCGGGCAGTTTGCGCCAGCCGGACAAGTCCAGCGGCGGCGGCAAATCATGTTTTGTTTGCGAACTCATGGTCTTTTCAAAACAGCCTGCTGCGCGGCCGGCAAATCATTCGTCGAGCCGAGCCAGCTCAATTGCAGCGCGCGCAAATAGGCGATGACCGCCCAGCGATCCTGCGCCGTCACCAGCGGGCCATACGCGGCCATCGTGCTCTTGCCGTGAGTAATCGTGTTGAAAATTTCGCCGTCGGTCATTATGACAATGCGCTGGTCATGCAGGTTCGCCACGGCTGGCATCAGGCCGAGCTTCTTGGTGATGCCGTTGCCGTCGCCAAGCCGGCCGTGGCAGGGCGCGCAATAAATGTCAAACCGCTCGCGTCCGCGCTGGAGCAATGCCCCGTTCACCGGCAGCGGATTGGTTTCCACAAAATTGGTCGTGCCGGTGACGTGACCGGTGTTGACCGGCGCATCTTCAAACGGATAAACCGGGCCGGCGATGGTTTGAACCGGCTCGCTGCGCGCGATGGTGCCGGGCGGCGGCAATTGCGAACTGACGCCGTTTGGGAAAAACCTGTTCGGCACCATCGGACGCAGTTTCAACTGACGGTTCATGTCCGGAAAAATCTCGATGGGCGGTTTGCGCGAAATCCCCCCGCGAAAACCGGCAATGCCGACCACCGCCGCGCCGAGCGCTGCGCCGATTAAAATGATGGAGATGATGTAACGCATCAGTCGGTGTCCTCCACCAGCTCGATGTGCGCGCCGCCGATTGTCTCAAGCAGCTTGCGGGTTTCAATCTCGGAAAACTTCAGATCGGTCGCGCCGATGACGAGGAAGAACTTGTCGCGGGTGGCAAGCGCGAAACGCGCCTTGGCGAACAGTGGATTGTGCAGGCGCGGCAACTGGTTCAGCGCAACCATGCCGACAAACGCGCCGACGGCCCCGCCGAGAATCATCAGGATGTAGGCCGGCACGAACGACATCGGCGGGCTGAACATCGGCTTGCCGCCGACGATGATCGGATAATCGAATGCATTGCAAAACCAGATCAGCCCCATCGTCGCCACGAACGCGCCGCCGCCGAACGCCAGCGAAAACCAGCCGACGGGAGAATTTTTCAAACCCATCACGCGGTCCAAGCCGTGGATCGGAAACGGTGTGAACACGTCCCAGCGGCGGTAGCCCGCGTCGCGCACTTTCTCCGCTGCGCGCAAAATCGCCGCGGGCGAATCAAATTCAGCGATGAGGCCGTAGGCTTTCACGCTCACGATTTGCCTCCCTTCGCGCCGCCCAGCGGATGATGCGGATTGCCCTGCGGCAGGACGGATTTGACCTCGGCCACCGGAATCATCGGCAGGAACCGGATGAACAGCAGATACATCATGAAGAACGCGCCGAGTGTGCCGAGGTAGGTGCCGACGTCCACCCAGGTCTGCTTGTAGAAACCCCAGTTTGCCGGCAGGAAATCCTGGTAAAGCGAGCCGACGATGATGGTGAACCGCTCGAACCACATGCCGATGTTGATGAGCACGGCGATGACAAAGACGACCTTCAGGTTCTGCCGGATGCGCTTGAACCAGAGCAATTGTGCCATGAGGAAATTCACGGTGAGCATGATCCAGCCGCCATACCAGTAGGTGTGGCCAAGGAGCCGGTGGCTGAACACCCAGCGTTCATACGGGTTGCCGCCATACCATGCGATGTAATACTCCATCAGATAAATATAGGTGATGCAGAGGCTGCTCAACAAAGTGAGCTTGCAGATGCGGTCGAGGTGCCGCGCCGTGATGATGTCTTCGAGATGGCAGAGCTTGCGCAGCGGAATCAGCAGCACCAGCACCATGCCGAAGCCGCAATACACCGCGCCGACGACGAAGTAGAGCGGGAAAATTGTCGCGTGCCAGCCGGCGAGCTGTGACGTCGCGAAGTCCAGACCGACGATGGAACTCACCGTGAACACCAGCAGCGTGCAAAGCCCGGCCAGAACAACGTAGGCCTTCTCAAAATGATGCCACTGCCGCGCCGAGCCGGTCCAGCCGAGCGCGAGCACGCTGTAAATAAATTTCCGCACCCGTGTCTTCGCCCGGTCGCGCAGCAATGCAATGTCGGGAATCAATCCCATATACCAGAACAGCGTCGAAACCATCAGGTAGGTGTTGACCGCAAACACATCCCACATCAGCGGCGAGCGGAACTGCGGCCACATTCCCTCGTAAGTTGGCACCGGGAACATGAACCACGCGAACCACGCGCGCCCGATGTGGATGGCCGGATAAAGTCCCGCCATCATCACGGCGAAAACCGTCATCGCCTCCGCCATGCGGCCAATCGTCGTGCGCCAGTGCTGCCGGGTCAGGAACAGCATCGCCGAAATCAGTGTGCCCGCATGCGCGACACCGACCCACCAGACGAAATTGATGATGTCCCAGCCCCACATCACCGGATGATTGT
>CAZZPE010000040.1:0-25419 GCA_964655855.1 uncultured Bifidobacteriaceae bacterium
TCATACAACCTAGGTGTAGCGCCGTTTCGCTCACCCGCCAATACCCATGCCATCTGATTTCTTTCGCCCCTTCAGGACTCCGGCTCGCGGAGAAGCTCGCCCCACCAAACTTGTTATCATCCGCGTGTTTCTGTAACCAAATCCCTGAAAACCGTCCGTTTGGGGCCGTTGGGCCGGTGGCTGATGCGATAATCCAACCGGCAGACGCCATCCGGCAATTGTCGGTGGTCAAAAGTCAACAGCACACGGTCATCCGGCAACCGGCAGCGGTCATTTCCCGACCGGCGGAAGCCATTTTCCAACCGGCAGAGGCGATTTTTTGACCGGCCAATCCGGTCCGGCAGCCGGCGGGCAGGCAGGTTTTCTTCGCGCTTCCCATTGTGGCAGCCGCGCGGTTAAATTCCCGCGTGCCAATTTCGCAAATCCAAACTGTCCAGTCGCTCGACGTGCCGGAGCTGGCGCTGTATCGAACCCTCCGGCGCATCGAGGAGCACGAGCGCGCCGGCGTGCTGGTGGCCGCAAATGCCAAGGTGATCAAACGCCTGCTCGCGAGCCGGTTCACCGTCGTCTCCGCGCTGGTCACGCCCGCGTGGCTGGAAAAGCTTGAACCGCAACTGCGCGCGCGGCCGGAGGAAATTCATGTCTTCGTCGCCGAGCGGCCGTTGCTGGAAACCATCACCGGCTACCAGATGCACCAGGGCGCGCTGGCCGTGGCGAAGATTCCGCCGCAGCCGGATTTTGAAACGCTGCTGAACAATTCCCGGCGTCCGCTGCTGCTGGCCGCCGTGGAGGGCATTGCCAGCGCGGAAAATCTGGGCGCGGTGGTGCGGAGCTGCGCGGCGTTCGGGGTGCATTTTCTGGTCGTGGGCGAGACGTGCGGCAGCCCGTTCCAGCGCCGGGCGGTTTCCGGTTCGATGGGCGCCATTTTCGAGCAGCCGGTGGCGCGGGTGGAGAATCTGGCGGCGGCGCTGACGGCGCTGCGCGCGCGCGGCGTGCGCTGTCTGGCGGCACACCCCCGGCCCGAGGCAAAAAACCTGACCGCCGTGGATTTGCGCGGGGACTGCTGCCTGCTGTTCGGCGCGGAAGGGCCGGGCCTCACGCCGTCCGCGCTGGCGGCGTGCGACGACATGGTGGAAATTCCGATGCCGTCCCACATGAATTCATTGAACGTGGCCGTCGCCACGGGCGTGTTCCTTTACGAGGCGACCCGGCAGCGGAGGGGAAAGGCTGAAGTCATTTCTGAAATCCGCGTCAAGACGTCCAGCCTTGGTTGAACAAAATTTGTTGGCACTTTTTCCCGCCGGCGGACATTAGTTGGTGGATGCACGACGCGACTGACATGGTTTTGTTGCGGCAATACGCCGGCGGAAATTCCGACGACGCCTTTGCCGCGCTGGTTTCGCGCCATGTGAACCTGGTTTATTCCGCCGCGCTGCGGAAGGCTGGCAATCCCCACGCCGCCGAGGAAATCACGCAGGCGGTGTTCATCATCCTTGCGCAAAAGGCTGGACGAATTCCGACTCAAACCATTTTGCCCGGCTGGCTGTATCAAACTGCGCGGCTGACGGCGGCGAATTATTTGAAGCGCGAAATCCGCCGCGTCCACCGCGAACAGGAGGCTTTTATGCAATCGCAATCCGACTTGCCGCGCCAAAATGAAACGGTGGCGGATGAAACCTGGCAACAGCTCGCGCCGCTGCTGGAGGACGCAATGGGGCAACTGGGCGACAAGGAGCGCGCCGCCGTGCTGCTGCGGTTTTTCGGCGGCAGGAGTTTTGCGGAAGTGGCTGCGACCGCCAGCATCAGCGAAAATGCGGCGAAGAAACGGGTGAGCCGCGCCACGGAAAGGCTGCGGAAGTTTTTCCTGAAACGCGGCGTCGCTTCGACGGCGGAAACGATTGCCGGGGCGATTTCCGCCCATTCCGTTCAAGCCGCGCCGGTGGCACTGGCAAAAACCGTGACGGCGGTTGTGCTGGCCAAAGGCGCGACGGCCTCCATTTCAACGCTCACCCTTGTCAAATCAACCCTTTTTGCCATGAAAACCAAAGTCATCATCGCCACCGTTGCCACCACAATCATTGTTGCCGGCATCACCACCTGGCTCGCGGGTTTTCATTTCTCGCAGCCGCCGAAGAAAGCCGCGCCGGATTTCGCCGTTGCCGGCGTTCAATTCCCCATTCAACTGCCCAATGCCGCTTCCCGGCGGGACGCAAAGGATCCGCTTTTCGAGATCGGCCTTGATCCGGACACTCGGCGCACCAGCAACTCCGCGCCTGCCATTCACATCAAGGGTCCGCTCCCGCCGCCGCCAGACCTGCCGGCCAATTTTTCCGACGCGGCCCTTCAGAAAGCAGGCGAGTCAAGTTCCGCGGCGTTTGAAATTACCAACGGTTCGCCGTTGTTGGGCCAGCATGTCCGCATTACCGGCTGGCTCAAATGCAGTCAGGTTCAAAACTGGGCGGCTGCATATTTTTGCATCTATGATGTCAAAAACAACCGGTTCATGCGGTTTGATTCCATGGATGACCGGGATGACCGGCCTATCCTGAAAGGAACAATGGACTGGCAACAAGTCGAATTTGTCACCGACATTCCCGATGAACCTTGCTTCTTTTACGTCGGGCCGGACCTTTACGGCCCCGGCGAACTCTGGGGCGACGATTTTCAAATCGCCCTCGCCTCCGCCGACACGCCCATCACCGACGACCGCCGCTGGCGGCACACAAGCGCGGAGCCGAACACCTATTCCCAGGCCACCGATTTTCAAACTAAGCATGACGGACATCCCACCGTCTGCCTTGCCTACGCCGGCACCGGTGCCGCGCCCGCCGGTTCCTGGGAATGGTGGGGACAAAAAATCCGGGGCGCAGACGTGGACAAATATGCCGGTCACACCATCGAGTGGACTGGCTGGATAAAATCTGAAAATGTTTCCAACCGTCTTCAACCCACCATCCGGCCTTTCAGTTTTAATCCCTTGAATGGGAAGGCGTCCATTGGGGCCAAAGACCGGCTGGCCGGGAACAGCAATTTGAAAGGCACCCAGGATTGGACCCAATTCTCCGTCACTTGCGCGATCCCCGATGACATCAATCACATTGACACCGCCTTCATCCTTTATGGCGGCGGCAAGGTGTGGATTGACATGGCTTCGCTCAAATTCAAAATTATCAAATAGGGCGGGGTTGGTTTCCGCTTCCAGTTTTAACCGGCCAGGCACCGGGGTCTGTCCCGTCGGGCGGTTCATAAAAAGACTGTCGGATTTGCCTTCCAGCGGACATTACTTGATAGATGCGCCTGCCGGATGATGCTGAATTGCTTTCCAGCTACGTGACGCAACGCTCGGAAGAGGCGTTTGCGACACTGGTGGAACGTCACGTGCCGCTGGTCTATTCATCCGCCTTGCGGCAGGTGCGCGACCCGCATCTGGCGGAGGAAATTACGCAGGCGGTGTTCGTCATTCTGGCGCGCAAGGCCGGCAGTTTGCGCCGGGAAACCGTGCTGGCCGGCTGGCTGTGCCGCACCGCGCGTTTCACCGCGTGCAACGCGCTCAAGGCCGAGCATCGCCGCCATCACCACGAGCAGGAGGCATACATGGAATCGCTTTTGCATGAATCCGAACCCGACGCATGGCCGCACATCGCGCCGCTGCTGGACGAAGCGGTGGCGCAGCTTGGCGAAGCCGACCGCAACGCCGTCGTTCTGCGCTATTACCAGCAAAAGCCGCTGGAGGAAGTGGGCAGGATTCTCGGTCTGAACGAGGACGCGGCACAGAAGCGCGTGAGCCGCGCGCTGGAAAAACTGCGGAAATTCTTCACAAAGCGCGGCGTGGGATCGACGGCAGAAACGATTGCCGAAACCATTTCCGCCCATTCCGTTCAAGCCGCACCGGCATTGCTGGCAAAATCCGTCACAGCCGTGGCGGTGGCCAAGGGCGCGGCGGCCTCAACTTCAACATTAACCCTCATCAAAGGAGCATTGAAAATTATGGCATGGACAAAAATGAAAACAGCGGCGGTCGCCGTCGTCGCCGTCATTGTGGCGACCGGCACCACCACACTCGTAATCAAAACTGCCGGGCGCGGGAAAGCCATCCATCCGGCGGAGACCCTGGCAAAAGCCGGACAGTCACCCGGCATTTTCAACAACGGAATCAACAACGCCCAGACCATTCCCAACACCATTTATAGCTATCCGGCCGGGGATGAAACGACGCACCGTTACCTGGAGGCTATTTTGAAACGGTTCCGCAAAGACCTCGACCCCGCCCGCGCCATCAAAAGCGACCGCGAGCTGACCGAGCAGGACATCCAGACGCGGACGATCTTCATCTACGGCTCGCCGCAAAACCACAGCTTCTTCCGGCGCGTGCGCGATCAGTTGCCCATCGTGTTCGAGGATGACGGCATTGTCGTGGGCGGCAAGAAATGCGTGGGCGCCGATGTCGGGGCCATTTTTGTCTGCCCCAATCCGCTGAATCCCAAGAACCGGCTCGTCATCTACGGGACCGTCTCGCCGGACGCGCTGAAAAACATGAACGGCATTTTCCACGGCCCGACGGACTACATTATTTTCAACAATACGACACGCGCGGTTCGCGGGGTAAACGACTCCGACCGTTTTCTGCTTCTGGGTTCATTCGACAAAACCGATCCGTCGCATTGGCAGGTGGACGAAACCCTCCAGGTTCTGCCGCCCAAAGTTTTGCAGGCGGCCACCCCCGGCGTGGTGATGGCCTACGCCGGCCAGTAATTTAACCGCAGATTACCAGGGTGGACGATTGGGGCTAACGGATTTAACCACGGACGGCACGGATGAATATGGATTTTTCAAGCCCGCAGGGCTGGCAACTGTGTCAGTTGTGGCGGCAATACGCATTAAGCCCCGTCAGCAGCGACATCGTCAGGAAATTCAAAACAGAATATGCCGCCCCTACGGAGCTTAAACCGATGCGGATGATAAACTACAAAGATGCCGCGCCTACGGCGCTATGGCAGGGCGGGCAGTCCTCTGCCCGCCGCGAGCGTGACGAGAAATTCGCATGTCAAATTGGCCGTTCGACAGCGCGCACGGAGTGACGCGCCTCACCCATTACAAAATCGTGGCAGCGGATGTGAGTCTGCTCATAATTCAAATCGGAAAGAATGGAGCGAACTGACGTTCGCTGCTACGGGGTTTCGTATTCCGCACTTGAACGGCTTTTTCCTGAACCGGTTTTGGATTGACAATTAGGTCGAATGGAATTTGAATGGGGAACCATGAGAATCATACGACCCTTGATTCCAACTCGCCTGCTCGCGGCGTTATTGCCTGTCGTGGTTCAAGCCCGGTCAAATTACACAGCCAATGACAAGGGTTCGTTCAACATCAACCAACATACCGGTTCCGGCGTTGGCCATGATTCCATCTGCGGAAATGGGCGCTAACCCTCAAAATACGGTGAAAAACACCAGCATGAAACCGTCAAAAGCCTTCACGCTTGTTGAACTCCTCGTGGTGATCGCCATCCTGGCCATCCTCGCAGCCCAGCTTCTGCCGGTGCTGGCCAGAACCGGGAAAGACGTCCGCCGCGCGCAATGCGTCGCCAACATCAAACAAATCGGCCTGGCCTTCAAGGTGTGGGGAGATGGGAACGGTGATCAATATCCCATGGCCGTCAGCACGGCCCAATCGGGCGCGATGGAAAACATTTCCAGCCGGAACAGTTCCCATGCGGCTGGATATGGAGTCACCAACGTGTTTTGTGTCATGTCCAACCAGTTGAGAACGCCCGAGGTTTTGCATTGCCCCGCTGATGTTTCCAAAACTGCATTGGCTTCGGACCCTGTGGGCACGGCCAGTGGCCCTATTGCGGCGGCAGCGACAAATTGGACCGGTTTTGGCCCCCAAGGTCTTAGCTATTTTGTGTGCGGGGATGCGTCGGACAAATATCCCAAGATGATTCTCATCGGAGATCGCAACATTGGGAACACCATTGCTGGCAGAGTCGGTGACACGGCGGACTATGGGGTGCTGCCGGCTGATTCCATGAACATGATGAATGGTCCTTATGGCAACGCTACAGGAGTGCTTGGCTCCATTCAAAAACCGTTGCCGTGGGCTTGGACAGATGGTGATATACACCAGGACTCCGGCAATTTGGGTATGGCGGATGGCAGCGTCCAGCAGGCATCGCTCAATGGGCTGAAGCTTGCCATCACCGATACCACAAATGCCATCATTTCCACACCAGCTTATCATAAAATCGTTTTCAATATGCCGTAAACTCGAATGAACAACCCAACTCCTCAAACCCAGACGAAACATGGAAAGAAAGATTTTTAAGCCCCAAGGAAGCTTGCTTCAAATCTGGCTGCTGTATGCCGTGATGCTGCCCGCCGTGGTTCAGGCGCAGTTTGTCTTCACCACCAACAACGGCGCAATCACCATCACGGGCTACACCGGTTCCGGTGGCGCGGTGACAATTCCTGATGCGACCAATGGCTATCCGGTCACCAGCATTGGAGACGAGGCGTTTTACGGGTGTGGCAGTCTGACCAATGTCACGATTCCGGCCAGCGTCACCGGCATCGGGCATGGGGCGTTCGCTTTTTGTGGCAGCCTGGCCAGCGTCGCGATACCCGACAGCGTCACCAACCTTGGCGAGTATGCGTTTTATTCCTGCGCCAGCCTCGCCAGCGCCACCATTTCAACCAACGTCACCAGCATCGCCATTTCCGCATTCGATTCCTGCACCGGCCTGACCAATGTGACCATCCCCAACGGCGTCACGAATATTGGAAGCTCCGCGTTTCAAAACTGCGCCAGCCTGGGCGGCGTCTTCATTCCCGCCAGCGTCACCAACATCGGGCTGTATGCGTTTGATTCCTGCGGCGGCCTGACCGCGTTGACGGTGGATCCGCAAAACACGAATTACAGCAGCGTGGATGGGATATTGTTCAATCAGGGCCAGTGCACGCTCGTCCAATGTCCCGGAGGTGAAAACGGATATTACACAGTTCCCAACAGTGTCACCAACATTGGCAGCTCGGCCTTTGATGCCTGCGCCAGCCTGACCAGCGTCACCCTTGCCAATAGCGTCATCAACATCAGTGACTTCGCGTTTGATGGCTGCGCCGGGCTGACAAACATAACGATACCCAACAGCGTCACCAACATTGGAAGCTGGGCGTTCGATGGCTGCAGCAGTCTGACCAGTGTGACAATCCCCAGCGGCATTACGTTTATCCGGGACCACACATTTGAGGATTGCAGCAGTTTGACCAATGTTACCTTTGGCAGTGGCGTTTCCACGATTGGGGGTTGGACGTTCGATGGCTGCACAAACATCACCGGTTTGTATTTCCAAGGCAATTCCCCTTCCGCTTATAGCGTTAGCGCGTCAGCTTTCAGCAATAACATCCATGCGATTGTGTATTATCTGCGGGGAACCACGGGTTGGAGCGGGATTTGGAATTATTCCATAAATGGTTTTTTTTCAACAATGCCATGGCGGCCACGGGTGCAGACCGGTGACACGAGCTTCGGGGTGCAGACAAATCAATTCGGATTCAACATCAACTGGGCCAGCGGCCAGCTTGTCGTGGTGGAATCTTGCACGAATCTGTCCAATCCAGTCTGGTCAACGATGGGAACCAACACGATCATCGGCGGCACGTCCTATTTCAGCGATCCGCAGTGGACGAATTATCCCGATCATTTCTACCGTCTCCGCTCGCCGTGATTTTCGCCCAAGCTGGCCGATGGGGAAAATCAGACGCTAGGACGATTGGGCAATCGGCGTTTGGATTTCTGGCCACAGATGGAACACGGATTAAACACATGCAGCAAAATAATTTCCGAACGGATTTCTTGATCAGTGTTTCATCCGTGTCCATTTGTGGCTAAAACAATCTTGGCTCCGGTTGTTTGATCGGCGCGAAACTTCTTCGGTGGATCGGGCTGGGGCCGTGCGCCGCAATCGCCGCCAGATGTCGCGCCGTGCCGTAGCCTTTGTGCCCGGCGAAACCGTATTCGGGAAATTGCCGGTCGAACTCCAGCATCAGCCGGTCGCGTGTGACCTTGGCCAGCACACTCGCGGCGGCGATGGAATAACTTCGCGCGTCGCCCTTGATGATGGCGGTCTGCGGCACGCGCATCGTTTTGACCGGGCGACCGTCCACCAGCGCGTGCTGCGGCGGCGGATTCAACTTGGCCAGCGCGGCGTTCATCGCGCGGTGCGTCGCCTGCAAGATGTTGATTTCGTCAATCACCGCGGCGTCCACCCCGGCGATGCCGAATTCGATTTCGCCGCAGGCGGTGATGAAGGCGAAGAATTTCTCGCGCTGGATTTCGGTTAGCTGCTTGGAATCGTTCAAGCCATCGAGATCGCGCGGCAGGCCGGACTCCGCCCACTTCGCCGGCAGAATGGCGGCGGCGGCGACGACCGGCCCGGCGAGCGGCCCGCGTCCGGCCTCGTCCACGCCCGCGACGCGCGTGACATTTTGCTGCCAAAGCGCGCGCTCGAATTCAAAACGGTCGGAAAATTTGACCGGCATAGAAAGAAAGCGACTTGGCTAATTAGGAGTTGGTCCCAACGTTAAAACCGAGAGGATATGGTAAACGTCCGACATCTCACCAGTTTTGGCTTTCCGTTTGATGAGCATATCCAAAAACTCATCCTTTTGCTTGATGTATATTTCGATGGCGACTTTGCCATCCTTCGCTAAATCTCCTGAAATAAATCCTCTGAAATCTCCTCTGTCAAATTGTAACCAAGAACGTTCGAATCCCACAGGTGCCGTGGTTGCTTTGAAAAGAAGCAGATCAAGATACTGCTGAAGCTGTCTCATGTATTGCTGCGCCGATATTCCTGTGACTGTCGTTCCGTATGCACTCGAAATGAAGTCCCAGACGTTGGTGCGGCCAGTCTCTTGCTCAAGTAAAGCAAAGTTGGTCTTATCAAGTGCTCCAAAACAAGCGACAAGTAGGTTGTTATTCGTGAAGACGACTTTATGGCTAACGTCTTGCTGAAATTCCGAACCAGGCAAACCCACCTCGCATCTAGGTGGCAGGACAATCGAATATGGTGAAGTGTTGACAAGGTTGGAAATGCTCAACACCGGAGAAGAAGGAACGCAATTTAGCACGCGACTATCCCCAGATGAGAATTTTTTGATCGCTTTTAGTTTTGCCAGCTCAAGCGTCGCCGTTGGCCACAGCAAAAGCGCGGCCGTAAGAAGCCCAACCAGAATCAGAGCAATGGCATACGATTTCTTCACGGTGTGGCCTGCGGATTAGCTGCCAGTTTCATCGTTTGCCTTAAGCCTAGCGCGTTTCGCGGCGTTGTCAGCCAGATTTTTCGAGGACGAGAACGAGGAGGAATTTTGTTTTGAAAAATCTGTGTTTCATCCGTGTTTCATCTGTGGCTAGAATGGCGGCATGAAAATCGAATCGCTGCACATCAACATGCGCGTCCGCCACCCGCAATATGGCACGGGCACGGTCAAGACGGTTTCCGAAATCACGGCGGACATCCAGTTTGACGACGGCAGCCGTCGCGCGGTCGCACCGGAACCGAGTGGCTTGGAACCGGCGGAGCCGCAGATGTCGTTGGCCGGTTTGAGCGTGCCGCTGAAACAATTCATCAGCGAGACGCTGGACGAGGCGGTGCGGAAGCTGGGGCTGGAGAAGCCGGGTTCGGTCGTGGAAAAGCTCGGGGCGCGCTGGCACGGCGGCAAACTGGTTTTGCATCCGGCGGACCCGGCGTTGCAGACAAAGGAGGTTCCGCTGGAAACCTTTTTCCACAAAATCGTGATGGTGCGGAATAATCTGCGCGTGCTGGAGCAGAAAATCAACGCGCACGAGAAACTGACCGACGGCGAGAAGGTGGAGATGCAACAATACATCACGCGCAGCCAGGGTTCGCTGACGACGTTCAACGTGCTGTTTCAGGAAAAGGAAGACCAATTTTGAATCGCGATTTGACGGCGACGGTTGAACCGACCGGGAAAACTTGAATTATTTCCGGTTCCGGCTAATCTGTCGGCGTTGCGCGCTTAGCTCAGTGGTAGAGCACTTCATTCACACTGAAGGGGTCGCAGGTTCGAACCCTGCAGCGCGCACCATTTTTTTGACTGCGTTTGAATCTTCGCGGTGATGTTGTCGAGTTTGCGAGAGTTCCAAGTTCCAAAAATCGCAGGCAGGGAAATCGCGCGCCGCGTCAGCGGTGAAGATTCCCGCGTTTCGAAAAATCAGGACGGGCCCAAATTTTACTGTGCCAGCAGCCGGTAGAAGGCAACGGCGTTGGTGGCAGGCAGGGTCAGCACTGAAAAACCATTGGCAGTCTGGGGTGTGTTGGTGACGGTGGTCCACTGTTGCGGCGGGTTGAGGCTGAATGTTTGCTGCAAAACATAATTTCCGCCGTTGTTGGTCCATGACAGGGAGAACTGCCGGCTGGACGGGTTGATCGCACCCGGCAGCACCCTTGGAACAGCCAGCGCTGAAATCCATGCCGAAAATTCGGAGGTGTTGTTGGCCGGATCGGTCGCGGTCGCGGTGACCACCCAACCTGCCGGAACAGAGACCGGCAACAGCACGGTGAAATTCGATGAGCACATTGTCGCGTTCAAGGTCAAATTTGTCTGTCCCAGAAAAACCTGTCCCTCGCCGTAGCCGCTCGTGTTGCCGGATGGGCTTGAGAAAAACTGGAGCAGGTAGGTCTTGCCCTTGCCGCTGTCCAGTGTGCCGCGAATTTGCGTCGCGGTGCCGCTGTAAACATTCGTCAGAACCGGATAATTCTGTCCGGCGTTTGCGGCATTGACAGCGACGTCGCTTTCACACTCTGAGTTTTGATTGACGCCGGCGTTGCCGAGGTCAATTCCCAGAAATGTGTCGCTGAAAATGGAATTACCGCTGATCAGATTATTCAAGCTTCCAGCGCGCACACGCACCCCGGAGCGCGCGTTCTGGGCGAATGCGATGCGATTGCCCGCACCTGGGATTGAACCGCCGATCGTGTTGTTCGTTGCGTTCACATCAAGCTCTACATTTTGGGCGGCGTTGCCGAGCGCGTTGGTTCCATCCACCTTGGTGCCGACGACATTTCCTTGAATCACGTTCCACGAGGCATTGGTCAGATAAATGCCGTCCAGACCGTTGCCCGAAATCAGGTTGCCCGCGCCTGCCGCGCTGCCGCCGACGAAATTCGTGCCGGCTTGGGTGAAGAGATCAACACCATCGAACGCATTTCCCAAGGCCACCGTGCCCGACGCGTCGGTGCCAATGTAATTGCCCTGCAGTTGATTTCCCGTGGCTCCCGCATTGGCCAAAGAAACGCCGCCATAACCGGCGGAGCCGTTTGCAGAAATCACATTGCGGGCGGCGGCGTTCGTGCCCCCGATTTGATTGTTGGCCGCGCCGTTAACGTAGATGCCTGAGCAGCCATTGCCCAAGGCGGCTGTGCCAGTGGCATTCAGTCCGATGAGATTGCCCTGAACGACATTGCTAGACACATTGCCATTGTTTCCCTCCAGATAAAGTCCCTGCTGGCCGTTGCCGGAAATCACGTTGCCGCTTCCCGCCATCACGCCGCCGATGATGTTGGAGCAGCCTTTAACATGGACTCCCACCAAGGTGTTGGCCACGGCCTTTTTGCCGGTGACATCCGTGCCAATGTAATTGCCGCAAATTGTGTTGAGTGTGTCCGTGACCATGAAAATGGCGATGCCGTCGAAGGCGTTGCCGGAAATGACATTACGCGCTGCGGAGACGATACCACCGATGGTGTTCGAGGAAGCGCCGCTGATGTTAATCCCGTAGCAGCGGTTGGGCAGCGCATTGGTGCCGGCTACGGAAAGGCCGATGATATTGCCTTGAACAAAATTACCACCGGCCCCGCCGGTCAGAAAGATTCCGTGTGTCAGGTTGCCGGAAATGACATTGCTGGGACCGATGAGATTTCCATTGGCCGTTACGGTGACGCCGGCATTGTCATTTCCCAAAGCCAGTTTTCCCGCGGCATCCGTGCCGATAAAATTCCCCGCGACGATGTTGCCGGTGGCACCCGCGCCGGACAAATAAACGCCGTTGGTTCCGTTGCCGGAAATGACATTGCCAAGAATGGTATTTGACGGCGCACCGCTGATGGTGATGCCGTCGTTCCGGTTGCTGATGACAAGTTCTCCGGATTGATCGGTGCCGATAAAATTATTTGAAATGACATTCTGTCCGGCGCTTGAGCCATACAGATAGACGCCGCTGGTTCCGTTGCCGGAAATGTAATTGCGGGCGCCGCCGGGCCCACCAATCAGATTTCCGCTGCCTCCATAAATAACGACTCCATTTGTTTTGTTGCCGAGTGCGTTTGCACCAGTCGCACTGATTCCAATGTAATTGCCCTGCACCACATTGCCGGTTGTATTGATGTAAATGCCGTTGTCGTTGTTGGCGGAAATGACATTGCCGTTGCCAGCCTTGCCGCCACCAATCCGGTTGCCCGCACTTTCCACATAGATGCCGAAGCTGCCGTTGCCCCGCGCGATGGCACCGGTCGTGTCCGTGCCGATAAAGTTGCCCTGAATGACGTTCGACACGCCGCTCAAAACAATGCCGTATGAGGGAAAACGATTGATGGCCAGCCCGGCGACGGTGTTAAAAGCCGAGTTTAACTGAAGCCCCACGCTGCCTGCGGCGGAGGCTCCGTTCAATTCCACCACCGGCATGCCGGAATTCGCCCAATCGGGCTGTGTGGTGGCGTCAATAATGGTCCACGGATTTGCCACGGTCGGCAGCGCGCTCAACAGGTTGATGGTGAAAGGTGCGGCGCCGCTGATGTTAAAGCTGATGCGGTTCGTCATTCCTGAATTGGCGTTCGCATTGGTGATCGCCCAGCGCAATGAACCCAGCCCGCTGTCGGCAGTATTGACAACCGTGAACGTGTTGTCGCCGTGAGCCGTGCCAATCTGTAACAAGAAAGCAAGAACCACCAGTGTCGCCGGCAACCGTCCGCCTTGGCACACCCGACAAAACAGGAATTGAACGACACCCCACATTTGAAACCGTTCTGGAAAATGTAACTGGGCTCAAAGCACTGGGCAAGGCTTTGTTATTTGAAGGTCACCCTGTCGGGAATATTCATGACCTGGTAAATTATTCTTTCCACCAATCTCACCGTGGCGCATCGGTTGCCAAACAAAAAGCCCGCCTTCGATCGAAGACGGGCTGATCCCAAAAACTGCACAAATTTTACTGGGGTGAAGACGTATGTCCGCCCGGCAGTTCCAGACCACTGGTGCCGGTGGAATAATTCACAGGGGACGGCGGAGGCTGAACGTAGGGCGGCCCGAAATGCACCGCCGGCGTGATTGCCATGGGAGCACTCAAGGCGGGTGTCGTCACCGGTGTCACTGACGGAACCTGATCCAAAATCCTGCTTACGGAGGGATTGCCACCGTTGGAAGCGGCCAATGCCTTGCCAATGGGTCCTTGGAGGTAAGGAATGGCATTTGTAATGCCGGCCAAAATTGCACTGCCTGCATCCGGCACAACCCCGGCCACGGCACTGGCCACATCTTTGTAGGCGGTGGGAACAACACGGCATACAGCTTCAACAATTTTGCCAGCTTCGGAAGGCGCGGCAGCCGCGGCAGCACGCGCGATGGCAACGGCCTGGCTGGGCACCAGCGCCACCGCCGCGGCGGCGGCCACCGAGGCCATTTTTGGTGTTGACTGGGCTATGGTTCCAACGATTGCCGCCGCTGCTGCGGGATTCAAGCCCACCGCAGCCTTGACCACATTCACAGTCGTTTCCAAGAGGTTTTTTGAATCGGCCTGCGCTACCAATTCAGCAGACGCGGATGGCAATTCTGCCGGGCTGACGGTGCTCAATGTGCCAAAAAATGGATTGGCAGCAGGAGTATCACTGGCGCGCAACCCCACCGCCGCAAACAGCGCGACAGCCATCAACACACTCAACATTTTTAAAGTTTTCATAGCTTGATAGAACTTCCCAAACTCTTTACAGGACTAAATTTATGCTTTGCAATCCGTCGAGTCAATAAAAAAACAACATAAATCGCCGCAAATGATGTCCGCCAGCCTCATTTTGTCACAACAAATTCATTTGCAATTAAGCCGCCAACCGGCATCATGCGCCCGCTAATGTGCCATATAAAATGACAGCATGAGTTTTGATTTCCCACAAGTCCAGTGATCAAGCGCGCCTCCATTCCGTGTTGTCCAGGCAATCTGTTTCCGGCATTGATTGCCGTGGTGTGCCTGTCGTTTTTTGCGGGGCGGGCGCACGGCCAGGAGGCTCTGCGGATGTCCCTGGCCGGCGACATGGCTGCGGAAAGCCAGCAGCAGGCGGCAAGCACCATTGGTTATTACAACCTGCTTTCGGGGCCGGTCGCCTGGCGCTTTTCTTCTGGGTTGGGATTTGATTACGACGATAACATCAACCTGGACTCGCACAACCGCGAAGGTGATCTTATTGTCCGGCCCAATCTGAACACCCAGATGCACTGGCCGCTCACGCTGAAAAACAGCTTGGATGCCTCGCTGGGCGTCGGTTATTCCTTCCACGCGACCCATTCTGACATGGATCAGTTTTATGTGAATCCGGGTTCTGGACTTTCCTTCAATATTTTTGTCGGCGACTGCGAGATCAACCTGCACGACCGCGTTTCCGTCACGCAGAACGCCTATCAAAATCCCACGGCGGGCGGCAATGGAAACTACGCGCAGCTGGAAAACACGGTCGGCGTGAACACGACCTGGGATTTGAACAAGCTGATCGCCCAGCTTGGATATGATCACGCCAATGACATATCGCTGGGATCCGGCCAGCAGGTGCCCGACAACTCATCGGAAAACTGGTTCGCCAGTGTCGGCGCGCATGTGCTTCCCGAAGTCACCGTGGGTGTGGAGGGCGGGGTTGGGCTGATGAGCTACGACCGCAGCCAGTCGACATCCACACAGCCGGATGCCACGCAGTGGAACGCCGGAGTCTTTTGCCAGGCGCAAATCAGCGAACACATCAGCGGAAGGCTGGACGTGGGCTACACTGTCTATGCGCCATCCGCCACCGGGGCGTTCACCAACCTGAACAACACGGCGGACTATTATTTTCAATTTTCCCTTTCGCACCAGGTCAACCAGTTGTTCAATTACTCCCTGTCCGGCGGCCGGAGCACGGACTCATCCGCTTTTGGACAGCCCTTTGATTATTACTTCGCCCGCGTGCAGACGGGCTGGAACATTTTCAAAAACTATCAATTAAGCACGCCCGTCTGGTGGGAAAGGGGATCCCAGCTTTACTCCCTGGGCGGCACCACGGACTACGACCAGTATGGAGTCGGCGTCAATGTCGGTCGCGCCATCACCAAAAAGCTCTCCGGCAATCTGGCCTATCAGCTCATCCGGGAAAGCTCCAGCCGGGCGACTTTGAACTACACGGTCAACATTGTGAGCTTGAATTTTTCGTATCAGTTCTGAATACTCCAACACGCCATGCGAAAATTGCTTTCACTGCTTGCGGTCTGCGCCACATTCACCGCCGCAGCTCAATCGGCAACATCGCCCATCCCGATGCCGTCCACCATTCCCGCGGCTCCAGCCATTTCCAGCCCCGCCAGCGCCACCGCCGCCGGGCCTGCCGTTCTCCCGCAGGGCGGGGCCAGCGTCCGAACCTCCGCGCCGGGACTGCTCAACGGCTATGTTCAGGACGACACCTACAAGCTGCGGGTTGGAGACACCGTGAGTTTCCAGATCGTGGAGGACCAGGTTTGGGATCCTCAAAACACGCCCAAAACACTTGTCGTGCAGGATTCGGGGGAAATCGAAGTGCTATACATTGGCCGGGTGATGGCGGTGGGCAAAACCTGCAAGGAACTTGCCGCGGAAATCAAGGCCGCGCTCGAAAAGGATTACTACAAGGAGGCCACGGTGGTCATATCCATGAATGTGGCCAGCCCGGTTCTGGGGCGGATTTATATTTGGGGCCAGGTGCACAGCCAGGGCCCGTTGGACATACTCGTCAATGAAAACCTGACCGCCGGCCAGGCGATCATGCGCGCCGGCGGTCTGGCGGATTTTGCCAATGAAGGAAAAGTAAAAGTCATCCGCAGCTCCGTTGGCTCCGACGGCAAGAAGCAGATGCAAACCATCAATCTGGACATGGGGCAAATACTCAACGATGGCAAGACTGAAAAGGACATCGTATTGCAGCCGGGCGACCTGATCATCGTTCCCTCGCGGCTGTTCAACTTCTGAACATCACATTGATCGAATTTCCCAACGAACTGCCATGAACGAAGAACAAGGTTTGGTGACGCACGACCGCACGGCGTGGACGGCGCGTTTTTTTTCCCGGCTGCACCGCTATCGCAACCTGTTTCGGCGGCGCTGGTGGGTGCTGATCCTGTGCGTCGGCCTGGCGCTGGCGGGCATGGCCATCTACATCCGGGATGAGCCGCCGGAATGGTATTCATCAGGATCAATGATCGTGAGCATGAGGCTCAACATCCAGCAGGGATCGCTTTACTCCGAGGATCTGAACAATTTCGTGGGCACGCAGGCGGCCCTGATGCAGGGTGTGGAAGTCCGGCAGCGCGCACACGACCGCGTGGCCAACCAAAACCCGGGGCTTTCGGCCCAGCCGGTCGTGTTGAGCGTCAACGTGCTGCCGCGCACGACCATTTTTGTGCTGCGCGCCACCTGCGGGAACCCGGATTACGCCAAGGCGTATCTCCAGGCCTGCATGGAGGAATACATCAATCTCAAAAAGGAAATGGCGGAGCGGACCTCGTCCACCACCATCGCCGGCCTGACCGACCAGATGCTGCGACTGGAGCCGCAGCTGCAAAAGTGCGATGACGAGCTGCAGTCGTTCCTGGCCACCAACGACGCCGCCCTACTGCAGGAAGCCAGCGGCGTGGGAAGTTACTTGGTCGCCCTTTACCAGCAAACCGCAACCGCCCGCTCCGAATACGATTTGCTCCAGTCCATGACGCTCGATCAAAATCTCCTGCTCGAACAGGATCAGTCACCCGCGCTCATGGGTGGCGCCGGCGCGCAAGCCGGCGCATCGCAGTCCGGCGGGCTGCTGGTCAACGCCGGCCTGGCCGAGCAGTCCGGATTGTTTTCCCCCAGCACCGTCGGCATGGACTATTTGACCGTCAAACAACAAATCCTGCTGTTGAAGGCCGATCAGGACCGGTATGCCGCGTATCTCAAGCCGAAACATCCGCAGATGATCGCCTTGAGCCGTGAGATTGAGCGGCTGGGACAGGTGCTGGACATCTACCGGCAGCAGAGCGTGGAGCAGTTGGACGCCAAAAAAAGCGCGATGGCGCTGCAAATCACAAACCTCGACAATCAAACCAAGCAGTGGGGCGTGGAAAACCTTGAGCTGTCCCGCAAGAGCGCCCAATACGCCCGCTTGAAGGCCAAGTCAGACCGCATTCAATCCCTTTACGATTCCCTGCTCGCCACGTTGGAAACCCTCGACGTCAACAAGGACATCAACCCGGAAAGCGTCACCATTTATGAAGCGGCAAGCGATGCAAATCCGGACAAGGCGCTCGGCAAGAGAGGAATGATGTTTGCGGGCGTGATCGGCCTCGTTGCGGGCGTGGTCATGCTGCTGCTGTTGGACCGGGTGGACGACCGGCTGAACAGCTTCACGGAATTGGAGGAGCTGTTTGACGAGGAAGTGCTCGGCCAGATTCCGCGCGAACGCAAGCCGCCGCGCGGCGGCATCCTTCCCTTCGTGCAGGCCGACGACCAGCGGCATCCGTTCATCGAATCGTATCGCAATCTCCGCTCCTCGCTGCTTTACATGGCGCAGACCGGCACGCGCCCGCACACACTGCTCATCACCAGCTCCGTGCCCAACGACGGCAAATCCCTCACGGCGGCCAACCTGGCCATCACGCTCGCCATGGGCGGCGCGCGGGTGCTGCTGGTGGACGCCGACCTGCGCAAGGGCAACCTGGCCGGGCGCTTCAACATCGAAGCCGAGACCGGAATGTCCGAGGTGCTGCTGCAGGGGTTGGATTGGCGCTCCTTGGTCAAGGAAACGCCCGTGGCCAATCTCCGGTTGCTTCCACGCGGCGCGACCACGCAGCGCTCCAGCGAATTTTTCATCGGCCCGGTCATGGAAAAATTCCTTCTGGAAACCAACAAGGAATATGACTATGTCCTGATTGACACCGCGCCCGTGATGGCGGCGGACGACGTGACGAGCCTGGCGCCGCGCGTGGACGGCGTGATTTTTGTGATCCGCGCCGAATACACCTCGGCCCGGGTGGCGCGCGCGGCGCTCGACATGCTCTACCAGCGCAAATCGCGCGTGCTCGGCCTGGTGTTCAATTCCGTGCGCGCCACCAGCAGCGATTATTACTCCTACTACCGCTACCGGGATTATTACAAAACCGAACCGGCCAGGCCGGACAAACCGGCCAAGTGAGTCAGCCACACGGCCGGGTCCTGTTTCAGAAAATGATTGTGGCCGAAAACGAAACTCCGACGCCTCCGCCCCAACCCGGCGGCGGCGTCTTGTGGTTCTGCCTCAAGTCGCAGCCCAAGCACGAGCACATCGCGGCGGCGCATCTCCGGCAAAACACCATGGTCGAGGTTTTCCTGCCGCGCATCCGGTTCAAACGCGCCACGCGGCAGGGAACGGTCTGGGCGACGGAGGCGCTGTTTCCCGGCTATCTGTTTGCGCGGTTTGACTGGCAGTCATCGCTGCGCCTGGTGCAACACTCCCGCGGCGTGCGCGGCGTGGTTCATTTCGGTGAACGCTGGCCCGCCATTCCCGAGGAAGTCATCCGCGAACTGCAGCAGGCCATCGGCGCGGATGAACTGCGCACCCTGCCGGAAAATTTCACCCCCGGCGACGAGGTTGAAATCACCGAGGGCGCGATGCGCGGCCTGCGCGCCGTCGTCACGCGCGTCACGCCGGGCCGCGAACGCATCGCGGTGCTGATGGAATTTCTGGGACGGCAGACCACGATTGAACTGCCGCGGCATTTTCTCCTCAAAGAGGACGACGAGCGCGCGGCGATTTTTTCCGGCGGTTCAATGCCGTGAAGACCCCGACCGGCGGCTCAGGCTGAAAAGCGCCGCGCAGAGCACCAGAAAAAGAAAAAGGACGGAGTGTATCTGGAACGGAAAATCAAAGAGCGCCCCGACCAGGCATCCCGCCAGTGCCAGCCAGACTAGAACGACAAACCGCCGGCCGCCGCGGATGCCGCCCGGCGCGAACCAGCGCAAAAACACGCACGCCAGCGCCGCGAGCAGCAGCGTCATTCCCACCCATCCAAACGTGATGCGGGTTTCGAGCCAGTCGTTGTGCAACTGTTCCGGCCAGTAGGTCGAACTGGAAATGAGGTAGAGCTGGAAAACTGACCCGAACGTTCCCGGCCCGGTGCCGAAGATGGGATAATCGGCGGCCATCGGCCTCGCGGCGTCATACATCAGCTGGCGATTCTGGTAGCCCGCGCCGATTTGTTCCATGCGCGGCTCCAGCGAACCCCAGCCGAAATACCAGCCCAGTGCCAGCACCAGAACGACAAACAGCCACAACATCGCAGCCGCGCCCCGGCGTGTCCGCCGCCCGCCCAGTTGGCGGAACGCAAAAAAATTTGCCGCCGAAAGCCAGATCACCGCCAAGACAAGAATGCCCACCGCCACCAGCGCGCCTTCGCGGCTGGTGGAAATGATAGGACAGGCTGCCATGATCGCGGCGCACAGCAGCAAGACATGATTGCGGGATCGCCCGCCGATGCGTTGCAGCGTCCACCAAAAACCGAGGCACACCGGCCAGAGCAGGTTGAAGTATTGCGCGGCGTTGGAACGATAATGATACGGCCCGAACTGATCTTCGCCTTGCGGATTCGACAGCGGCTGCACCAGAAACAGCAGTTTGCTCGAACCGCTGGCGCGCTGGACGATGCATTCCACGCCCAGCAGCGCGCCGTTGAGGCACAGCACCCAGAGCAATTGCCGCAGCCGGCCCGGCAGCAGGCGCGACGGCCCGGCGGAATCCTCCTCGCCGCCGCGAACGGCGCGTTCCTCGTCCGGAGTCATGCCCAGCAGCCAGTCGCGGATGGCCCAAAACGAGCCGGCCAGACCCAGATAAGTCCAGAAGGCGAGCCAACTGCGGTGGCCGTCCAGGCTGTGCGGCAGCCACGCGAGGCAGCGGTGGTATTCAAACAGCCGCGTGTCGGGATTGTAGGTGGCGCGCGCATTCCAGGCGCTCACCAGGCAAAAGGCCAGAACCGCCAGCGTCAATCCGGCCAGGCTGCGGTTTAACAGACGCGCCAGCGGATGCCGGTGGCGGGTTTTGGTGGCGGAATGAATTGAAAAATTTTCCCAGCGCAGCGCCGTGTAGCCCTTTGCCCCGCGGATGTAGATTTTTGCCAGCAGCAAAATTCCCAGCGCGCAGCCGGCAATGTTCATGGCCCAGATGGACCACGGATCGGTCGTGCCAAAGGCCCACGGGCCGAAAACCAGCATCGGGAAAATGAGCATCCCGCTCAAATCATCGCAGATGCGATGGAGTTGAACGTCCGCCGCCCGCAGCGCGAAAAGCGATCCGGCCCGTGACCTGATCCCGGAATGTCCGGCCGTTCGCACGATTCGCGGGCCGTCCGGCGGTTGAATGGTGTCTGCCACACTCCAGATTGGAATCCAACGGGGCCGGTGATCAAGCCAGAACCGACATGGGGATTTGTGATTTACGATCCGCGATTTACGATTTACGATTTGGACAACAGCGCGCGGCAGCTGCGCAATCATCAATCATCAATCGTAAATCATCAATTCAATGAGGACGCTGCACAGATATCTGACGTTCCAGGTGCTCGCCGCGCTGCTGCTGACCGTGGCGGTGTTCACGTTTGTGCTGCTGCTGGGCACCGTGCTCAAGGAAATCCTCACGCTGCTCATCAACGGCCAGGCGCACATCGGAACGGTGCTCGAAGCCATCGGCCTTTTGATTCCATTCGTGGGCGTCTATGCGCTGCCGATGGGACTGCTTACGGCGACGCTGCTGGTGTTCGGCCGTTTCAGTGCGGACCAGGAACTCACCGCCGCGCGCGCCAGCGGCGTCAGCCTCCTGTCGCTGGTCGCGCCGGTGCTGCTGTTGAGCCTGTTTTGCTGCGGCGTGAGCGCGTGGTTCAACATGGACCTCGGCCCGCGTTCGCGCGTGGCCTATAAAAATCTGATTTCACGCGCTAGCGCCGACCTGCTGAACATCCAACTGCCGGCCGGCCGGCCGATTTATGACTTTCATGGTTACATCATCCTGGTGGGCGCAAATGACGGCGGCAACCTGCAGGATGTCCGGGTTTTTGTCCTCGAGAATGAAACCAACGTCTCCACCTGGCTTCACGCCCCGCAGGGACGGCTGGAGTCGAATTTGAAGAACAAGGAAATTTACCTGCACCTGATCGAACCCCGCGGACTGTCGAAACGCGGCGGAACCATGTCGGCCAATGAATGGACTTCGGTGAATCTTTACCCGACCAACACCGCCGCCGGCCCGGGCGAGGTCAAAATCAACGACATGACGTTCTGGCAGTTGCAGGCCAAGGCGCGCGATCTGGAGCGGCTCGATTTCCCGGTGAATGCGGACACTTCGTCGTCGGAATTGCGCGCCCAGTTTCACGAGGCGGAGAAGCTGATCGAGCAGACCCGCGCCGAGATGAACCGGCAGGTCGCGTTTTCCTTCGCGTGCTTCGGCTTCGCGCTCGTCGGCATTCCACTCGGCATCCGCATGCACCGGCGCGAGACGAACATCGGCATCGCCATCGCGCTCGGGCTGGTGCTGGTTTACTACAGCTTCGACATCCTCGGCGAATCGCTGGCCGCGCGGCCGGAGTTTGCGCCGCACCTGATTTTCTGGCTGCCGAATTTCATTTTCCAGGCCGTCGGCGTGGTGCTGCTGTGGCGCGCGAACAAGGGGATTTGATCCGTCAAATCGTGAGTCGTTGAATCGTTGCGCCAGCAGCGCAACGCCGGTTCACGATGCAACAAAGTGACGATTCAACGATTCACACGCCTGAAAACTTTTCCGACCGCCGCCTGGTCCACCGGCTTCACGATCAGTTCGTCAATGTTGACGTGCGGCGGGCGGCTGGCGATCCAGACCAGAATTTCCGCGATGTCCTCCGCAGCCAGCGGCTTCATGCCCTCGTAGACTTTTTTGGCGGCGGTCGTGTCGCCCTTGAATCGCACCAGCGAGAATTCCGTTTCCGCCAGGCCCGGATCCACCGTGCCGACGCGGATGCCCGTGCCGAACAGTTCCATCCGCAGCGCGCGGGTGATTTGCAGTTCGCCCGCCTTCGCCGCGCAATAAACCGCGCCGCCTTCGTAAGCCGTGTGGCCGGCGACCGAGCCGATGTTGATGATGCTCGCGCCGGCGTCGCGCGCCATGAGCGGCAGCGCCGCGCGAGTCACCCGCAAAATGCCGAGCACGTTCGACTGGATCATCGCCTCCCAGTCCGCGTCCTTGCCGCGGGCGACGGTTTCCAGACCGTGCGCGCCGCCGGCGTTGTTGACGAGAACGTGCAGCGGAGCGCCGCCGATTTTTCCGCGCGCGAAGGAGATGAATTCTTCGACGCTCGCCGTTTTCGCGACATCGAGAAAGTGAAAATGCGCCTGTCCCGCCCCGGCTCTTTTTGATTCCACCGCGGCACGTTTCAACCGGTCAACGCGCCGCGCGCCGAGCAGGAGGTTTGCGCCTTGCGCGCCAAACGCCTTTGCCGCCGCCATGCCGAAACCGGACGATGCGCCGGTGATGAGAACCCATTTATTTTTGAGCGGTGATTTCATGGTGTGAGGAATTTTGTTTTCCGGCCTGCCGGGCCGTGGCTTGAAATGGAGCCGGGTTCCGGCCCGTTTCACGTTGCTTTAGCGCGGCAGCCTTCGTTTGCCGCTGCGCTCTTGGCGAAGGCTGGTGGAGCCGAGGGGAGTCGAACCCCTGACCTTCTCATTGCGAACGAGACGCTCTACCAACTGAGCTACGACCCCAGCCTGCTGACTAATGACGGATTTTTCGGCCTGCATTTTTCACGCTGCAACATGAACGGCACGGAAACAGCCCGTCCGCGTGCAGGTGAATTCCGCAGCGTTGGCGGAAATCTTCACCGTCATTCGTCAAACGGGGCGTATTATGCAACTTGCCGAAACTGGGGCAAGATAATTCATGTCATCGACGTTCAAGCTCCGCCACACACGGCGCATTGGCACGAGATGGCAGAGTCACGACGCCGGCGGGATGGTGACCAGTTCAATGCCTTTGCCGGTGCCGAGGTTGCGGCTGTATTTTTTGTCGGTGGAGTTGTTCCAGTATTCATGCACTCCCAGGCTCTGCAGGCGAACCCCGTCTGGTTTGTAAACCGTTCCGGAGGGCGGGTTGTCGGCCAGCGCCGCTTCGTAGAGGTGGCGATCGGCGTTTTTAATCAGCGGCATTTCCGACCTCAAGAAATCCAGCCCCACCGATTCGATGGCGACCGGATCCTGCGAGGCGAAGAAGCTTGAGGGCCAGTGGCCGTTGAACGGAGCCATCTGCCATTTGTGCGGTTCGCTGTTCCACCGGTCGCCGGAATAAAGGCCGTCAACGATGTTCAGCACCGTCTTCCCGTCAACGTTCTTGCTCCCATACATATCAACGAGCAGATCGTAGCTCGCCAGCGGATAAGCCCAGTCATGGAGCAGCGGATGTTCGCTGGAGCGATTCTTCCCGATGATTCCCCAGCAGCTCTTGAAAATCATCGTGACCGAGGCGTTGCCATAATCCGTTTTGTCCGTCCCGTCGTGATAGGTGTCGGCCGGCGTGCAATGCCGCTTCAGGACCGCCATCGTGATGAGATATTTGGCATTGACGATGGTGGTGGACATGGAGGTTTCGGTCGGGCCGGCGACGGAATAGGCAAAGGCATTGGAAGTGAAGCCGCCCAGGTTGCTGTCGTAATTGACATCCGGAAACGCCGCGTGGCAATAATTTGAAACCGCCGAACACTGGCCCTCCCTGGCCGGATCGCAAAGGGTGATGTCCGTCTGGCCCGCCCCAAACTGATTGACCAGACCGTCAAGCAGCGCGTAAACCGACTGTGGCGAGGCGTCAATCCTGTTGGACTTCCCGCCATTGTTCAGGTTGAGCTTGATGGCGATCTTCTCGCCTTTGGCATACGGGGTTCCGCCATTTTTGAATCGGAACAAGACATCCCAGGCGTTGCTGACCGCCGTCTGGCCCGCCACGGAACAAATGACATTGTTCAGGATCCGCGTGATCTTTGTCTGGTCATTAAACTGGCTGGACCACCAATACTTCGATGTGCCATCCCAATTGCAGGCGCTCAAGTCATAGCTCCATGCAACCCGGCCGGGAAAAATCCCCCGCGCCGTTCCCACGGGTTGATTCGGTCCCATGGACGGAGTGAACGTTCCGGTGCTCTCCGCGCGCGCGATGGCTTCGTTCTGCCGGATCACCGCGACCGCGCAGACCAGCGCGGCAACCAGGCAGGCGCCTCCAAAAACGTAGCGGTTTTGCCGGATAAACTTTTTGGCGTGGCGATATGCGGAAACCGCGCCGATCAGGCTCAAGAAATAAAAAATGCCTCCAAGGGCAACCGGCGCGCCGACCTGCTGGCACGGATAGGCGGCACGGGAAGGCTTGGGAATGACCCGCACCAGATACCAGATCAGCGCGGCCAGCCCGATGATTGGAAACAGCCATCGGAACCAGCGGGACTGGCGGTTCAGCCCGACCACGCGGCCGGTCTTTCCACAAACGAGCAACGGACCTTTTTTAATGCGCATATAATTGCCTTTCTGTTTTTGTGTTTCGATAAGTTACGGATAAATCAAACGGAAAAAAACGGAACCATTCTCCGGGTTGAGCGGCATGATGCACTGGTTGGTGCCGGTGGAGCCGCAAACGTCCGCCCAGTTGGTGCCGAGGCCGCCGCCGGACAGATTGGTCTGTGCCTGCAACCGCCAGCCGGTGTGGTCCGGCAGCCAGGACAACGTGAGATTGCTGATGCTGAAGTTCGGCGCAAGGCTGACGGACGTCGTGGCCACGGCGACCACGTTCAAAGTGCCGTTGACCGCCAGATTGTTGACCCAGCGCAGCCCATATCCCGGCGTGGCTGGATTGAGCGTGAGCATCCCGCCGCTGGCCAGCGCCTTGCTGAACACCTTGAACGAGTCGCCCGCGGCGCAGGCCGGGCCGAGATTGGTGAGCGTCAAAACGCCGGTGCCGGAATTGTTCAGCGCGCCGCTGACCGTCACCAGGTCATTGGACGGCGACTGCGATTTGTTGATTTTGACCAGAATATTTCCCGCCAGCGCGAGGCTGTTGTTGATGGTGAGCGTGCCGATGGCGACGGTTCCGGCTGACAACGTGCCGCCGCTGTTGACCGTGACCGCGCC